>NZ_NEJN01000002.1:0-798697 GCF_002113105.1 Pseudomonas sp. B22(2017)
AAGGGGTGGGGCGATGTCTCCCACGGTCTGTACTGCTGTGAACAGTCAGAATCGGGCATTTAGTCCCACCACCCCTTCAAGTCTAACCATACAAGCGGGTTTACCCGCGAAGAGGCCCGCACAGGCAGATTCAATCCATCGGCGGCAACCGCCGCTTGACCGGTGTCTTCTTGATGATCGCCGTATTGGTTTCGGCCACCGTATAGAGGCGGTCGAGCAGCGTGTCCAGTTGCTCCATCGAGCGAACATGCAGGCGGGCAATGAAGCAGTCTTCGCCAATTACCTTGTCGCACTCGGTGAATTCGGGAATGGCGATGATCTGCCGTTCCACCTCCTGCAGCTTCCCGGGTAGCGGGCGGATGCGCACGATGGCCTGCAGTTGGTAGCCAAAGGCGCGTGGGTCGACCTCTACGGTGTAACCGCGCAACACGCCGCGTTCCTCCAGGCGACGCAGGCGTTCGCTGACGCTGGGTGAAGACAGCCCGCTGATCTGCGCCAGGGCCTTGAGCGAGCGGCGCGAGTCTTCCATCAGCGCGTTGATCAGCAGTTGGTCGATGGCATCGGTCATGGTCACCTCAATCAGGTTATTCGCGTGATTTGCCTTGATAGTAAAGGCAAACTGGCCAATCTTCCTTCGTTATGCGCTGGAAGGCCGGGCAGCAACCTTTGCATACTGTTGCCATCGTCAACAGGAGGTTTGAGATGGACAGTTCATTGCGTCGTGGCTCGCTGGAAATGGTTGCCGCCATGCTGATTTCCGGGACCATCGGCTGGTTCGTGCTGGTATCTGGCCAGCCGGTGCTGGAGGTGGTGTTCTGGCGTTGCGTGTTCGGTGCCGTGACCTTGCTGGCGATTTGCGCGGGGTTCGGCTTTCTGCGGCCTGGCGCGATAAGCCGTACGGCGTTCCTGTTGGCGATTGCCAGCGGTGTGGCCATTGTCGGCAACTGGGTGTTGCTGTTCGCCTCCTACTCGCGGGCGTCGATTGCCATCGGCACGGCGGTGTACAACGTGCAGCCGTTCATGCTGGTGGGGCTGGCGGCGGTGTTCCTGGGCGAGAAGATCACCCTGGCCAAAGTTACCTGGCTTAGCGTGGCGTTCCTCGGCATGCTGGCCATCGTCAGTGCCCATGGCGCGGGGCAGGGTGGCGGTGAGGACTATTTGCTGGGCATTGCGCTGGCGCTGGGGGCGGCCTTCCTGTATGCCATCGCGGCGTTGATCATCAAGCGCCTGAGTGGCACGCCACCGCACCTGATCGCGCTGATCCAGGTGGCCACGGGTGTGCTGTTGCTGGCGCCGTGGGTCAAGCTTGGCGGGTTGCCGGGTGAAGTGCCGGCGCTGGCCAGCCTGGTGACCTTGGGCATGGTGCACACCGGGTTGATGTATGTGTTGCTGTACAGCGCCATCCAGCGCTTGCCCACGGCGTTGACCGGCGCGCTGTCGTTCATCTACCCGATTGCGGCGATTCTTGTGGACTGGGTGGCGTTCGGGCACCGGCTGGCACCGTTGCAGTGGCTGGGGGTGGCGTTGATCCTGCTGGCGGCGGCGGGGATGCAGCAGGGGTGGTGGTTCCGGCCCAGGACGATAGCGGTCAAGGGCCATTGAGGCCGCTTTGCGGCCTATCGCCGGCAAGCCAGCTCCCACTTCGACCGCATCGGGCTCAAGCCATGCGCAGTACCTATAGGAGCCTGGCTTGTCAGCGATGAGGCCAGTACAGGCAGTACAAGTTGCTCCCAGGTAATGCACAGTTCTCAAAGCTTGCGCAGGACCTGTGGGAGCTGGCTTGCCGGCGATAGGGCGCGAAGCGCCCTCTGGGGGTAGAATGCCGCTTTTGCCAGCTTGCGACCCATGATGACTTCGCCGATCCAGACTCTGGAGCAACACCTGCTCGCCGCCCTCGACCCTGCCCCGCAGGAAACCCGCCGCCTGTTCCACGGCCGCGGCCGCTGCTGGGCGGGCCTGGAGCAGGTCACCGTGGACTGGCTGCAAGGCGTGCTATCGGTCGCCCTGTTCCGTGAGCCGCCTGGCGGCCAGCTGGCTGAACTGGAATCCATGCTGCTCACGCTCGCCGAGCGTCCACAGTGGACTGGTCAAGCCATCCTTCTCCAGCATCGCTACCTGCCCGACAGCCCGGGCCAGTGGCTGCTGGGCGAACCGTGCCAGCAGCGCGAGGTGGTCGAGGATGGGCTGGCCTACCTGCTGGACCTGGGCGTGCGGCAGAACAATGGCCTGTTCCTCGACATGCGCTATGGTCGGCGCTGGGTTCGCGAGCAGGCGGCGGGCAAGCGCGTGCTGAACCTGTTTGCCTACACCTGCGGTTTCTCGGTGGCGGCGATTGCCGGTGGCGCCCAGCAGGTGGTTAACCTGGACATGGCCAAGTCGGCGTTGTCCCGGGGCCGCGACAACCACCGCCTCAATGGCCACGATGCGTCGCGGGTGGCCTACCTGGGGCACGAGCTGTTCAAGTCGTGGGGCAAGGTGCGCAAGTACGGGCCTTACGACCTGATCATCATCGACCCACCGACCTTCCAGCGCGGCAGTTTTGTGCTGACCCAGGATTACGCGAAGATTCTGCGGCGCTTGCCGGAGTTGTTGAGCGAGGGCGGGACGGTGCTGGCATGCGTGAACGACCCGGGCATCGGGCCAGAGTTTCTGATCGAGGGGATGGCGGAGCAGGCGCCGTCGCTGGCATTTGTCGAGCGGCTGGAGAACCCGCCGGAGTTTCCTGACGTGGACCCGGCGGGGGGCTTGAAGGCTCTGGTATTCCGCCAGGTCTGATGTTGCCTGTACCGGCCCTATCGCCGGCAAGCCAGCTCCCACAGGTACTGCACAGGTCTTGAGTACTGTGGAGTCCCTGTGGGAGCTGGCTTGCCGGCGATAGGGCCGGACCTGCATGCATCAATTACTGATTGTTGGTGTAGATCTGGTCAAACACCCCACCATCATTGAAGTGGGTCTTCTGCACGGTGCGCCAGTCACCAAAGGTCTTCTCCACCGACAGGAAGTCCACTTTCGGGAAGCGGTCGGTGTACTTGGCCAGTACCGTCGCATCACGCGGGCGCAGGTAGTTCTGTGCGGCGATTTCCTGTGCGGCTGGCGACCACAGGTACTTCAGGTATTCCTCGGCCGCTGCCTGGGTGCCTTTCTTCGCCACCACCTTGTCGACCACGCTGACCGGCGGCTCGGCTTCGGCCGACACGCTCGGGTAGACCACTTCGAACTGGTCGCGGCCGAACTCGCGGGCGATCATCTCGGCTTCGTTCTCGAAGGTCACCAGCACGTCGCCGATCTGGTTGGTCATGAAGGTGGTGGTGGCGGCGCGGCCACCGGTGTCCAATACCGGCGCCTGCTTGAACAGCTTGCCGACAAAGTCCTTGGCCTTGTTTTCATCACCGCCTTGCTTTAGCACATAGCCCCAGGCCGACAGGTAGGTGTAGCGGCCGTTACCCGAGGTCTTGGGGTTGGGTACGATCACCTGTACGCCATCCTTGAGCAGGTCGGGCCAGTCTTTCAGCGCCTTGGGGTTACCCTTGCGCACGATGAACACAGTGGCCGAGGTGAACGGCGCGCTGTTGTTCGGCAGGCGGGTTACCCAGTTGTCCGGCACCAGCTTGCCGTTGTCGGCCAGGGCGTTGATGTCGGTGGCCATGTTCATGGTGATGACATCGGCCGGCAGGCCATCGATCACCGCTCGCGCCTGCTTGCTCGAGCCGCCGAAGGACATCTGCACGTTGACCTTCTCGTTGTGCTCGGCTTCCCAGTGCTTCTGGAAGGCCGGGTTGTAGTCCTTGTAGAAGTCGCGCATCACGTCGTAGGAAACGTTGAGCAGGGTGGGGGCAGCCTGGGCGAAATTGCCCAGGGCAAGGCCTGCGGCGAGCAGCGAGGCGGTGAAGAGTTTTTTCACGTTGCTTCCTTGTTATCGAGAAGGTGTTGGCAGTTTGCCTGCGACTATAGCGGGTGGAGTAGTGGTAGTTAAAGAACAAAAAATACTTTGTTTATGCCAACAGCAGCGCTGCTGTTGAGGTCAGTCACGTTGATCGCATCGAACTTAAATCATACGCGATCTTTGTAAGGATGGCGTGCTGGCGACAGGCGCTGGGCTGAGGGCTTTGGCATAAGACCTGATAAATTTACCAGTAGCCAGTTCAAATAAAAAGTACCCAGAATAGGCCTGAAACTGCAATTGGAGTTGATGGGGCGGTTTGATGTCATTGCGAAAGTCAAGGCAGAATTATTGTGTAGAATTAAAGGACTTAAGGGTGATTTATGAGAAGGGTTCGAATTTTCTATTGCAAAAATAGATTGGTAGTCGAAGAGAGTGAGAAAAACCTGAATTTTTTCTCTGTATCAAGATGGCCGCTTGCGTCGTTGGGGGCCAGCACCAAGCTGCTAATGAGTAGTGATACAGGGACAGTGTATGGGGAGGTTGCCAATGAAATTAATGAACTCTCATATACGCCCTACGGATTTGGCACGTACAATGGTATGGAGGGTAGGCAAGCTTTTAATGGTGAAAGACTCGATTTTGTAACAAGTGGTTATCTTCTAGGAAACGGGCATCGTCAGTTTGTGCCAAGACTTATGCGCTTCCTTTCGCCTGATCATTTAAGTCCTTTCAATAAAGGCGGTATCAATAGTTATGCCTACTGTGCCTCTGATCCGGTCAATGGTTTGGATCCTTCAGGTCGCGTAAATATTACAAAGCTTTTCATGCCGTGGCGTCGAACTGGTACAACCAGCTTCATGAAAGAAAAAGGTTTGCCGACGGGGCTTTTGAAACAGCTGCTTAAAAAGAGATCTGCTGATGAGCGTAGAAGTATATATTTATATGAGGCTCAGGGTGATGGTTACAAACACTACAGATTGGCTCGGGGAGAGGCTCCGGATCTGTTGCCGAGGACAGCAACTCATGAGAACTTTGGCGGGCGCGAGGTTTATGTTAAGGGTGGGTTGATAATTGATCTGAAAGGCGATTCAATGAAGGATTACAATTTTTCTATCACTGATGGTGTTGCTGGAAATTATGGTTTCGTCAGAGTACGCTCAAAGCCGATTGCAACAACTACTTTCGAACCCAATGAGGCTGGGGCTGCTGCGCTGGAAAAAGTGATGAAAAGTTGGTTTACAGCTGAAGAGTGGAATGAAAGCGGCGCTCCGGGTTTCAATAGCAATCAGGACCGGCTGAATGCAGGGATTAGACAAATTCGCCGATAGTCAAAACTTGCGATGGTCGGCTGCGGCTCACAGCCACAGCCGCCAACATCACAGCTTTGGAAACAGTCCGCTTCCGCACCGGGAACAGAACGCCGCGCCATGCTCGTGAGTTTTCTTGCTGCAGTTCGGGCAGGAGTGCTGCAACTGCTCCCCGCGCATGGCATTGGCCAGCTCGGCGGTAAAGATCCCGGTCGGTACGGCGATGATCGAATAACCGGTAATCATCACCAGCGACGACAGCACCTGCCCCAGCGGGGTTTTCGGCACGATGTCGCCGAAGCCCACCGTGGTCAGGGTAACGATGGCCCAGTAGATGCCCTTGGGAATGCTGGTAAAGCCATGCTCAGGCCCTTCGATCACATACATCAAGGTGCCGAACACCGTCACCAGGGTCGATACCGTCACCAGGAACACGATGATTTTCTGCTTGCTGCCGCGCAGCGCCTCCATCAGGTAATGGGCCTGCTTGAGGTACGGGCTGAGCTTGAGCACGCGGAAGATCCGCAGCATCCGTATCACGCGGATGATCAGAAGGTACTGGGCGTCGCTGTAGTACAGCGCGATGATTCCCGGCACGATTGCCAGCAGATCGACCAGGCCATAAAAGCTGAAGGCATAGCGCAGCGGCTTGGGCGAGCAGTAAAGGCGGGTGAGATATTCGGCCAGGAAGATCGCGGTAAAGCCCCACTCGATGCCGGCCAGCAGGCCGGCGTAGCCCTGGTGCACTTCGTCGATGCTGTCGAGGATGACGGTAACCAGGCTGGCCAGGATGATCAGCAGGAGGATCTTGTCGAAGCGTCTTCCAGCCACGGTATCGGTCTGGAAGACGATGATGTAGAGCTGCTCGCGCAGGCTCGCAGGGTTGTTCATTGGCTCGTTCCACAAAAGCGATGGGCTGAGCCTAGGGGCTGCATTTCAGCTGTGCAAGCGGCTGGCGTCACGCTGCCTGGGCTGGGCCAGGTGGTTACCCAGGTGCATCAGCCAGCATGCGGCGACGAACGGCGCGGTCAGGCCGGGCACCGGTAGCAGCTTGAACAGCGGTTGCAGCAGCAGGGCCAGGGCGATGGCCAGCAGTGTCACCCACGGCTTTTCACCTTGCCTGCTGAACGCCAGTGCCGCCAGCGCAGCGTTGAAACCGTAAAGGCCCATCCACGCTGCCTGTGCCTGGTCCGCGAGCAGCGCTACGCCGCCCCCAATGGCCGAACCGATCACCGCCCACATTGCGGCATAGGGGTTGGCGATGAACATGCCAATGCTGATCAGCAGGCCGGCCAGGGGCTGGTCGAGCAGGAAGATCTGGCCCACGCCGCGCGCCAACGCGTACAGCGGGTCGGCTTCGACGAAGCCGCTGGGCGAGGGGCTGGCGATCAGCAATACGGCCCAGCCCAGCAGCACGAAGGGTGCGGTGTAGGCGATCAGCAGCTTGCCGCCGCGCTTGCGCCACTGGTGGGTGATGATGCTGGACAGGCCGCCAGCGGCGATGATCAGTGGCGGCAGGATGACCGACCAGGGCAGCACGGCGCTGATCAGGATGCCGATCAGTACGCCGTTGTAGCTGTACAGGCCTGCCTGGCGGTCGGCACGGTCGTAGCCACGAGCCTGGGCGGTGAGCAGGCCGGCCAGGGCGCCGAGCAGGGCGCCACCGACCAGGCCGGGGGCGGTCAGCAGGATGGCCAGCAGGCAGCACAGGCCGCACAGGGGGTTGCGCAGCAGCAGCACCTGGCTGAAGCCGTTGAGTAACGCCGTGGCCCAGTCGGGGCACGGGTTGACGAAATTTTTGGTGTACATCGGGGCAGTCAGTGAGGTTGATGGGGCGCGGTGGGCCTCTTTGGGCCTCGGGTTTTCCGCAGTTGTGGTGTTTCTGTGTACGAGGAGGGCTTTGCCCTCCATTCGCAGCACAAGGCTGCTCCTACAAAGGGACCGCGCAGCGGGAGGTTTTCGCGGTCCCTTTGTAGGAGCAGCCTTGTGCTGCGAATGGGGCGCAAGGCGCCCCCGAAATCTCAGATCAAGGTCTCGATCCGCAGCGTGTTAGTCGACCCTGGTTTGCCGAAAGGCACACCGGCAGTGATCAGTAGCGTGTCGCCACGGCTGGCCATGCCTTGTGCCTGGGCAATCTCCAGTGCGGTGGATACAACCTCGTCCACCTGGCGCAGGCGGTCGTTGACCACCGAGTGCACGCCCCACGCCACGCTCAGGCGACGCGCGGTGGCCAGGTTCGGGGTGAGGTTCAGGATCGGTGCCCGTGGCCGCTCGCGTGCCGCGCGCAGGGTCGAGGCGCCCGACTCGCTGTAGTTGACCAGCACCGCCACCGGCAGGATGCCGCTGATACGGCGGATGGCGCAGCTGATGGCGTCCGATACGGTGGCCTCGGCCTTCGGCCGGCCAACGTCGAGCTGGGCCTGATAGTCCGGGCCGTTCTCCACCTGGCGGATGATCTTGCTCATCATCTGCACGGCTTCCAGCGGGTACTCACCCGAGGCAGTCTCGGCCGACAGCATCACCGCATCGGCACCTTCGGCCACGGCGTTGGCCACGTCGGTGACTTCGGCGCGGGTCGGCGCTGGCGAGAAGCGCATGGATTCGAGCATCTGGGTGGCCACCACCACCGGTTTTCCCAGTTGGCGGCAGGTGCCGATGATGCGTTTCTGGATTTGCGGCACGCTTTCGGCCGGCACTTCCACGCCCAGGTCGCCACGGGCCACCATGATCGCATCCGCAAGTTCCGCGATGGCTTGCAACTGTTCGACCGCCGATGGCTTTTCGATCTTCGCCATCAGGTAGGCACGGTCACCGATCAGCTGGCGTGCTTCGGTGATGTCTTCGGGGCGCTGCACGAACGACAGGGCCACCCAGTCCACGCCCAGCTCCAGGCCGAAGGCCAGGTCGCGGCGGTCTTTTTCGGTGAGCGGGGAGAGGTCGAGCACCGCTTGCGGCACGTTGACACCCTTGCGATCGGACAGCTCGCCACCGGCCAGCACTTCGGTGTCGATGGCGTCGCTGTGCTTGGCGGTGACGCGCAGGCGCAGCTTGCCGTCGTCCAGCAGCAGGTCCATGCCCGGCTCGAGGGCGGCGATGATCTCGGGGTGCGGCAGGTTGACCCGGCGGCTGTCGCCCGGGGTGTTGTCCAGGTCCAGGCGCAGGGCCTGGCCGCGTTGCAGCTGCACCTTGCCGTCGGCAAAGCGGCCGACGCGCAGCTTCGGCCCTTGCAGGTCCATGAGGATACCCAGTGGGTAGTTCAGTTGCTGCTCGACTTCGCGGATCCACTGGTAGCGCAGGGCGTGGTCGGCATGCTCGCCGTGGCTGAAGTTGAGGCGGAAGATGTTCACCCCGGCTTCTACCAGTTGGCGGATGTCGTCGATGCCTTTGATCGCAGGGCCGAGGGTGGCGAGGATCTTTACTTTTTTATCAGGCGTCATGATTGGGCAGTCTCGAGGATCAGGATGGCGCGGAAGTCGTTGACGTTGGTGCGGGTCGGCTCGGTGACGATCAGCGCATCCAGGGCGGCGAAATAGCCGTAGCCGTTGTTGTTGTCCAGCTCGTCGCTGGCCGACAGGCCCAAGGCTTCGGCGCGGGCGTAGCTGGCCGGGGTCATGAAGGCGCCGGCGTTTTCTTCCGAGCCATCGATACCGTCGGTGTCACCGGCCAGGGCGTACACGCCCGGCAGGCCTTTCAGGCTTTCGGTGAGGCTGAGCAGGAACTCGGCATTGCGCCCGCCACGGCCATTGCCGCGCACGGTCACGGTGGTTTCGCCGCCGGACAGGATCACGCAGGGTGCCTTGAGCGGCTGGCCGTGCTGGACGATCTGCCGGGCGATACCGGCGTGCACCTTGGCCACTTCGCGTGATTCGCCTTCCAGGTCGCCGAGGATCAGCGGGCTGAACCCGGCCTGGCGGGCTTTGACCGCGGCGGCTTCGAGCGACTGCTGGGGCTTGGCGATCAGCTGGAAGTGGCTGCGGGCCAGGGTCGGGTCATCGGCCTTGACGGTTTCCGAGGCTGGGTTGTTGAGCCAGTCGATAACGGCCTTGGGCGCTTCGATGTTGTAGCGCTTGAGGATGGCCAGGGCATCGGCCGAGGTGCTCGGGTCGGCCACGGTAGGGCCGGAGGCGATCACCGTGGCGAGGTCGCCCGGGACATCGGAAATGGCATAGGTGTACACCGTGGCCGGCCAGCAGGCCTTGGCCAGGCGGCCGCCCTTGATCGCCGAGAGGTGCTTGCGCACGCAGTTCATCTCGCCGATGGTGGCGCCGGATTTCAGCAGTGCCTTGTTGATCTGCTGCTTGTCGGCCAGGGTCAGGCCTTCGGCGGGCAGGGCCAGCAGTGCTGAGCCACCGCCGGACAGCAGGAAGATGACGCGGTCGTCTTCACTGAGGTTGCTGACCAGTTCCAGCACGCGTTTTGCCACGGCCAGGCCGGCGGCATCGGGGACCGGGTGGGCGGCTTCGACCACCTCGATCTTCTGGCAGTTGGCACCGTGACCGTACCGTGTGACAACAAGCCCGGAGACTTCGCCCTGCCAGCACTTCTCGACCACTTCGGCCATGGCGGCTGCGGCCTTGCCGGCACCGATGACGATGACCCGGCCGCTGCGGTCGGCGGGCAGGTAGGGTTCGAGGACTTGACGGGGGTGGGCGGCGGCGATGGCTGTGTCGAACAGCTCGCGGAGAAGTTTTTGCGGATCGACCGACATGGCAGGCTCCCAATTATTGTTGTTCTGCAGAATCAAAAACGCCCCTGGAACTGCCTCCGTGCAGGCCGAACCAGGGGCGGGTGTTGCTCGGTGCCACCGTTGAACCTGTGGTCGCAGGTTCAACGGTGTTGGCTTCTTCGCGGGTAAACCCGCTCCCACAGGGACTTCACAGAGGCTGAAGACGGCGTAAATCCTGTGGGAGCGGGTTCACCCGCGAAGAGGCCGGTGAAGGCTAAAAATTACTTACTTGTCGTCGCGGATCGAGAAGTTGGCCATGTGCTCCAGGCCTTTGATCAGCGCCGAGTGGTCCCAGTTGCCGCCGCCCAGGGCCTGGCAGGTGTTGAACACTTGCTGTGCATTGGAGGTGTTGGGCAGGTTGATGCCCAGTTCCTTGGCGCCTTGCAGGGCCAGGTTCAGGTCCTTCTGGTGCAGGTTGATGCGGAAACCTGGGTCGAAGGTGCCCTTGATCATGCGCTCGGCGTGCACTTCGAGGATCTTCGACGAGGCGAAGCCGCCCATCAGGGCTTCACGTACCTTGGCCGGGTCGGCACCATTCTTGGCGGCGAACAGCAGGGCTTCGGCAACGGCCTGGATGTTCAGGGCAACGATGATCTGGTTGGCCACCTTGGCGGTCTGGCCGTCGCCATTGCCACCGACGCGGGTGATGTTCTTGCCCATGGCTTCGAACAGCGGCAGGGTGCGCTCGAAGGCTTTCGGGCAGCCACCGACCATGATGCTCAGGGTCGCGGCCTTGGCACCGACTTCGCCGCCGGACACCGGGGCATCCAGGTAGGCAGCGCCGGTAGCCTTGATCTTCTCGGCGAAGGCTTTGGTAGCGGTAGGGGAGATCGAGCTCATGTCGATCACGACCTTGTTCGGGCCCACGCCTTCGGCCACGCCGTTGTCACCGAACAGGACGCTCTCGACCTGCGGGGTGTCGGGGACCATGACGATGATGAACTCGGCTTCCTGGGCAACTTCCTTCGGGTTGGCCAGGGCCACGGCACCGGCGGCGATCAGGTCGGCCGGGGCAGCGTCGTGGTGGGTGGAAATGAAGATGCTGTGACCTGCTTTCTGCAGGTTCTGAGCCATGGGCTTGCCCATGATGCCGGTGCCGATGAAACCGATTTTAGCCATGAGAGATTACCTCGTTGTATTTGTTGAATCTCGATGGAGCAGACAACGCGGCCCCGTGTAGGAGCGTGTGGTCCTTAAATAGCGTTATGGGTCTTCAGCCAGCCCAGGCCCGCTTCGGTGGTGGTCAGTGGCTTGTACTCCGCGCCCACCCAGCCCTGGTAGCCGATGCGGTCCAGGTGTTCGAACAGGAAGCGGTAGTTGATCTCGCCGGTGCCTGGCTCGTTGCGGCCGGGGTTGTCGGCCAACTGGATGTGGTTGATCAGTTTCAGGTTGGCTTCCATGGTGCGAGCCAGGTCACCTTCCATGATCTGCATGTGGTAGATGTCGTACTGCAGGAACAGGTTGTCGCTGCCAACCTCGGCCTGGATTTCCAGGGCCTGTTTGGTGGTGTTCAGGTAGAAGCCGGGGATGTCGCGGGTGTTGATCATTTCCATGACCAGGCGGATCCCGGCGGCTTTCAGCTTGTCGGCGGCGTAGCGCAGGTTTTCCACGAAGGTCTTGCGCACGGTGGCGCAGTCCGGGCCTTGTGGGCGAATGCCGGCCAGGGCATTGACCTGGGTGTTGCCCAGCACCTTGGCGTACTCGATGGCCTTGTCGACACCGGCGCGGAATTCCTCGACGCGGTCAGGGTGGCAGGTGATACCGCGCTCACCCTTGGCCCAATCGCCCGCCGGCAGGTTGAACAGCACCTGGGTCAGACCGTTGGCGTCCAGCTGCTGCTTGATCTCGGCAGCGCTGAAATCGTACGGGAAGAGGTACTCTACGCCGCTGAAACCAGCATCGGCGGCAGCCTTGAAGCGGGCCAGGAAGTCCTGTTCGGTGAACAGCATGGACAGGTTGGCAGCGAAGCGAGGCATGTTGTGTCTCCTAGCGATGAAGGCCCCCGGCGCCCTGAGGTAGGGGCCGGCACGGGGGCGTCAGGCGATCAGTCCAGCAGCGAGATGGCGGTTGGCGCGTCGTTGCCGACCAGGGCCAGGTCTTCGAACTCGTTGACCGCGTTGATCTCGGTGCCCATGGAAATGTTGGTCACACGTTCGAGAATCACTTCGACCACCACCGGTACGCGGAACTCTTCGGCCATCTTCTGTGCCTTGAGCAGGGCAGGGGCGATCTCGGCCGGCTCGAATACACGGATGGCCTTGCAGCCCAGGCCTTCGACCACGGCGACATGGTCGACACCGTAGGTGGCGGCGTCGGTCGAGTTGATGTTCTCGAACGCCAGTTGTACACAGTAATCCATGTCGAAGCCACGTTGCGCCTGACGGATCAGGCCCAGGTAGGCGTTGTTCACCAGTACGTGCACGTACGGCAGGTTGAACTGTGCGCCCACCGCCAGCTCTTCGATCATGAACTGGAAGTCGTAGTCACCCGACAGCGCGACCACCTTGCGCTTCGGATCGGCCTTGACCACACCGAGGGCGGCAGGGATGGTCCAGCCCAGCGGGCCGGCCTGGCCGCAGTTGATCCAGTGGCGTGGCTTGTACACGTGCAGGAACTGCGCGCCGGCGATCTGCGACAGACCGATGGTGCTGACGTAGCAGGTGTCCTTGCCAAATACCTGGTTCATTTCTTCGTAGACGCGCTGCGGCTTGACCGGCACGTTGTCGAAGTGGGTCTTGCGCTGCAGGGTGGCCTTTCGCTCCTGGCAGTCTTCCAGCCAGGCCTTGCGGCACTTCAGCTTGCCAGCGGCTTTCCACTCGCGGGCCACTTCGAGGAACACGTCCAGTGCCTTGCCAGCGTCGGAAACGATACCCAGGTCCGGGGTGAACACGCGGCCGATCTGGGTCGGCTCGATGTCCACGTGCACGAACTTGCGGCCTTCGGTGTAGACGTCGACGGAACCGGTGTGGCGGTTGGCCCAGCGGTTACCGATACCGAACACCAGGTCGGATTTCAGCAGGGTGGCGTTGCCATAGCGGTGCGAAGTCTGCAGGCCGACCATGCCGACCATCTGTGCGTGGTCGTCCGGGATGGTGCCCCAGCCCATCAGGGTTGGAATCACTGGTACACCGGTCAGTTCGGCGAACTCGACCAGCTTGTCGCTGGCGTCGGCGTTGATGATGCCGCCACCGGCTACCAGCAGCGGGCGCTCGGCGTCATTGAGCAGGGCCAGAGCTTTTTCGGCCTGTACGCGGGTGGCGGACGGCTTGTGCACTGGCAGCGGTTCGTAGGCGTCGATGTCGAATTCGATTTCGGCCATCTGCACGTCGAACGGCAGGTCGATCAGTACCGGGCCTGGGCGGCCGGTGCGCATTTCATAGAAGGCCTTCTGGAAGGCGTAAGGCACCTGGCCCGGCTCCAGAACGGTGGTGGCCCACTTGGTGACCGGCTTGACGATGTTGGTGATGTCGACAGCCTGGAAGTCTTCCTTGTGCAGGCGGGCACGTGGGGCCTGGCCGGTGATGCAGAGGATCGGGATGGAGTCGGCGGAGGCACTGTACAGGCCGGTGACCATGTCGGTGCCGGCTGGGCCGGAGGTGCCGATGCACACGCCGATGTTGCCTGGGTTGGCACGGGTGTAACCCTCGGCCATGTGCGAGGCGCCTTCGACGTGACGAGCGAGGACGTGATCGATGCCACCGACTTTCTTCAGGGCCGAGTACAACGGGTTGATGGCAGCCCCCGGGATGCCGAACGCGGTATCTACACCTTCACGGCGCATGACCAGAACGGCTGCATCGATTGCTCTCATTTTGCTCATGGTTTGTGCCTCATCGATTTTGTAATTGTATACAACTTGCTTTGTGCCAGAGTGTATTCACGGCTGGCCGCTCAGGTCAACGGGTTTTCGTCGGACGAGGTCGCTTTCGTTCAAGCGCCCGTGAAAACGGGCGTTTGCAATCTCGCATACGATCGTTTCAATTTATTGTATACAAAAAAAGATTCAGTTGTGTTCTATTGGCTTATCGGTTTTTCACCTGCCCTCAGGGCTTCTCACAACAAGAAGAGGACCTTTCCATGAACGCTTTGAACCTGAAAGTCGCGGTCAGCCTGGTGAATGCCGCGCTGGCGGCGGGCCGCAAGATCAACGCCGCGCCACTGACCGTGGCGGTGCTGGATGCCGGCGGCCACTTGCTGGCGCTGCAGCGCGAGGATGGCGCCAGCCTGATCCGGCCGGAGGTGGCTACCGGCAAGGCCTGGGGGGCGATTGCCCTGGGCAAGGGGTCGCGCCTGCTGGCGCTGGACGCGCAGCAGCGGCCGGCATTTTTTGCCGCGCTGAACGGGTTGGGCGAGCGACCGGTGGTGCCGGCGCCGGGTGGTGTGCTGGTGCGTGATCAGGACGGCAAGGTGTTGGGTGCGGTAGGGATCAGCGGGGATACGTCGGATATCGACGAGCAGTGCGCGATCAGTGCGATCGAGGAGGTGGGGTTGAAGGCGGATGCGGGTGTAGCAGCCTAAATCTCTGTTGCCTGTTCCGGCCCCATCGCCGGCAAGCTAGCTCCCACAGGTACATCACAGTTTTCAAGGTCTGTGGCGGCCCTGTGGGAGCTGGCTTGCCGGCGATGGGCTGCAAGGCAGCCCCACTGGCCCTGTCAGGCTAGCTCAGGCTCACACCCCTTGAGCACCATGCGGATGATGGTCTCCGCCGCCGCGTCATAGTCGCTGTCGGCCAGCTTGGCCTTGCCGGTCACGGCAGAGATCTGCCAGTCGAAATCGGCATAGGTCTGGGTCGCTGCCCAGATGCTGAACATCAGGTGATGCGCATCCACATGGGCGATTTGCCCGCGGTCGATCCAGCGCTGGATGCACTCGATGTTATGTCGCGCCTGCTCGTTCAGCTGCGCTACCTGGTTCGGCGACAGGTGCGGGGCGCCGTGCATGATCTCGCTGGCGAACACCTTGGACGCATGCGGCAGGTCGCGCGAAATGCGGATCTTCGAGCGGATGTACGCACTCAGCACTTCCTTCGGGTCACCGTCGGCATTGAACGGGGTCGACGCCTGCATGATCGGCGCGATGATACTTTCCAGGACCTCGCGGTAGAGGTTGTCCTTGGATTTGAAGTAGTAATACACGTTCGGCTTGGGCAGGCCGGCCTTGGCCGCGATATCGCTGGTCTTGGTGGCGGCGAAGCCCTTGTCGGCGAATTCCTCGCTGGCCGCGCGCAGGATCAGTTCCTTGTTGCGCTCGCGAATGGTGCTCATGGTCAGGGATCTTCCTCGTGTCTGGCCACCTCTAAGAGGGATCGGGCATGGTAGCACCGGGCTCGACGGGCGCTCAAGGCAGCGGCTTTGGGCTAGAATCCTGGGCACTCACTCTTCTGGATGCAGGCAAACATGGCAGGAAGCAGTCTACTGGTACTGATCGACGACATCGCCACTGTGCTCGATGACGTCTCGGTGATGACCAAGGTGGCGGCGAAAAAGACCGCAGGCGTGCTGGGCGATGACCTGGCGCTGAATGCCCAGCAGGTCACCGGGGTACGTGCCGAGCGCGAGATCCCTGTGGTGTGGGCAGTAGCCAAGGGCTCGATGGTGAACAAGGCCATCCTGGTGCCGGCGGCGCTGCTGATCAGTGCGTTCATTCCCTGGGCGGTGACGCCGTTGCTGATGCTGGGCGGTGCCTACCTTTGCTTCGAGGGCTTCGAGAAGCTGGCGCACAAGTTCCTGCACAGCAAGGCCGAGACTGACGCCGAGCACGAAGCGCTCAAGGAGGCGGTGGCCGATGCCAATGTCGACCTGGTGGCGTTCGAGAAAGCCAAGATCAAGGGCGCGGTACGTACCGACTTCATCCTGTCGGCAGAAATCATCGCCATCACCCTGGGCATCGTTGCCGACTCGCCGTTGACCCAGCAGATCGTCGTGCTGTCGGGTATTGCGGTGGTCATGACCATCGGCGTGTACGGGCTGGTGGGCGGTATCGTCAAGCTCGATGACCTGGGGCTGTGGATGACCCGCAAGGCATCACGCCTGGCCAGGGCGGTGGGTAACGGCATTCTGCGTGCCGCGCCATACATGATGAAGAGCCTGTCGGTGATCGGCACGGCGGCCATGTTCCTGGTTGGTGGCGGGATCCTGGTGCATGGCATCGCACCTCTGCATCATGCGATCGAGGCATTTAGCGAAGGGCGTGGCGGGGCGTTGACCGTGGCACTGCTGAACGGCGGTGTTGGGGTTGTGGCCGGTGCGGTGGTGCTGGCCGTGGTGGGCATTGCGGGGAAATTGTGGCGGGCGGTTCGGCCGGCCACCTGATTTGCATGGCCGGGGCTTTGCCCCGGTTCGCGGACAAGCCCGCTCCCACAGGGAATACACAGTTTCCGAAACCTGTGCCGTACCTGTAGGAGCGGCCTTGTGCCGCGAAGGGCTGTGCAGCAGCCCCTATGCTCCGATCAGAAGTGAACCTTGAGCAGGAAGCTCATGGTGTTCTGGTCGGTGGTGAAGGCATCGGAATCCTTGATGCCGTACTTGTTCTTCCAGTAGTCGTACTCCACACCCACATACAGCTGCTTCTCGCCCAGGTGCAAGGCCTTGCCCAGGTCATACTTGATCTGCGGGTTGAAGTGCAGGTTGGCCTGGTAGGTGCCGCGGCGGTTCTCGTCGTTGTCCACCACCCAGTCCATGAAACCGTCGATCAGCACATCGGACGAACCGACCGGAATGGTGTACGACCACACCGGGGTGATCTGCCACACGTTGTCGCCGGCGCGGCTGCCGTCGGTGGTGCGGTTGTAGAAGTTCAACTGGAAGTAGTCGAAGCCAGGGATGTCCAGGTCGAAACCAGGGCCGATCAGATACGACTCGGTATCACCTTCGCCGAACTCGTAGGTCATCGCCAGCAGTACGTCCTTGACCGGGCCGAACGCCAGCTTCTGGTCGAAGATCTTGCCGAACGACAGGCGCGGGCTGATTTCGCCGTAGTAGGTGTTCGGGCCGTTGCCCTCATCTTTCTGGCCCTGGTAGAAGATCTTGTCGACAAAGATGAAGTTATCGCCGTACTTCCAGCCATCAGCGTGCTCGAAGGTCACGGTTTGCTGGATCGACGGGTTGACCTTGAAGTTCTTGCCCCACAGGTAGGTCAGGCTGTTGTTCTGCCATTGCAGCAGGTCGCCGCCGAAGGTGGTGCCACAGGCCAGCAGGCCGCCGGCGAGGATCAGGCTGTTGATGGTACGCATTGCGAATGTCGCTCCCTTGATTGATCTGTTGTCAGCGCTCGTTATTGGCGCTTTTTGTCTTTTGAGTCAGCTTTTTTCGATAGGCCACAGCTGTTTGGCAAGGGTTGAGCCAACTTTCCTGGGCTGGCAAAACCTTCCTGCTCGACTTCGTTCTGAACGGATGAAAAGGGTCTTTCAGGCTGGCAACACGTTGGCCAACCGCCCGTATTCATTGACTGAGCGGTCAGTAAACGCAGGCAGAATCCGTTCTGCCCTGATCGAGGGGGCGCGCAGATTACTGGCTTGCGCGCCTTGCCTCAAGTGCTCCGTCCTGGAGCAGAGTGGAACAAACTTGTGCGTTTGGTCAGTTTTCTAGAAGTGCACTTTGATCAGCGCACTGGCGACACTCTGGTTGCTTTCCAGATTGCCGCGGCTGTCGATGCCGTACTTGTCCTTCCAGTAGCTGTACTCAAAGCCCACGTACAGCTGCTTGGCGCCCAGGTTCAGCGCTTTGCCCAGGTCGTACTTCACCTGCGGGTTGAAGTGCAGGTTGGCGTGGTAGGTGCCACGGCGGGTCTGGTCATTGTCGGTGACCCAGTCCATGTAGCCGTCGATCAGAATGTCGGACCTGCCCACGGGGATGGTGTAGGACCAGCCGGGGGTGATCTGCCAGACGTTGTCACCCGGGCGGCTGCCCTCGGTGTTGCGCACGTAGAAATTCAGGGTGAAATAGTTGAAGCCGGGGACGTTCAGGTCGAAACCTGGGCCGATCAGGTAGGCCTCGTTGTCGCCTTCGCCGCGCTCGTAGGTCATGGCCAGCAGTACGTCCTTGATCGGGCCGAAGGCCAGCTTCTTGTCAAAGATCTTGCCGAATGACAGGCGTGGGCTGAACTCGCCGTAGTAGGTGGTGACGCCTTTGCTGGCGTCGGCCTTGCCGTTGTAGAAGATCTTGTCGACGAACATGAAGGTGTCGCCGTACTTCCATTTGTTGGCGTGCTCGAACGTGATGGTCTGCTGGATATCAGGGTTGACCTTGAAGTCCTTGCCGTACAGGTAGGTCAGGCTTTCGCCGTGCCATTGCAGCCATTCGCCTGCATGCGAGGGGAGGGTGGCCAGCAGGCTGCTGCCCAGCAACAGGGACGTGGTGATGCGCTTCATGTTGTGATTCCCGGACTTATTGTTTTTGTTGGCGGTTTATTTGGCGCGCAGGCGCCCCGGGCGGCCCATTCCGGCGGGCCGACGGTGTTGCGTTTACTGCCTGTGTGAATGCGGGGCGGCCATGCGCCGCCCCGTCTGGCTCAATGTTGGTGACAGGCTTCGTTGTGCACCGCGCGGTCGGCACCACCAAGGATGTTGAACAGCACGTTCAACACCAGGGCGCTGACCGTGGCCATGGCGATGCCACTGTGGGTGATGGGCTCCATCCACTGGGGCATCTGGGCGAAGAACTCCGGACGTACCACGGGGATCAACCCGAACCCGACGCTCACTGCAACCAGCAGCTGGTTGCGACGGTCGCCGATGTCCGCCTCCTGGAGAATCTTGATCCCGGTGGCGGTGACCATGCCGAACATGGCGATGGACGCGCCGCCCAGTACCGCTGGCGGGATCGAGGCAATCAGGAAGGCCGCCTTGGGCAGCAGGCTGAGCAGGATCAGCAGTGCACCGGCCACGATGGTGACATAGCGGCAGCGCACCCCGGTCATCTGCACCAGGCCGATGTTCTGTGCGAACGAGGAGTGGGTGAAGGTGTTGAAGAAGCCGGCGATGAACGACGCACCGGCATCGCACAGCAGGCCGCGACGCAGCATCCCTGGGGTAACTTCACGATCGGTCACCTTGCCCAGGGCCAGGAACATGCCGGTGGACTCGACGAAGATGATCACCACCACCAGGCACATGGACAGGATCGGCGCCAGGCTGAAGGTCGGCATGCCGAAGTGCAGTGGGGTCACCACTTGCAGCCACGGTGCGTCGTTCAGGCCCGACAGGTCGACCATGCCGATGGAGCCGGCCAGGATGTAGCCCAGGCCCATGCCCACCAGCACCGACACGTTGACCCAGAAACCGCGCATGAAGCGGTTGATCAGCAGGATTACCGCCAGTACCAGGCCGGCCACCAGCAGGTAGATCGGCGAGCCGAAGGTATCTGCCTGTTGGCCACCACCGGCCCAGTTGACTGCCACCGGGAACAGCGACAGGCCAATCGAGGTGATCACCGTGCCGGTAACCAGGGGGGGGAAGAAGCGTACGACCTTGGACATGAACGGCGCGATCAGCATGCCGAAGAACCCGGCGGCAATGGTCGCACCGAAGATCCCCTGCAGGCCCACCCCGGGCATGCCGGCCATGGCCACCATGCTGCCGACGGCAGCGAAACTGGCACCCATCATCACCGGCATGCGGATGCCCACCGGGCCGATACCGAAGGACTGGATGATGGTGGCGACGCCAGCGACCAGCAGGTCGGCGTTGATCAGGAAAGCGACTTCTTCACGGGACAACCCGGCGGCCTGGCCGATGATCAACGGCACGGCGATCGCGCCGCCGTACATCAGCAGAACGTGTTGCAGGCCAACCAGGATCAGTTGGAACAGGGGCAAGGGCTCGCGCGGCGGCGCAACAGGGATGTACGCCTTGCGTGACTCGGACATGCAGCACCTCGAGTTTTGTTTTTATTCTCGGATCCAAGCGCCGGCCTCAGGCGGCAGGCTCGCTGTAAAGAGAGCCTGGGGTTCCCGCCTGACGCTGAACGCTCGATGCTTGCTTGTTGCATATGTCTTGAAACAGAGGCCGGGAGTGCCGGCCTCTTCGCGGGTGAACCCGCTCCCACAGGGGGCGGTGTTATCCCGACAATTGTGTTTCAGTTGACCGGGGCGCCTTTGGCGATCCAGTCACCGACCAGCTTGCGCTCTTCGGTGGTCATCTGGGTGATGTTGCCCAGCGGCATGATCTGGCTGGCGACCGCTTGCGCCTGGATGCGCGCGGCCTGGGCCTGGATCTGCTGCGGGGTGTCGAACATCACGCCGGCAGGGGCGGCGCTGAACAGTGGGCTGGTCGGCTTGGACGAGTGGCACACGGTGCAGCGTTCCTGGATGACATTGTGGATCTTGTCGAAGCTCTCGCCGCCAGCCTGGGCGTTGGCCTGGGCAGGGGCTTCGGCCGGCGCGGCCGGCGCTGCGGCAGCCTTGGCGGCGTCTTCGGCGCGTTGCTCGGCGGCGGTCTTGCCACCTACAGCGGTCGCGGGCAGTGGCTGGTACTCGACCTTCGCCGCGGCTTGCTCAGGGCTGACGGCCATCGGTTTCGGGCCGGTGACATAGGCCAGGCAGATCATCGCCAATGCGCCGACCGGCAGGGTCCAGGCGTACTTGTTGCTGTCGTGGCGGGTGTTGAAGTAGTGGCGGATCAGGACCGCGGCTACTGCGATACCGGCCAGGATCAGCCAGTTGTACTGGCTACCGTAGGTGCTCGGGAAGTGGTTGCTGATCATGATGAACAGCACCGGCAGGGTGAAGTAGTTGTTGTGGCGCGAGCGCAGGAGGCCCTTGGCCGGCAGTACCGGGTCTGGGGTCTGGTTGTTCTCGATCGCCGCAACCAGCTGGCGCTGGGCCGGCATGATGATGCGGAACACGTTGCCGACCATGATGGTGCCGATGATCGCGCCGGTGTGCAGGTACGCACCACGGCCGCTGAACACCAGGCTGAAGCCCCAGCATGCCGCGATGATCAGCACGAACAGTACTGCACCGAGCAGCGCTGGCTTCTTGCCCAGGGGCGAGTCGCACAGGAAGTCGTAGATGAACCAGCCGGCGATCAGCGATCCGATACCGATGGCCACGCCTTCGGCACCGCTCAAGGTGCTGCCAGGGGCCAGCAGGTACAGGGTCGGGTTCCAGTAGAACACCACGCACAGCAGGGCAATACCGGACATCCAGGTGAAGTAGGCCTCCCATTTGAACCAGTGCAGGTTCTCGGGCATTTTCGGGGGGGCGAGCTTGTATTTCTCCAGGTGGTAGATACCACCGCCGTGAATTGCCCAGAGATCACCCGACAACCCATCGCGCGGGTTGCTTCGGTTCAGGTGGTTCTCCAGCCAGACGAAGTAGAACGATGCACCGATCCAGGCGACACCGGTGATCATGTGAACCCAGCGAATGCTCAGGTTCAGCCATTCGTGAAGGTGTGCTTCCACAGTATGTACCTCTTGCCGGTCACCCGCTCGGGCAATGCCCTTGAATGACCGACCTTTTCTTATTGGTGGGGATTGAGGACCAGCATCTGTTCCTCGGTGAAGTAATGCTCGTCGCAGTTGTTGCCGGAACCACTGCGATCAACCACCAGGAAGTCATCCCGCTTTTCGATCGTCAGCACCGGGTGGTGCCAGACGCCGCGATGGTAATTAACGCCCTGCCTGCCATTACTGCGGAAGGCTCGGACCAAACCTGATACAGGTGCATCGCCAACTGGCGCGACCACGATCAGAAAGGGGTTGCCGAGCAGCGGGATGAAAGCCTGGCTGCCCAGCGGATGGCGTTCCAGCATGCGCACGGTCAGCGGCATGTCCAGCGCGTCGGCGCGGAAGATGCTGATGATCGCCTTGTCTTCAGGCTCGGCGGTTTCGACCGTGGCGAGCTTGTGAAAGCGCATGGTCGAGCCGTTGTTGATCATGAAGTGGTCGCTGCCGTCGGTTTCGATCACGTCTCCGAAGGGGGCGAAGGCTTCTTTGGTCAGGGGCTCGATCATCAGGGTGCGCATGCGGATATCTCTTCTATGTTCGTTGTTCTGGATAAGGCTCAAGCGTTGCGGCGGCTTTACAGCTGCAGCAGGCGGAACAGGGCGATCAGGTTGATCTGCGCCAGGGCTTCCTTGAATTCGGCATCGGCATCGTTGTGGATGCGTTTTTCGAAGGAGGCGAGGATCTGGTGCCGGTTGCTGCCTTTTACCGCCATGATGAACGGGAACTGGAACTTGGCCTTGTAGGCGTCGTTCAGTTCGGTGAAACGGGCGAACTCTTCGGCGGTGCACTGGTGAATACCGGCGCCGGCCTGCTCGTTGGTGCTCGATTCGGTCAGCTCGCCCTGGATGGCGGCCTTGCCGGCCAGGTCCGGGTGAGCGTTGATCAGCGCCAACTGGTCGGCGTGGTTGGCGCTGAGCAGGATGTCGCTCATGCGCTGGTGCAGCGCCTCGATCTCGTCCAGTTCGCCCAGTTGGCCCAGGTCATAGGCTTTTTCGGCTACCCACGGCGAGTGCTCGTAGATGTCGGCGAAGGCCTTGACGAAGGCGTCGCGGTCCAGGACGGATGGCTTGAGGGTCTTGAAGGCGGTCATCAGGCGTTCTCTTTCTTGTACGGGTGGGTGGCGTGCCAGTGGCGGGCGATGTCCACGCGACGGGCGAACCAGACCTGGTCATGGCTTTTTGCGTAATCGACGAAGCGCTTCAGTGCGGCCAGGCGCGCCGGGCGGCCGACCAGGCGGCAGTGCAGGCCGATGGACAGCATTTTCGGTGCTTCGGCGCCCTCGGCGTACAGCACATCGAAGGCGTCCTTCAGGTACTGGAAGAACTGCTCGCCGCAGTTGAAGCCCTGTACCTGAGTGAAGCGCATGTCGTTGGTGTCGAGGGTGTAGGGGATCACCAGGTGCGGCTTGCCGGTAGGGTTGTTCGGCTCCCAGTAGGGCAGGTCGTCGTCGTAGGTGTCGCTGTCGTACAGGAAGCCGCCTTCCTCCATCACCAGGCGACGGGTGTTCGGGCCGGTGCGGCCGGTGTACCAGCCCAGCGGGCGCTCGCCGGTGATTTCGGTGAGGATGCGGATGGCTTCGAGCATGTGCTCGCGCTCCTGGGCCTCGTCCATGTACTGGTAGTCGATCCAGCGGTAACCGTGGCTGCAGATTTCATGACCGGCCTCGGCCATGGCACGGATCACGTCGGGGTGGCGCTGGGCGGCCATGGCCACGGCGAAGATGGTCAACGGCACGCCGCTGTCCTTGAACAGCTTCAGCAGGCGCCACACGCCGGCACGGCTACCGTACTCGTACAGCGATTCCATGCTCATGTTGCGCACGCCCTGCAGTGGCTGGGCGGCGACCATTTCCGAGAGGAACGCTTCGGACTCCTTGTCACCGTGCAGGATGTTGCGTTCGCCACCTTCCTCGTAGTTGAGGACGAAAGACAGCGCGATGCGAGCGTTGCCCGGCCATTGCGGGTGAGGAGGGTTGTTGCCGTAACCGATCAGGTCGCGAGGGTAGTCAGCGCTCACTGCAGTCTTCCTTCTTGTGCGTTTGTGCGGGGGTGGGCGGACCGCGTCGGGATGTCGCACCACCGGATGGGCTGATTGTATACAACTTCTGAAATCTTTTGTAAGCCTGTTTTTCCGCATTTCTTCCCTTTTGTCGCCTCGCAGCGAACTGGAAAAACAGTGCAAGAAACCTGCCTGATTGGTCAGCTAATGACGTTGGTGTCGTTACCAGGCCTGTCTTTGCGATCGGTGGGTCGCTCAGGGGCAAGATTCGCTGCGGGCGACAGATGGGTTGAAAAAATTGTGTACAATCTTGGCTCGGAATGTCTTAATGGCGTCATTCCCGCCTGCCGCAGGCGCTATGCTGGTGCGACGGCTGAGTATTTTTTGCCCACAGATTGAACAAGAGGCGACAAGCAATGGGACGTTTGACCACACACGTACTGGATGCCGCGCATGGCTGCCCGGGCAGCTCGATCAAGGTCGAGCTGTACCGTGTCGAAGGCCAGCAGCTTGAGCTGGTGAACACCGCCCTGACCAACAGCGATGGCCGCGTCGATGCGCCGCTGCTGCAGGGCGACGATTATCGCACTGGCGTCTACCAGCTGCAGTTCAGCGCCGGTGACTACTACCGTGCCCGCGGCGTGCAGTTGCCGGCCCAGGCGTTTCTGGATGTCGTCGTGCTGCGCTTTGGTATCGACGAGCAGCAGGAGCACTACCACGTGCCGCTGCTGATCTCGCCGTACAGCTATTCGACCTATCGTGGAAGCTAGTTGGTCGCTAGAAGAATCTTCGTAGGTCCTTTGGCCCGCTCTCACACTGGCGGGCTTTTTTTCGTCTGCGTTTTTTATATCAGGTCAAATCACTCACATTTCTGCCAGTACTCTCTTTTTGGTTCATCTGGGATGATCAGCTACCAAGTTGAGGAGCCAGCCTGATGGACACAAAAAATGCGTATGCGCCCTATGGCTACCATCTGCCTGATCAGGGTGTACTCGGCTTCAACGGTGAACAACTGGACCCAGTCACCGAGCATTACCACTTGGGTAATGGTTATCGAGCATTCATTCCCTCTTTGATGCGGTTCAACAGCCCGGACAGCTTGAGTCCGTTCGATCAAGGTGGTTTGAACGCGTATGCCTACTGCCAGGGCGACCCAGTGAATTACCAGGATCCAAGCGGTCATAGCCTTTGGAAAAGGCTGATGGGGGTTGCAAAGCCGCCCAAGCGAGTAGAGGTTCTGGCTGCAGTTGCTAACAAGGGGGTATTTACAAAACTGGTAGGCTGGCACGGGACGAGCCGAAAAAATATTCCTTCATTGGCTAAGGGGCTATCGCCAGTGTATTCAGAGCCTCATAGGCAAGCCCAAGGGCAAGGCTTCTATGTCGCGCCAACCCCTGAACACGCCAAAACATACGCTAATGCCTACGACGATGGTGTTGTCCTGCCGGTACTCGTGCGCAAGGATCTTAATCTGGTCCCCGGTGTAGGTTATAAAAAGGATGTATTTGATGTAGTAGCGATCTTGCCGGCGGCATTTGAGGTTGTAAGCGTGCGGGAAACCGTTCCTTCAGGCGTGACGCCAGCTGAACTCCCTCGAACGGGCATCTTCGCGAAAAAACCAGCACCGGCTAAATAAAAGAGAAGGGCGCCGGAGCGCCCTTTTTGGATGTGGAGGGTTCAGAGGAACACGAACTTGGCAATGAAGATTGCGCACAGCACCCACAGGCTGGCGGAGATTTCCTTGTACTTGCCGGTACCTGCCTTCAATGCCACATAGCTGATGAAGCCCAGGGCAATACCATCAGCGACCGAGAAAGTCAGCGGCATCATGATCACCGTGACGATCGCCGGAATGCTGTCGGTGGCCTCGTCCCAGTGGATATGCGCCATGCTGCCCATCATCAGCATTGCCACGTAGATCAGTGCGCCCGCGGTGGCATAGGCCGGAATCATTCCGGCCAATGGCGCAAAGAACATGGCGGCAATGAACAGCAGGCCGACCACCACCGCCGTCAGGCCGGTACGGCCACCAGCGGCCACACCGGCAGCACTTTCCACATAACTGGTCACCGGCGGCACACCGACCACGGCACCGAACACACTCGAAGCGCTGTCAGCCTTCAGCGCCTTCGACAAGTTCTCGATACGCCCGTCCGGTGCCACCAGGTTGGCCCGCTGCGCTACGCCCATCAGGGTGCCGGCGGTGTCGAACATGTGCACGAACAGGAACGCCAGCACCACGCTGATCATGCTGACGTTGAAAACGCCGGCCACATCCATGGCCATCCAGGTCGGAGCCAGGCTAGGCGGCATCGACATCACCCCGCCGAATTTCACCAGGCCCAGGCCCCAGCCGGCCAGGGTGACACCGATGATGCTGATCAGGATTGCACCGAACACCCGCTTGTAGCTGAGGATGGCGATCAGCAGGAAGCACACCGCCGCCAGCAGCGGCCCTGGCTCATGCAGCGAGCCCAGCTTGATCAGCGTGGCGGGGCTGTCGACGATGATGCCTGCCGTCTTCAGGCCGATCAGCCCGAGAAACAATCCGACGCCGGCCCCCATGGCATGGCGCAGGCTGACCGGGATGCTGTTGAGCAACCATTCGCGCACTTTCGACAAGGTCAGGAACATGAACAGCACGCCCGAGACGAATACTGCGCCCAGTGCCGTTTCCCAGTTGTAGCCCATGGTGCCGACCACGGTGTAGGTGAAGAAGGCGTTGAGCCCCATGCCTGGCGCCAGGCCCACCGGCCAGTTGGCGTACAGGCCCATCAGCAGGCAGCCCAGCGCGGCGGCGATGCAGGTGGCGACGAAGGCGGCACCGTGGTCGATGCCTGCGTCGGCCATGATGTTGGGGTTGACGAAGATGATGTAGGCCATGGTGATGAAGGTGGTCACGCCGGCGATCATTTCGGTTCTGACGGTGCTGCCGTGTTGCTTGAGTTTGAAAATCCGCTCCAGCCAGCTCGTTTCGAGCGGTGGAGCAAGATCCAGCGTAGGGGCTTCGGATTTGCGGCTTTCCACAGCGAGTACTCCTCAAGTCTTTCTTGTTGTTCTGGAACCATGGGCCTGCGCAATGCACTTGGCGGCTCCGCGAGGGAAGGCAGACGTCTGACCGGTTTGTTGACTTATGGGTCAAGAAGTTGCTCGGTGGATTATGCTTTTGTGTACAAATAAAGCAAATAATGTTTTATCTTTTGTGTGCGCAATACGTCGTACAACGGCTATATAGGTAAAAGGCCACCTGCAGAAACGGCTCAGCCTGTGTACAATGGCGCCATACTTTCCTTCGTGCCTCGAGAGCCCATGAACGAACAGCTGCAACCTCTGAAGAAACCTGCGCGTACCGGCAAGGCTGGCCGCAGTGGTACCCAGGACGACATCGTCTACGCGCATATTTTCGAGGCGATCCTCGAGCAGCGTCTGGCACCGGGTACCAAGTTGAGCGAGGAAGCGCTGGGCGAGATCTTCGGCGTCAGCCGCACCATCATTCGCCGCGCGTTGTCGCGGCTGGCCCATGAAAGCGTGGTGCTGTTGCGGCCGAACCGCGGCGCAGTGGTGGCCAGCCCTACGGTGGAAGAAGCCCGTCAGGTGTTCTTCTCCAGGCGCATGGTCGAACGGGCCATTACCGAGCTGGCCGTGCAGCACGCTACCCTCGAGCAGCTCAACGAGCTGCGGCAGATGGTGCGGGAGGAGCGCGACAGCTTCTCGCGTGGTGACCGTGGTGCCGGCATTCGTCTTTCCGGCGAATTCCACCTCAAGCTGGCCGAGGCTGCGGGCAATGCGCCGCTGGTCAGCTTCCAGCGCAGCCTGGTGTCGCAGACTTCGTTGATCATCGCCCAGTACGAAAGCGGCAACCGCTCGCATTGCTCGTATGACGAGCACATGCAGCTGATCGATGCCATCGAGGCGCGCGATGCCGAGCAGGCGGTGAGCCTGATGATGCACCACATGGACCACATCGACAGCAAGCTGAACCTGGACGAGGAGAGTGCCTCGGACGACCTGCACGCGGTGTTCTCGCACTTGCTGAAAAAGCCCAAGGTATCGGTCAAGGGTTGATCGTTTGCCTGGTTGACTGAAGGGGGCTGCTTTGCAGCCCATTCGCAGCACAAGGCTGCTCCTACAGGCATCGCATAACCCCTGTAGGAGCAGCCTTGTGCTGCAAATGGGGCGCGAAGCGGCCCAGCCATTTCTGGCCATTAGCCTGGTGTCTGCTAAATTCTTGTGAGCAAACCTTCATCAAGCAGTTGGGCTTGCGCATTCGTTGCGTTCAACTTCTTGAGGAATGGACTCATGAGCATGTCCCTCGGTAAACGCATGGGGGCCGAGCTGGTCGGCACCTTCTGGCTGGTGCTTGGCGGCTGCGGCAGTGCGGTACTCGCCGCCAGCTCCCCCATCGGCATCGGTGTACTTGGCGTCGCCTTCGCCTTCGGCCTCACCGTGCTGACCATGGCCTTCGCCATCGGCCATATCTCCGGCTGTCACCTCAACCCCGCGGTGTCGTTCGGGCTGGTGGTGGGCGGGCGCTTTCCGGCCAAAGAGCTGCTGCCCTACGTGATCGCCCAGGTGATCGGCGCCATTCTGGCGGCAGGTGTGATCTACCTCATCGCCAGCGGCAAGTCAGGTTTCGAGCTGTCTGCGGGATTGGCTTCGAACGGCTACGCCGACCACTCGCCTGGCGGCTACACGCTCGGGGCGGGCTTTGTCAGTGAAGTGGTGATGACGGCGATGTTCCTGGTGGTGATCATGGGCGCTACCGACGCCCGGGCGCCGGCGGGGTTTGCGCCGATCGCCATTGGTTTGGCTTTGACCCTGATCCACCTGATCTCGATCCCGGTGACCAATACCTCGGTCAACCCCGCGCGTAGCACGGGGCCGGCCTTGTTCGTCGGTGGCTGGGCCCTGCAACAGCTGTGGCTGTTCTGGGTGGCGCCGCTGATTGGTGCTGCGATCGGCGGCGCACTGTACCGGGGTCTGGCAAAAGAACCTTAGCGCTGGTGCACGCAACGCCCAGCGGCGTAGGTTTCACGCACGGTGCGGTCGTCGCCGAGGGTGGTCAGCACGAACAGGGTTTCCTCGATGCTGTTGGACTGCTGAATGCGGTAGTCCAGCAGTGGCGTGGCCTTGTAGTCCAGTACCACGAAGTCGGCATCGTTGCCCGGGCGCAGGCTGCCGATGCGGTCGTCCAGGCGCAGCGCGCGGGCGCCGCCGAGGGTGGCCAGGTACAGTGACTTGTACGGGTGCAGGCGTGCGCCCTGCAGTTGCATCACCTTGTACGCTTCGTTCAGGGTGTTGAGCAGCGAGAAGCTGGTGCCGGCGCCAACGTCAGTGCCCAGGCCCACATTGACCTTGAAGCGCTCGGCCTGGGGCAGGTTGAACAGGCCGCTGCCGAGGAACAGGTTGGAGGTGGGGCAGAAGGCCACCGCCGAGCCGGTTTCGGCCAGGCGCTGGCATTCGTCATCGCACAGGTGCACGCCATGGGCGAATACCGAGCGTTCGCCCAGCAGCTCGAAGTGGTCGTATACGTCGAGGTAACCCTTCTGCTCGGGGAACAGCGACTTGACCCACTCGATTTCCTTGAGGTTCTCCGACAGGTGCGTGTGCATGTACACGCCCGGGTGTTCCTTGAGCAGTTGGCCCGCCAGCGCCAGCTGTTCAGGCGTACTGGTCGGGGCGAAGCGCGGGGTGACCGCATAGTGCAGGCGGCCCTTGCCGTGCCAGCGCTCGATCAGCGCCTTGCTTTCGGTATAGCCGGACTCTGCGGTATCGGTCAGGTAGTCCGGAGCGTTGCGGTCCATCATCACCTTGCCGGCGATCAGGCGCAGGTCCAGGCGCTCGGCTTCCTCGAACAGGGCATTGACCGATTCCGGGTGCACACTGCCGAACACCAGGGCGGTGGTGGTGCCGTTGCGCAGCAGTTCCTTGAGGAAGATCTTGGCCACCTGGTCGGCGTGGCCCTTGTCGGCGAACTGCTTTTCGCAGGGGAAGGTGTAGGTGTTCAGCCAGTCCAGCAGCTGCTCGCCGTAGGAGCCGATCATGCCGGTCTGCGGGAAATGGATATGGGTGTCGATGAAGCCTGGGGTGATCAATGCGTCCTGGTAGTGCTCGACCGGGATATCGGCGTCCAGGGTCGGCAACAGTTCGGCGGCGTGGCCTACCGCGCTGATGCGGCCATTGTCGACCACCAGCAGGCCGTCCTCGAAGTATTCATGGGAAGCCTCCAGGCCCACCTCGGCCGGGTCGGCGATGCTGTGCAGGATGGCGGCACGGTAGGCTTTGCGGGTAACGGTCATAACACACTCGTCAAATGGCTTGGCTGCGCCGGGAGGGCGGCAGCAACTGGGCAATGGGGCCGGCATTGGCGGCAGCGTCGTGCTGGCCGAAGCAGGCGTTGTAGGTGGCGATGATTTCACCGGCGATGGACACGGCGATCTCGATGGGCAGCTTGCCCTTGACCTCGGCCAGGCCCATCGGGCAGCGCATGCGCGCCATCACGGCCTCGTCATAGCCGCGCTCGCGCAGGCGGTGTTCGAACTTGACCCGTTTGGTCTTCGAGCCGATCAGGCCGAACCAGGTGAAGTCGTTGCGCTTGAGAATGGCGGCGGTCAATTCCAGGTCGAGCTGGTGGTTGTGGGTCATGACGATGCAGTAGCAGCCTGGCGGCAGCTCTGCCACTTCGTCGACCGGATCCTCGCTGACCACCTTGGTCACCCCGTCGGGGATCAGGGCGGGGAATTCCTGCTCGCGCGAATCGATCCAGCGCACCCGGCAGGGCAGCGCGGCGAGCAAGGGTACCAGAGCCCGGCCGACATGGCCCGCGCCGAACACCGCGATCTGCGCCTGCACCGCGGCCATGGGCTCGAACAGCAGCACAGTGACGCCGCCGCAGCACTGGCCAAGGCTGGCACCGAGGCTGAAGCGCTCCAGATGCGGGGTGGTGCGGTGCTCTTCGAGCATTTGCCGGGCGATGTGCAGGGCCTTGTATTCCAGGTGGCCGCCGCCGATGGTGTCGAACAGGCCGCTGGCGCTGACGACCATTTTCGAGCCGGCATTGCGCGGGGTCGAGCCGCGCTCCTCGATGATGGTAACCAGCACGCAGGCTTCGCCACGGGACTGATGGTCGGCGAGGGCGTTGATCCATTGGTGCATGATGCAACCTCTCTATAGTCGCGTCGCGATCCCTGTGGGAGCGGGTTCACCCGCGAATGCGGCGGTGAAACCACTATCGCATTCGCGGGTAAACCCGCTCCCACAGGGCCCTGCATTGTCAGTGAGACACGGTTTCCAGCTCCGGCTCGGCAGGTTGCGCTGCAGCCACTGCCTTGCGCATCTGCTCGCAACCCCACAACACCCGCTCCGGCGTTGCCGGCGCATCCACCTGTGGCTGCACGCGGTAGTCGGCGATGCTGGCCACGGCGTCCTTGATCGCGCACCAGGCGGCGATGCCGAGCATGAACGGCGGTTCGCCCACGGCCTTGGAGTGGAACACGGTGTCCTCAGGGTTCTTGCGGTTTTCCACCAGCTTTACCCGCAAATCCAGCGGCATGTCCGCCACTGCCGGGATCTTGTAGCTGGCCGGGCCGTTGGTCATCAGCTTGCCCTTGGCGTTCCACACCAGTTCTTCGGTGGTCAGCCAGCCCATGCCCTGGATGAAGCCGCCTTCCACCTGGCCGATGTCGATGGCCGGGTTCAGCGAATCACCCACATCGTGCAGGATGTCGGCGCGCAGCATCTTGTATTCGCCGGTCAGGGTGTCGACCACCACCTCCACGCAGGCGGCGCCGAAGGCGAAGTAGTAGAACGGCCGGCCACGTGCCTGGCTGCGGTCGTAGTAGATCTTCGGCGTGCGGTAGAAACCGGTGCTGGACAGCGACACTTGGGCAAAATAGGCCTGCTGCACCAGCTGCTCGAAGCTGACGATCTGGTCGCGCACGCGCACATGGCCGTTGCGGAACTCGACGTCTTCCTCGGTCACCTGGTAGTGCCGCGCGGCGAACTCGGTCAGGCGCTTCTTGAGGATCTCCGCAGCGTTCTGCGCTGCCTTGCCGTTCAGGTCGGCACCACTGGAGGCAGCGGTCGGTGAGGTGTTGGGCACCTTGTCAGTATTGGTGGCGGTGATCTGGATACGGCTGAAATCGACCTGGAAGATCTGCGCCACCACCTGTGCCACCTTGGTGTTCAGGCCCTGGCCCATCTCGGTGCCACCGTGGTTCAGGTGGATGCTGCCGTCGGTGTAGATATGGATCAGCGCACCGGCCTGGTTGAGGAAGGTGGCGGTGAACGAAATACCGAACTTGACCGGGGTCAGCGCCAGGCCCTTCTTCAGGATCGGGCTGTTGGCGTTGAAGCGGCGGATCGACTCGCGGCGCTCGGCATAGTCACTGCTGGCTTCCAGTTCGGCGGTCATCTCTTCGAGCATGTTGTGCTCGACGGTCTGGTAGTAGTGGGTGACGTTGCGCTCGGTCTTGCCGTAGTAGTTGGCCTTGCGCACCGCCAGCGGGTCGCGGCCCAGGTGGCGGGCGATGTGGTCCATCACCTGCTCGATGGCGACCATCCCCTGCGGGCCGCCGAAGCCGCGGTAGGCGGTGTTGGAGGCGGTGTTGGTCTTGCAGCGGTGGCCGTGCACGGTGGCATCGCCCAGGTAGTAGGCATTGTCGGAGTGGAACATGGCGCGGTCGACGATCGAACCGGACAGGTCGGGCGAGTAGCCGCAGTTGCCGGCCAGGTCGAAGTTGATGCCGTGCAGGCGCCCGTCGTCGTCGAAGCCCACGTCGTACTCGACGTAGAACGGGTGGCGTTTGCCGGTCATGGTCATGTCTTCGACCCGTGGCAGGCGCATCTTGGTCGGCTGGCCGGTCAGGCGCGCCACCACGGCGCACAGGCACGCCGGGCTGGCGGCCTGGGTTTCCTTGCCACCAAAACCGCCACCCATGCGGCGCATGTCCAGCACCACCTTGTTCATTGGCACGTCGAGTACTTCGGCGACCAGTTTCTGCACTTCGGTGGGGTTTTGCGTGGAGCAGTAGACGATCATGCCGCCGTCTTCGGTGGGCATCACCGAGGAAATCTGCGTTTCCAGGTAGAAGTGCTCCTGGCCACCGATGTGCAGGGTGCCCTGGATGCGGTGCGGTGCACTGGCCAGGGCAGCGGCGGAATCGCCACGCTGGTGGGTGTGGCTGTCGAGCACGAAGTGCTTCTTGCGCAATGCCTCGACCACATCCAGCACCGGTTCCAGGTCTTCATACTCGACGATGGCGGCCATGGCCGCACGGCGTGCGGTGTCGAGGTCGCGAGCGGCCACGGCGAGCACCGGCTGGCCGAAGAACTCGACCTTGTCGATGGCCAGCAGCGGGTCGCCGGCTACCACCGGGCCGATGTCCTTGAGGCCAGGGATGTCTTCGTGGGTGATGGCGATGCGCACGCCCTCGAAGGCATAGCACGGCGTGGTGTCGATGCGCAGGATGCGCGCGTGGGCGCGGTCGGCGGTGCGCGCATAGACGTGCAGCTGGTTGGGGAATTCCAGGCGGTCGTCGATGTACACCGCCTCGCCGGACACATGCTTGTCGGCGCTGTCATGCTTGACGCTGCGGCCGACCCCGGTGGTCAGGTCCTGGCTGAACAGTTCGGCCATCTCGGCCTGGCTCTTGGCTACGTGATGGTTAGACATAAGCGGTCACCCGGGTTTCGATGTACGGCGTTTGCTGTTCGATGAAGTACTTGCGCAGCAGATTCTGGGCGGTCAGCAGGCGGTATTCCTTGCTGGCGCGGAAGTCGCTGAGCGGGGTGAAGTCTTCCGCCAGGGCCTGGCAGGCGCGCTCGATGGCAGCCTGGTTCCACGGCTTGCCGCGTAGCGCTGCTTCGCAGGCACGGGCCCGTTTGGGGATTGCCGCCATGCCGCCGAAGGCGATGCGCACACCGCTGACCACGCCGTCTTCGATGCTCAGGTTGAAGGCGCCGCACACGGCAGAAATGTCATCGTCCAGGCGCTTGGACACTTTATAGGCGCGGAACGCCCAATCGCTGGTGGCGCGCGGCACGATGATTTTCTCGATGAACTCGCTGTCCTGGCGGGCGGTGATGCGGTAGTCGATGAAGTAGTCTTCCAGTGGCATCACCCGCTGGCGCTCGCCCTGGCGCAGGACGATCTGCGCATCCAGGGCAATCAGCAGGGGTGGCGAGTCACCGATTGGCGAAGCGTTGCCGATATTGCCGCCCAGGGTGCCCTGGTTGCGGATCTGCAGCGAGGCGAAGCGGTGCAGCAGGGCACCGAAGTCCGGGTATTCCTCGTTCAGCGCACCGTAGCAGTCGGTGAGCGGTGTGGCGGCGCCGATTTCCAGGTGGCTGGCGGTTTTCTCGATGCGCTTGAGCTCGGCCACATGGCCTACGTAGATCATCACCGGCAAGGTCTTGTGAAACTGGGTGACTTCCAGTGCCAGGTCGGTACCGCCGGCCAGCAGCCGCGCTTCGGGGTGCGAGCTGTACAGGTCGGCCAGGTCGGCCACGGTCAGTGGCACCAGGCAGCGCTTGTCGCCACTGTTCAGTTCGCCGGTCTGGGTTGGGGCAATGGCCTTGAGGCGGCTGATGGTCTGTGCCTGCTGGGCATCGAACTGGTCGCGGCAGGGCTGGCGGCAGCTCTGTTCGGCGGCGTCGAGGATCGGCCGGTAGCCGGTGCAGCGGCACAGGTTGCCGGCCAGGGCTTCCTGGGCCTGGTGCAGGTCGGGGCAGCTGCTGTTCTTCTGCAGGGCGAACAGCGACATGACGAAGCCGGGTGTACAGAAGCCGCACTGCGAGCCATGGCAATCGGCCATGGCCTGTTGCACGCTGTGCAGCTGGCCCTGGTGCTTGAGACCCTCGACGCTGATCAGTTGCTTGCCGTGCAGCGACGAGACGAAGGTCAGGCACGAGTTGAGGCTACGGTAGCGGATGCTGTCGTTGCCTTGGTCGTCCTGGGTCAGTTCGCCGACCACCACGGTGCAGGCACCGCAGTCACCACTGGCGCAGCCCTCCTTGGTGCCAGGTTTGCCCAGGTGCTCGCGCAGGTACTGCAGCACCGTCATGTTCGGGTCCAGGGCATGCTCACTACGCAGCTCCTGGTTTACGAGAAACTGGATCACGGGGATGGCCTCGCAATGGTTTTATTGTTGTTGGGCGGACTCTAAGCAAGAGCTGTCCAGCTGGTCAATATTTTTCTGACTCAAAGGTCAAGAAATTGCTCATGTCCAAGCCCGGCCGCACACATTGCCCATATTCCAAGCATAGATCGCGCCGGGCGTGTGGTTGCCTTGCAGGTCAAATAAACCGCCAGGCCCCTCTGCGCGATCAGCGGCCAAGTACGCTACAATCCGCTCCTTGTGCCCAGTTCAATGATTTTGAAGGAAAACCATGACGTTCAAGGCCCCGGACAGCCTCTCCGAGCAGATTGCCGATTACCTGGCCGAACGCATCATCCGTGGCGAGCTGGCGCCAGGCGAGCGTATCCAGGAGCAGAAGGTCACCCAGGCACTCAACGTCAGCCGCGGCTCGGTGCGCGAGGCGCTGCTGATCCTCGAACGCCGCCACCTGGTGGCGATCCTGCCGCGCCGGGGTGCCCATGTGACCAAGCTCGACGAGCGCAGTGTGCGCAGCCTGTGTGCACTGATGGGCGAGTTCTACATCCTGCTGGGTAACGCGGTTGCGCAAAAATGGCGCACCGATGCCGACCTGCGCCCGTTCCTGGAGATCCAGCAGCGCCTGCAGCGAGCCCATGACCAGCTGGACATCAAGGCCTTCGTCGCCGACAGCTTCGCGGTCATGCGGGCGGCCTATCCGTTCGCTGACAACCCTTTCCTGCAGGAAACCGTGGAAAACCTGCAGCCGGCGATGAGCCGTGCCTACTACCTGTCGCTGGACCAGCGCCAGGCCAACATGATCGATTACCTGGACCTGTTCGCCCGCCTGCTCGACGCCGTGATCGCCCGTGACCTGCCGCGCATTCGCGAGGTGCTCACCGCCTATGGCCAGCGCAGCTGCGAACTGGTGCTGGCGGCGTTGGCCCGAGGCTGACCGATGCGCCTGAAGTGCATTCGCCTGGCCGGGTTCAAGTCGTTCGTCGACCCGACCACGGTCAACTTCCCCAGCAACATGGCGGCCGTGGTCGGCCCCAACGGCTGTGGCAAGTCCAACATCATCGATGCCGTGCGCTGGGTGATGGGCGAAAGTTCGGCGAAGAACCTGCGCGGCGAGTCGATGACCGATGTCATCTTCAACGGCTCCAGTGGCCGCAAGCCGGTCAGCCAGGCCAGCATCGAGCTGGTGTTCGACAACAGCGAAACCACCATGGTCGGCGAATACGCCGCCTACGCCGAGATCTCGATCCGCCGCAAGGTCACCCGCGACGGGCAGAACAGCTACTACCTCAACGGTACCAAGTGCCGCCGGCGCGATATCACCGACATCTTCCTCGGCACCGGCCTGGGGCCGCGCAGCTACTCGATCATCGAGCAAGGCATGATCTCCAAGCTGATCGAGGCCAAGCCCGAGGAGCTGCGCAACTTCATCGAGGAAGCCGCCGGTATTTCCAAGTACAAGGAACGCCGCCGGGAAACCGAGAGCCGCATCCGCCGCACCCAGGAAAACCTGGCGCGCCTGACCGACCTGCGCGAAGAGCTGGAACGCCAGCTGGAGCGCCTGCACCGCCAGGCCCAGGCAGCCGAGAAGTACCGGGAATACAAAGCCCAGGAACGCCAGTTGAAGGCGCGCCTGTCGGCCTTGCGCTGGCGTGATCTGGACGAACGGGTGCGCCAGCGCGAGGCGGTGATCGGCGACCAGGATGTGTCCCATGAGGCGCTGGTGGCCGAGCAGCGCAATGCCGATGCCAGCATCGAGCGCTTGCGCGATGGCCATCACGAATTGTCCGAGCGCTTCAACCAGGTGCAGGGCCGCTTCTACTCGGTGGCCGGTGACATCGCCCGGGTCGAGCAGAGCATCCAGCACGGCCAGCAGCGCCTGCGCCAGTTGCAGGATGACTTCAAGGAAGCCGAGCGCACGCGCCTGGAGACCGAGTCGCACCTCGGGCACGACCGCACCCTGCTGGCTACGTTGGGCGAAGAGCTGGCAATGCTCGAACCCGAGCAGGAAATGACCCTGGCCGCTGCCGAAGAAGCCGCCGCTGCCCTTGAAGAGGCCGAGCTGGGCATGCACGGCTGGCAGGAACAGTGGGACAGCTTCAACAGCCGTTCCGCCGAGCCGCGCCGCCAGGCCGAAGTGCAGCAGGCGCGTCTGCAGCAGCTGGAAGCCAGCCTGGAACGCCAGGCCGAGCGCCAACGCAAGCTGGGCGAGGAGCGCGAGCTGCTGGGCAGCGACCCGCAGGATGCGGCCATGCTCGAACTGGCCGAGCAGCTGGCCAGTAGCGAAATGTTGCTGGAAGAGTTGCAGTTGTCCGAAGAGCAGGTGGTCGAGCGCCTGGAAGGCGCGCGTGAACAACTGCAGCAGGCCACCCAGGCCCAACAGCAGGCGCAGGGCGACCTGCAACGCCTGGGCGGCCGCCTGGCCTCGCTCGAAGCCTTGCAGCAGGCTGCTCTGGAGCCGGGTGCAGGTGCTGCGGACTGGCTGCAGGGCCAAGGCCTGGAGCATCGGCCGCGGCTGGCTGAAGGGTTGCGGGTTGAGCCGGGCTGGGAGCTTGCGGTAGAAACCGTGCTTGGCGCCGACCTGCAGGCTGTGCTGGTGGACGACCTCGGTAACCTCGATTTTGCCGGCCTGGAGCAGGGCGAGTTGCGCTTGCTGCTGGCAAGCGTTACCGGCTCGTCGCTGCCTGGCAGCCTGCTGGAAAAGGTCGAAGGCCGTGTCGACCTGTCGCCCTGGCTAGGCCACGTCAAACCCGTGGAAGACCTTGCCCAGGCGCTGGCACAGCGCGCGTCGCTCGGCGAAGGCCAGAGCCTGGTCAGCCGCGATGGCTACTGGGTTGGCCGACACTTCCTGCGGGTGCGCCGTGGCGGCGAAGCCGAAGGCGGCGTGCTGGCACGCGGCCAGGAGATCGAGCGCCTCGGCCAGGAGCAACTGGAGCAGGAAGCGGCGCTGGAGCAGTTGGAACAGCAACTGCAGGCCCTGCGCGAGCAGCAGCTGGACCTTGAAGAACAGCGTGAGCAACTGCGCCGTCGCACCCAGGAAGAAAGCCGCCTGCATGGCGAGCTGAAGGCCAACCTGTCGGCTGGCCGCGCACGTGCCGAGCAGGTCGAACTGCGCCGCCGGCGCCTGCAGGAAGAGCTGACCGAGCTGGAAGAACAGCGCGCTCTGGAACATGAGCAACTGGGCGAAGCCCGCCTGCTGCTGCAGGAGGCCCTGGAGCTGATGGCCCAGGACACCGAGCAGCGCGAGCAGTTGATGGCCCGCCGCGACACTTTGCGCGAAATCCTCGATCGCGTGCGCCAGGAGGCCCGCCAGCACAAGGATCACGCCCACCAGCTGGCTGTCCGCCTGGGCTCGCTGCGTGCCCAGCACGACTCCACCCGGCAGGCACTGGAGCGCCTGGAGCAGCAGGCCGCGCGCCTGATCGAGCGCCAGGAGCAACTGAGCCTGAACCTGGAAGAGGGCGAGGCCCCGCAGGAAGAACTGCGCCTGAAGCTGGAAGAGCTGTTGGAGCGGCGCATGAGCGTCGACGAGGAAATGCGCCAGGCCCGCCTGCACATGGACGAAGCCGACCGCGAACTGCGTGACGCCGAAAAGCGTCGTACCCAGGCCGAGCAGCAGGCCCAATTGCTGCGTGGCCAGCTGGAGCAGCTGCGCCTGGAGTGCCAAGGCCTGGATGTGCGGCGCAAGACCTTGCAGGAGCAGTTGCTGGCCGATGGCTACGACCTGCAAGGTGTGCTCGCCACTCTCGAGGCCGAGGCCAGCGAGCAGGGTACCGAACAGGAGCTGGAGCAGCTCGAGGCGCGTATCCAGCGCCTGGGGGCGATCAACCTGGCGGCCATCGAAGAGTACGAGCAGCAGTCCGAGCGCAAGCGCTACCTGGACGCCCAGGACGCCGACCTGGTCGAAGCCCTGGAGACCCTGGAAAACGTCATTCGCAAGATCGACAAAGAAACCCGCAACCGCTTCAAGGATACCTTTGATCAGATAAATGCCGGATTACAGGCACTTTTCCCAAAAGTTTTCGGTGGTGGCAGCGCTTATCTGGAACTGACGGGCGAAGATCTACTCGATACAGGGGTAACGATCATGGCGCGGCCACCGGGCAAGAAGAACAGCACCATCCATCTGCTGTCCGGCGGCGAGAAGGCACTGACCGCATTGGCGCTGGTGTTTGCCATCTTCAAGTTGAACCCCGCACCGTTCTGCATGCTCGACGAAGTCGACGCGCCGCTGGACGATGCCAACGTCGGGCGCTACGCCCGTCTGGTCAAGGAAATGAGTGAAAGCGTGCAGTTCATTTACATCACCCATAACAAGATTGCCATGGAGATGGCGGATCAGTTGATGGGGGTGACCATGCATGAACCGGGCTGTTCACGTCTGGTTGCCGTCGACGTGGAGGAGGCCATGGCCATGGTCGATGCCTGATGCTCGACGATAAGGGCATATTCCGTAGCGAAATGCCCCCGCCATGTGCGACAGACGGTGTAAAGTTGTCTTTGGTCGTGCTAGCTTAATGTCACTCGTTTTTTGCGTGGGTAAAACGCCTGTCAGAACATAGAGTTGGCGCCACGTGTTAAAGGGCTTTGAACCCTTTGTTTTCAAGCATATTTTTATAGAGGCACGGGATTACATGGAAATCGGTCTGCGCGAGTGGCTGATCGTCATCGGCATCATTGTCATTGCCGGGATTCTTTTCGACGGCTGGCGCCGCATGCGCGGCGGGAAAGGCAAGTTGAAATTCCGTCTGGATCGCAGTTATTCCAACCTGCCGGACGAAGAGGGCAATGCCGAAGTGCTTGGCCCGTCGCGGGTGCTGGATACCCACAAGGAGCCTGAGCTGGACGAAAGCGACCTGCCGTCGCTCAGTGCTTCTGCGCGAGATCGCGAGCGCGAGCCCAAGCCGGCCAAGGCTGCCAAGCGCGGCAAGCGCGCCACCGCTGCTGCGGATGCACAGCAGGGCGACCTGAACCTCAGCGCCGAGCCACGCGAGCCCGACCTGTTTGCCGACAGCGATGACGACTTTGCCGCGGAAAATACCCGCAGCAACGGTGCTGCGCCTGCCAGCAGCAGCGTCAAGGAGCTGCCGCCGGCCGAGGAAGTGCTGGTGATCAGCGTCATCTCCCGCGACGAGGGTGGCTTCAAGGGCCCGGCGCTGCTGCAGAACATTCTGGAAAGCGGCCTGCGCTTCGGCGAAATGGACATCTTCCACCGTCACGAGAGCATGGCCGGTCACGGCGAGGTGCTGTTCTCCATGGCCAACGCCGTCAAGCCCGGCGTGTTCGACCTGGACGACATCGACCACTTCAGCACCCGCGCGGTGAGCTTCTTCCTCGGCCTGCCGGGCCCGCGTCATCCGAAGCAGGCCTTCGACGTGATGGTGGCTGCGGCACGCAAGCTGGCGCACGAACTGAACGGTGAGCTCAAGGACGACCAGCGCAGCGTGCTGACCGCCCAGACCATCGAGCACTATCGCCAGCGCATCGTCGAGTTCGAGCGCCGTGCGCTGACCCAGAAGCGCTGACAGATCCAGACGAAAGAGCAGCCTCAGGGCGTGCTGGTCGGTTCGGGTGTTGTTATCGCCTGTTCCGGCCCCTTCGCGGGTAAACCCGCTCCTACAGGGACACCACAGCCCTTGAGGTTTGTGGTGTCCCTGTAGGAGCGGGTTTACCCGCGAAGAGGCCGGCACAGGCAATAAATACCTCAAACCCCCGGCACCACCCCCAGGCTGCTCTTTTGCTTTGCAAGAGAAGACAAATCCCATGACCGCCGAAACCCGTATCCACGAACTGCGTGCCGAGCTCGACCAGCACAACTACCGCTACTACGTGCTCGATGAGCCAAGCGTGCCCGATGCCGAATACGACCGCCTGTTCAACGAGCTCAAGGCGCTTGAAGCCGAATACCCACACCTGGTAACCCCCGACTCGCCCACCCAGCGCGTCGGTGGCGCAGCCCTGGCCGCGTTCAGCCAGGTCCGCCACGAAGTGCCCATGCTCAGCCTGGGCAACGCTTTCGAAGAAGCCGACCTGCGTGAGTTCGGCCGCCGCGTGGTAGACGGCCTCGACCAGCCCGGTGCGGTCGACTACAGCTGCGAGCCCAAGCTCGACGGCCTGGCCGTGAGCTTGCTGTACCGCGACGGTCTGCTCGTACAGGGCGCCACCCGTGGCGACGGCACCACCGGCGAAGACATCAGTGCCAACGTACGCACCGTGCGCAACATCCCGCTCAGGCTGCAAGGCGAGGGATGGCCTGCGGTGCTGGAGGTGCGCGGCGAGGTGTACATGAGCAAGGCCGGTTTCGACCGGCTCAACGCCGCCCAGGCCGAAGCCGGTGGCAAGACTTTCGCCAACCCGCGCAACGCCGCAGCCGGCAGCCTGCGTCAGCTGGACTCGAAAATCACCGCCAGCCGGCCGTTGGAGTTCTGTTGCTATGGCGTCGGCCAGGTGTCTGCGAGCATTGGCGACAGCCACATCGGCATCCTCGAACAGCTCAAGGCGTGGGGGTTGCCGATCAGCCGCGAACTCAAGCATGCCGCCGGTATCGAAGAATGCCTGGCCTACTACCGCGACATCGGCGAGCGACGCAACAGCCTGCCCTACGAAATCGACGGCGTGGTGTTCAAGGTCAACAGCCTGGCCGCCCAGCGCGAACTGGGCTTCCGTGCTCGTGAGCCGCGCTGGGCGATTGCCCACAAGTTCCCGGCCATGGAGGAGCTGACCGAGGTGCTGGATGTCGAGTTCCAGGTCGGCCGCACCGGCGCGGTAACGCCTGTGGCGCGCCTTAAGCCGGTCAAGGTGGCCGGTGTGACCGTGTCCAACGCCACCCTGCACAACATGGACGAAATCGCCCGCCTGGGCCTGCGCATTGGCGACACGGTGATCATCCGCCGCGCCGGTGACGTGATTCCGCAGGTGATGCAGGTGGTGCTGGAGCGCCGCCCGGAAGATGCGCGCCCGGTGCAGGTGCCGAGTGAGTGCCCGGTATGCGGCTCGCAGGTCGAGCGTACCCAGTTGGTCAAGCGTAGCAAGGGCAAGGAAACCACCAGCGAGGGGGCGGTGTACCGCTGCGTCGGTCGCCTGGCCTGTGGCGCCCAGCTCAAGCAGGCAATCATCCACTACGTGTCACGCCGCGCCATGGACATCGACGGCCTGGGCGAGAAGAGCGTCGAGCAACTGGTGGACGAAGGCCTGATCGGCTCGCCGGCCGACCTGTACAAGCTGGAATTCGACCAGATCGTCGGCCTGGAAGGCTTTGCCGAAGTGTCCAGCAAGAAGCTGCTGGATGCCATCGAAGCCAGCAAGCGCCCGGGCCTGGCGCGCTTCATCTACGCCCTGGGTATCCCGGACGTAGGCGAGGAGACCGCGAAGGTGCTGGCCCGCTCGCTGGGCAGCCTGGCGCGCGTGCAGCAAGCGCTGCCGCAAGTGCTCACCTACCTGCCGGACATCGGCCTGGAGGTTGCGTACGAGATCCACAACTTCTTCGAGGACGAGCACAACCGCAAGGTCATCAAGCAGCTGCTCGACAGCGGCATGCAACTGCAGGACGAAGGCGAGCTGGCTGCCGAATTCGCTGCCAGCACCACCCTGGCCGGGATGATCGCCAAACTCGACATCGCCTCCGTTGGCCCGACCGGTGCCGAGAAGCTGGTGGCCAAGCTAGACAGCCTGGACAAGATCATCGCCGCCGACGGTATCGACCTGCGTCAGGCCCTGGCGGCCAAGCAGGCCGAAGCCGTGCGCGAGTTCTTCAAGGATGAAGCCAACCAGAAGCTGGCCCGGGACATCGAGGCACAGTTGCTGGCGTTCGGCATGCACTGGAGCAGCGAGAAGAAAGTGGCCGAAGGCTTGCCGCTGGCCGGCCAGACCTGGGTGCTGACCGGCACCCTTGAGCGCATGAGCCGCGACATCGCCAAGGAAAAGCTGGAAAGCCTGGGGGCCAAGGTGGCGGGTTCGGTATCCGGCAAGACCCACTGCGTGGTGGCGGGGCCGGGTGCGGGGTCCAAGCTGGCCAAGGCCAGTGAGTTGGGCGTGAAGGTGCTTGATGAAGATGCCTTTGTCACCTTCCTGGGCAAGCAGGGCATCGCTGTCTAACGCCCTGCGCAATCCCTGTGGTTTGCGCGGTCCTTGTGGGAGCGGGCATGCCCGCGAACACGGGCGAAGCCCGTGCCATCCACCGCGGCGCCTGCTTCGCGGCGGTTAGACGCCTCGGCACGCCCGCTCCCACAAGTCCTGCGCTGGTCTTGCTGTCAGCGCTAACCCTGTAGGAGCGGGTTCACCCGCGAATTGGCAGCTCCAGGCCACCCCGGCCCGGACAAGTCATTGAGAAATGATGACTTTTTCTCCTCCAGAGGTTGTATCTGCCCCCAAGACCGGTACAATGGCGCCACTCGCTGCTCAGCGAGCCTTGTAGTGGTGGCCCCATCGGTCCCCCCGCATTGATTACCCGTTAACCTGGTCAGGCCCGGAAGGGAGCAGCCATAGCGGGAACATCGAGTGCCGGGGTGTGGCTGGTGGGGCCGCCTCCATTTCAGGTCCTTGAATTCTCAAGGATTTCTCGCTTTACCCAACTTCGCTCTGGTTTGGCCGCCAGTCCTGCCGCGACCGCGCCGATGCAGCGGAGTAGGCGCTGTCGTCCTACCCGCATCGAAAGCCGCTATCAGCAGGCGTTCATTACTTCAAAGAAACCTGTCTGGTCTCAAGTTTGAGTTCCTTCAGGCGCTTCAGCAGCGTGTTGATATTTGTGCGTGCCGAACCTTCATTGGCCAGGCGCAGGCGCTTGATCGCGATAACGGAGTCGCCAACGCCAGCGGTAAAGGGCGTCCTGATGATCTCTCGGAAAATTACGGTGTTTGTAGCGGACTCGGTCAACGTATATTCAGCCTCGCAGGTAACTTCGAAGTCCAGGCCAAAAATGGGTTGGTCGACGCGTAGCAGGTTGGCGCGCAGGGTGTAGGCGGCTGGTGCTTCGCCAAGCAGGTCAGCACTGGCAAGTGATTGTTTGAGTGCAGCGCCAAAGTCCGGGCCGTCGATTTCCGAAGTCCAGAGCGGGTTGGTGGCGTCTCCGCCATTTACTTCGGTTACCTGAATATTGCGATGCAGGCGTTGATCGTAAAACTGCGCATCGGTCTGGTCGGATGCCACGGACATTCCGGAGATTTGAGCAGGCGAAGCGCACCCTGTGCAAAGGGCAATAAATACCGAGACCAGAAACACACGGAAGTAGGTCACTTTAATAATCCTTGAGTGAGATGCCGGTAGTGCAAGACGAAAGCCATACATCGTGTATGGCTTCAACTATTGAAAGGCCGAGCGTCGCGCTGTGCGGCAGATGCCTTTACAGGTTGTATTTCTCATCGATTCTGCGTTTGTCGAGCGTGTAGCGCTTGAGGTCGATCGAGTCGGATTCCAGCTTGGCATCGAGTTCGTCCATGTCGTGCTTTTTCAGCGTTGCAACATGGGCTTTGGTGGCTTGGTAGTTGATCATCTCTGCAGCGTCATGCCCACTCACCGGGTCCCACAGAATGGAAAGCGGCCAGAACAGCAGGTTCACCACGCCAAAGCCATATGCACGACCATAGAACGAGCCGCCACCTGGAAGCAGGCCAAGGCCGGCAGCAAGCCCTGGGCTTTTTTCTTCAACCGCGAGGTTTCTGGCGCGATAGCTGGCAAGTTCCGACTCTTGGGCCGAATTGAGGCCGGTAGCACAACCAGTGGTCAGCGCTATCAGTGCGGCAGCGGTCAGATTTCGAATTGTGGACATGCAACATTTCCTGAGTGTGAGTACTGTTCTCGGCGCACGGCTGGGCGCGGAGGCGCGTAACTCTACACTGAGCAATGGCGTTTTGATATCGTATTGCCATTACTCTATTCAGATGATGAAGCATTCAGATGGTGGTTTTATCCTGGGCGCTTAAAGGTAGCTGTTGAACTGCTCTGTTTTTTCCATGCCCAGCCGCCGACAGCTTCATCAGCCGCTGGAATTTCGGGCATTCCAGGTGATCTTCCTCAGGGCACTGCGCCGCATGCCGCAAGCCCTTGCTCATTGCCTGCAAGCGCCTGATCCGTGCATCCAGTTCGTCGGCCTTGGCGATCAGCATCTGCCGGTCGACCTGCAGGTCCACCAGCATCGCCCCCACTTCATCCAGCGAAAACCCCGCAGCCTGGCCCAGGGCGATCAGCGCCAGCCGGTCTGCAACATCGGCTGCGAACTGCCGCCGCTGGCCAGGCCCGGCGAGTGACTTGAGCAGGCCTTTCTTCTCGTAGTAGCGCAGCGTCGAGGCGGGTACGCCTGTGCGCTTGGCGACGTCGGCAATGTCCATTTCGGGCCCTTGACTTGAAGTTGACTTCAACTTCTATGCTGCGCGGCATGGTGATGACCGTCAACTTGGAGGGCTTGTTCAATGACCTTTACTGCGATGTTTTCCGCTGCCTTGCCGATTGGTATCGGTGCCACGATGGTGATGGACTTGTGGGGGCTGCTGCTTAAACGGATGGGTGTCGCCACGCTGAACTTCGCCATGGTCGGGCGTTGGGCGGGGCATTTGCTGCACGGGCGTGTGCGGCACCAGGCGATTGCCAAGGCGGAACCGGTGCGGCATGAGCTGGCGTTGGGGTGGGGGATTCATTACGCCATCGGCGTGCTGTTCGCGATGCTGCTGGTCATGATCGTGGGGGAGGGCTGGTTGCTGGCACCTACATTGTTGCCTGCGCTGGTTGTTGGTGTGGTGACGGTCGTGGCGCCTTTGTGCTTCATGCAGCCGGCGATGGGCGCGGGGTTCTTTGCGTCGAGGACGCCGACGCCTGCGCGCAACTGCTTGAAGAGCCTGGCCACGCATTCTGTGTTTGGCGTTGGGATGTTCTTGAGTGCGGGTTTGGTTGCGGCTGTGTGAGAGCGACATTCCTCAAGACGAGCAATCGGTAGCAGGAATGCGATCTGCTTTCAGGATGCTTCCTACAACGGTCAGGGCAATTTCCCGCTTTTTCTGTAGGAGGTGTCGAAATATCCTACGCACTCTGTCGACTCCCGTCTGATTGTCCCGGGAATCACCGCCCACTAGGCTTTTGCGGTCGCTGTCGGTTCAGCGATCGGGTGTGGAAGCCTGGGGTGTGGTGGCTGTCGTCATGACAGTTGTACGTGGGAGGCCTCCGGCCTGCCGGGCTCACCATACCCCTGGTCTTCCACCCCGCGTACAACTGTCGCCCTACGTGTGGAAGCGAAAGGGTGTTCTCAGCCCGGTATGGTGAACCCATGAAAAAACTAGTCCCCGATCCACCCCACGTTTTCGAGCTTCCCCAAGGTAAATCCCTTTCCCGCGCCATCAGCGAAGGCATCGTGCCGATGGAGTTCGCGTTGATGAATGTCACCCACTACCTGATGTTTGCCTATAGCGACAGCCGGCGTGCGCTGGAGCGTATCCAGGACGAGGAGACGCGGCAGTTGCTGGAGCACGGGTTGCGGGCCATGCAGATTGCCTGGGGGCAGGCGGATGCTGTGGCACTGGCAGTTGAGCGTAGAAGCCAGTGAAGTCGGCCTTGGAGTAAGTAGAGATAGCAGGGATATCAATTAACCCTGTGGGAGCGGGTTGACCCGCGAAGAACGCGACGCGATGGATGGCACCGGCTTTGCCGGTGTTCGCGGGTGAACCCGCTCCCACAGCGGGTGTGCAATTTTCGGGCGGGTTTGTCTTTCATCAGGTATGCGTGGCTCAGGGGCGAGCCACAGACATGGGTTCTTGGTTGCCCGTCCCCCCATACCGCTGCACAATCCGCTCGATCTCCCCCGACTGCTTCATTCGCACCAGCGCCCGCAGCAGCCCTTGGGTCGGTATCGACGGGTCATTGCGTACCATGCACCCCAGGTCCTGTTCTTCCAGTACTGCCAGCGCCTGCAATTGCTGTTCGGTGGGCAGGCCCTGGTTGAACCACTGCAACGACAGCTGGTTGCTTACCGCATGCCGATAGCGCCCGGCTTGCAGCTTCTGCAGTACCAGCAACTGGCTGCGGCTGTCCTCGCGGTGCAGGCGACCCTGGGCGAGCAGCGGTTGCAAGGTCGAATAGGTGTAGCCAAGCACCGTACCGATGGCCTGGGCAGGCAATTGCTCCGGGGGCAGCGGAGTACTATTGCCAGCGCGTCCTACCAGCAGGTCTCGCTGGTGCAGCAGTGGAATGCTCCAGACAAAATCCCCTGGCCGGTCATTGAACCACTGGGTGCTGACATAGCAGCGCACATCGATATCACCGCTGTTCATCGCCTCCTGCAGGCGCAGGCGGGCCATGACGTGGTATTCAGGGCGGATGCCCACTCCCTTGGCCAAGGCCTGCATCAGGTCGTACAGCATGCCTTCCACCGGCTGGTCGCCTTCGATGCGCACCAGCGGCATGCTCCAGCTCTCGGCGACAGAAAAACGCACCACGGGCTGTTCAGCCTGGTTGTAGGTGCTCCACAGCAGCAACAGGGCCAGCAGTCTTCGCAAAGGCGATCCTCCCTGGATGGCGCGCCAGTTTCAAAGCTTAGACGACTTGCGCAGGGTGCAATTTTGCCCCCGCTCCGCTAGCATTAGCGATCTTCCGCTCGATCAGGCTGCGATGGTTTTTCGATGAGTTATCAGGTTCTTGCACGTAAATGGCGTCCGCGCTCGTTCCGCGAAATGGTCGGCCAGACCCATGTGCTCAAGGCCTTGATCAATGCCTTGGACAACCAGCGCCTGCACCATGCCTATCTGTTCACTGGTACCCGGGGTGTGGGCAAGACGACCATTGCCCGTATCATCGCCAAGTGCCTGAACTGCGAAACCGGCATCACCTCAACGCCCTGCGGTACCTGTTCGGTGTGCCGGGAGATCGACGAAGGCCGTTTCGTCGACCTGATCGAGATCGACGCCGCCAGCCGCACCAAGGTCGAGGACACCCGCGAACTGCTCGATAACGTGCAGTACGCGCCGAGCCGTGGGCGCTTCAAGGTCTACCTGATCGACGAAGTGCACATGCTCTCGACTCACTCGTTCAACGCCTTGCTCAAGACGCTGGAAGAGCCACCGCCCTACGTCAAGTTCATCCTCGCCACCACTGACCCGCAGAAACTGCCGGCCACCATCCTGTCGCGCTGTCTGCAGTTCTCGCTGAAGAACATGAGCCCGGAGCGGGTGGTCGAGCACCTCAGCCATGTTCTGGCCGCCGAGAACGTGCCGTTCGAGCCGGATGCCCTGTGGCTGCTGGGGCGCGCGGCCGATGGTTCGATGCGCGACGCCATGAGCCTGACCGACCAGGCCATCGCCTTTGGCGAAGGCAAGGTACTGGCCGCCGATGTGCGGGCCATGCTCGGCAGCCTTGATCATGGCCAAGTCTACGGGGTGCTGCAGGCGCTGCTCGAAGGCGATGCCCGGGCCTTGCTCGAGGCCGTGCGCAACCTGGCCGAGCAGGGGCCGGACTGGGCTGGCGTGCTGGCCGAGATGCTCAATGTGCTGCACCGCGTGGCCATTGCCCAGGCGCTGCCGGAAGCGGTGGACAATGGCCAGGGCGACCGTGAGCGGGTGCTGGCGCTGGCCTCGGCATTGCCAGCCGAGGACGTGCAGTTCTATTACCAGATGGGCCTGATCGGCCGCCGTGACCTGCCACTTGCGCCGGACCCGCGCGGCGGCTTCGAAATGGTCCTGCTGCGCATGCTGGCGTTCCGCCCCGCTGACACCGACGACGCGCCGAAGCCGGTACTAAAGCCAGTGGGGATCAGCCAGGCCACAGCTGATCCTGCAACACCGGTGGCAGCGCCGGCGGTTGCCGTGGCGCCGCCGGCCGCTGCTGTCGTGGCGCCTGTTGCACCGGTTGCCGAGCAGCAAGTGCAGGCGCCCGCACCGGTCGAGCCAGCGCCACAGCCGGTTGTCGAGCCTGTGGTGGCAGCTGAGCCTGCCCCGGTCAGTGAACCTGAGCCAGCACCAGAACCCGTGGCAGAGGTGGTTGACCTGCCATGGGAAGAGCCCGCGCCAACGCCCGCACCGGTAGTGGCCGAGCCTGCGCCGGCTCCTGCACCGGCCGCTGCGCCCACGCCGGCACCTGCCGCCCCGGCGCACGATGACGAGCCACCCTTCGACCCGTCCGCCTATGCCGCCGTGGGCATGGATCGCGACGACGAACCGCCCCTGGACGAGGACTATTACGGCGGCGAAAGCGACCCGGTCGGCTTCAGCTACCTGGACGAACTGGCCGAACACGTCCAGGAAGAAGCACCCAAGCCGGCAGCCGAACCGCTGCCCGCAGCCAAGCCGGCCACCGGCCTGGCCCTGCAATGGCTGGAATTATTCCCACAGTTGCCTGTATCCGGGATGACAGGCAACATCGCGGCAAACTGTACGTTGATTGCCGTCGATGGCGACGACTGGCTGCTGCACCTGGACCCTGGCCAGGGTGCGCTGTTCAACGCCACCCAGCAACGGCGCCTTAACGAAGCGCTCAACCAGCACCTGGGGCGCACGCTGAACCTGCGCATCGAGCTGATCCTGCCCGAGCAGGAAACCCCGGCCCAGGCGGCGGCGCGCAAACGCGCCGAGCGCCAGCAGGACGCAGTCACCTCGATCGAGCAGGATCCGTTGATCCAGCAGATGATCAAGTTGTTCGGCGCCAAGGTGCGGCAGGATACTATTGAGCCTGTAGAAGCCCTGGTTAATCAGGGCCAGTAACGGATAACCATGCGGCCGGCCCGGTGCCGGGCCGCATCACATGACCCAATCGAGGTATACCCCCATGATGAAAGGTGGCATGGCCGGCCTGATGAAGCAGGCCCAGCAGATGCAGGAAAAGATGCAGAAGATGCAGGAAGAGCTGGCCAACGCCGAAGTCACCGGCCAGTCCGGTGGTGGCCTGGTGAGCGTGGTGATGACCGGTCGTCACGACGTCAAGCGTGTCAGCATCGACCAGAGCCTGATGTCGACTGATGAAGACGACAAGGAAGTGCTGGAAGACCTGATCGCTGCGGCACTGAACGACGCGGTGCGCAAGGTCGAGCAGAACAGCCAGGACAAGATGGGCAGCATGACCGCCGGCATGCAGCTGCCGCCGGGCTTCAAGATGCCGTTCTAAGGGCATTTGCGTTACCGAAAACCGCCGCTGATACCAGCGGCGGTTTTTTGTGCGTTCCTGCAGCCTGCGCGGTCTTTGTAGGAGCGGCCTTGTGTCGCGAAAGGGCTGCGCAGCAGCCCCGGCAATCCATGCTGAGAAGCTGATAACCTGGGGCCGCTTCGCGCCCCATCGCGACACAAGGCCGCTCCTACAGGGACCGCGCAAGCCTTGCGATGTGCGCATGGCTGATTTGACGCCACTGCCCCCGCTGGGTATAAACCGCCTCTTATTGATTTGTCAGGCCTTTCCCATGAGCTTCAGCCCACTCATCCGCCAACTGATCGACGCCCTGCGTATTCTCCCGGGTGTTGGCCAGAAAACCGCCCAGCGCATGGCCCTGCAACTGCTCGAGCGTGACCGTAGCGGTGGCCTGCGCCTGGCACAGGCCTTGACCCAGGCCATGGAAGGGGTTGGGCATTGCCGTCAGTGCCGTACCCTGACCGAGCAGGAGCTGTGCCCGCAATGCGCCGACACGCGCCGTGACGATACCCAGTTGTGTGTGGTCGAAGGGCCGACCGATGTGTATGCAGTGGAGCAGACCGGCTACCGTGGTCGCTACTTCGTGCTCAAGGGCCACTTGTCGCCGCTGGACGGGCTGGGGCCCGAGGCGATCGGGATTCCGCAGCTGATGGCGCGGATTGAGGAGCAGGGCACCTTCACCGAGGTGATCCTGGCAACCAACCCGACGGTGGAAGGGGAGGCGACGGCGCATTACATTGCCCAGTTGCTGAGCGAGAAGGGCCTGGTGGCGTCGCGGATTGCCCATGGCGTGCCGCTGGGTGGCGAGCTGGAGTTGGTGGATGGTGGAACCTTGGCCCATGCGTTTGCAGGGCGTCGGCCGATTTCGCTCTGATTCAGAATTGTTGGGGCCGCTTTGCGCCCCATTCGCGGCACAAGGCCGCTCCTACAGGGGCCGCGTAATTTTCGGATATTTCGCGATCCCTGTAGGAGCGGCCTTGTGCCGCGAATGGGCTGCAAAGCAGCCCCAAAACCCAACTCAGTACTCGCTAAGAGAAAACTCGGTCAGGCAGAAAGTCGGTACCCCGGCCGCCTGCAGCCGGCGCGACCCGTCCAGCTCCGGCAGATCGATGATCGCCGCCGCCTCGAACACCTGCGCACCGGTCCGGCGCACCAGGTTGGCCGCTGCCAGCAGCGTACCGCCCGTAGCAATCAGGTCATCGAAGATCAACACCGAATCCCCTTCGCACAGGCTGTCGGCATGCACTTCCAGGAAGGCTTCGCCGTACTCGGTCTGGTAACCCTCGCTCAGCACATCAGCCGGCAGCTTGCCTTGCTTGCGGAACAGGATCAGCGGCTTGTTCAGTTGGTGTGCGATGATCGAGCCGATCAGGAAGCCCCGGGCATCCATGGCACCGATGTGGCTGAACTCGGCTTCGACGTAGCGCTCGATGAACTGGTCGGCTACATAGCGCAGCCCGCGCGGCGACTGGAACAGCGGGGTGATATCGCGGAAGATCACGCCCGGTTTGGGGAAGTCCACTACCGGGCGGATCAGGGCTTTGAGGTCGAAGGCGTCGCTGTGCATTGTTGCGGGTATCCTGGGAAAACGAATGCCCAAGTATACCCGCTAAACGCCGGCCTCAGGCCTCCATTGCTCCACCGGCCAGCGCGCACAGCTGGATCGGGTCGAGAATGTGCACTTCCTTGCCTTCGGCACGGATCAGGCCATTCTGCTGGAAGCGGGTGAACACCCGTGACACGGTTTCCACCGCCAGGCCCAGGTAGTTGCCGATTTCGTTGCGCGACATGCTCAGGCGGAACTGGTTGGCCGAATAGCCGCGGGCGCGGAAGCGTGCCGACAGGTTGACCAGGAAGGTGGCAATACGCTCGTCGGCGGTCTTTTTCGACAGCAGCAGCATCATCTGCTGGTCGTCGCGGATTTCCCGGCTCATTACCCGCATCAGTTGGCGGCGTAGCTGCGGTAGCTGCACCGACAGCTCGTCGAGGCGTTCGAACGGGATTTCGCACACCGAGGTAGTTTCCTGGGCCTGGGCCGACACCGGGTAGGCTTCGGTGTCCATGCCCGACAGGCCGACCAGCTCGCTGGGCAGGTGGAAGCCGGTGATCTGCTCTTCGCCGCTGTCGCTGAGGCTGAAGGTTTTCAGCGCGCCGGAACGTACCGCGTAGACCGAGCCGAAATTGTCGCCCTGGCGGAACAGAAACTCGCCTTTTTTCAACGGCCGCCCACGTTTGACGATTTCATCCAGTGCATCCATGTCTTCCAGGTTGAGCGACAGAGGCAGGCACAGGGGGGCCAGGCTGCAGTCCTTGCAATGGGCCTGGTTGTGTGGGCGCAGTTTGACTGGCTCGGACATTTTCATTCGATCCTTGTGGGAAAGCACACATAAGACGTAAGGGTAACTCACGGCATAGGTTGTAGGCCAGCGTGCGCTGTTGTGGTGCGAGCTGGCCCGGCCCCGGCGGGTGTGCGCCGGGGCCTTCGCTGTGCCCATGGTGTGCCTGGCAAGGAACTTTGTCCATGCGGTTGAACGACTCGGTTCAGATCACCCGCGAGAAGCGCTGGCGGTTGTGCATCGCCAGGTAGGCGTCGAACACCATGCATACCGAGCGCGCCAGCAGGCGGCCGGCCGGCAGGATGCGGATGCCTTTGTCATCCAGGCGGATCAGGCCGTCGCGCTGCAAGGTCAGCAGTTCTGGCCAGAGGTCGTTGAAGTAGCCGCGAAAATCAATGGTGAATGCCTGTTCGATCGGCTCGAAATCGAGCTCGAAATGGCAGATCAGTTGCTGGATCACTGCACGGCGGATGCGGTCGTCGTGGTTGCACAGCAGGCCGCGCTGGGTGGCCAACTGGGCGTTGGACAGGCTGTCCTGGTAGGTGTTGAGGTCGCTGCTGTTCTGGCAGTACAGGTCGCCGATCTGGCTGATGGCCGACACGCCCAGGCCGATCAGGTCGCAGTGCCCATGGGTGGTGTAGCCCTGGAAGTTGCGCTGCAGGGTGCCTTCTTCCTGGGCGATGGCCAGCTCGTCGTCGGGCAGGGCGAAGTGGTCCATGCCGATGTAGCGGTAGCCGGCGGCGGTCAGCTGGTCGATGGTGGCGTGCAGCATCTCCAGCTTGGCGGCCGCGCTGGGCAGGTCATTGCTGTCGATGCGCCGTTGCGGCATGAAGCGTTCGGGCAGGTGGGCGTAGTTGAACACTGACAGGCGGTCGGGTTGCAGGCGGATCACTTCTTCGACAGTGCGGGCAAAGCCTTCCGGGGTTTGCTTGGGCAGGCCGTAGATCAGGTCGAGGTTGATCGAGCGGAACTGCAGGGTGCGCGCGGCTTCGATCAGGGTGCGGGTCTGCTCCAGGCTCTGCAGGCGGTTGACCGCGCGCTGCACGGCTGGGTCGAGGTCCTGCACGCCCAGGCTGACGCGGTTGAAGCCCAGTTCGCGGAGCAGGCCCATGGTCGACCAGTCGGCTTCGCGCGGGTCGATCTCGATGCCGTAGTCACCGGAGTCGTCGTCCAGCAGGTGGAAGTGCTGGCGCAGGGTGGCCATCAGCTGGCGCAGTTCCACATGGCTGAGGAAGGTTGGCGTGCCGCCGCCGAAGTGCAACTGCTCGACACGCTGCTTGGGATCGAGGTGGCAGGCGATCAGCTGGATTTCCTGCTCCAGGCGCTGCAGGTAGGGCGCAGCGCGGGCGCGGTCCTTGGTGATGACCTTGTTGCAGGCGCAGTAGTAGCAGATGTTGGCGCAGAACGGCACGTGCACGTACAGCGACAGCGGGCGCACGGCCCGACGGCTCTCGCGCAGGGCGTGGAGCAGGTCGAACGAACCCACTTCGCTGTGCAGTTGCACGGCGGTCGGGTAGGAGGTGTAGCGTGGCCCGGCCAGGTCGTAGCGGCGGATCAGGTCGGTATCCCAACGTAGGTCGTCGAGCATGAGGGTGGTCCCCGGAAAGAGCAGCAGTGCCCCGGAGTCTATGGCTGTCTGCAGGAACCGGTGTTGATTTGTATCAAGGGGAAACGGCGGTGCAAGCGGGGGCCGCCGTGCGGCCCAATCGCCGGCAAGCCAGCTCCCACAGGGGCCGTGCAAACCTCAAGCCTTGTGCAGTACCTGTGGGAGCTCGCTTGCTGGCGATTGGGCTGCACAGCGGCCCCCTCAATGCCCCATCAACCAATGCTGATGCGGCCCGGGCAGAGTCCATACCCCAAACAGCATTACCAGCACCCCGCCAGCCACCCGCACACTGCGCCGTTTCAACAACCGGTTTACTCGCTCAGCCGCCAGCCCCGTGGCCAGTAGCACCGGCCAGGTCCCCACGCCGAACGCCAGCATCAGCGCCGCGCTGTACCCGGCATTGCCCTGACTGGCCGCCCACAGCAGGGTGCTGTATACCAGGCCGCATGGTAGCCACCCCCATAGCGCCCCCAGCAACAACGCCCGAGGCACGCTGGACACCGGCAGCAAGCGCGACGCCGCTGGCTGAATATGCCGCCACAGTCCCCGGCCCAGCGCCTCGATGCGGGTCAGCCCGCTCCACCAGCCTGCCAGGTACAGCCCCATGGCGATCAACAGCAGCGCCGCCACCACCCGCAGTGCCAGCGCCGCCGGGCTGCTGGCCACGGCCCAGCCGGCCAGGCCCAGCAGCAGGCCGGCACAGGCATAACTGAGAATGCGGCCAAGGTTGTACGCGAGCAGCAGGCGCATGCGCCGCCCACGTTGTTCAGGCGGGATGGCAAGGGTCAGCGCGCCCATCAGGCCGCCGCACATGCCCAGGCAGTGGCCGCCGCCGAGCAAACCGAGGATCAACGCCGAGCCCAGCAGGGGCAGCAGGTCAGGCACGGGGCGGGTTTTCCTTGTCGGTGTCGGCCTTGCTGTCGTCAGGTTTCACCGCCGCCTGATGGCGCGGGTCCTGGTCGTCGAACAGGATGCTGTGGGCAGGGCTTTCCAGGTCGTCGTACTGGCCGCTGTCCACCGCCCAGAAGAAGATGTACACGGCCACGCCGACCAGCAGCAGGGCCGCCGGGATCATGACATAGAGGGCGGGCATGGCGACTTCCTCCCAGGCAGGGGCGCTTCGGTCGATGGCAAACCCGATGCCGGGGGCAGGCGGGTCAGGCGCAGGGCATTGAGCACCACGATCAGCGAACTGACCGACATGCCGATGGCTGCCCATACCGGGGTGATCCAGCCGAGCGCGGCGAACGGCAACATCAGGCCATTATACAGGGTCGCCCACAGCAGGTTCTCGAGGATGTTGCGGCGGGTGCGGCGGGCCAGTTCGAAGGCCTGTACCAGCGCCTGCAGGCGGTTGGACAGCAGCACGGCGTCGGCGCTGGTCTTGGCCAGGTCGGTGGCGCTGCCCATGGCGATGCTGATGTCCGCGGCGGCCAGTACCGGCACGTCGTTGACCCCGTCACCCAGCATCAGCACCTTGCGCCCGGCCGCCTGCAGCGCCTTCAGCCGGTCCAGTTTGTCGTCCGGGCGCAGCCCGCCGATGGCCTGGTCGATGCCCAGCTGCGCGGCCACTTCGGCAACCATCGGCGAGCTGTCGCCCGACAGCAGCAGCGTGCGCCAGCCACGGGCCTTGCAGGCCGCCAGCAGGGCAGGGGCATCGTCGCGTAGGCGGTCGTCCAGGCCGAACCAGGCCAGCGGGCCCTGGCGGTCGCCCAGCAGCAGCCACTGGCCGCGCGGCTCTGGCACTCCGGGGATTTCCGCGCCGCTCAGGGCGCAGACGAAGGTGGCCTGGCCAATGCGCAGGCGCTGGCCGTCGACCAACCCTTCCAGGCCCAGGCCCGGCACGGTCTGCACCTCGTCAGCAGGCGTGGCGGTGCGGCCGAATGCACGGGCGATGGGGTGTTCGGAGCGGTTCTCCAGCGCTGCGGCCAGGGCCAGGCAGCGGTCGGCCGGCAGGCTGCCGAGCGGTCGAATGCTGCGCAAGGTCAGGCGGCCTTCGGTCAGCGTGCCGGTCTTGTCGAAAATCACCGTGTCGATCTGGTTCAGGCCTTCCAGCACATGGCCACGGGTCACCAGCAGGCCGAGCTTGTGCAACGTGCCAGTGGCTGCGGTAAGCGCCGTTGGCGTGGCCAGGGACAGCGCGCAGGGGCAGGTCGCTACCAGCATGGCCAGCACGATCCAGAACGCCCGCGCCGGGTCCAGGTGCCACCACCACAGGCCGATGGCCGCGGCGGCCAACAGCGAGAACAGCAGGAACCACTGCGAGGCCCGGTCGGCGATTTCGGCCAGGCGTGGTTTTTCGGTCTGGGCGCGTTCCAGCAGGCGGACGATGGCCGACAACCGCGAGTCGTGGCCGAGGGCTTCGACTTCCACGTTCAGGGTGCTTTCGACGTTCAGGGTACCGCCGGTGACCCGCTCGCCGACCCGCCGTGGTTGCGGCAGGTATTCACCGGTCAGCAACGATTCATCGACGCTGGAGCGGCCTTCGACGATGCGCCCGTCGGCGGGGATTACCGCGCCTGGCAGCACCTGCACTGTGTCACCGCGCTGCAGTTCGCTGAGCAGGATGCGTTCGCTGCGGCCGACGGCGTCCAGGCGCAGGCACGAGGCCGGCAGCAGGTTGACCAGCTGCGCGGTGGCCGCGGCGGTGCGTTCGCGGGCGCGGCGCTCCAGGTAACGGCCAGTGAGCAGGAACAGCGCGAACATGCCCACGGTGTCGAAATACAGCTCGCCGCTGCCGGTGATGGCGGTCCAGATACCGGCGCCGAACGCCAGGCCAATGGCCAGCGACACCGAAACGTCCATGGTCAGGTGGCGGGTACGCAGGTCGCGTGCCGCGCCTTTGAAGAACGGTGCGCAGCTGTAGAACACGATGGGGATGGTGAGAAACAGCGCCACCCAGCGCAGAATGGTGTGCAGCTCGGGCGACAGGTCGATGTTGAATTCCGGCCAGGTGGCCATGGTTGCCATCATCGCCTGGAACCACAGCAGCCCGGCCACGCCCAGGCGGCGCAGGGCGCTGCGGTTCTCGCGGGCCAGTTGCTCGGCGGCCTGGTCGGGCTGATAGGGGTGGGCGGCGTAGCCGATCTGGCGCAGCTCTGCGAGCAGGCGCGAGAGCGGCAGTTGCTTGTCATCCCAGTTCAGCAGCAGGCGATGGTTGGACAGGTTCAGGCGCGCCTCGGCGACGCCGGGCAGGTTGCGCAGGTGCTTTTCGATCAGCCAGCCGCAGGCGGCGCAGCTGATGCCTTCGACCAGCAGGGTGGTCTCGGCCAGGTCGCCAGCATGGCGAACGAAGGTTTGCTGAACGTCGCTGCGGTCGTAGAGGGCCAGTTCGTCCTGTAGCTGCCTGGGCAGGGCCTCGGGGTTGGCGCAGTTGTCGCTGCGGTGCTGGTAGTAGTGTTCCAGGCCACCGGCGACGATCGACTCGGCCACTGCCTGGCAGCCGGGGCAGCAGAACTGCCGGGACTCACCGAGGACCACGGCGTTGAAGCGGCTGCCGGCGGGGACGGGCATTGCGCAGTGGTAGCAGGGGGTGGGCTGGGTCATCACATCATTGCCTTAAACAAATCGGCTGGGTTGGGCACGGCACCTGTGGGAGCGGGTTTACCCGCGAATGCGTCAGATCAGGCAATGATGTTTTCAGGTTTGACGCATTCGCGGGTAAACCCGCTCCTACAAGGAGCGGCGGAGGTGCGATTATTGGTGCTCGGCACCTTGCAGTGCTTCATCACCCAGCTGCAAGGTCACACCATGCTCGACCTTTTCTTCCTCGAACAAGCGCCAAACCTGGCCACCTTCGCTACCCAGCAGCTCAACGAAGCGCCGCCCGTCAACCTTGTCCTCCAGCTGCCCCACATAGCGCCCAGCCTCGACCCGGCTCAACAGCACCTTGCGGTCTTTCTCCGGCTGGGTTGGCGAGATCAGGTTCAGCTCCAGGCTCTGCGGGTCGCTGTTGCCGGCCAGGCGCACGTCCACTTCGCCGGTCAGCTCGTCCAGGTGCACGCCGGCCTTCAGGCCCAGCATCTGCGCCAGCAGTTCTCGGTCCAGCGAGCGGTTGATGCCCTTGCCAGCCTCGTAGTAGTTGTCGTTCACCAGGTTGTCCGGGTTGTGCACGGCGATGCTGACCATGGTCAGGCTCAGGCACACCGAGGTGGCGAGAATGCCGATGATGATCCAGGGCCAGAGGTGCTTGTACCAGGGGCTGGCGGCGGTGGCAGGCATTGTGGGTTATCTCTCTTAGCGGATCTGTGGGCCGATGAAGCGGCTCTTGGCTTCAACCTGGGCGTCGCTGTCATCGGCGCTCTTGAGGATGAAGGTAATTTCGTTGGTGGTCGATGGCAGTTTCTCGGGCGCGATCGACAGCTGCACCGGCAGGCTGACGATATCACCAGCGTCCACGCGGATCTCGCGCTGGCCTTCAAGCTTCAGGTCCGGCAGGCCGGTGGCGTCCAGCACGTAGACGTGGTCACGCTGGTCCTTGTTCATCACCTTCAGGCTATACACGTTCTCGATCCGGCCCTGGGCGTTCTCGCGGTACAGCACGCGGTCCTTGCTGACGTCGAAACCGACCAGCGAACGGGTGGCGAAGGCGGTGGCCAGGCCGACCATCATCACCAGCAGTACCACGGCATAGCCGATCAGGCGCGGGCGCAGCATGTGGGTCTTCTGCCCGGACAGGTTGTGCTCGGTGGTGTAGCTGATCAGCCCCCTTGGGTAATTCATCTTGTCCATGATGTTGTCACAGGCATCGATGCACGCGGCGCAGCCGATGCACTCGATCTGCAGGCCGTCACGGATATCGATGCCGGTGGGGCAGACCTGCACGCACATGGTGCAGTCGATGCAGTCGCCCAGGCCGGCGGCCTTGTAGTCCAGGTCCTTTTTGCGCGGGCCGCGGGTTTCGCCACGACGCGGGTCGTAGGAAACTATCAGCGTGTCCTTGTCGAACATCACACTCTGGAAGCGCGCGTAGGGGCACATGTACACGCACACCTGCTCGCGCAGCCAGCCGGCGTTGCCGTAGGTGGCGAGGGTGAAGAAGCCGACCCAGAAGTAGGCCCAGCCGTCGGCCTGACCGGTAAAGAATTCGATGGCCAGTTCACGGATCGGCGAGAAATAGCCGACGAAGGTCATGCCGGTGACGAAACCGATCAGCAGCCACAGGCTGTGCTTGGCGAACTTGCGCAGGAACTTGTTGCCGCTCATGGGGGCTTTGTCGAGCTTCATGCGCTGGTTGCGGTCGCCCTCGGTGACCTTCTCGCACCACATGAAAATCCATGTCCACACGCTTTGCGGGCAGGTGTAGCCGCACCACACCCGGCCGGCGAACACGGTGATGAAGAACAGGCCGAAGGCGGCCACGATGAGGATGCCCGAAAGCAGGATGAAGTCTTGCGGCCAGATGGTGGCGCCGAAGATGTAGAACTTGCGCTCGGGCAGGTTCCACCACACGGCCTGGTGGCCACCCCAGTTCAACCACACCGTGCCGAAGTACAGCAGGAACAGCACAGCCCCGCCGACCATGCGCAGGCGCCGGAACAGGCCGGTGAAAGCGCGGGTGTAGATCTTTTCCCGGGAGGCGTAGAGGTCGACGGAATCCTTCCCTTTGTTGGCAGGCGGGGTGACGTCATGTACCGGAATTTGCTTGCTCATCATCAAGTCCCACGGCAGTGGAGAAGTGCCGCAGCCAGTGCATGCCGGCCGCAGTCTCGCGCAATCTGCTAGCGCTCTGCGGCCCATGATACGCCGCTGATGGCAGTATGGGGCTGCACTGCGACCTTTAGTCGCGTTGGGTTCGTGGTATGAATCGTGTTATGGCAGGTGTCAATTGATCCAGGTCATGGAGCCTGCAACAAATGTGTTTTCAGTACCGGCCTCTTCGCGGGTGAACCCGCTCCCACAGGGATCGCACAGATCCTGACGCGAGCGCAGTACCTGTGGGAGCGGGTTTACCCGCGAAGAGGCCAGGCCTGCTTACTCGGCCTTGGCCGGTGCCTGGTCCTGCTGCGACAGGCTATACACATAAGCCGCCAGCAAGTGCACCTTGTCATTCCCTTGCAGCTGCTCCTGGGCTGGCATCTGCCCCTGGCGACCGTAGCGGATGGTCTGTTGCAACTGGGCAAAGCTCGAGCCGTAGATGAACGCCTGCGGATGGGTCAGGTTCGGCGCGCCCATGGCTGGCGTGCCCTTGCCCTCGGGGCCGTGGCAGGCCACGCAGTTGGCGGCGAAGATCTTCTGACCGTTTTCGGCATCGGCTTTCACGCCCTCTGGCAGGGTGCGGCCATCGAGCTTGCTGACCACGAACGCAGCCACGTCGGCCACGCCCTGCTCGCCGATCACTTCGGCCCAGGCCGGCATCACGCCGTGGCGGCCGCCCATGATGGTTGCCTTGATGGTGTCCGGCTCGCCGCCCCAGCGCCAGTCGTTGTCGGTAAGATTGGGGAAACCATAGGCACCCTTGGCGTCGGAGCCGTGGCACACCGAGCAGTTGGAGGCGAACAGCCGCGCGCCCATCTTCAGGGCCTGCGGGTCCTTGGCCACCTCGGTGATGGGCATGGCGGCGAACTTGGCGAAGATCGGCCCGAAGCGGGCGTCGGCCTTGGCCATTTCCTTTTCCCACTCGTGCACGCCGGTCCAGCCCGGCTGGCCGTTGGAAAACTCGGTCTGCTTGTCGTTATCCAGGTATGAGTAGCCTGGCAGGACGCCTTTCCAGTTGCCCAGGCCCGGGTACAGCACCAGGTAGCCGAGGGCGAAGATGATGGTGCCGACGAACAGCCAGAACCACCATTTCGGCAGCGGGTTGTCGTACTCCTCGATGCCATCGAAGGCATGCCCGACGGTTTCGTCGGTGACCTCTTCGCGCTGGCCCTTGCGGGTCGACAGCAGCAGCCAGGTCAACGAGAAGATGGTGCCCAGGGTCAGGACGGTAACGTACAGACTCCAGAAGGTTGTCATTGTTTTTTGCTCCCAGAAGCTTTTGCGTGCTCTTGCTCGACGTGGCGGCAGGCCTCGGGGTCATCCGCGAAGGGCAGTTGGGTCGCTTCGTCGAAGTCCTTCTTGCGCCGTGGGTTGAACACCCACAGCGCCAGGCCCACGAAGGCCACCATCACCACGACGGTGCCCAGGCCGCGAATCATCCCGATATCCATCAGCGTCACCGTTTGCTCTTGATGATGGTGCCAAGACCCTGCAGGTACGCGACGATGGCGTCCATTTCGGTCTTGCCCTTGACCGCGTCGCGGGCCCCGGCGATGTCGGCGTCGGTGTATGGCACGCCGAGGGTGCGCAGCACTTCCATCTTCTTCGCGGTGTCCTTGCCGTCGAGCTTGTGCTCGACCAGCCACGGGTACGACGGCATCTTCGATTCCGGTACTACGTTGCGCGGGTTGTACAGGTGCGCACGGTGCCAGTCATCGGAGTAGCGGCCACCGACCCGCGCCAGGTCCGGCCCGGTACGCTTGGAGCCCCACAGGAACGGGTGGTCCCACACGCTCTCGCCGGCCACCGAGTAATGGCCGTAGCGCTCGGTTTCGGCACGGAACGGGCGGATCATCTGCGAGTGGCAGCCCACGCAGCCTTCGCGGATGTAGATATCGCGGCCTTCAAGCTCCAGCGCGGTGCGCGGCTTCATGCCTTCAACGGGTTTGTTGGTGACGTCCTGGAAAAACAGCGGGACGATCTGGGTCAGGCCACCGACGCTCACGGCGATGACCATGAAGAAGGCCAGCAGGCCTATGTTCTTCTCGACGGCTTCATGCTTCATCAGTGCGCTCCCACGACGACGATCTTGGCGGCTTCCTCAGCCTGTGCCGGGTTGGCGGCACGTACGGTACGGAACACGTTGTAGGCCATCAGCAGCATGCCGGTGGCGAAGAACGCACCGCCCAGGGCGCGGACGATATAGCCAGGGTGGCTGGCCTGCAGGGCTTCGACGAAGGAGTAGGTGAGGGTGCCGTCATCGTTGATGGCGCGCCACATCAGGCCCTGGGTGATGCCGTTTACCCACATCGAGGCGATGTACAGCACGGTACCGATGGTAGCCAGCCAGAAGTGCGCGTTGATCAGGCCGACGCTGTGCATCTGCTCGCGGCCATACAGGCGCGGGATCATGTGGTACACGGCGCCGATCGAGATCATCGCTACCCAGCCGAGGGCGCCGGCGTGAACGTGGCCGATGGTCCAGTCGGTGTAGTGCGACAGCGAGTTCACGGTCTTGATGGCCATCATCGGGCCTTCGAAGGTGGACATGCCGTAGAACGCCAGCGACACCACCAGGAAGCGCAGGATCGGGTCGGTGCGCAGTTTGTGCCAGGCACCGGACAGGGTCATCATGCCGTTGATCATGCCGCCCCAGCTTGGCGCCAGCAGGATGATCGACATCACCATGCCCAGCGACTGCGCCCAGTCTGGCAGGGCGGTGTAGTGCAGGTGGTGCGGGCCGGCCCAGATGTACAGGGTGATCAGTGCCCAGAAGTGCACGATAGACAGACGATACGAGTAGATCGGGCGTTCGGCCTGCTTCGGTACGAAGTAGTACATCATCCCCAGGAAGCCGGTGGTGAGGAAGAAGCCCACGGCGTTGTGGCCGTACCACCACTGGATCATCGCGTCGGTGGCGCCGGAGTAGGCCGAGTACGACTTGAACAGGCTTACCGGCAGCGAGATGTGGTTGACGATGTGCAGCATCGCGGTAACCACGATGAAGGCGCCGTAGAACCAGTTGCCGACATAGATGTGCTTGGTCTTGCGCTTGACGATGGTGCCGAAGAACACCAACCCGTAGGTGACCCAGACGATGGCCAGCAGGATCGCCAGCGGCCACTCGAGCTCGGCGTACTCCTTGGTGGTGGTGTAGCCCATCGGCAGGGTGATCAGCGCCCCGACGATCACCGCCTGCCAACCCCAGAAGGTGAAGGCGGCCATGCTGTCGGAGATCAGCCGGGTCTGGCAGGTGCGCTGCACCACGTAGTAGCTGGTGCCGAACAGCGCACAGCCCCCGAAGGCGAAGATCACCAGGTTGGTGTGCAGCGGGCGCAGGCGGCCGAAGCTGGTCCAGGGCAGGTCCAGGTTCAGTTGCGGCCATACCAGCTGCGAGGCGATGAAGACGCCGAGGCCCATGCCAAGGATCCCCCAGACCACCGTCATGATGGCGAACTGGCGGACGACCTTATAGTTATAAGCAGTCGGACTGATTGCTGTGCTCATTGCTAAGGTTCCACGGTTTTGATGTTCTTGTTGGTCGAAAAATCGGCGCCAGTATTGATAACCACCGGGGTTACTGCAACGCAACTTTGGTACGCCGACCCGTGCCCGAGCCCGTTCACTGATGTCCCGCAGCGATCGGGTCTGGACGATTGTACACAAATAAATATTTGTAATGTGTACCGTTTTTCGCCTTTTTCTGATCGATCGGTCAAGCTTTTTATCGGGACGGCGACAGGCTACGCGCCGCGTCTGCTTCGGTCCTTTCGGAGCGAGGCCCACTGAGGCAACAAGCTTAGTTGTGTTCGGAGGGGGTGCAAGGAGGGGTAGAGCGAGGAGAGGGGCTGCTTTGCAGCCCGTTCGCAGCACAAGGCTGCTCCTACAGGGTGGCTTAATCTTGCGCGGTACCCTTGTAGGAGCAGCCTTGTGCTGCGAGTGGGCCGCAAAGCGGCCCTTGGGCGGTATTACTTGGCAGTCACGGTTTCAGCAGCACCATCCTGCGACAGGCTATACACATACGCCGCCAGCAGGTGCACCTTGTCGTTGCCCTGGATCTCCGCCTGCGCCGGCATCTGACCCTGGCGACCATAGCGAATGGTCTGCTGCAGCTGGGCAAAGCTCGAACCGTAGATGAACGCCTGCGGGTGAGTCAGGTCTGGTGCGCCCATGGCCGGGGTGCCTTTGCCTTCAGGTCCGTGGCAGGCCACGCAGTTGCTCGCAAAGATCTCCTTGCCCTTGGCGGCGTCAGCCTTGACCCCTTCCGGCAGGCTGCGGCCATCGAGGTTGGTGAGCACGAACGCGGCCACATCCGCCACGCCCTGCTCGCCGATCACTTCGGCCCAGGCCGGCATCACGCCGTGACGACCGTTCATGATCGACGCCTTGATGGTTTCCGCCTCGCCGCCCCAGCGCCAGTCCTTGTCGGTGAGGTTGGGGAAGCCATAGGCACCCTTGGCGTCCGAGCCGTGGCACACCGAGCAGTTGGAGGCGAACAGGCGGCTGCCCATCTTCAGTGCCTGCGGGTCCTTGGCCACTTCTTCCACGGGCATGGCGGCGTACTTGGCAAAGATCGGGCCGAATCTTGCGTCAGCCTTCTCCATCTCCTTCTGCCATTCGTTGGCGCCGGTCCAGCCATTTTCATAGCCCGGCAGGATGCCCTTCCAGTTGCCCAGGCCCGGGTAGAGGATCAGGTAGCCGACCGAGAACACCAGGGTGCCGACGAACAGCCAGAACCACCACTTGGGCAGCGGGTTGTCGTATTCCTCGATGCCGTCGAAGCTGTGGCCCATGGTCTGGTCGGTGGTGTTGTTGCTCTGGCCCTTGCGGGTGGCGAGCAGCAGCCAGGTCAGGCCAATCAGGCTACCGATGGTCAGTACGCAGATGTACGTACTCCAGAAGGTGGTCATTGCCCGTTACTCCTTTTTGCAGCAGGTTCCTGTCCGGCAGAGGGCAGGCGGTCGTCGACGAAGGGCAGCAGGCGCGCTTCGGCGAAATCACGGTCGCGGCGGCGGTTGAATACCCACAGGGTGAGGCCGATGAAGGCGATCATCACCACCAGTGTGCCCAGGCCGCGGATCATGCCGATGTCCATTCCCATCGCATTCACCTCTTGTTCTTGATCGCGGTGCCTAGCACCTGCAGGTAGGCGACCAGGGCATCCATTTCGGTCTTGCCCTTGACCGCGTCGCGGGCCCCGGCGATGTCATCGTCGGTGTACGGCACGCCCAGGGTGCGCAGGGTGCGCATCTTGGTGTCGGTATGGCTGTTGTCGACCTGCTGGGCGACCAGCCATGGGTACGACGGCATCTTCGACTCCGGTACCACGTTGCGCGGGTTGTACAGGTGCGCACGGTGCCAGTCGTCCGAGTAGCGGCCACCGACCCGGGCCAGGTCCGGCCCGGTGCGCTTGGAGCCCCACAGGAACGGATGGTCCCACACGCTTTCACCAGCCACCGAATAGTGGCCATAGCGCTCGGTTTCGGCACGGAACGGGCGGATCATCTGCGAATGGCAGCCCACGCAGCCTTCGCGGATGTAGATATCGCGGCCTTCCAGCTGCAGCGCGGTGTAGGGCTTCATGCCTTCCACCGGCTTGTTGGTGACGTCCTGGAAGAACAACGGGACGATCTGGGTCAGGCCGCCGATGCTGACGGCGAACACCATCAGCAGGGCCAGCAGGCCGACGTTTTTCTCGATGACTTCATGTTTCATCAGGCAGGTCTCCTCAAGCCAGCTGGGCGTTCGCAGGGGCGACATCGAGCGCCGGCGAACGCACGGTGCGCCAGGTGTTCCAGGCCATCAGGAACATGCCGCTGAGGAAGATCGCACCGCCGACGAAGCGCACGATGAAGCCTGGGTGGCTGGCCACCAGGGTTTCCACGAACGAGTAGGTGAGCGTGCCGTCGCTGTTGACCGCGCGCCACATCAGGCCCTGGGCGATGCCGTTGACCCACATCGAGGCGATGTACAGCACGGTGCCGATGGTGGCCAGCCAGAAGTGCGCGTTGATCAGGCCGATGCTGTACATGCGCTCCTTGCCGAACACTTTCGGGATGGTGTGGTACAGCGCGCCGATCGAGATCATCGCCACCCAGCCGAGGGCGCCGGCGTGCACGTGGCCGATGGTCCAGTCGGTGTAGTGGGACAGGGCGTTGACCGTCTTGATGGCCATCATCGGGCCTTCGAAGGTGGACATGCCGTAGAACGCCAGCGACACCACCAGGAAACGCAGGATCGGGTCGCTGCGCAGTTTGTGCCAGGCGCCGGACAGGGTCATCATGCCGTTGATCATGCCGCCCCAGCTTGGTGCCAGCAGGATCAGCGACATCACCATGCCCAACGACTGCGCCCAGTCGGGCAGGGCGGTGTAGTGCAGGTGGTGCGGGCCGGCCCAGATGTACAGGGTGATCAGCGCCCAGAAGTGCACGATCGACAGGCGATAGGAATACACCGGGCGTTCGGCCTGCTTGGGCACGTAGTAGTACATCATCCCCAGGAAGCCTGCGGTCAGGAAGAAGCCCACGGCGTTGTGGCCGTACCACCACTGCACCATGGCATCGGTGGCGCCGGCATAGACCGAGTAGGACTTGGTCAGGCTGACGGGCAGTTCCAGGTTGTTGACGACGTGCAGCATCGCCACGGTGAGGATGAAGCCGCCGAAGAACCAGTTACCGACGTAGATGTGCTTGGTGTTGCGCTTCATCAGCGTGCCGAAGAACACGATGGCGTAGCTCACCCAGACGATGGTGATCAGGATGTCGATCGGCCATTCCAGTTCGGCGTATTCCTTGGAGCTGGTGTAGCCCAGCGGCAGGCTGATGGCCGCCAGCAGGATCACCAGTTGCCAGCCCCAGAAGGTGAACGCGGCCAGGCCCGGTGCGAACAGGGTGGTCTGGCAGGTGCGTTGCACCGAATAATAGGAGGTGGCGAACAGCGCGCAGCCGCCGAAGGCGAAGATCACCGCATTGGTATGCAGGGGGCGCAGGCGGCCGAAGCTGGTCCAGGGGAGGTCGAAGTTGAGGGAGGGCCAGGCGAGCTGGGCGGCGATGAAGACGCCGAGCCCCATCCCGACGATTCCCCACACCACCGTCATGATGGCGAATTGGCGGACCACCTTGTAGTTATAGGCGGTACTGCTGGTTGTGTTCATGTATGGGTTCCCATCCACGGTTATTTGGCAGGCTTTACAGCGAGGCAAGCATGATTAATGGGCAAAGTGCCGGTATTGACGGGGATCAATGGGCGAAGGTCGGAAATGTCCCAGGCTTGCGCTGCGATCCCCCGCATGCTCGGGGCAAGGACGGCTACAAGGGCTGCCTGATCCTGGCCCATGGCGCAGGTGCGCCGATGGACAGCGGGTTCATGGACGAAATGGCGCAAAGGCTTGCGGCGCTTGGGGTAGCGGTAGTGCGCTTCGAGTTCCCGTACATGGCCGAGCGCAGGGTTGCCGGCGGCAAGCGGCCGCCGAACCCGCAGAAGGTGTTGCTGGAATGCTGGCGCGAGGTGTACCGGCAGGTGCGACCTTTGGTCGCGGGCAAGCTGGCGGTGGGTGGCAAGTCCATGGGCGGGCGCATGGCCAGCCTGCTGGCCGATGAACTGGAAGCGGATGCACTGGTGTGTCTGGGCTATCCGTTCTATGCAGTGGGCAAACCGGAAAAGCCACGGGTCGAACACCTGGCCGAATTGAAGACGCCGACGTTGATCGTGCAGGGCGAGCGGGATGCACTGGGTAACCGCGAGGCGGTGGCAGGGTATGCGTTATCGCCGGCGATCGAGGTGAGCTGGCTGGTGGCGGGGGACCATGACCTGAAGCCGCTGAAGGCCTCGGGGTTCAGTCATGAGCAGCACTTGCAGGCGGCGGCTGAGAAGGTTGCGGCATTCCTGTCGCAATAGTGCTGGATTCTTCGCGTGCTTGCCCGCTCCCACAGGTTCACTACAGGTCTGAAACTTGTGCAGCACGTGTGGGAGCGGGTTTACCCGCGAAGTGGCCGGACCAGGCTGACGCTTAGTCGCGGTACTCGCACAGGTAGGCGGTATCCACCTTCACCTGCAGCTGGAACTTGCTGTCAGCCGGCACGTTGAACTTGTCGCCCGCCTTGAAGGTTTCCCAGTTGTCGCTACCTGGCAGCTTCACGGTCAGCGCACCCGAAACCACGTGCATGATTTCGCGCTTGGCAGTGCCGAATTCGTATTCGCCCGGGGCCATCACACCGACAGTGGCCGGGCCTTCTTCGCCCGCGAATGCGATCGACTTGACGGTGCCGTTGAAGTACTCGTTGACCTGGAACATGGGCGACTCCTGAAAGGGGGGATGAAAAAGGGCTGGCCAGTATGCCCAAGCCCACCGGCCCCGTCATCTGCTTTCAGGTAGCGTCTGTCGGCAGGCTCAACGGCAGCAGCCGCGCGGTATTGCGTGCATCTTCCAGGGCCCGGTGCTGCTGCCCGCAAAAGTGCATGCCGGCCAGCTGCAGTGCACCATTCAGGCCAGCGGGGCGCTGCAGGTGGCGGGCCTTGGCGAAGCGTTGCTTGAGGTTGATGTGCGGCAGGGTCCGCAGCAGGCTGTCCAGCCCATGCTGCTGCCACTCCTGGTGCAACTGCTGGCGGTCGTAGTCGCCCCAGCTGACCCAGGCCTGAAGCTGCCCGCGGTGGTGCCCGAGCCAGCGCTCGAAGCTTGCCCATACCTCGCGGAACGACGCGGCACTGTCCACGCTGGCCTGGCTGATGTGGGTCAGCTCACGGCAGAACGGGGTCAGCTGCGGCCGCCGCCGAGGCTTCACGAAGCGCTGGAAGTGGTCGACCTCGCGGCCATCGCGGGTAACCAGGCTTGCGCCGATTTCAATGACTTCCATCTCTGTGACCGGCCACCCACCATCGTCGGTGGTGGCTTCCAGGTCGATCACCAACCAGTGGCCCATACCAGGCTCCCTTGCAGATCCTGCTAGAGCGTAGCGAAACTCCGGGCATCCGGCATCCCCTGGCAGTTTGCCCGCAGCTTTGGCGCAAAGTGCCACTAACCGGCAGTTGTGTCCGGCCCGGAAAACGCCTAGCTTAGGCGGACCCCGGCATGAACCGTGATGAGTGTCCGTCTTGACTCCAGCGACCGGCCTGAAGGCCCTGTCTTCCCTGATGCTGCTAGCCGTGTTCTGGCTGGCGGCGCCGGCATGGGCTGCCGATGCCGTCGAGGTAAAGATTGGCGCTGCGCATTTCCCTCCGTACACGGTACGCCCGGAGCAGGGCGCCGACAGCGGCCTGCTGCGGCAGTTGGTCGACGCGCTCAATCGCGCGCAGCAGCGCTACCACTTCGTTGTGGTGCCCACCTCCATCCAGCGGCGTTTTGGTGACCTCCAGCAAGGCCGCACCGACATGGCCATTTTCGAGAACCCGGCATGGGGCTGGCAGCAGATTGCCCACCAGAGCGTGGACATGGGCCTGGAAGATGCCGAGGTGTTCGTCGCCCGCAAGGCCAATGGCCGTGACCCGCATTACTTCGACGACCTGCGCGGCAAGCGCCTGGCGCTGTTCAACGGCTACCACTATGCGTTCGCCGGCTTCAACTCCGACCCCGACTACCTGCGCAATGCCTACAACGCGACCCTGACGTATTCCCATGACAGCAACCTGCTGATGGTGCAGGCTGGCCGCGCCGACATCGCCCTGGTCACCCGTTCCTACCTCAGCGATTTCCTGAAGCGCAACCCGGCCAGCCAGGATCAGTTGGTGCCCTCGCAGCGCATTGACCAGGTCTACCACCACTACGCCTTGCTGCGCCCGGGGGCGCCGATCGGCGAGCAGTCGTTCGCGACGCTGCTGCGGGACCTGCGCGACAGTGGCGAGCTGGCGCGCATCTTCGAGCCATACCGCATCACGGTGGCGGCCCCGCGCGACTAAATTCCCGTGATGCGGCAACGTTCTCAGCAGTGAGCCTTTTCTTCATTGCCGCGAGTCTAGCCCATGCCGTTCGATGCCGCATCACAGCCCCAGTCAGCGCCACGCTGGCGCAGCCTCAGTGCCGAGGAGGGTGACAGCTGGCTGAGCCTGTCCCTCGAGGGCCGCACGTTGATCCAGTTGCGCCTGGAGATGGGTGCTACTCTGCATGTCCACCTCGAGCGGCTGTGCCCCGAGCGCCTCTATGTGGCCTTGTGGGCCGCCTGTTATTGGCTGCTGGCCCGCGATGCGGCCTGCCAGCGTCTTGCCTGGCACCTGCCCGAGCCGTTGCCTCAGGCATTGACCAGTGGCCTGCTGCTGGCCGGCGAGCAGCCTGGCCAATACCTGTGCGAGCGGGCGCTGTTCTGGCAGCTGCCACAGCCGTGGCTGGGCGAGTCGGCCAGCGTGGCCTACCCACAGCAGATGCAGATCAGCAACGGCAAGCGCCACCCACGCCGCGCGCCCAAGCCTCGTGGCGAGGTTTACCGGCGCTTCGATACGCGCCTGGGCAGTTGGGTATCGCTGCGTACCTTGGAGATCGAGCATGACCTGGAGCGCTTCAACCGCTGGCAGAACAACCCGCGGGTGGAGGCGTTCTGGCAGGAGGGTGGCACCCTTGCGCAGCATCGCGAATACCTGGGCAAGCTCGAGGCCGACCCGCATGCCCTGACGCTGATCGGTTGCTTCGATGACCAGCCGTTTGCCTACTTCGAGGCGTATTGGGCCAAGGAAGACCGCATTGCGCCGTTCTACCCGGCCGATGACTACGACCGTGGCATCCACATGCTGGTGGGGGAGGAGAGCCACCGCGGGCCGCACAAGGTGGCCAGCTGGCTATCGGCGCTGGTGCACTACCTGTTCCTGGATGACCCACGCACCCAGCGGGTGGTGGCCGAGCCGCGTGCCGACAACGGCAAGATGATCGGCTACATGCACGACCAGTGCTTCCATTGCGACAAGGAGTTCGACTTCCCGCACAAGCGTGCGGCGTTGATGATTCTGGGGCGGGAACGGTTTTTCGATAAGTGTAAATTGGCTTGAGTGCCAGGGGGCCGCTGTGCGGCCCTGTGGGAGCGGGTTTACCCGCGAAGAATGCGACATGGTGCATGGCACCGGCTATGCCGGTGTTCGCGGGTAAACCCGCTCCCACACGTGCCCTCAGCAACCTTGAAGGTTCAGGCCTGCCGACTGGCCGTCTTGCGGCAATGCACCAGCGCATCGCGGATCATGAAGTTGACCAGCGTCGGCGACACTCCCAGCTCCTTGGCAATGTCCTTCTGCGGCACGCCATGCAGGCGGTACATCTCGAAGGCATAGCGGGTGCGCTGGGGCAGTTCGTTCAGCGCCTCGGCAATGTCATCCAGCGCGGCAAGGTTGATGTGGGTGGCTTCGGGGGAGGCGTTTTGCACGACTACGTTAAGGCCTTCCTCCTCGCTGCCGGAGTACTTCAACTCCATCGCCTGCTTGCGATAGTGGTCGATGGCCAGGTTGCGCACGATCTGGAACAGGTAGCTCAGCTGCGCCTTGAACGACGATGTGATCTGCGGGGCGGCGCTGAGCCGGAAAAAGGCGTCCTGCACCACATCTTCGGCGCGCGATCGGCAGCCGGTAATGCGGGCAGCGATCTTGACCAGAATGCTGCGGTTGTCGACGAAGGCCTGCAGTAATGGTGAATCGCACTTACTTGTGGATAGTTGTTCCGCCATGGAAATCACCTTGTCACAGAGGGGAAAGGACGCACCCAAATTTGGGAAGCTTCCTACGACGGGCGACAAGCTATTCATAATGATAATGATTGTCAAATGCGAAATGTAATTGGTTTCATGTGGTTTCAGTTCTAAGGCGCAGAGATGGCTGGGTGCATGTCAGGGCATTTTCAGCGCCTGTGAGATCGAGCGCCGCGCGGGCGGCGCTCGGTCTCCCAGGTGCAACATCTCTCAAGGCAAACACCTGGCAACCCTCACACGCCCCCAAAGCCTCACCACCGCTAATTTCTCCCCCCGCCCATCCGTTCCCCTGTGTACACCTCAGGCCGCCACATGCCGCTGCGCTCACGTTCGCGCAGCAGCCGGCCCGACCCAACCAGACACTGGCAGGAACACCCCATGACGGACGCCTTCGAACTCCCGCTCTCGCTGGTCCAGGCCCTGGCGCAACGCGCCGCGCAGACCCCGGACAAAGTCGCCTTGCGCTTTCTGGCCGACGCTCCCGGGGAGCAGGCCGTGCTCAGCTACCGGGACCTCGACCAGCGCGCACGCACCATCGCTGCTGCCTTGCAAAGCCGGGCCGGTTTCGGCGACCGCGCAGTGCTGTTGTTCCCCAGCGGGCCAGACTATGTGGCGGCGTTCTTCGGCTGCTTGTATGCCGGCGTGATTGCGGTGCCGGCCTACCCGCCGGAGTCCGCGCGCCAGCACCACCAGCAGCGCTTGCTGTCGATCATCGACGACGCCGAGCCGCGCCTGCTGCTGACCGTCGCGGCCCTGCGCGACAGCCTGCAGGGCCTGGAAGCCCTGACAGCGGCCAACGCCCCCGAACTGCTGGCGGTAGATGGCCTGGACCCGGCACTGGCTGCAAACTGGCGCGAGCCCGTGCTCAAGGGTGATGACATCGCCTTCCTGCAGTACACCTCCGGCTCCACAGCACTGCCCAAGGGCGTGCAGGTCAGCCATGGCAACCTGGTGGCCAACGAACAACTGATCCGCCAAGGCTTTGGCATCGACCTCAACCCAGACGATGTGATCGTCAGCTGGCTGCCGCTGTACCACGACATGGGCCTGATCGGCGGCCTACTGCAGCCGATCTTCAGCGGCGTGCCCTGTGTGCTGATGTCGCCGGGCTACTTCCTGGCCCGGCCGCTGCGCTGGTTGCAGGCCATCAGCGAATACGGCGGCACCATCAGCGGCGGCCCCGACTTTGCCTACCGGCTGTGCAGCGAGCGGGTCAGCGAGGCCTCCCTGGCCGGGCTCGACCTAAGCCGCTGGCGGGTGGCCTATTCCGGCTCCGAGCCGATCCGCCAGGACAGCCTGGCGGCCTTTGCCGACAAGTTCCAGGCCTGCGGCTTCGACCCGCAGAGCTTCTTCGCCAGCTACGGCCTGGCCGAGGCGACCCTGTTCGTCAGCGGTAGTCGCCGTGGCCAGGGCATCGCCGCGCTGGAGCTGGACGCCGAAGCCTTCGCCGCCAACCGTGCGGAGCCTGGCAAGGGCAGTGTGCTGATGAGCTGTGGCTACCCGCAGCCCGGGCATGCCGTGCGCATTGTCGAACCACAACGCCTGCAGGTGCTGGACGACAACCAGGTGGGCGAGATCTGGGCCGCCGGCCCGAGCATCGCCCTGGGCTACTGGCGCAACCCCGAGGCCAGCGCCCGCACCTTCGTCGACATGGACGGCCAGACCTGGCTGCGTACCGGTGACCTGGGCTTCATGCGCGAAGGCGAAGTGTTCGTCACCGGCCGCCTGAAGGACATGCTCATCGTGCGCGGGCAGAACCTGTACCCGCAGGACCTGGAAAAAACCCTCGAGCGCGAAGTGGATGTGCTGCGCAAAGGCCGGGTGGCAGTGTTCGCCGTCGAGCAGCAAGGCGAGGAGGGCATTGGCGTGGCGGTGGAAATCAGCCGCAACGTGCAGAAGGCGATCAAGCCCCAGGAGCTGATCAAGACCCTGCGCCAGGTGATCGCCGACGCCTGCCGCCAGGCACCGGCCGTGGTCCTGCTGCTGAGCCCGGGTGCGCTGCCCAAGACCTCCAGCGGCAAGCTGCAGCGTTCGGCCTGCCGCCTGCGCATGGACGATGGCAGCCTGGACTGCTACGCCCGCTTCCCTGAGGTGGGCGAGCCCGTTGCCACGGATGCCGCCGGCAATGAACTGCAGGCGCGCATCGCCGTTGTGTGGCGCGACATCCTCAAGGTCGAGGCGGTGGCGGCAGACGACCACTTCCTGCTGCTGGGCGGCAACTCGATCGCCGCCACCCACGCCACCGCACGCCTGGCCGATGAACTGGGCATCGAGCTGGGCCTGCGCACCCTGTTCGAAGCGCCGATACTGGCTGACTACGCCAAGGCCGTGGCCGCGATCATCGCCGAAGGCGGTTGCCGGGTCGGTGCCATCGCTACACTGGAACGCACCCAGGCGCTGCCCCAGTCGCTGGCGCAAAACCGCCTGTGGTTGCTGTGGCAGTTGGACCCGCAATCGGCCGCCTACAACATTCCGGCCGGCCTGCAGTTGCGCGGTGAGCTGGACGAAAACGCACTGGAAGCAGCCTTTCAGGCGCTGGTGGCGCGCCATGAATCGCTGCGCACCCTGTTTGCCGAAGAGAACGGCCAGGCCCTGCAGCGCATCCAGACGCAGCAGCCGTTCGACCTTCGCCGCCTGGACCTCGAAGGCCAGGCCGCCGAACAGGTCGCCGCCCAACGTGAAACCGAAGCTCGCCAGCTGTTCGATCTGACCCGGGGGCCGTTGCTGCGGGTGACCCTGGCGCGCCTGGACGATGAACACCATCAACTGTGGGTTACCCTGCACCATATCGTCGCCGACGGCTGGTCGCTGAACATCCTGCTCGACGAATTCGCCAAACTGTACGCCGCCCACTGCCAGGGCCTCGAGGCCAACCTGGCATCGCTGACCCTGGGTTATGCCGACTACGGCACCTGGCAGCGACAGTGGCTGGCCGCAGGCGAAGCCGAGCGTCAGCTGCAGTACTGGCAGGCGCGTCTGGGGGATGATCTGCCGGTGCTCGACCTGTGTACCGACCACCCGCGCGCCAGCCAGCGCGACCACCGCGCCGCCCGCTTCAACCTCAAGGTACCGGCCAGGCTCACCGAAGCGCTCAAGAACCTGGCCCGCGAACAGCAGGCCAGCCTGTTCATGGTACTGCTGGCCGGCTGGCAGGCGCTGTTGCACCGTTACAGTGGCCAGGCCGATATCCGTGTCGGCGTGCCCAACGCCAACCGCCCGCGCCTGGAAACCCAAGGCATGGTCGGCTTCTTCATCAACACCCAGGTACTGCGTGCGCAACTCGATGGCCGCCTGCCGTTCGACCAGTTGTTGGCCCAGGTGCGCCAGGCAACCCTGGATGCCCAGGCCAACCAGGACCTGCCGTTCGAGCAACTGCTCGAAGCCCTGCCCGAGGCTCGCGAGCAAGGCCTGTTCCAGGTCATGTTCAACCACCAGCAACGTGACCTGTCTGCGCTGCGCCGCCTGCCGGGCCTGCTGGCCGAAGAGCTGCCGTGGCACAGTCGCGAAGCCAAGTTCGACTTGCAGCTGCACAGTGAAGAAGACCACCAGGGCCGCCTGAGCCTGGCCTTCGACTATGCCGCCGAATTGTTCGATGCCAGTACCGTCAAGCGCCTGGCCCAGCACCTGTTGGCCCTGCTCGAGCAGGTGTGTGCCGGGCCGCAGCGGGCGCTGGGCGAGGTGCAACTGCTCGACGAGCCTGGCCGCGCGCAACTGCTGAGCTGGGGCGAGGCACCCGCTGCGCCGCCGCAGCGCCTGCTGGTCGAGCAGCTCAATGAACAGGCACGCCTGACCCCGCAGCGCACCGCCCTGGTGTGGGACGGTGGCAGCCTGGATTACGCCGAGTTGCACCAGCAAGCCAACCGTCTGGCCCACTACCTGCGTGACAAAGGCGTGGGTCCAGACACTTGCGTGGCCATCGCCATCGAGCGTTCGCCGCAGCTGCTGGTGGGCCTGCTGGCCATTCTCAAGGCTGGTGGTGCCTATGTGCCGCTGGACGTCGATTACCCGGCCGAGCGCCTGGCCTACATGCTCGCCGACTGCAACGCTGGCCTGTTGCTGAGCCACAGCAGCCTGCTGGGCAAGCTGCCACAGGTTGATGGCGTCAGCGCCATCGCCCTCGACCAGCTGCACCTGGACAGCTGGCCAAGCCATGCCCCCGGGTTGCATCTGCATGGCGACAACCTGGCCTATGTGATCTACACCTCCGGCTCCACCGGCCAGCCCAAGGGCGTGGGCAATACCCACGCGGCACTGGCCGAGCGCCTGCAATGGATGCAGGCCAGTTATGTGCTGGACGACAGCGACGTGCTGATGCAGAAGGCGCCGATCAGCTTCGACGTTTCGGTGTGGGAATGCTTCTGGCCACTGGTGACCGGTTGCAAGCTGGTGCTCGCCGGCCCTGGCGAGCACCGCGACCCGCAGCGCATCGCCGCGTTGGTGCAGGCCCATGGCGTGACCACGCTGCACTTCGTGCCGCCGCTGTTGCAGGTGTTTGTCCAGGAGCGGCAGGCGGGTGCCTGCAGCAGCCTGCGCCGGCTGTTCTCCGGTGGCGAAGCGCTGTCCGCGGCACTGCGTGACCGCGTGCTGCAGGTGCTGCCACAGGTGCAGTTGCACAACCGCTATGGCCCGACCGAAACCGCCATCAACGTCACCCACTGGCACTGCCAGGCCACCGATGGCGAACACTCGCCGATCGGCCGCCCGCTGGGCAATGTGCTGTGCCGTGTGCTGGACGACGAGCTGGAACTGACCGCCCCCGGTGTGCCGGGCGAGCTGTACCTCGGCGGTGCAGGCCTGGCCCGTGGTTACCTGGGCCGCCCGGGCCTCACCGCCGAGCGCTTCGTGCCGCGGGCCGACGGCAATGGCGAGCGCCTGTATCGCAGTGGCGACCGCGCCCGCTGGCAGGTGCAGACCGCGGCGCTGGAATACCTTGGTCGCCTCGACCAGCAGCTCAAGGTGCGTGGCTTCCGTGTCGAACCCGAGGAAGTCCAGGCCTGCCTGCTGGCGCAAGCGGGGGTCGAACAGGCGCTGGTGCTGATTCACAAGGATGCCGTAGGTGCGCAACTGGTCGGCTACTACAGTGGCAGCGCCCAGCCTGATGCATTGCTGACGGTGCTGGCTGAACAACTACCGGCCTACATGGTGCCGGCACAACTCATCCCGCTGGCGCAGATGCCACTGGGCCCCAGCGGCAAGGTCGACCGCAAGGCGTTGCCGGCCCCGGTGTGGCAGCAGCGGCAGCACGTCGAGCCGCAAACCGAGTTGCAGCAGCAGGTCGCCGCCATCTGGCGCGAGGTGCTGAACTTGCCGCGCATCGGCCTGCAGGACGACTTCTTCGCCCTTGGCGGCCATTCGCTGCTGGCCACTCAAATTGTCTCGCGCACGCGCCAGGCTTGCGATGTCGAGCTGCCGCTCAAGGCTCTGTTCGACGCCAGCGAGCTGGGCGCCTTCTGTGCCGAGATCACGCGTATTCGTGCTGCCGGTGAGCGCAACCTGCAAGGCGCAATCACCCGCGTCGACCGCCGCCAGGCGGTGCCGCTGTCGTACTCGCAGCAGCGCATGTGGTTCCTCTGGCAAATGGAGCCGGGCAGCCCGGCGTACAACGTCGGCGGCATGGCGCGCTTGCGCGGCACCCTGCATGTGGATGCCTTCGAACGTGCGCTGCAGGCGCTGGTGGTGCGCCACGAAACCCTGCGCACCACCTTCCCCAGCATCGATGGCGTGCCGTATCAGTGCGTGGCCGAAGACAGCAGCCTGCACCTCGACTGGCAGGACTTCAGCGCCTTGCCCGCCGATGCCCGCCAACAACGCCTGCAACAACTGGCCGACGACCAGGCGCACCAGCCGTTCGACCTGGAGCGCGGCCCGCTGCTGCGTGCCTGCCTGGTCAAAGCCGAAGAGCGCGAGCACTTCTTCGTGCTGACCCTGCACCATATCGTCACCGAGGGCTGGGCCATGGACATCTTCGCCCGCGAACTGGGCGAGCTGTACGAGGCCTTCGTCGATGACCGCGAATCGCCGCTGGCGCCGCTGCCGGTGCAGTACCTGGACTACAGCGTGTGGCAACGGCAATGGCTGGAAAGCGGCGAGGGCGCCCGCCAGCTGGCCTACTGGCAGGCCCGCCTGGGCGATGAACACCCGGTACTGGCGCTGCCTGCCGACCGCCCGCGCCCGGCAGTGCAGAGCCACCGTGGCGAGCTGTACCGCTTCGAGCTCGACCCGGCGCTGGTCTCCCGCGTGCATGCCTTCAACAGCCAGCGCGGCCTGACCCTGTTCATGACCATGACTGCCACCCTGGCCGCCTTGCTGCACCGCTACAGCGGCCAGCGTGACCTGCGCATTGGCGCGCCGGTGGCCAACCGCATCCGCCCGGAAAGCGAAGGGCTGATTGGCGCGTTCCTCAACACCCAGGTGCTGCGTTGCGAGCTGGACGGCCAGATGAGCGCCGCACAGTTGCTGGAGCAGGTACGCCAGGTTGCCATCGAAGGCCAGTCGCACCAGGACCTGCCGTTCGATCAGCTGGTGGAAGCCCTGCAGCCACCGCGCAGCAGCGCCTACAACCCGCTGTTCCAGGTGATGTGCAACGTTCAGCGCTGGGCCTTCCAGCAAAGCCGTCAGCTTGCCGGCATGCAGGTGGATTACCTGGTCAACGACGCCAGCGCCACCAAGTTCGACCTGTACCTGGAGGTGACCGACCTCGACGGCCGCCTGGGTTGCTGCCTGACCTACAGCCGTGACCTGTTCGACGAACCACGCATCGCGCGCATGGCTGAGCATTGGCAGCAATTGCTGGTGGGCCTGCTCGACAACCCGCAACAGCGCCTGTGCGAGCTGCCGATGCTGAGCAGCGCCGAGCAGCAGTTGCTGGCTGGCCAGTTGCAGGGCGAGCAGGGTCTCGCTCTCGACCAGACCGTGCACGGCCTGTTCGCCGCCCAGGCTGCGCGTACGCCACACGCTGGCGCGTTGACGTTTGCCGGCCGGCACATGACCTATGCCGAACTCGACCAGCAGGCCAACCGCCTGGCCCGCGTCCTGCGCGAGCGTGGCGTTGGCCCGCAGGTGCGCGTTGGCCTGGCACTGGAGCGTTCGTTGGAAATGGTCATCGGCTTGCTGGCCATCCTCAAGGCCGGTGGCGCCTACGTGCCGCTCGACCCCGAATACCCGCTCGACCGCCTGCGCTACATGATCGAAGACAGCCGCATCGGCCTGCTGCTAAGCCAGCGCGCGCTGCTGCAAACCCTGGGGCAGTTGCCCGAAGGCGTGGCGCACTGGAGCCTGGAGGACGACAGCGCCAGCCTGTCGGCCTACAGCTATGCGCCGCTGGACAACCTCAACCTGCCGCAGCACCAGGCCTACCTGATCTACACCTCCGGTTCCACCGGCAAGCCCAAGGGCGTGGTAGTCAGCCACGGCGAGTTCGCCATGCATTGCCAGGCGGTGATCGACGCGTTCGGTATGCGCGGCGATGACTGCGAGCTGCACTTCTATTCGATCAATTTCGACGCCGCCAGCGAACGCCTATGGGTGCCGCTGCTGTGTGGCGCCCGCGTGGTACTGCGTGCCCAGGGGCAGTGGGGCGCCGAAGACATCTGCCAGCTGGTGCGTGAGCAGCAGGTGAGCATTCTTGGCTTCACGCCAAGCTACGGCAGCCAGTTGGCGCAGTACCTGGCCGGGCAGGGCGAGCAGTTGCCAGTGCGCCTGGTCATTACCGGTGGTGAAGCGCTGACCGGCGAACACCTGCAGCGCATCCGCCAGTCCTTCGCGCCGCAGCAGTTCTTCAACGCCTACGGGCCGACCGAAACCGTGGTCATGCCGCTGGCCTGCCTGGCACCACAGACGCTGCCGGCGGAGCTGGGCAGCGTGCCGATTGGCCGTGTCATCGGTAGCCGCACGGCCTACATCCTCGATGAAGACCTTGCCCTGTTGCCGCAAGGTGGTGTTGGCGAACTGTATGTCGGCGGTGCCGGCCTGGCCCAGGGTTACCACGACCGCCCGGGCCTAAGCGCCGAGCGCTTCGTCGCCGACCCGTTCGGCAGCGAAGGCGGGCGCCTGTATCGCACCGGTGACCTGGTGCGCCTGGGCAGCGATGGCCTGGTCGAGTACGTCGGCCGCGCCGACCAGCAGGTGAAGATTCGCGGGTTCCGTATCGAGCTGGGCGAAATCGAAAGCCGCCTGCAGGCGCATGCCGATGTCGACGAAGCTGTGGTGCTGGCCCTCGACCTGCCGGGCGGCAAGCAACTGGTGGGTTACCTGGTGTGCAGGCAGGCCGCTGCCGACAGCGAGGTCCAGGGCATGCTGCGCGACGCGGTGAAAGCCGATGCCCGCCAGCACCTGCCGGATTACATGGTGCCGGCGCACCTGGTGCTGCTCGACAGCCTGCCGCTGATGGGCAACGGCAAGCTCGACCGCCGTGCGCTGCCGCTGCCGGACCTGGAACAGGCACGCCAGCAGTACCAGGCGCCTGGCAACGAGGTGGAAGCGCAACTGGCGCAGATCTGGCGCGACGTGCTCAACGTTGCCCGGGTCGGCGTGCAGGACAACTTCTTCGAGCTGGGCGGCGACTCGATCCTGTCGATCCAGGTAGTCAGCCGGGCCCGCCAGGCCGGCTTGCAGTTCACCCCGCGCGACCTGTTCCAGCATCAGACCATCCAGACCCTGGCCGCCATCGTTCAGCGCAGCGAAGCCGCCAGCAGTATCGAACAGGGGCAGCGCCAGGGCCAGGCCGGCCTCACGCCGATCCAGCACTGGTTCTTCGACAGTGAAGTGCCACAGCCGCAGCACTGGAACCAGGCTGTTCTGCTGGAGGCACGCAAGCCGCTGGATGAGGGGGTACTGAAGCGAGCCTTGGCCGACCTGGTGCAGCACCACGACAGCCTGCGCCTGCACTTCAGTCAGGCCCAGGGCCGCTGGCAGGCCGAATATGCTTCGCTTGCCACCGGGCAATTGCTGTGGACAGCCACGGTCGCCGACTTCGCCGATTGCCAACCGCTGTACACCGATTTGCAACGCAGCCTCGACCTGGAACAGGGCCCACTGTTGCGCGCCTTGCTGGTTAATGACGGGCAGGGCGGCCAGCGCCTGTTGCTGGCTATCCATCACCTGGTGGTCGATGGCGTGTCGTGGCGCGTGCTGCTGGAAGACCTTCAGGCGCTGTACCGAGGCCAGCCGCTGCCGGCCAAGACCCACGCCATGGGCGACTGGGCCGCACGCCTGGCCAGCTATGCCGGCAGTGATTCGCTGCGCGACGAGCTGGGCTGGTGGCAAGGCCAGTTGGGCGGCGTGCGCCGCGAACTGCCATGCGATCACCCGCAGGGCGGCAACCTGCACTGCCATGCCCGTACCCTGGCCATCGGCCTGGATGTGGAGCAGACCCGGCAGTTGCTGCAGCAGGCCCCGGCTGCCTATCACACCCAGGTCAACGACCTGCTGCTGACCGCGCTGGCGCGTGCCTTGTGCCGCTGGAGCGGCGACGAAGAAGTGCTGGTACAGCTTGAAGGCCATGGCCGTGACGGGCTGTTCGAAGACATGGACCTGACCCGCAGCGTCGGCTGGTTCACCAACGCCTACCCGCTGAGCCTGCGCCCGCTGCCAGGCGAGGACGATGCAGCGCGGGCAGGCTCGATCAAGCGCATCAAGGAGCAACTGCGCCAGGTGCCGCACAAAGGGCTGGGTTATGGCGTGCTGCGCTACCTGGCCGATACGGCAGTGCGTGAGCAGATGGCGGCCCTGCCGCAGGCACGCATCACCTTCAACTACCTGGGCCAGTTCGACCAGCAGTTCGACAGCACAGCCCTGTTCCAGCCGCTGGACGCCCCGGCCGGCCTGGCCCACGACCTCGATGCACCGCTGCCCAACTGGCTGAGTGTCGATGGCCAGGTGTATGGCGGTGCCCTGCAACTGCGCTGGACCTTCAGTGCCGAACGCTACGACGAGCGGACCATCGCCTGCCTGGCCGAGGCCTATCGTCAGGAGCTGCTGGCGCTGGTCGAGCATTGCCTGGCTGATGGCAACGGCAGTTTCACGCCATCGGACTTCCCGCTGGCGCACCTGACCCAGGCGCAGATCGACGCGCTGCCGGTACCGGCAGCGCAGATCGAGGATGTCTATCCCCTGACGCCGATGCAGGAGGGCATGCTGTTGCACACCCTGCTGGAGCCGGGCACCGGCCTTTACTACATGCAGGACCGCTACCGCATCAACAGCGCGCTCGACCCCGAACGCTTCGCCCAGGCGTGGCAGGCGGTGGTGGCACGCCACGAGGCGCTACGCGCATCGTTCAGCTGGAACACCGGCGAGGCGATGCTGCAGATCATCCACAAACCGGGCAACATGCCGGTGGACTATCAGGACTGGCGTGGCCTCGACGACGACGCCCAGGAGCAGCGCCTGCAGGCCCTGCACAAGCAGGAACGCGAGGCTGGTTTCGCCCTGCTCAGCGAGGCGCCGTTCCACCTGCGCCTGGTGCGTGTGGCCGACGAGCGCTACTGGTTCATGATGAGCAACCACCACATCCTCATCGATGCCTGGTGCCGTTCGCTGCTGATGAACGATTTCTTCGAGATCTACCAGGCCCTCGGCGAGGGGCGCCAGGCCCGCTTGCCGGTGCCACCGCGCTACCGCGACTACATCGGCTGGCTGCAACGCCAGGGCCTGGACGACGCGCGAGCCTGGTGGCAGGCCAACCTGGCCGGCTTCGAACGCGCTTCCACCATCCCCAGCGACCGCCCGCTGCGCCACGACCATGCCGGTAGCGGCATGATCGTCGGCGACTGTTACACCCGCCTGGCGGTGAGCGACGGTGTGCGCCTGCGCGAACTGGCCCAGGCCCACCAGCTCACCGTCAACACCTTCGCCCAGGCGGCCTGGGCACTGGTGCTGGCGCGCTACAGTGGCGACCGCGACGTGGCCTTTGGCGTGACCGTGGCCGGGCGCCCGGTGAGCATGCCGCAGATGCAGCGTACCGTCGGCCTGTTCATCAACAGCGTCGCCCTGCGCGTGCAATTGCCGGTGGCGGGTGAGCGCTGCAGCGTGCGGCAGTGGCTGCAAGGCCTGCTGGAGCATAACATGGAGCTGCGCGAGCATGAGTACCTGCCGCTGGTGGCCATCCAGGAATGCAGCGAACTGCCCAAGGGCCAGCCGCTGTTCGACAGCCTGTTCGTGTTCGAGAACGCGCCGGTGGAAACCGCCGTGCTCGACCACGCCCAGCACCTGAATGCCAGTTCCGACTCGGGCCGTACCCACACCAACTTCCCGCTGACCGCAGTGTGCTACCCGGGCGATGACCTTGGCCTGCACCTGTCGTTCGACCAGCGCTATTTCGACTACCCGACCGTCGAGCGCCTGCTGGCCGAGTTCAAGCGCCTGCTGCTGGCGCTGGTGCAAGGCTTTGAAGGGGAGATGAGCGCACTGCCGTTGCTGGGTGCGGAAGAGCAGCGCTTCCTGCTGGAAGACTGCAACCGCACCGCGCGCGCCTATCCGTTGGAACAGAGTTACATCGCGCAGTTCGAGGCGCAGGTGGCCGCGCATCCGCAACGTACCGTGGCCCGCTGCCTGGACGCGTCCTACGACTACGCCGGCTTGAACCTGGCGGCCAACCGTCTGGGCCATGCCTTGATCGCGGCGGGTGTGAACGTGGACCAGCCGGTGGCACTGCTGGCCGAGCGTGGGCTACCGCTGCTGGGCATGATCGTCGGCAGCTTCAAGGCCGGCGCCGGCTACCTGCCACTGGACCCGGGCCTGCCCGCAGCGCGCCTGCAAAGCATCATCCAGCTCAGCCGTACACCCGTGCTGGTGTGCAGCGCGGCCTGTGCCGGGCAAGGGCGGCAGTTGCTGGACCAGCTTGCGGTGGCGGTGCGGCCGCAGCTGCTGGTCTGGGAAGACATCCAGGCCAGCCCGGTGGCCAGCCACAACCCCGGCATTCACAGCGGGCCGGATAACCTCGCCTATGTGATCTACACCTCAGGCTCCACCGGCCTGCCGAAGGGGGTGATGGTCGAGCAGCGCGGCATGCTCAACAACCAGCTGAGCAAGGTGCCGTACCTGGCGCTCGGCGAGCAGGACGTGATCGCCCAGACGGCCTCGCAGAGCTTCGACATTTCGGTGTGGCAGTTCCTTGCCGCGCCGCTGTTCGGCGCCAGGGTGGAGATCGTGCCGAATGCCATCGCCCATGACCCGCAGGGCCTGCTGGCGCATGTGCAGGCCACCGGCATCAGCGTGCTGGAGAGCGTGCCGTCGCTGATCCAGGGCATGTTGGCCAACGACCACCAGGCCCTCGATGGCCTGCGCTGGATGCTGCCGACCGGCGAGGCCATGCCTCCGGAGCTGGCGGCGCAGTGGTTGCAGCGCTACCCGCAGATCGGCCTGGTCAACGCCTACGGCCCGGCGGAGTGCTCCGATGACGTGGCGTTCTTCCGCGTCGATGCCGCCTCGACCCGTGGCAGTTACTTGCCGATCGGCACGCCGACCGACAACAACCGCCTGTACCTGTACGGCGAGGACCAGGCACTGGTGCCACTGGGTGCGACAGGTGAGTTGTGCGTGGCCGGCACCGGCGTGGGCCGTGGCTATGTCGGCGACCCGGTGCGCACAGCGCTGGCGTTCATTCCCCATCCTCATGGTGCACCGGGCGAACGCCTGTATCGCACTGGCGACCTGGCGCGGCAGCGCCTGGACGGGGTGCTGGAGTATGTCGGGCGCATCGACCATCAGGTGAAGATTCGCGGCTACCGCATCGAACTGGGCGAAATCGAAGCCCGCCTGCACGAACAGCCGGAAATCCGCGACGCTGCCGTTGGCGTGCAGGAGGGCGTCAATGGCAAGCACCTGGTGGGTTACCTGGTGGCGCATCAGGGCGTTGCAGCCGACGCTGCGTTGCTGGAACAGCTCAAGCAGCGCCTGCGTGCCGAGTTGCCGGAGTACATGGTGCCACTGCACTGGGGCTGGTTCGACAGCCTGCCGCACAACGCCAACGGCAAGCTCGACCGCAAGGCCCTGCCGGCCATCGACGTCGGTGGCCAGCACAGCCAGGCCTACCAGGCGCCGCGCAATGAGCTGGAAGAGGTACTGGCCGGTATCTGGGCGGATGTGCTCAAGGCCGAGCGGGTCGGGGTGCACGACAACTTCTTCGAGCTGGGCGGGCATTCGCTGCTGGCCACGCAAATCGCCTCGCTGGTGCAGAAGCAGCTGCAACTGAACGTGCCGCTGCGGGCGATGTTCGAGTGCAGCACGGTGGAGGAGCTGGCGGTGTATGTGCAGGGGCTGCAGGGCAGTGTGCTGGATGACGATAAAGTCGACCGGCTCAGTGACCTTATGGCTGAGCTGGAGGGGTTGTGACCTGAGCAGATGAGGCCTGCACCGCCCCTGGATTGGTGCACAAAAGTTGAAATTGCTGGGGCCGCTATGCGGCCCTTTCGCGACACAAGGCCGCTCCTACAGATACGGCGTTGTTTTCGAGGTTTGGCGCTGTACCTGTGGGAGCGGGCATGCCCGCGAACACCGGCGCAGCCGGTGCCATACCTGCAACCCCACCTTTCCCATGGTTCTTCGCCGTCATGATGCGGCCCCGATTTTTTCCTGCGACATCGACGCATTGATCAATGCTTCATCATAAGAGTTCGCATGGTAGCGAGCGAGAAACTCATGAGCATTCTCAAATGGCTCGAGGTGTTGATGAGCGAGCATGTAGAAACGATGGCAGTTTGTGGCAATTTCCTCGGTATAGTGAGATGAAATCAAAACACTAGCCCCGTTTTTGCACGCGTTTTTTATACCTAGCCATATGTGGTGTCTGAATTCTGGGTCTACCCCCGCAGTAGGCTCGTCGAGGATGATCAGGTCACTGCCCATGAGCAGTAGCGTCAGTGTGACAAAGCTCCGGACTTCGCCATAGCTGCAAGTAGATGCCTTCTTCTTGTAGATTTCAGCATACCGTTTCGACAGGGAATGTGACCATTCAGAGAGGCGTGAAAGCACCTCGCAGTGATCCGGTGCTGATCTGGAGTTTAACTGTGTAATCAGTTGGTAGACTTCGCTCATCCTGAGCAAGGGCGGTGGTGTCAGTACTTGAGTCAGATAAGCCTGCTGTCTGGATGAATTTATGATTGTGCCGTTGCTTGGTTTTCTGATGTTGCAGATCAGGTCGAAAAGCGTGGTCTTTCCTGCTCCGTTACTGCCCAGTACGCCTACGGCCTCTCCTTTTTTCAACTGTAACGTGATGTTTTGTAAAAGAGGGCTGCTGTTGTATGAGAAGTCCAGGTTTTTGATGGTGAGAAGGTGCATTTTAATAGCGGCTCCATATGGGGTGGATTCTGAATAGCTTTCCTGTTGCATAGAGCCCCGCTGTTGAAATGGCAAAAGCTGTCAGAAAACTAATAGTGAGTGGTATCTCTCCGGTAATTATTCTTGTGCTCAGGTGCAAGGGGTTGATCAACGTTGACCAGTGGGTCAGTTCGTCTTGTGTGGTGCCCAAATAGCCGGAAAGTAACATCAGGAATGAAAGTAGCGAAAATAGCGTCCCGGCTGTGCTGAATTTGATGGGCATCGCTGCAATTGCCAAGCCGATGCAGGCGAATATCAGGTAACTCGTATAGAACGCGGCTGTAAGGTACAGGAATTCTGATGGCGAGTAGGATCCGTATAGAGGCTTTGAGATGAAGTAGAAAAAGCTGGAGTACACGACACTGACCAATGTGTAGCTGACGGCGTGCGATGTGAGGAAAAGTGCAATTGCCTCGCGTTGGTAAATGAATGACCGGACGAAGCCACTTTCTCGTCGTCCGATTAGATAAAAGCCGAGGCCGAAGAAGGCAACGTTTGCAGCGATGTAGGCGTAGAACCACGCAGCAGAGGATATATAGAGAGTGTCTGGTGGCGCTGCAAGGGAACGGCTTTGCCTCAGTAGTATGAACATCAAGCAAGGCGCCGCCGCTGTCCACAGCAACGCAGTGGGTTCTCGCAGGTGTTCCAGGATCAACACCTTGGTGATCATGAGGATCTGTTTTCTTCGCGTTATGGGGTATGGCTTTTTGTTCATTTTTCTCGCCTTTAGTGTCTTCGCGAATGCAGGGGGTAAGGGTTTTATATTCAGGCTGCATGTACGTCAAGTTTGATGGGGCAATGTGTTGGCTGGGGTGTAATCTAGTTGTTTGAATTGCAGTTGGTATTGTGAGATGTATCTGAGGGGTATGTCTGATCGCGATCTGTTCACTGGTCATGGGAGTGAAAAAGACGTCTGTTTTTTGTAAGGCGGATCTGAAATTGTTGTGGGATTGTTATATGTTTTATCGCCGGGCGTTGTTTTCCGATGATCGGTTCGGAAAAGTGTTTGTCGCCTTAGGTGGTATAACTTAGTGTTGCCAAATGTGAACTTGGCCATTGGCTGGCATCTGGGCCGATGTGCTCGAGGACGAGCTGGAGGGGTTGTGACCAGAACAAGTGAGGTCTGCATCGCCCCTTGTAGGAGCGGCCTTGTGTCGCGAAAGGGCTGCACAGCAGCCCCAGCAATTTCAGCTTTTATGCAGCAATTTGGGGGCCGCTATGCGGCCCTTTCGCGACACAAGGCCGCTCCTACAGATACGGCGTTGTTTTCGAGGTTTGGCGCTGTACCTGTGGGAGCGGGCATGCCCGCGAACACCGGCGCAGCCGGTGACATAACACCGCGTTGAGTTCTTCGCGGGCTTGCCCGCTCCCACAGGGCCGCCACAGCCTTGTGCTACGAATGGGCTGCAAGGCAGCCCCGGCGATTTCACATCAGCGCTTGCCGAGAATCTTCCCAAGCAACTCCGGCCGCGGCGCGCCTTGCTGGCTCTGCAGGTTGCCCTGCTCATCCTGATAGAAGATCGCCGGGGTCGCCTGCAAGCCCATTTCTTCCATCAGCGCCATGTTCGCCGCCAGCTTTTGCTGCACCGCCTCCGGCACCTGCTCCAGTGCCTTCAACTTGCTGGCCTTGCCGGCCTTTTCATGTTCCTGCAGTGCCTTGGCCGGGTCTTTCGCCGCCAGCAGCGCCGCCGACTTGCCCGGGCTGTCCTCGCGGATGATGCCGACCATGATATGGCGCAACTGCACCTTGCCAGACTCCACCCATGGCCGCGCCTGTTCCCAGAACATGTTGCAGTACGGGCAGTTGGGGTCGCTGAACAGGTACACCTTGCGCGGTGCATCGTCCTTGCCGTCGGCGATCCAGGAGGTTTTCTCCATCTTTGCCCAGATTTCCTTGCTCATCGGCGCATACACCAGCTTTTTCAGCGGCTCGGCACTGAGGTCGTTGCCCTTTTCGTCGAACAGGCTGCCGACCAGTACATGCTTGCCGTCAGGGGTGAGGTACAGCGCCAGGCCGTTGTTCTGGTACTCGGCGGCATACCCGCGCAGGCCGTTGGGGGCGTCGAAGCTGCCTTTGATCACGGCGCCCTTGGCTTGTAGTTGCGCAATCGCCTTGGGCAGCTCTTCGGCCTGCAGGGTGGGGGCAGCCAGCAGGGCCAGGGACAGGGGCAGCAGTGCAGTCAGTCGCATGTCAGTTTCCTTGTGCGGCAGGGGCGGGCGCGGTGGCCCGGTCGAAAGGCTCCAGGGCGTGGCGCAGGCTGGCTCGGGACAGCTCGCCCAGATGGCTGCCGACCAGGCGCCCGTCGGCGTCGTAGAACAGGGTGGTGGGCAGGGCCATGGAGCCAACGCGCTGGGCCAGCAGACCGGTGCCGTCGAACAGCACGTGGGTCAGGCTCAGGCCGGTGGTGGCGAGGAAGGTGCTGACGTTTTCCGGGGTCTCGCCCTGGTTGACGAACAGGAAGGTCACGTGCGGGTAAGCGCTTTGCGCCTGTTGCAGCACCGGCATTTCGCGTCGGCAGGGTGGGCACCAGGTGGCCCAGATGTTGATGACCAGCGGTTTGCCGCGGTAGCTGTGCAACGCCACGGATTGGCCGTTGGCCTTGCGCAGGCTCAAATCGGGCAGTTCGGTGCCCTTGCTGTACAGGTGGCCCCCTAGGCTGGCCAGGCCCCAGAACAGCGCACCGCTGAACAGCGCCCAGCCCAGCGGGCGGCGCAGGCCCGGATGGCGCCAGCCCTGCCACAGGGCGCCGAGCACGATGCCGGCAAGGCCCGACCAGAACAGGAAGCCGCCATCACGGATATCGATGATCTGCAGCAGATCGTCCTGGTACATCGTCCAATAGGCCAGCACGAAGCCGGCGCGTGCGCACAGCAGGCCGATCAGGAACAGGTTGAACAGTGCCGATTCCGGGCTCTCGCCGCCACGCCGGGCGACCCACCAGCCGACCATGCTGGCGATCACCAGGGCGGTGAGCATCAGCAGGTGGTTGAGGGCCATGGTCAGTGGCCCGAGGGTTACGGTCAGCATCAGCCTTGGCTCCTGGTCTGGGTCCAGTGTTGCAGGAAGGCGGCCGCATCCACTTCACCGGTGATGCGCCGCGCGCGGCGTTCGTCGCCTTCCGGGCCGACCCAGATGATGCTGGGCGGGCCGGGTACCTGGTAGCGCTGCAGCAAGGCCTGGCTGGCCGGGGTGTCGGCGGTCACGTCCAGGCGCAGCAGGTGCACACCGGCCAGGCCGGCCTGCACGTCGCTGCGGGCGAACACCTGTTTCTCCATGACCTTGCACGACACGCACCAGTCGGCATAGTAGTCGAGCATCACCCACTGGCCACGGGCCTTGGCCGTATCCAGTTCGCGTTGCAGGTCTTCGGGGCGGCTGACGGTGACGAAAGCGTCCTCGATGTGCTGGCCGGTGGCCGGCGCAGCGCCGCCACCGGCGAACGGGCGCAGCGGCTGCCAGAGGTCGTCGCCACCAGCCGCCGCACCCACCAGCAGCAGGCCGCCCCACAGGGCTCCCAGCAGTGGCAAGGCGCGCAACGCCGGCAACCGCTGCAGGGCCGGCCAGGCAGCCCAGGCCAGGGCAATCAGCAAGGCGCCGCTCAGGGCCAGCAGCAATGCTGCGGGCAGCAGGCTGCGCAAGGTGTATAGCGCCATGCCCAGGAACACGAAGCCGAACACGCCCTTGACCCGGTTCATCCAGGCGCCCGGGCGGGGCAGGTAGCGGTTGCCAAGGGTTACCAGCAACAGCAGCGGCACGCCCATGCCCAGGCCGAGGCTGAACAGCACCAGCGCCCCCTGCAGCACGTCGCCGCTCTGGGCGATGTACAGCAGCGCGCCGGCCAACGGCGCGGTCATGCACGGGCCCATCAGCAGGCCGGACAGCGCGCCCAGCAGCGCCGCGCCATACAGGTTGCCACCACGGGTGCCTTGCCCGGCGCGGTCGAGGCGGTCACGCACGGCGGCGGGCAGTTGCAGTTCGAAGGCGCCGAACATCGGCAGGGCCAGCAGCACGAACAGCCCCGCCAGGCTGCCCAGCAGCCAGGGTTGCTGCAGCCAGGCCTGCAGGCTGGCACCCAGCAGTGCGGCGACCACGCCCAGGGCGGCATACACCAGGGCCATGCTCAGTACATAGACCCCGGCCAGTATCCAGCCGCGCCGGGCGCTGGCGCCATTGCCCAGCACCAGCCCGGCGAGGATCGGCAGCATCGGCAGCGAGCAGGGGGTAAAGGCCAGCAACAGGCCCAGGCCGAAGAACGCGAGCAGGCTCCAGGCCAGGTGGCCTTTTTGCAGGTCGCTGGCCAGGGCCTGGTCACTGGCTTGTTCGACCGCCGGCGCCACACTGCCACCCAGGTCGACCAACGTGGTTTGCGGGGGGTAGCACAGGCCGGCGTCGGCACAGCCCTGCCAGCCCAGGCGCAGCTGGCCCTGGGCATCGGCCGGGAGCAGCAGTTCGAGCTGGTCGCGGTACACCGCACTGTCGCCGAAGAACTCGTCGTGGTGGTTGAGAGCGGCCGGCAGTTGCGGGTGCTGTTCGGCAGGCAGGCCGTCGAACTTCAGGCGTTTCTGATACAGGTAGTAGCCAGGCTGGATCTGGAAGAACAGGCGCACCTGGCCGTCGGCCTGGCGGTCGTGGGTAAGCACGAAGGCCTGGTTGACCGGCAGGAAGTCCGGTTTGACATCGAACGGGTTGGCCTGCAATGGGCCGGCCAGCAGTAGTGTCAGGAAGAGCAGGAGGACGCGCATGTCTTCGCCTTGGCAGTACGTTGAAAGGGGTCATGCTGGCTTGGGTCGATTAACCCAAGGTTAACTCTGGTTTTTGGTCAGGGGGGGCGCATCAGGGCTTGCAGGTGTTTGCCGTGGGATTGTCTGCGCCTGGGAGATCGAGCGCCGCCCGCGCGGCGCTTCGCAGCACAAGGCTGCTCCTACATCTGTTTCGGGCCAGTAACGCCTGTGCCAGTGCACGCGACCGCCTTGTTCGTACAACGCGATATCGAGACATGCGCCAAAGCGTTCGCGCACAGACCTCATAGGAATAATTGGCCCGAAACAGATGTAGGAGCAGCCTTGTGCTGCGAAGCGCCGCGCGGGCGGCGCTCGGTCTCCCAAGCGCCGAAGATCCTAAGACGAACGCCTACCAGCCCCAGAGCAAATTCCGCCCCAGATCCCAGACATGTCGCGACATATTGTCGGCTTGACTTTGCCTGCGCCAACACAATTGCTGTAAAGTTGACGTACAGGTCAGCTTTTCAGGCTAGTACCAGAATCAAAAAAAGGGCAGACCCCCTGCTGCCCAGAGGATCAAGCATGTCCAACCGTGATATTTCCCGGCGCGCCTTCCTGCAAGGCGGCCTGATCGCTGGTGTCGGCGTGACCATGGCGCCGCTCGGCAGCCAGGCATTCGCCGCGCTGATGGAGGAACGCGTCACCACCTCGCCGCAGAAGTGGATGAACCATGATGGCAAGGCACGTTTCCGTAACGATGCCTTGTCCAAGGTGTGCGGCGACAAGGTGTTCGCTCGCGACATCCGTGCCAAGGACATGCCCGGCTGGCCCGCGCAACAGGGCCATGCGCTGCTGCTCAAGGCGACCAAGGCCGATCGTATCTATGCCGGCCATGACCTCAGCCTTCTTGGCGCCGACCTGCAGCCGGACCGCATCGTCACCGCTGCCGACCTGGAAAAGGACGGCATCGCCTGGCCCGAGGCCCACTCGCCCGACCCGCTGCTGCCGCCCGGCAAGGTGCCTATGTTCATCGGCCACCCGGTGGCGATCCTGATCTGGCACGACTTCGAGCGCTTCCGTCAGGCCAAGCGCAAGCTGCAGTTCAATGACCAGGCGATCCGCTATGGCGCCCAGGCGCCGCTGTACCAGCGCGACCCCTACGGCAGCTTCCGCTTCGTGCGCGTGGGCGGTGCCACACCGTTCGACGACGATGAATTCTCCAGCCTGAAGAATTCCATGCTGTTCCCTACCATCCTCAACCGCAAGCCGGTGTGGTCGAAGCAGCCCAACCAGCATGGCGACCTGACCGAGCAGGGCCTGTTCTACGCCAAGCGCATGGCCGAGCAGCTGGACAACCCACCCGAGGACTGGCTGGTGTTCGACGAGCGCTACAAGACGCCGTCCATCGAGCCGGCCGCCCTGGAGCCGGACAACGGCAACGGCTGGTACGACCCGGCCAGCGGCACGCTGCACTTTGTGGTGGCGACCCAGTGCCCGTTCGAAGTGGCGCAGGAATGCGTGCACATGATCAAGCCGTCGCGCTTCGCCCTGAACACGCTGAACATGCACCCGGGCTATACCGTGGGCTACGGCTCGAAAGACAACAACATCTTCGTCTTCTACGCCGCCGTGGCCGCGCTGTATGGCGCCGGTGTGCCGATCCGCCTGGCCAACGACCGCTACGAGCAGTTTCAGAGCGGTATCAAGCGCCATGCCTTCGATATCCGCTACCAGTTGGCGGTGGACAAGAAGGACAACAGTTTCAAGATCTTCCGCGCCGACATGACTTGCGACGGCGGCGGGCGTATCAACTACAGCCCCTCGGTGGCGGCGGTCGGCGCCACGGCGGCGCAGTCGATCTACTACATGCCGCAGAATGATCTGTCGGTCACTGCCTATCATTCCCGTGGCGTCGAGGCCGGCTCCATGCGTGGCTACGGCACCCTGCAGACCATGGCCGCCACCGAAATGATGGTGGATGAGATCGCCGGGCGCCTGGGCGTCGATGCCATCGACCTGCGCCGCGCCAACGCGCTGAAGTCGGGCATGAAGAACACCCAGGGCGCGGTCCCGGCCGGCGCCCTGCGCCTGTACGAGATTCTCGACAAGGCCGCCGTGCACGACTGGTGGCGCAACCGCGACACGCGCAAGCAGCAGATGGATGCCAAGGACCCGGACCACTGGTATGGCGTGGGCTTTGCCATCTGCCAGAAAGACTTCGGCACCGGCTCCGAAGCCCCCATGGCCAGCATCGAGTTCAGCCGCGACGGGCGCATCAGCCTGCGCCACATCGGCACCGAGCTGGGTACCGGCATGTCCACCTCCCAGGCCCTGGTTGTCAGCGATTTCCTCGGCCGCTCGGCCGACGAGGTGAAGACCGCGGTCACCGAATGGCCGGAGCTGCAGCTGACCACCAGCGGCAACCCCTACCTGATCAGCCAGCCCGAGCAGGACGCCGCGCTGCGCAACCCGCGTTGGGTCGGCAAGCTCGCTTCGCCGTCGTCGGCGACCAACTCGGCCTTCTACTTCAGCCATGCCACCCGCGAAGCGGCACGCGTGCTGTTCAATCACGGTCTGTGGCCGGCGGCCATGGCCATCTGGCGCCAGGGCCCGTACGGCGGCCAAGCCAACCCGCTGGTGGTGCGCCGCGAGAATGCGGTATGGGTCAACGGTGAGCTGACCGGCAACGGCCTGTCACCTATCCCGTTCGCCCAGCTGGCCCAAAAGGCTCATGATATGGGCCTGGTCACCGGCGTCAGCGTGCACGGCTTCAACCGCTGGAGCTGGGCCGAGGCCGACTTCGTCATCGATGGCGTGCGCGAACGCTTCCCGCTCGACGCGGTGGCAGTCAAATACGGCGATGGCGCGGTGAGCGCCAAGAAGGCGCAGATGAGCAGCCACGGCTACCACCTGCTCGACCGGCAGAACGCCGCCTACCCCGACACTCAGCTGAACAACGCCATGGTCACCTACTACAGCCCGGTGGCGACCATTGTCGAAGTCAAGGTGAACAAGGGCACTCACGAAGTGCAGGTACTCAACCATCACAGCTGGGTCGAGTGCGGCCGGGTGCTGGTGCCGGAATTGGTCAAGGGCCAGCTCGAGGGCGGTATCGCCATGGGCATCGGCCATGCCTTGACCGAAGAAATGCCGTTGTACGAGGGCGGGCCCGGGGAGGGCGACTGGAACTTCAACCGCTACCGCCTGCCGCATGCGCGCGACGTGGCGGTCTGGCAGCAGACCAGTGAAATCCTACCGCCGCTGTCACCGACCGACCCGTCCAAGGGCATTGCCGAGGTGGTGATGATCCCGGTCGTGGGGGCCATCGGCAATGCTGTCGCGCATGCCATCGGCAAGCGCGTTCGCGATCTCCCCATCACCCCAGCCCGTATCAAGGAGGCCCTCAATGGCTAACCGTCCACTGCAACTGACCCTCAATGGTCAACCGGTCGGCCCGGTCGAGGTCCCCGACGACCTGGCGATGATCGACTACCTGCACGAACACCAGAACCTCACCGGCTCGCGCCTGGGCTGCGGCCAGGGTATCTGCCACGCCTGCGTGGTGATCGTCGACAACCCCGATGGCACCAGCGAGGAGGTGCGTACCTGCATTACCGGCGCGCATTACTTCGAGGGCAAGAAGGTCCGCACCATCGAGGGCCATGCCAGACAGGACGAGGCCGGCAACCTCACGCTGAACCCGATCCAGCAGAAGTTCGTCGACCTGTTCGCCTTCCAGTGCAGCTACTGCGCGCCGGGCTTCGTCAATGCCGCCACGGTGCTGGTGGAAACCGCCCAGCGCCAACCGCTGAAGAAGAGCGAGGTGGAAGACCGCATCGAGGCGAGCCTGGGCCACCACATCTGCCGTTGCACCGGCTACGTGCGTTACTACGACGCCACCCGTACGGTGCTCAACGACCTCGGCCTGGTCAAGGAGGGTTGAGCATGGGTCTTGTTCGTAGCGCAATGGCGCTGGCTCTCGGGCTTGCCGTTACCTCGCTTGCCCAGGCAGCCGACCAGGCGCAGGTCAAGCGCGGTGAATACCTGGCCCGCGCGGCCGACTGCATGGCCTGCCACACCGCTGAAGGCGGTGCGCCGTATGCTGGCGGCCTGCCGATCCATTCGCCGTTCGGCACCATTTACGGCAGCAACATCACCCCGGACAAGCAGTATGGCATCGGCAACTACAGCGCCGATGAATTCTTCGCCGCGGTAACCGAGGGCAAGCGCAAGGACGGCGCCAACCTCTACCCGGCGATGCCGTACACCTCGTACCACCTGATCAAGCGCGAAGATTCGGACGCGATCCTCGCCTACCTGATGACCGTGCCGCCAATCAACCGCCCGGCACCGCAGACAGCGTTGCGCTTTCCGTTCAACGTGCGCCAGGGGCTGAGCGGCTGGAACATGCTGTACGGTAAAAGCGTGCAGTTGCAGCCGACCGAGGGCAAAAGCCCGGCCTGGCAGCGTGGGCAGTACATGGTCGAAGTCATGGGCCATTGCGGCGAGTGCCATACCCCGCGCAACCCGATCGGTGCGTTGCAGCAGGACCAGCGCCTGAGCGGCGGCCTGCTGGGTGGCTACCTGGCCCCGAGCCTGCTGGCCCAGGATCTGGCCGAGCGCGGCTGGACCCAGCCGGACCTGACCACCTTCCTCAAGCACGGCATCAGTGCTCAGGGCAGCATGTTCAACGAAATGTTCCCGGTGGTGCACCACAGCACCCAGCACCTGGAGGATGCCGACCTGGCTGCCATGGCCACCTACCTGCTGGGCGACCAGCCACCGCCGGCCAAGGCCATTCAGGCGGTGGCACTGGAGCAGATGAGCGACAGCGCCAGGCGCGGCCGCCAGCAGTACCTGAACGTCTGCGCCGGCTGCCATGGTGTGGACGGCGAGGGCAAGCCGCACATCGCCGTGGCCATGCGCGGCAACACGGTGCTACGCCAGGCCGACTCGCGCAACCTGGTCAAGGTGGTCCTCGAAGGCATTCGTGAACAGCAGTTCACCGGCTTCGAGCGCATGCAGCCGATGCCGGGCTTTGCCGACAAGCTCGATGACCAGCAGGTGGCGGATATGGTCAACTACCTGCGCCAGGCCTGGGGTGGATTGCCCGGTGACCTGAGCGTACAGCAGCTCGCCGAGCTGAAGGCGGAGTAAAGGGTGCAGCATCTCGATCTACAGGTGGTCCGCCAGGCGTTGCAGTGGTCGTGCGGCGGCCAGCGGGTGTGGTTGTGCACGGTGCTCGCCACCTATGGCTCGGCGCCCCGTGCGCCGGGCTCGCTGCTGGCGGTGAACGCCAGCGGGCAGTGGCTCGGTTCGCTGTCCGGTGGCTGCGTCGAAGACGACTTCCTCGAACGCGTGGGGCGGGGGGAGTTTCCCGAGCCGGTGGCTATCGTGCGTTATGGCGATGGTAGCGACTCGCGTTCGAGCATCCGCCTGCCGTGTGGCGGCGTGCTGGAAGTGCTGGTGGAGAACCTGCCGGCCGAATGCGAGGTACAGGCGCACCTGCGTGAGCTGGAAAGCGCATTGCAGGGCCAGCGCCGTGTGCTGCGTGAAGTGAGCCTGCCCGAGGGCAGGCGCTTGCTTGCCGATGACCACAGCCAGGGGCCGCGTGTGGAGCGTGAAAGTGCCTGTGTACGCTTGCGTTTGGGGGCCGCCCAGCGCCTGCTGCTGGCCGGGTACTCCAGCGTCGCGCATTTCTGTGCCGAGTTCGGCAAGGGCATGGGCTTCGAAGTCATCCTCTGCGAGCCGCGTGACGAAGTGCTCGACGGCGTGCGGCTGGATGGCATCGAGGTGCGTCGTGAGCTGCCATCGGAGTTCATCGCCCATGGCGGTTGCCATGCCGACACCGCGGTGGTGGCGCTGACCCACGACCCGAAGATCGATGACCTGGCCATGCTCGAAGCGGTGCGCACCGAGGCGTTCTATATCGGTGTGATGGGCTCCCGGGCGACTTCCGACAAGCGCCGTGAACGCCTGAGGCGGATCGGTGGCCTGGGCGAGGTCGAACTGGGCCGCATCCACGCCCCGATTGGCCTCAACCTGGGCAGCAAGACCCCGGCCGAGATCGCTTTGGCGGTGCTGGCCGATATCCTTCGCGTGCGCAATGGTATCGAGCGGGAGGCGCTGTGAGCGTGGTTGCACTGATATTGGCTGCTGGCAGCAGCGTGCGTTTCGGGGCTGACAAGCGTCGGGCGCTGTTGGTTGATGGTCGCAGCTTGCTGGTGCACAGCGTGGAGCGGGCCTGTGCAGTGTTCGACGATGTGCGGGTGGTGTTGCGCGAGGGGGAGCGGGGCGTGGATCTGGGGCTGCCTGCGGGGTGCCGGGTCGTCTCCAGCCCGGATTTCGCATTGGGCATGGGCCATAGCCTGGCGGCCGGCGCCGCCTCGCTGGCCGACAGTGAGGCGCAGGCAGTAGCGATTCTGTTGGGTGACATGCCCTGGCTGGAGCAGGCAACCCTTGCCCGGCTGGCTTCCAGGGCCAGCGCGTCGACCATCGTGTTGCCTTGCCATGAAGGGCAGCAAGGGCACCCTGTGCTGTTCGGGCGCGATTTCTGGCCGGCGCTTGCGCGCCTGACCGGCGATGAAGGGGCGCGTTCGGTGGTCAAGGCCAACCCGGCGAGTTGTGTCAGGGTAGAAGTGCCGGATACCGGTGTGCTGCTGGATGTCGACAAGCCTGATGCGGTGCACCGGTGAACGCACTTGTCAGGGCCTATTCATCTTGTTCGTCAGCCAGCTCATAGGGTTGAAGCTCGCTCAGTTGGGCGAGCAGTACCAGATGCTCGACTGCTTTGAGCTTTTCAAGCCGCTCGAGGCTGTCTGACCCTCCCAGCATCAAGGCAGGAACAAAGCCATACATTTCGTCTGCGGCCAACGTGCCGAGCCGTTCCCTGGCGGGTTCGAACAGGTCGTCGAAATAGATGCATTCGGTCATCAGCCACATGAGCAGGCCGTGGATCTTGTTGTCCCGCTCTTCGTCGCCTGAGCTGGGGGCGCCATCGAGGTAACGGGAATGGTACGCCGCAATGGTCAGCACCGAGCCGGTGTTCTCACCCCACAGGTACAGGTCGCCAAAAGCGCTACGGGCGATGAGGTGATAAGTGTCGCGTGCTTCGAAGTGCGTGCCTGACAGCCAATACGCTACTACGTCTTCGTAATCCTGAGGGTTTACCAGCCAGAACAGGCCACCGCCGTAGCCGCACCAGCCGTGCTCTTGCCAGTATCCCAGGAGACGGTTGGGGAGTTTGCCTTGGTAATGATCGAGGGCAGAGGGCGGTACTGGTTGGTGGCCGACGGGGTCGCCGAAGGTTTCGAGGAAGATGCTGAATATGACGTCCATTTGATTAAGTCCTTTTTAAGTGTTTAAAAGTCGGAGAAGCTGTAGGGTACCAGTGCCGAAAGTTGTGAAAGCATAATCAAGTGTTCAATTGTTTTTACTTTTTTAATTCGCTCCAGTCTTGCTTTTCCGCCGAAGACGAGTGCGGGGACGAAACCATACATTTCATCGTGATTGAGTGGGCCTAGATTGTTTCTTGACGGTTCGAATAAATCCTCGAAGTCATTGCTGTCCTTTTTAACCTGTAGAAAGAAAGATTGAACGTGCCTGTCAATGTTTGCTATTCGGCGGTTGTTGCCGCAATAGTGTGAGATATGGCTCGCAATGCATAGTGAGAAACCGGTTCTCTCTCCGTATAAGTAGAGGTCGCCAAACGCCCCGCGCGCGATCACATGGTAGGTGTCATGTTCGGCCAGGGACGTACCGTCAATCCAAGATGCAACGACGCCTTCATACTCTTGGGGGTCGACGGTCCAAAAAATACCATCACCATATCCACACCAGCCATGTGTCGTCCAATGTTCCAATAATTTCTTCGGCAGCTTTCTCCTGTAACGCTCGATGGTTGAAGGAGGAACCTCTTGCTTGTGAATAGGTGGTCCAATTGTATCGATAAAGACGGAATAGACGTCATCCATCATTTGGCTCCATATCAATCTAGCACTTGATCAGTTTGATGTTCATGAAGGAGGCATCTCCGCCTGATTTCAATGCTTCTTCGGCAGCTTGCTGTATACCCTTGATCTTGCTTTTCCACTGTGGGCCAATGGTGGAGTTGACTTGTTTGTCACCGAAATCGGCAATGACATCTCTTCCTCCAGCGGTCAGGTCCGGGTTGTGCAATGCCGCGAGCGTTGCCATCGTCTCCTTCGCTAATTTTGCAGCCGTCCTTTGGGCTTCACGTGGGCTCAAATCGTCTGGCAAGTCGTCCAGTATCCGTTGCTCTAACTTGTCTTGCATCTGTTTACGAGCTTTGCGCGCTACAATTGGGTTTCGCTTTACGGGATTGGCAACGTTTTCTAAAAACTCCTCAACCGTCAGCCGATTCAACCCATCCTGCTGCCCCTTCAACTGCCGTTCAAACTCGCCATGCTTGGCGGGTGGCAATTTATCGGCCTTGAAGCACGCCACGGTATGCAACGGCATGCTACCGGGCTTCCCTGTCGAGGGCTCCTTGTCTTTCCCTGCCGGCCGATCAGGCTGCATCGGTTGCGGCTCACCCACCGCCCCCTTGCGCCGCTCCGGCACCTGCAGGTCCGGCCGTTTCTTCAACCCCTCTTCATGCTTGAGCATCCATTGCCCCAGCCGCGCACCTTTGCGGCTGGCCGCCATCTCCTGCGCGAGCACCCGGGCATCACCGCGGCCGCGGGTGAGGTACGACACGATCGCCCCCAACAACAGCAGCACGACTTCCACGTGGGCTTGGGCAATCTGATGCGTCGCCCGGGATATCGCATAGGGGTCGTCCCGGCAGAGCGGGCCCGTGCCTTCATTGCCGCAGGTGCCTTCCCAGGCGAAGCGAATGCCGTCGACGTAGTACTCGCCGATACGCGGCAAGCCCTCGATGAAGAACTCGGCGATGGAAGCCAGCCCTAGCGCGCCGAGGATCCAGCCACTGACCTTGAGGCCCATGGCCGCGCCCGCGCCGGCAAACGGAATGGTTCCGGCGCCGCCGGCGAATGCGCCAACCCCCGCGCCAAGCAGGCCACCGGTAATGGTGCTGCCGGCGACGATCATCGCCATCTGCCGCACGACCATCAGCAGTTCGTCGACGATGCTGTTGATGTCGAGGTCGGCGAAGCGCTGGCGCAGCATGTGCGCCGCCTGCCATTCGGCGTGGTAGAAGGCGGTGCGGACGGCTTCTATCCGGCGCAGGTTGAGGCCTAGCGAGGCGACCTCTTCATTGAGGCTGGTGCGGAACTGGCCACCGCTTTGGTAGCCCACCATGGCGATGACACGTGACTCGATCTCGTGCCAGGAGGGCACGAGGTAATCCAGGTACATGAGGTGTCTCCCTGACAGCGTGTGCAGGGGGAAATCCCATCATGGATTCGGATCGGAAGTTTCTGAGCCAGTTGTAGGAAAATGCGACTTCGTTTCCGGCGTGTTCGGCGGAGTTAGGCTGTCGGGGTGGGCCTTGGGTGGGGCTTTAAATGTTTGTCGCTCCCGGGAGCGTGTGGCAGTTGCGCGGTGCTCGTTGCCGCAGGCGCCATACATCCCCAATCCCCCACAAAAGGTCCATAATCCCCCCTTAATCCGCCCAAGGTGCAATGCCAGCTACACCATTCCGGGAGCCCCACCATGCACGTTCTGCTCTGTGAGGACGACGACCTGATCGCCGCCGGCATCTGCGCCGGCCTTACCGCCCAGGGTCTGACCGTGGACCGTGTGGGCAACGCCGCCGATGCACGGGCAATGCTGCAGGCCGCGCAGTTCGACGTGATGATTCTCGACCTTGGCCTGCCCGACGAAGACGGCCTGAAGCTGTTGCGCCGCCTGCGCGAGAAAGGCGAGACGCTGCCAGTGCTGGTGCTCACCGCCCGTGATGCGGTCACCGACCGTGTCGATGGCCTGCAGGCCGGCGCCGACGACTACCTGCTCAAACCGTTCGACCTGCGCGAGCTGGCTGCTCGCCTGCACACCCTGCTGCGGCGCGTAGCCGGGCGGGCGGTGAATGTGATCGAACACGGCCCGCTGCGCTACGACCCGAGCAGCTGCGAGGCAACCCTGGCCGGCCAGCCGGTCGACCTGTCCCGGCGTGAACAGGCATTGCTCCAGGCGCTGCTGCAGAACCCCGGGCGGGTGCTGTCCAGCGAGCAGCTCAAAGACTGCGTGTACGGCTTCAGCGACGAAGTCGAGAGCAATGCCCTGAACGTGCATATCCACCATCTGCGGCGCAAGCTGGGCAATGGCATCGTCGAGACCGTGCGCGGCCTGGGCTACCGCCTTGGCCCGGCGCAGGCGCCGGAGGAAGCCGCATCATGAGCCTGAGGGTACGCCTGAGCCTGATCCTGGGCAGCGCCTTCGTGATCATCTGGGCGCTGGCCGCCGCGTGGATGCTGCGCGACCTGCGCCAGCAGATGATGTTCTCCCTCGACCAGCGCCTGGTGGCTTCGGCGCGCATGGTCGCCGGGCTGATCGACCAGCTGCCGCAGCCGCTGACCGCCAAGGGCGGGGAGGCGCACTTTTCCGCCGACCAGTTCAGCGTGCCGGACGGCATGGCCTGTCAGGTCAGCTCGCTGCGTGGCGAGATTCTCGCCAGCAACCACAAGCACGATGGCGTCATGGACGATGAACGCAGCGGTTTCCGTGACCAGACTATCGACGACGCCCTGTGGCGCACCTTTACCTACAACCATGGCGATGTGCGCATTACTACCGCCGACCGGCACATGGAGCGCGAGGCACTGAACCAGTCGATCCTGCTGGCGGCCTCGGCGCCGGTGCTGATGGCCCTGCTTGGCAGCCTGGGGTTGTTGTGGATCGGCCTGGGCAAGGGCCTGGAGCCGCTCAACCGAATGCGCGATGCCCTGCGCCGCCGGCGCGCGGACAGCGTCGAGCCGTTGCAGGTGGTGGGCATGCCCAGCGAACTGCAACCGTTGCTGGAAACCCAGAACCAGCTGTTCCTGCGCATTGCCCAGACCATCGAGCGTGAGCGGCGCCTGACCGACGATGCCGCGCATGAACTGCGCAGCCCGCTGACGGCGATCAAGACCCACCTGCAGGTGGCACGGATGACCGATGGCGCCGTGCGCGAGCAGGCGCTGGAGCATGCCGAGCAGGGCGCCGACCGCATGCACCGCACGCTGGAGCAGTTGCTGATGCTGGCGCGGGTGGAAGGCAGCCTGTCGTTCGAGGATGGCGTGCAGTGCAGCGCCGAGCAGGTGGCCCGGCAGGCGGTGCAGGATGCCGGCGGCGGTGACAACCGGCGCATCGTGCTGCGCTTGCCTGAAGCCGCTACGCAGATCTACCTGGGCATGCCGGCACCGTTGGCGGTGGCGGCGCTGCGCAACCTGCTGGACAACGCCTTGCGCCATGGCGGCGACGAGGCGGTGGAGCTTGAGGTGCAGATGGCTGACGGCCAGGTGGGCTTCATGGTGCGGGACCATGGGCCGGGGATTGCCGAGGCGGACCTTGAGCACCTGACCGAGCGCTTCTGGCGTAACGGGCAGAGTGGTGGATGCGGGCTGGGGCTGGCGATCGTACAGGCGATCGTGCAGCGTTGTGCCGGTAGCCTGAAGTTCGACAGCCGCAGTGATGGGTTGCGGGTGTTGTTGCAAGTGCCGGCGCGCTCGGGGAATTGATTTTTATTGCCTGTGCCGGCCTCTTTGCGGGTAAACCCGCTCCCACAGGTACTGCATCAACCCTGAGATCTGTGCCAATCCTGTGGGAGCGGGTTTACCCGCGAAGAGGCCGGGCCTGCTTTCAAAAATCCCACAGCAACCGCTAAATCCTCCCCGCACTCAAGCGTTTTCCAAGCGACGAACACCCGCACTTTCGCTTGCTTGCGAGGATTCACCCATGTCCACCGCTTCCTGCCTTGCCCAGGTCCCGCCGGCCAGCGCGCCGCGTGCCTTGTACGAGTTCACCGATTCACCCTTGCTGCAACGCCAGCAACAACAGGAGTCCAACGCCCGCAGCTACCCGCGGCGCATCCCCCTGGCACTCAAGCGCGCCCGTGGCATCCATGTGGAGGATGTCGAAGGCCGCCAGTTCATCGACTGCCTGGCCGGCGCCGGCACTCTGGCGCTGGGCCACAACCACCCGGTGGTGGTCGAGGCGATCCAGCGGGTACTGGCCGATGAACTGCCACTGCACACCCTGGACCTGACCACGCCGGTCAAGGACCGCTTCGTCCAGGACCTGTTCGGCGTGCTGCCCGAGGCGTTGCGCCGTGAAGCCAAGGTCCAGTTCTGCGGCCCGACCGGTACCGATGCGGTGGAAGCATCGCTGAAGCTGGTGCGCACTGCCACCGGCCGCAGCACCGTGCTGGCCTTCCAGGGCGCCTACCATGGCATGAGCCAGGGGGCGCTGAGCCTGATGGGCAGCCATGGGCCGAAGCAGCCGTTGGGGGCCTTGCTCGGCAACGGTGTGCAGTTCATGCCGTACCCCTACGACTACCGTTGCCCGTTCGGCTTGGGCGGCGAAGCCGGGGTCAGGGCCAACCTGCATTACCTGGAAACCCTGCTGCTCGACCCGGAAAGCGGCGTGCCGCTGCCGGCGGCGGTGATCCTCGAGGTGGTGCAGGGCGAGGGCGGGGTGATTCCGGCCGATATCGAGTGGCTCAAGGGGGTACGCCGTATCACCGAGCAGGCCGGCGTGGCGTTGATCGTCGATGAGATCCAGAGCGGTTTCGCCCGTACCGGGCGCATGTTCGCCTTCGAGCATGCCGGCATCATCCCGGATGTGGTCACCTTGTCCAAGGCCATTGGCGGCAGCCTGCCGCTGGCGGTGGTGGTGTACCGCGACTGGCTGGACACCTGGAAGCCGGGCGCCCACGCCGGCACTTTCCGTGGTAACCAGATGGCCATGGCGGCGGGCTCGGCAGTGATCGATTACCTGGTCGAGCATCGCCTGGCAGAGCATGCCGAGGCCATGGGGCAGCGCCTGCGCCAGCACCTGCAGCAGTTGCAGCGGGACTATCCGCAGTTGGGTGATATTCGCGGGCGTGGGCTGATGCTTGGGGTGGAACTGGTGGATCCGCAAAGCCAGCGGGATGCGCTTGGGCATCCGGCGGCCAACCGTGAGTTGGCGGCGAAGGTGCAGCGCGAGTGCCTCAAGCGCGGGCTGATCCTGGAGCTCGGTGGGCGGCATGGGGCGGTGGTGCGCTTCCTGCCGCCGTTGATCATCAGTGGCGAGCAGATCGATGAGGTCGCGCAGCGCTTTGCCGAGGCGTTGATCGCGGCGGTCTGATCGATTGCCTGGGCCGCTGCGCGGCCCTATCGCCGGCAAGCCGGCTCCCACAGGGACTGCGCCGACCGGAAGGCTTGCGCTGTACCTGTGGGAGCCGGCTTGCCGGCGATAGGGGCGCAAAGCGCCCCCTGGCAATCCCGGCTACCAGCCGCGCCCGGAATTCACCCAGAAGTTCACCGACAGCGAGGTGGTCACAGACTCCACCTGGTGGAACCACCCTTCGGGCAGGAACAACAGGTCACCGGCCTGCAGCACCACGCGCAGGAACGGCACCTCGCGCGCCGCCGGGAAGCGCTGGTAGTCCGGGGCGTCGGGGTTGAAGTCGCAGCCGTCCAGGCCGCCCTTGGGGCTGGTCGACCAGGTACCCAGGGCCGGGCGATGGTGCGGCGCGGCAAGGATGAACGACTTCTGCCCCCATACCTGTGCGAACAGGTTGTCGGTGTCGTCGCGGTGCAGCGGCGTCAGTGTGCCCTTGGGGCCAATCCAGATACGCGGCGCAATGAACTTCTCGCGGGCGAAGTACTGCGGGTAGCGAATCAGCGTCAGCAGCTTTTCCGGCAGGATGTTGTTGCCCATGTAGGCCGGGGTTTCGCTGGGTTTGGCAGGGGTGTCCAGCGAGGCGATGAAGTCGGCCATGGAAGTGGAACGGAAGTCGCGGTCGGTGGAGAAGGTCTTCTTCACGTAGTCGCCGTGCCGGGTGATGCCCTGCAGTTCGGCGAAATGCTCCAGCGAAGCTTCGCGGCCTATGGTGAACAGCGGCCAGTCCTGCAGGGCATCGCTGATGACCACCGGCGTGCCGTGCTCCAGGTAATCGCCCTGGAAGCGCGCCAGCGGCATGTCGGCGCGGGCAATGCGTGCCACCTCGCGCTGCACCGGTTGCGCGGCCGACACCCGTTCGCTGAGGCGTGCCGGTGTTGGATAGCGTTGGTTCATCGACACCTTGGTCGCCGGCGCGCCGCGCCGGGCGTTGCTGATGATCTGCGGCAGCAGGGTGGCCAAACCCATGTTGCCGCTGATCTTCAGGCGGGCGCTGGCGAACAGTTCTTCGACGTTGGCGGTGCCGCCCATGATGCCGATGAAGTCACGCTCGGTCACTTCGATGGTAACGTCCGGGGCGCTGTGCCGGCCGGCACCGGTGCGGCTGCTGTCGCGCACCTCCGACCAGAAGGCCCGGTCCTGGCCGAAGACGAACTGGAAAACGCCTTCGATGCCCACGGCATGGGCGTTGGCGAACAGTTTGCTGAGGATGCTCTGAAGGTCCACGGTATGCCTCTGGCGGTCTTTCGTTGTGCAGGGATAACGAGTGCCTGCACCAACGATTTAGCCGTGTGGGCGGGTAATTTTTCGGTGTGCTGCTACGTCCCGTAGGGAGGCTCGAGTCACATTGTTCACCCAAGGAACCCACATGGCACTGCACCCTGATCTGGCGGCATTTCTGGAACTGGTCGAATTTGGCCGGCTGACGGGCAGGAGCCTGCCCATGCACGCGATGGACGTGGCCCAGGCCCGTGCCGAGTTTGAAGGCAGCTCGCAGGTACTCGACCCGAGCCCGCCCGGCAACGTCACGGCCAGCGAACTGCAGATTACCGCGCGCGACGGTACTTGCCTGGCTGCTCGCCTGTACCGCCAGGGCAATGCTGGAGCTGCCTTGCAGCCAGTGATCCTGTACCTGCATGGCGGCGGCTACGTGGTCGGCAGCCTCGATTCGCATGACTCGGTGTGCCGTCGCCTGGCGGCCCTGGGCGAGTTCGCGGTGCTGGCGGCGGACTACCGGCTGGCGCCGGAGCAGCAGTTCCCGAAGGCCCTGCACGATGTACTGGACGCCGCCAACTGGCTCGCTGAGCAGGCGGCCTCGCTGGGCCTGGACAACCGCCGGGTGGTGCTGGCAGGGGACAGCGTGGGTGCCAGCCTGGCGGCGGTGCTGGCCATTACGGCAGTGGAGCAGCCCGAGGCGCTGGCGTTCAAGCCGCTGGCACAGTTGCTGTTCTACCCGGTGACCGATATCTCCTGCTGGCGTGAGTCCCATCGCGAGCATGCCGAGGGTTACCTGCTGGAGACGCCTACCCTGGAGTGGTTCTACCAGCACTATGCGCCGCAGCGCGAGCAGCGCCTTGACTGGCGGGTATCGCCGTTGCTGTCGACGCTGCGCGAGCCATTGGCGCCGGCTTGCCTGTTCGTGGCCGAGTATGACCCGTTGCATGATGAGGGCATGGCTTATCGTGACTGGCTGGTGGCGGGTGGGACGGCGGTGGCCTTTGCCCGGGTGGAGGGGGTGACCCATGACTTCTTGCGCATGTCGGGGATTGTGGGGCAGGTGGAGGGGATTTACCGGGATGTCGGGGAGTGGTTGAAGCGGGTCGGTGGCCAGTCCTGACTTGAGCTCGCCGGGGGCGCGTTGCGCCCCTATCGCCGGCAAGCCGGCTCCCACCCCGACCGCACCGACTTCAAGCCATGTGCAGTACCTGTGGGAGCCGGCTTGCCGGCGATAGGGCCGGTACTGGCAACCCTCAAGCGCGCAGGTAGCGCTTCAGAATATCCCCCAATCGCTCGATCTCCGCCTCGGTATTCAACAGCCCAGGCGCCGTCCGCACCACCGGCCCGACATCCCGGGACACCGCATCGACCACGATGCGCTGGCTGTTGAGATACCGGGCCACCTCGTCAGCATCCTGCCCCGTGACCCGGAAGAAGGTGAACCCCGCCGAATACTGCGTGCTGCGCGGTGTCACCAACTCGACCCCCGGCAGCGCCTCAAGCCGCTGCCTGAGATAGCCATTAAGCCCATGAATCCGCGCCTGCACCGCCGCCTTGCCCAGCTGCAGGTGCAGCTCGAACGCCTTGCCCAAGGCCCAGCGGTGCTCGAACGCGTGGTAACCCCCGGGCGTCATCACCGTGGCAAAGTCCTCGTTCTCGGAAAACGTGGCGATGGTCGGGTTCAGTTGCTTCAGTTCGGTGGACGCCGCGCAGATGATCCCCGTACCTCTCGGCCCGAACATCCACTTGTGCGTGCCGGCGATGAAGTAGTCGCAGTTGAGATCTGCAAAGCGCATGTCTTCGACGCCAAAGCCATGCACACCGTCGATCACGTAGATGATCTGGTCCTGCTCGTCACGCTGGCGATTGACCTCGCGCACCAGCGCGCCGATCTCGCCCACGGGCAGTTTGACGCCACTGCCCGAGTGCACCCAGGTCATGCCCAGTACTCGTGTTTTCGGCCCGATGGCTGCGGCGATGGTGGTCAGTACCTGGTCGCTGTTGACCTTGGCGGGGTCGTCGAACAGGCGCAACCGGTGCACCGGTGTGCCATCGCGCGTGGTGCGAAAGGCTATGGTATGGCGGGCGGCCGAATGCTCGTGCACGGTGGTGAGAATTTCCTGCCCCGGGGCAATCTTCAGCCCGCCATAGATCAGCCCCAGGCCTTCGGTGGTGCTGCCGGTCAGGGCAATTTGCCGGGGCGTCACTTCGAGGTAGCGGGCTGCCCATTCACGCACGGCGGCCTCGTGCTTCCACTCCGATTGGCTGTCCCAGTCGACCATGCGGGCCGGGTGGTGGTCGAAGCGGGCGCGTAGCGCCTCGATGGCTTCGCGCACGGGCCGTGGGTGCGAGGTGATCAGGAAGTTGGCAAAGTGCGCGTACGCCGGGTCCAGCTCGAACAGGTTGCGAAACCCGGCCCAGTCGCTGGCGGTTGCAGGCTGCGCAGCCGCCGCTTGGGCGGCAGGCAGCAGTGGGCCTGTGAGGGGCAGGGCGGCCGCAAGCAGGCCGGCCTGCTTGAGAAAGGTGCGACGATCGTTCATCAAATGGCTCGCAAGGGTCAGGGGGATGAGGTGGCGACAGGATGCGCGGCGCGCTGCACCTGCTCCCACACCCGCAGGAAGTTGCCGCCCCAGAGCTTGGCGATATCTGCTTCGGAGTAGCCGCGGCTGATCAGTTCGGCGGTGACGTTGCGTGCTTCACTGGCGTTTTGCCAACCGTCGATGCCACCGCCTTCGTTGAAGTCCGAGCTCAGGCCGACATGATCGATGCCGATCTTGCGCACGGTGTAGTCGATGGCGTCGCCATAGTCCTTGAGCGTGGCCGGCGGCTCCTCTTCGAGAATGCCGTACAGCGCGTTGGCGTACTGGCCGACCTTCTGCTCGGGCCAGCCGGCGATCACCGGGTCACCTGGCATCAGTGCGTAGTCGAGGTTGGCCAATGGCGGCAGGTCGTAGCGGGCGCGCAGGGCGTTGAGTTTGTCCTGGGTCTTGCTGCTCAAGGGCTTGAGGTAGGTGGAGAAGGCCACCAGCTGGACCACGCCGCCGCTGTCCTTGATCAGCTGCAGCTCCTTGTCGGAGAGGTTGCGCCTGATGTCGACCATCGCCCGTGGCGCCGAGTGCGAGGCCACCACCGGCGCGCGGCTGAGGGCAACGGCCTGGGCCAGCGCCTTGCTGGACATTTGCGACACATCGATGATCACGCCCAGGTCGTTCAGCCGCTGCACGGCGCGCTTGCCGACCGGCGACAGGCCGTCCAGGGCATCGGCGGTGTCATTGAAGAACGGCAGCGGACGCGAGGAGTCGGCCCAGCTGTTGTTGCCCACATAGCTGAAGCCGAACATGCGCACGCCGCGCGCGGCCCAGCGGTCGAGCTGGTCGATGTCATCGCCCAGCGCATAGGCGTTGAGCATGCTGAGGAACACCGCGAACTTGCCTTCGCCGTGCAGGCGCCGCATGTCTTGCGGGGTATAGGCAATACCCACCTGCTGCGGGAAGTCGCGGACCATGGCGGTGATGGCGTTGTAGCGCACCTCCTGGGTGTGGCGGGCGGCTTCGACGAAGCCTGGGGTCGGGCGGTGCGGGCCGCCGTCTCCGGTCCAGGACTCTGGCCAGGCGAAGATGGTCAGGGCCGCGCCGGACAAACGCCCGCGTGCGGCCTTGGCCAGGTCGAAGCGGCCATCGCCATCCTTGTCGGCCTCACTGCCTTCGGTGCCGAAGGTCAGCGGCAGGGTGACATGGCTGTCGAACGAGATGATGCGTTCCTGCAGGTCGTTGGCCTGGCGGGTCACCTCCCTGGAATAGCCAGCGGGTGTGGCGAAGTAGTGCCAGGCGGCAAACCCGGCACCAGCGGCAACCGCCGCGTACAGGCTGATAAACAGGGCTTTCTTCCAGCGTGGAGTCGTCATCTTGGTCTCAGTAGGTTCACCGTCGAGGGATGGGCACAGAGGCCGCCGCTACCTGCAGTGAACGAGCTTGCACCCGGGAAATTTAGCCGCTATCAGGTCGCTGGCGCAGGGCCCTGTAGGAGCGGCCTTGTGTCGCGATAGGGGTGCGCAGCGCCCCCAGGATCTTCGCACCTCTGCAAAATTGCCGGGGCCGCCTTGCGGCCCTTTCGCGACACAAGGCCGCTCCTACATTGACCGAGTTGCCCTCAGGGGCGGGGGTGGCAAGCCGCTAAATTTCGCCTGCCGTGCAACGTTCTAGCCTTGGACGGGCCGTGCTCCATGGCCGCAATGAATGCACAGGTATGCAATGACGATTTCCCGACGCGGTTTCATCGCCGGTGTGGCACTGACGGGTGTGGTGGTGCCCGGTGCGCTGGGGGCGCTGTATGTGCAGCGCCAGCGTGCCGCCGAGGAATTCCCGGAAACCCCTGGCGAGGCCGTCGTCGAGTTGGCCGATACCCGCCTGCAGCAGTTGGGCGATACCCTGCGCGGCATCTGGCGCTGGACGCTGCTGGGCAAGGATGCGGGGCTGGACGGCCTACCCACGAGTGAACTGGAGCTGTTCCTGGATGTGGCAACCAGCGGACGCGCCCTGCGCGGCTACCTGGATACTCCCGAGCGCCTGCGTGGGCAGGATGAGCCGCGCTACCGCGTGATAGGCGACCTGCTGGCGGACAAACCGGGCACCCTGCGCTGGCGCCTGTTTTCGGCCCAGGCCCGCTATGAATGCCATATCGTGCTCGACGAGGTCTGGGGCCGGTTCGGCAACGCCGGGCCGGCCACCCTCAACGGGCGCATTGCACGCCTGGACCGCGCGCTGACTTTGCCTGTGGAGGACAACCAGTTCCTGGCCTTGAAGCGCACCTTCCCCGAGGCGCGCGAGCGTACCCCGCTGAACCCGCAGTTGTTGGCCTGGCTGACCACCCCGGAGCATCGCCTGTTCCACCAGCTGTGGCACTCGTCGCGGGACAAATGGCACAAGCTGGGCAAGGACAAGCAGGGCGCCCTTCGTGGCCTGGGCTGGCAGCCCGGGCCACGTGATCGCGAGCGTGACGCGCGGGGCCGGCACAAGGACCGCAACGGCTCGGGAGAAGACTTTTTATTCATGCACCGGCACATGCTTGGCAGAGCCCGTGCCTTGCAGGACTTACCGTCATGGACGCGCTTCCCGCTGCCGCAGCCGGAACTGGAGCGCGACCGGGCCGGATTCGCCCGCTACTTCGACAACCATGACGGCAATGCCCTGCCGCCCACCTGGCTGACCAGCGGTGATGCGGAATACACCCAGTGGGTGCGCGACATCAAGACGCCGGATGCCTTCCATGGCAACTTCCAGGTCTGGGAGTCGCGCTACACCGATCCGGAGTACCTGAGCACCTTGACCCTGGGCCAGTTCGGTTCGGAAGTGGAACTGGGCCTGCACGACTGGCTGCACATGCGCTGGGCGTCGGTACCGCGCGACCCGTCAAACGGTATGCCGGTGCCGACGGCGCGTACGCCGGATGATTTTGCCGAACGCTGGTTCGCAGAACAGAACGATTTTCTCGGTGACCCGTTTTCATCCCATGTGAACCCGGTGTTCTGGCACTTTCATGGCTGGATCGACGACCGCATCGAGGACTGGTTCCACGCCCATGAGCGGCTGCACCCAGGCGAGGTACGGCGCCTGGAAGTCAATGGCGTACCATGGTTTGCGCCAGGGCGCTGGGTGGAGGTGGCCGACCCGTGGCTGGGGCCGGATACCCATGGTTGCTCGACGGTGCCGGGTTTGCGGCCCGGGCGCAGTGTGGAGATGGACCCGGAGACCATGAAGCTGGCGTTGCGCATCATCTACAGCGATGACGACCTGCTCGACAAGCTGCGGCCCAAGGTACCGCAGCGGCCGTGGTATGCGCGCAACCTGAAGGTGCGGAATTAGTCGCTGCCTATACCGGCCCTATCGCCGGCAAGCCGGCTCCCACAGGTACAGCGCATGTCTTGACCCCGGCGCAGATCCTGTGGGAGCTGGCTTGCCGGCGATAGGCCGGTACAGGTGACCCTACTGGCTGACCACCCAGCCACCCCCCAATGCCTTGTACAACGCCACGCTACCCTGCAACCGGGCCAGGCGCAGTTGTGCCTGCTGGTCCTGCGCCGCATACAAGGTGCGCTGAGTCTCCAGCACGCTCAACAGCGTCTCCGCTCCTGCGCCATAACGCTGCTGCGCCAGGTCGAATGCCAGGCGCGCCTGCGCCACTTCTTCATCCTGCCACTGCCGCTGGCGGTCCACGCCCTGGATCGCATTGAGCGCCTTTTCGACATCGGCAAAACCGGCCAGGATGCTGCTGCGGTAGGTCTCCAGCAACTCTGCCTGTTCAGCCTCGGCAAGTTCACGCGCGGCGCGCAGGCGGCCGTTGTTGAAGACCGGCGCGACCAGGCCGCTGGTGAGGGTGTAGTAGGAGCTGTCGAACAAATGGGCAAAGGTATTGGCGCCAGCTCCCAGGTTGGCCCCGAGGGTGAGCTTGGGCAGCATGGCGGCGCGGGCGACCTGCACATTGGCGCTGGCGGCGGCGAGCCGAGCTTCTGCTGCGGCAATGTCCGGGCGGCGGGTGAGCAGCTCGCTGGGCACGCCGCTGCCAATGGCGGGCCATTGCAGGGTGTTGATCGCGTCCTGACTGGTGGGCAGCGACTGCACCGGGTCGCCGAGCAGGGTTGCCAGGGTGACCCGGCTGTCTTGCCACTTCTGTTCCAGTAACGGCAACTGACGTTGCTGCGCAGCCACCAGACTGCGCTGCTGGGCCAGTTCCAGGCGCGTGGCGGAACCGCTGCGCTGGCGTGCCTCGACCAGGCCCAGCACGTCCTTGGCATTGCGCAGGTTGAGGCGGGCAATGCGTAACTGTTCCTGCAAAGCCAGGCCCTGCAGGTAACTGTCGGCCACCGCGCTGACCAGGGTCAGCTCCACGGTCTGGCGGTCGAAGCGGCTGGCATCCAGGCTGCGCAGGGCGCTGTCACGGGTCGCTCGCAGGCCACCCCAGAAGTCGATTTCGTAGCTGGCGCTGAGCTGCATGTCGAACGAGGTGCTGGTGGGTTCGCCGCGGCTGACATCCAGCTGGTCGTAGCCGTCACCGTGCAGCAGGCGTTGGCGGCTACCATCCAGGCCCAGCTTCAGCTCCGGTAGCAGCGGCGCGCCGGCGATGACTGCGCGGGCCTGGGCCTGGCGTACCCGTGCCGTGGCAGCAGCCAGGTCGTGGGCATTGTGCAGGGCGTGCTGCACCAGGCGGTCGAGTTCGCGGCTGGCGAAGGCTTGCCACCACTGCGTCGTTGGCAGTTGGGCCGAGGGTGACGCGGCCTCGCCTTGCCAGGCAGATGGCGCGGCAATACCGCTGGCGGGTGTTTGCGGCGTGCTGCAGGCGGCGAGGCATACGCACAGGGGCAACAGGCTGATGCGGCTAGGCAGAGTCATGGGTTATTCGCTGGTAAGGGCTTTGACCGGGTCGAGGCGAGCGGCCTTGCGCGCTGGCATGAAGCCGAACACGATGCCGGTGACGACAGCACAGGCGAAGGCGCCGAGCATGGCAGGCAGGGCAAAGGCCACCGCCACTTCGGCCAGCATCAGGCCGCCACCTATGGCCAGGGCCAGGACGATGCCGGCCAGGCCGCCGACCATCGACAGCATCACCGCCTCGCTGAGGAATTGCCGCAGGATGTCGCGCTGGCGCGCGCCGGTGGCCATGCGGATACCGATTTCACGGGTGCGCTCGCGCACGGTCATCAACATGATGTTCATCACGCCGATGCCACCCACCAGCAGCGAGATCGCGGCGATCGCCCCCAGCATCAGCGACAGGCTGTTCTGCGTGCGCGCCTCGGCCTGGATCAGCGCCGCGTCATTGGTCAGCTCGAAGTCCTGGCGGCCGTTGTGGCGCTGGCGCAGCAGCTTGTCGATGGCCGCTTCGGCTTCGTTGACACGCGTGGAGTCCAGGGCGGCAACGGCGATGTAGTCCGGGTCACGCTGGCCGAACAGGCGGATGGCTGCGGCGGAGTAGGGCACCACGATGCGCCCGTCGCTGTCCTGGTCGCCAGAGCTGGCGCCCTTGCCGGCCAGGATACCGACCACCTGGAACGGCACATTGCCGATCAACAGGTACTGCCCCAGCGGGTCGCGCCCAGGGTCGAGCATCTTTTCCCGCACTTTCTGGCCGATCACCGCCACCGCGGCAGCGTTGGCTTCATCGGCATCGCTGTAGAAGCTGCCTTGCACCGCCGGCCAGTTGAAAATTTCGGGGAACCCGGTGTTGTTGCCACCCACATAGAACCGCTGGCTGTTGTTGCCGTGGCGCACCATCATCTTTTCGCCGATCACCGGCATCACGTGCTTGACCTGCGGCAGTTGGCCGATGGCAGCGACATCGTCGAGGGTGATGGTGCCGGCCTGCTCGCCCAGGCTCGCCGGCTTGCCGTTCAGGTAGAGGATGTTCGAGCCGAAGGCTGCCATCTGCGCCATGACCTGGCGCTTGCTGCCTTCGCCCACTGCCAGCATCACCACCACCGAGGCCACGCCGATGACGATCCCCAGCAGGGTCAGGGCGGTGCGGAAGCGGTTGACCCACATCACCCGCCAGGCCGCCTGCAGGGCTTCGAATAATTCACCTTTCCATGCCCCGTGCAAGGTTGCGCCATGGTCCAGGCGCTGGCGCAGCTGGTCGGCCTGTAGCCCGCGACTGTTTTCGACCATGGGCTTGTCGGCGGCCGAATCGCTGATGATCAGGCCGTCGCGAATTTCGATCACGCGCTGCGCCCGCGCCGCGACATTGCGGTCATGGGTGATCAGGATGATCACGTGGCCCTGGCTGGCCAGTTCGTCGAGCAACGCCATCACTTCGGTGCCGCTGTGGCTGTCGAGGGCGCCAGTGGGTTCATCGGCGAGGATGATATGGCCACCGTTCATCAACGCCCGGGCAATCGACACCCGTTGTTGCTGGCCGCCAGACAACTGGTGCGGGCGGTTGCCAGTGCGGTTGGCCAGGCCCAGGCGGCCGAGCAGGGCGCTGGCACGGGCGTGGCGTTCGTTGGCGGCGATGCCGGCATAGATGGCCGGCATTTCGACGTTTTCCTGGGCCGAGCCCGAGGGGATCAGGTGGTAGCCCTGGAACACGAAGCCGAATGCCTCGCGGCGCAGCCAGGCCAGTTCGTCGCTGCCCAGCTCGGCCACATCCTTGCCGGCGAAGCGGTAGCTGCCAGAAGTGGGGCGGTCGAGGCAGCCGAGGATATTCATCAAGGTCGATTTGCCGGAGCCAGAGGCGCCGACGACGGCGACGAACTCGCCGGGATGGATGCGCAAGCTGATGCCATGAAGGATATCGACCTTGGGCGTTTCGATGCCGCCGTAGGATTTACGGATGTCGACCAGCTCGATCAGGGGTGTGCTCATTCAACCTCCGCTGACGCCAGGGGCGCCTATCACCAGGCGTTCGCCTTCGTTGAGGCCGTCCAGCACCTGCACGCGCAGGCGGTCGCTGAGGCCGGTGCGTACCTGGCGCTGTTCCACCTTGCCGTCGCGGGTCAGCACATGCGCCAGGCGCAGGCCATCGCCGTCGTCCAGCGCGGCCAGTGGTACGGTCAGCACCTGGCTGGCTTTGCCGGCGACAAAGAACACCTGCGTGGTCATCTCGGCCATCAGGGCGCCGTCCGGGTTGTCGACATCCAGCAGCACGCTGTACTGCACCACCTGGCTGCCGGCACTGCCATTGCTGACGCTGGCCGGGCTGCCGCCGCCCTGGCTGGCCTGCTCCAGTGGCTTGGGCGGGATCGGCAGCACTTGCCGCACGGTGCTGGTCCAGCGGCGCTTGCCGCCGGCCAGGGTGGTGAAGTAGGCGGTCATGCCCGGGGTGACCTTGCCGATGTCGGCCTCCGACACCTGGGCCCACACGGTCATCGGCGAGAGCTTGGCGATGCGCAGGATCAACGGGGTTTGTTGTTGGGCATTGAGGGTTTGCCCCTCACGGGCGTCCACCGCCACTACCGTGCCGTCCATCGGCGCGTAGATGCGCGTGTAGCCCAGCTCGGCCTCGTCGCTGCGCAGGCTGGCCTGGGCCTGGCGGATCTGCGCTTGGAACATGTCGATGCGCGCCTGGGTGACCTTCAGCTGTGCGGCGGCCGTTTGCACGTCCTCGTCACGGGTGGCACCAGCGGTGGCCAGCTCCCGTTGGCGTTTGAGCTGCTGCCGGGCCAGTTGGAACTGAGCGCGTTGTTCGGCCAGCTGGGCCTTGAGGTTGTCGATCGAGTAGCGGCCGGCATCCAGCCGGGCCTGCTGGGTAGAAGGGTCGATCTCGACCAGCAGCTGGCCTTTGCGCACCGTGTCGCCGACCTCCACATGCAGGGTGTGGATCTGCCCCGATGCCTGGGCACCGACGTCCACGTAGCGCCTTGGTTGCAGGGTGCCCAGTGCGGTAACGCTGCTTTCGATGTCGGCGCGGGTCACGGCAACCGTGCTGATTGGCTGTGCACCGTAGGGCAGGGCCTTCCAGGCCAGCAGGCTGCCCAGGCCGAGCAGGCCCAGGCCGCTGAGCAGGAGCCGGCGACGGGTGTTGGTTAAAGGTCTCATGCAGACATCCAGGCGAGTGGGTGCCAGATAGACGAAAGCGGCAGGAGGGGATTTAGCGAATATTGAGTAGGGGCTGACAGGTGTATGGCGACAGGCGCTAGATCGCCCATGACATACCCTTGTTGCTGAGAATAATTATAATTTGTAAGATCGCACGTTGACATCACTCGGTCCCGCGTTGCTGCCTGAAAGGGCTTTCTGGCATAGGCTGGCAGGACGATCTCAGGTAACGTCGTGGAACATTACTATCGCGAACTGGTGGGTTTCCTTTCTTCGCGCCTGGGCAGTCGTCAGGCCGCCGAAGACGTAGCGCATGATGCCTACCTGCGAGTGCTGGAGCGCACCGACGCCGAGCGCATCGAGCACCCGCGTGCTTTCCTTTACCGCACCGCGCTCAATCTGGTTGTCGACCGCCACCGCCGGCACCAGGTGCGCCAGGCCGAGCCACTGGAGGTGCTGGACAACGACGAGCGCTGGCACACCCCGGCGCCGACCCATGACATGCAGCTCGACCAGCGCCTGGCGCTTATGCAGCGTGCCCTGGATGAGCTGAGCAAGGTCTGCCGCGACTGCTTCCTGCTGCGCAAGATCGAAGGCTTGTCACACCACCAGATTGCCGAGCACCTGGGTATTTCCCGCAGCCTGGTGGAAAAGCACATCGTCAACGCCATGAAGCACTGTCGTGTGCGCATGCGCGAGTGGGAATCCTGATCGCCGGGTTGAAGGCGGATGAAAATTCCGTCAGTCGATCACTTGATTTCCACGGTTTTCCCGACTTCTATCAAAGAAGACCCTTGCCAGGCGTAGCCTAGGCAGCAGCCGTTACTGGCGCAGTATGGTCATGGAGCCTAACCATTTCCCAACTGCCCAGGTCCCACCATGGCCAACAAGACCCTGCGCATCCTCATCGCCGATGCACACCCCTGCCAGCGCCTGCAACTGGAGCGGCTGCTCAACGGCCTGGGCTACTACCGGATAGCGCCAGTGGAAAGCTTCGAGGAGCTGCAGCGCCTGGTGCTGAGTGCCTTGCAGCCTTTCCACCTGTTATTGGGCAATATCGAGCTGGCCAGCCATGTCGGGGTCGATCTGGCGCGCTTCTGTCGCGTCAGCACGCAGATCCAGCATGCCCTGCTTTATCACTCCAACCAGTTGCAAGTGCCGTTGGTGCCGCAGACCGAGCGCCAGGCCGTCAGCATGAGCTTGCCCCAGGTGCCCGACAACGAGGCACTGGAGGCATTCATGGCGATCATCGATTCGCCGCTGCAGGTCGGCAGGCTACCGCTGCCGGGCGCCATGCCGGCTGCCACGGCGCGGCCACGGCCGAAGGCCAATTTCGTCAATACCATGTTCAACCGCTAAAGCCGCAGCGGGCGGGGCAAGGGGGCAGCTATTTGCTATCCTCTTGCCCTTTGCCGATTTGCGGACCCTGCCATGACTGCCATCGATACCGCTCGCCCGCCACGGTTCAGCCGCGGCGACCACCGGACCCTGGGCCTGGCGGCGTTGGGCGGCGCGCTGGAGATCTACGATTTCATCATCTTCGTATTCTTTGCGCTGACCCTAAGCCAGTTGTTCTTCCCGCCCGAGATGCCCGAGTGGCTGCGCCTGCTGCAAAGCTTCGGAATCTTTGTCACCGGCTACCTGGCGCGGCCGCTGGGCGGCATCCTTATGGCGCACTTCGCCGACCACCTGGGACGCAAGCGGGTCTTCAGCCTGAGCATCCTGATGATGGCCCTGCCGTGCCTGTTGATCGGGGTGATGCCGACCTACGCCGACATCGGCTACGCTGCACCGCTGATCCTGCTGGCACTGCGCATCTTGCAGGGCGCGGCGGTGGGCGGCGAGGTGCCGAGTGCCTGGACCTTCGTCGCCGAGCACGCGCCAGCCGGGCGGCGCGGTTATGCCCTGGGCTTCCTGCAGGCCGGCTTGACCTTTGGCTATCTGCTGGGGGCATTGACCGCGACCTTGCTGGCGCAAGTGTTCACCCCGCAAGAAATCCTCGACTATGCCTGGCGCTACCCGTTCCTGCTCGGCGGGGTATTCGGCGTGATCGGCGTGTGGTTGCGTCGTTGGCTCAGCGAAACACCGGTGTTCCTCGCCCTGCGTGCGCGCCAGGAACAGCCGGTGAGCTTCCCGCTGCGGCGGGTGCTGGGCGAACACCGCCGGGCGTTGATCCCGGCGGCGCTGCTGACCTGCGTGCTGACTTCCGCCGTGGTGGTGCTGGTGGTGATTACCCCGACAGTGATGCAGCAGCGCTTCGGCATGAGTGCCGGGCACACCTTTGCCCTTAGCAGCGTGGGCATCGTCTTCCTCAACATCGGCTGCGTGCTGGCCGGGCTGCTGGTCGACCGTGCAGGCGCCTGGCGCGCACTTATGTTCTACAGCCTGTTGCTGCCGGTGGGCATCGGCGCGTTGTATGCCAGCCTTGTGGGACAGTGGGGCGTGACCTGGCTGGCCTATGCGCTGGCGGGCCTGTCCTGCGGTGTGGTGGGCGTGGTGCCGTCAGTGATGGTCGGGTTGTTCCCGGCCGAGATCCGCGTGTCGGGCATCTCCTTCACCTATAACGTGGCCTACGCGCTTTGGGCCAGCACCACGCCGCTGGCGCTGATTGCGCTGATGCCGTGGAGCCCGTGGGTGTGTGTCGGCTTTTGTCTTGCCATGGGCACGGTGGGGTTGCTGACGGCCTTGTACTTTGGGCGTCGGGAACCATTGGCGTTCGCGGCAGAGCCGATGCCGGTAATGTGTGGTGAAAAATAGTTTTCTGTTGTTTGTTCTGGCCTCATCGCCGGCAAGCCGGCTCCCACAGGGATAGCGCATGGCTCGAGGTCGATGCGGTCGAGGTGGGAGCTGGCTTGCCGGCGATGAGGCCGGTACAGGTAAAACAAAAAGCCCCCGGCTCGTGAGAACCGGGGGCTTTTTGTTAGTGCAGGGCAGGGGCCTTACATGTTCGGGTAGTTCGGCCCGCCAGCGCCTTCAGGGGTGACCCAGGTGATGTTCTGGGCCGGGTCCTTGATGTCGCAGGTCTTGCAATGCACGCAGTTCTGCGCGTTGATCTGGAAGCGCTTGCTGCCGTCTTCCTGGGTGACAACCTCGTACACGCCTGCCGGGCAGTAGCGCTGGGCCGGCTCGTCATACAGCGGCAGGTTGCTGGCGATCGGCACGTTCGGGTCGGTCAGCTTCAGGTGGCAGGGCTGTTCCTCTTCGTGGTTGGTGCTGGAGAGGAATACCGAGCTGAGCTTGTCGAAGCTGAGCTTGCCGTCCGGTTTCGGGTAATCGATCTTCTGCGACTCGGCCGCCAGCTTCAGGCAGGCGTAGTCCGGCTTGGTGTCGTGCAGGGTGAACGGCAGCTTGCCGCCGAACCAGTTCTGGTCCACATAGTTGAATGCCGCGCCCAGCAGCGGGCCGAACTTGTGCATGGCCGGGCCGAAGTTGCGGCTGGCGAACAGCTCCTCGTACAGCCAGCTGGCCTTGAAGGCGCTGACGTAACCGTTGAGCTGGTCACCGCCTTCGCTGCCGGCGATCAGTGCATCAGCCACCGCTTCGGCGGCGAGCATGCCGGACTTCATTGCGGTGTGGCTGCCCTTGATCTTGGCGAAGTTCAGGGTGCCCAGGTCGCAGCCGATCAGCGCGCCGCCGTTGAAGACCATTTTCGGCAGCGAGTTGAAGCCGCCCTTGCAGATGGCACGGGCACCGTAGCTGATGCGCTTGCCGCCTTCGAGGTATTGCGCCATCACCGGGTGGTGCTTGAGACGCTGGAACTCGTCGAACGGCGACAGGTACGGGTTGGCGTAGGACAGGTCGACGATCAGGCCGACCACCACCTGGTTGTTTTCCAGGTGATAGAGGAACGAACCACCAGTGTTGTCCTTGGCCATGACGTCCAGCGGCCAGCCAGCGGTGTGCACCACCAGGCCCTGCTCGTGCTTGGCCGGGTCGATTTCCCAGATTTCCTTCAGGCCGATGCCGTAGTGCTGGACGTCGGCTTCGCTATCCAGGTTGAAGCGCTTGATCAGCTGCTTGCCGATGTGGCCACGGCAACCTTCGGCGAACAGGGTGTACTTGCCACGCAGCTCCATGCCAGGGGTGTACATGCCGTCTTTCGGGTTGCCTTCACGGTCCACACCCATGTCGCCGGTGACAATGCCGCGCACCACTCCGTTTTCATCGAACAGCGCTTCCTGGGCGGCGAAGCCCGGGTAGACTTCCACGCCCAGGTTCTCGGCCTGCTGGGCCAGCCAGCGGCACAGGTTACCCAGGGAGATGATGTAGTTACCCTGGTTGTGCATGGTCTTGGGCACGAACAGGTCAGGCACCTTGGTCGAACTGCCTGCATCCTTGAGTACGTAGATGTCGTCACGCTTCACTTCGGTGTTCAGCGGCGCGCCGAGCTCTTTCCAGTCGGGGAACAGCTCGTTCAGGGCGCGGGGTTCGAACACCGCGCCGGAGAGGATGTGGGCGCCGACTTCAGAGCCTTTTTCCACCACGCAGACGCTGATTTCGCTACCGGCTTCGGCGGCCTTCTGCTTCAGGCGGCAGGCGGCGGACAGGCCCGCCGGGCCGGCGCCGACGATGACCACGTCGAATTCCATGTATTCGCGTTCCACTGGTTCTCTCCTACTCATCAAGGCTCGTGCTGTTGCTTTGTCTTATTGGGTGCGCGGGGCATTCGCAGCGGTTCTACGCAACGGCGGAACTGTAGCTGGGCAAATGACGGACTACACCGTTTTGTCTTGGCCGCGCATTATATCTACACCACTTGGCGGGTCCAATACAAACGTTTGTTTGAATTTGCCGCAGGCCAGTAAAATCACAGGAACGCGGCTGGAGGGTGACCGATTTGCCGTATTGACCGGATTGGGTGTTACGGTCAAGATACGAGCGGTTTTACGTTCGCCGTAGGCTTGCAGCCGGGCGCAGGTACACCTCTAAAGACCAGGTGTGGAGCAGGGTTTTGCGGCCTTTGGCCGGTTTGTAGTGGAGTTTACACGCCACGACAGAAAATGACCCGTGAGTATTTGTCGCAAGAGTCCGGACAAGACTGTTCGGTCACTGTGAAGTTACCGCCTCCCGGTACGTTTTTAGAGGTGCCCTTGTACCCACGCGCATCGCAGGGCTCTGCCCCTGGCGACTATCTATTCACCGGAGAGTAACGAGGAATCCATGAAGGTTCTTGTAGCTGTCAAACGAGTGGTCGACTACAACGTCAAGGTTCGCGTCAAGGCGGACAACTCCGGCGTCGACCTTGCTAACGTCAAGATGTCCATGAACCCCTTCTGCGAAATCGCCGTGGAAGAAGCCGTACGCCTGAAGGAAAAGGGCGTCGCGTCCGAGATCGTCGTCGTTTCCGTCGGCCCGACCACTGCCCAGGAACAACTGCGTACTGCCCTGGCCCTGGGTGCCGACCGTGCCATCCTGGTCGAAGCCGCTGACGAACTGAATTCCCTGGCCGTGGCCAAGGCGCTGAAAGCCGTTGTCGACAAAGAGCAGCCGCAGCTGGTCATCCTCGGCAAGCAGGCCATCGACAGTGACAACAACCAGACCGGCCAGATGCTGGCTGCGCTGACCGGCTTCGCCCAGGGCACTTTCGCCTCCAAGGTCGAAGTGGCTGGCGACAAGCTGAACGTCACCCGTGAAATCGACGGCGGCCTGCAGACCGTTGCACTGAACCTGCCAGCCATCGTCACTACCGACCTGCGCCTGAACGAACCGCGCTACGCGTCGCTGCCGAACATCATGAAGGCCAAGAAGAAGCCGCTGGAGACTGTTACTCCAGACGCGCTGGGCGTTTCCCTCGCCTCCACCAACAAGACCCTGAAGGTTGAAGCCCCGGCTGCCCGCAGCGCTGGCATCAAGGTCAAATCGGTGGCCGAACTGGTCGAGAAGCTGAAGAACGAAGCGAAGGTAATCTAAATGACTATCCTGGTTGTCGCTGAATACGAGAACGGTGCCGTAGCCCCGGCCACCCTGAACACTGTTGCTGCTGCCGCCAAGATCGGTGGTGATGTGCACGTGCTGGTCGCTGGCCAGAACGTGGGCGGCGTTGCCGAGTCCGCAGCCAAGATCGCTGGCGTGGCCAAGGTGCTGGTTGCCGATAACGCTGCCTACGCCCACGTCCTGCCAGAAAACGTTGCGCCGCTGATCGTCGAGCTGGCCAAGGGTTACAGCCACGTGCTGGCGCCGGCCACCACCAACGGCAAGAACATCCTGCCGCGCGTTGCCGCGCTGCTGGACGTGGACCAGATCTCCGAGATCATCTCGGTCGAGTCCGCCGACACCTTCAAGCGCCCGATCTATGCTGGTAACGCCATTGCCACCGTGCAATCGAGCGCTGCCATCAAGGTCATCACCGTGCGTACCACCGGCTTCGACGCCGTGGCCGCCGAAGGTGGTTCGGCTGCCATCGAAGCCGTTGGCGCTGCGCACAACGCCGGCATCTCGGCCTTCGTTGGCGAAGAGCTGGCCAAGTCCGACCGCCCAGAGCTGACCGCTGCCAAGATCGTCGTTTCCGGCGGCCGTGGCATGGGCAACGGTGACAACTTCAAGCACCTGTACAGCCTGGCCGACAAGCTCGGCGCTGCCGTCGGTGCTTCGCGCGCCGCGGTCGACGCCGGCTTCGTGCCGAACGACATGCAGGTCGGTCAGACCGGCAAGATCGTCGCGCCGCAGCTGTACATCGCCGTCGGTATCTCCGGCGCGATCCAGCACCTGGCCGGCATGAAGGACTCCAAGGTGATCGTGGCGATCAACAAGGACGAAGAAGCGCCGATCTTCCAGGTAGCCGACTACGGCCTGGTCGCTGACCTGTTCGAAGCGGTTCCGGAGCTGGAAAAGCTGGTCTGATCCGCCTGCTTCACTTATAAAGAACCCGGCCCTTGTACAGGGGCCGGGTTTTTTTTGGTCTGTACAAGGAGTGAGCAATGGTGCTGCGTAAAGCAGGCGGGGTGCTGGCATGCCTGGCGGTGCTGGTTTCGCCGCTGGCCATGGCGGCGGGCAAGTGTGAACGCCTGGTGGCAACCGGCAGCCCTGATTCACCGCCCTATTCATGGCAGGACCCCAACGACCCGAAACACCTGATCGGCGCCAACGTCGACCTGCTGCGCCAGGTGGCTGGCGAGCTGGGTGTGAAAGTGGAGGTGCTGAGCGCCGGCCGTCGTGACCAGGCGCTGGAAGAAGTACGTAGCGGGCGGATAGACCTGCTGCTCGACACCCCCATGCAGGTGGAGCAACTGACCGCGCTGGACTACATCCATCCACCCCTGCAGCTCAACGAATACCTGGTGTGGACGCGCCACGACGCCACACTGGCCTTCGAGGGCCCGGCTGACCTGGCCCAGTACCAAGGCAGTTTGTCCGAGCGCGCGCGGCTGACCCCGGCCTTTACCGCTTTCGCCAAGGCCCAGCTGAAGCTGGTGCCGGCACAGAACCTGACCCAGGCATTCCAGAAGCTGGTGCTCGGCCAGGTGGATTATGTGCTCGCTGGCCGCTATTCGGGCATCGCCATGGCCCAGAGCCTGGGCATGAGCAATGACCTGATCGCCCGCGGCCTGCCGGTGGATCGGCCGGGCCTGTACCTGGCGCTGTCGCACAATTCGGCCTGCAATGACAGCTGGCTGCGTGGGCAATTGGCGAAAAAACTGACAGAATTGCCGATCTCCGGAGCATCCGAGGCCGTGCTGCAACGTAATGTCGAGCGCTGGAAAGCGCAGCTGCAGGTGCCGTCGGACGCCCCCAAACACTAGGAAGATTGCGTGAGAACCCAACCACTAATCCTTGCCCTGGCCGTGCTCGGCCTGGCTGGCTGCGCCAACGATCCGGCCCCTAACGAGCAGATGCGCATCTCCGAACAGGCACTGGAGCAGGCCAGGGCCGTCGGTGCCACCGAGCAGGTCGATGCGCTCAAGCTGGCTGAAGACAAGCTGGCCCGGGCCAAGACCAACATGCTCACCGAAGACTACCGCGATGCGCGCATGCGTGCCGAGCAGGCCGAGCTGGATGCGCGCCTGGCCGAGGCCCAGGTACTGAACCAGAAGAGCGAAGAGCAGCTGCAACTGCTGCAGTCGCGGGTCCAGCGCCTGCGCAAGCAGTTGGAGGTGCAGCCATGATCCGTCGCATGCCATTGGCCGCGCTGGCAGTGCTGGCGCTGGCGGCAGGTTTGCAAGGTTGCGCCAGCCAGCGCAGCAGCGCAGCGCTGGATGATGCCACTGCAGCTTTCCAGAAGGTCAAGGATGATTCCAATGTGCTGCGCAGCGCGCCGCGCGACGTGATTCGCGCAGGCGAGTCGCTGGCCCGTGCCGAGCGCCTGTCCAGCTACATCGGCACCGGTGCCGACGTGCGCCATTACGCCTACCTGAGCCAGCGCTACAGCGAAATTGCCAGCGAGCATGCCAAGCTGGCGTTGAACCAGGAGCGCCAGGCCAAGCTCGACCTGGAGCGCCAGCGCCTGCAGCTGGCCCTGCGCGAGGCCAAGCTGGCCAGTGTTCAGCAGCAGGGCAAGTGGGTCGAATCGCAGATCGCCGCGCTGGCCTCGGAGCAGGCCGACCGTGGTCTGGTCATGACCCTGGGGGACGTGCTGTTCGACACCGGCCGCGCCGACCTGAAGAACTCAGCCAGCCGTACCGTGCTCAAGCTGGTGCAGTTCCTCCAGCTCAACCCGCGCCGGGTGGTTCGGATCGAGGGCTATACCGACAGCACCGGCCCGGCCGAGGACAACCTGAAGCTGTCCCGTGACCGGGCGCAAGCCGTGGCCGACATGCTGGTAGACCTGGGTATCGACGAGAAGCGCCTGCAGGTCGAGGGGTATGGCGACCAGTACCCGATCGAGGCCAATGCCTCGGAGCGGGGCAGGGCGCAGAACCGCCGGGTGGAGATCGTGTTCTCCGATGACAAGGGCAAGCTGGCGCCAGCACGCTGAATCATGTGAAAGGGGCCGCTTTGCGGCCCATTGCAGGCAAGCCAGCTCCCACAGGTGATGAACAGGGCTTGAGGTCAATGCATCAAGGTGGGAGCTGGCTTGCCGGCGATGGGCTGCGAAGCAGCCCCGCTTTTCGTCGGGCTACCCGGGCTTGATCGTTTCCATGGCTGTCACGCAACTGTATTGTTGACTATCCTGCGATCTGTCCCAGTACACTTTGCAACTGTTACGGTATCCTCTACCGTCAGACACAAGAACAACGAGCCCGTCCGCGCGTCGAGAGCCAGCCATGACCAACCTGCTGTTGTACCAGCGTATCGCCCAGCAACTGGCCGATGACATCCGTCGTGGTGTCTACCAGCCAGGCGAGCGGGTGCCCTCCGTGCGCAAGATGAGCGCCCAGCTCAATGTCAGCCATGCCACGGTGCTGCAGGCCTATGCCAATCTCGAGGACCAGGGGCTGATTCGTGCGCGGCCGCAGTCCGGCTACTACGTGCACCAGACCCCGGCCCTGACCGCGCAGACCCCGGACATCGCCCGCGTGGAGCGCCCCGGCCTGGTCACCCGCGCCAGTATCATCCAGCAGGTACTGACCGAGGCTCGCCGTGATGGCGTGTTCCCGTTCGGCGCCGCTGTGCCGCATGTCGACTACCTGCCGGTCCGTGCATTGCACCAGCAGATTGCCAAGGTGACGCGCTTCCACAGCCCGCGTGCCTTCAGCTACATGTTCAGCCCCGGCTTCGAGCCGCTGCGCCGGCAGATCGCCATTCGCATGCGTGATGCCGGCGTCCTGGTCGACCCGCGTGAAGTGATCGTGACCCATGGCTGTGTCGATGCGCTGCAGATGTCGCTGCGCGTGCTGACTCGTCCAGGCGACCTGATCGCGGCCGAATCGCCCACCTATTACGGTCTGCTGCAACTGGCCGACCTGCTGGGCCTGAAGGTGATCGAGATCCCCAGCGACCCGTCCACCGGCATCAGCCTCGAGGCGCTGCAACTGGCCGCCAACCAGTGGTCGATCAAGGCCCTGGTCCTGACCGCGCGCCTCAGCAATCCGCTGGGTGGTACTGTCCCGGAAGAGCGGCAGAAGCAGTTGCTGCGCCTGGCGTCGGACTTCGATATCCAGATCGTCGAGGATGACATCTATGGCGAGCTGATGTTCGAGCAAGGCAAGACCAAGGCGCTCAAGGCATTCGACCGCCTGGACCGAGTAATCTATTGCTCGAGTTTTTCCAAGACCCTGTCCCCTGGTGTTCGAGTTGGCTGGATGATCGCCGGGCGCTATCAGGACGAGATCCAGCGCCTGCAAACCTTCACCACCCACTCGGCCTGCAGCGTGACGCAGATGGGTGTGGCGGCCTACCTGGAGAATGGCGGCTACGACCGGCACCTGCGTTACATCCGCCAGGAGTACCGCAAGAACCTCAGTGCCTACCAGCTGGCGGTGCAGCAACACTTCCCCGAGGGTACCCAGATGACCCGGCCGACGGGCGGTTTCATCCTTTGGGTGAGCCTGCCGGGGCGGGTCAACACCCAGGAGCTGCATGTGCGTGCGCTGGAGCAGGGCATCAGTATTGCGCCGGGGCTGATCTTCAGTAACACCGAGCAATTCAACCACTGCATCCGCCTTAATTGCGGTATACCGTGGAACAAGGAAGCCGAGCGCGCGGTGATCACCCTCGGTTTGCTGGCCCAGCAATTGTGCCGGGAGCCAGCGGCAGCATTTTTATAGGCTTGCCACGCGCCTGTGGAACAGGGAGCATACGCACTTTTCCTGCCAGTCTGTCCATTTGCCATGAATGCTCTGCGCCGTTTTGCCCTGATCTTGTGCCTTGTACCGCTCTGCAGCCTGGCTGGTGTTGCCCAGGCTGCGCAGCCGGCAGGCCAGGCGCAGGCGGCCAAGTCGGTGCAGAAAGCCAAGCCGGTGCAGAAGGCCGGAGCCAGGCCAGCGCACAAGCAACCAGCAAAAAAAGCCGGTAACAGCAAGGCCAGGCCGGCGCGGAAGCAGGTGAGCAAGGAGGTTGCCAAGCCGCTACCCAAGGCAAAGCTCGACCTCAGCCTGCCGGCCGAGATGGTCGATAACCTTGAGCCAAATGTGGGCAGCCTGTCGCCGATACAGCGTCGCAAACCTCTACTGCCTCCCATGTTCACTGAAAAGCCGGAGACCAGCGACAGCCCGTTCCAGCTCAATGGCCGGTTGATCAGCAATGAAATGCAGCTGCAGCTACGCAATGACAGCCGCCGGGAAGTGGAAGGGGCGGCCATCGATTTCGAGTACCGCCAGTAGCTGGCGAACTGACTGCCGGGTCACAGCAGATTTCATCGTGCCAGCAATTTCAAACGCCTGTTTGAGCGGTTACTATCCAGGGACGTTCGTCCCGTTTTGTTCCAGGGAGTCCTTATTTTGGTGAATAGCCATGAACTGTCGTGAGGGCTGTGGTGCCTGCTGCATCGCCCCGTCCATCACCTCTGCGATGCCGCGCATGCCCAATGGCAAGCCGGCTGGCGAGCGCTGCCTGCACCTGACTGTCGACAACCTCTGCGACTTGTTCGGCAAGCCCGAACGGCCTGCGGTGTGTGGTGGTTTCAAGGCGGATGTCGAGGTGTGTGGCAGTGATCGTGATGAGGCCATAAGGATTCTCGGCTGGTGGGAACAGATAACGGCGGCGTGACAGGCTGGATCTTCGAAAACAAGGATAAACATGATGAGATCGTTCAAGCGTATTGCTCTGCTGTGTGGCATGGGTGTTCTGCTGTCGCCTGCGGCCTGGGCCGAAAACTGGCAGGTAGCCAAGGACGAGGAGGGGATCAAGGTTTCCCTCAGCGAAGTGGCTGGTTCCAAGTACAAGGCCTATCAAGGCGTTACCGTGATCAAGGCGCCGCTGGCCAAGGTGCAGGCCTTGCAAGAGGATGTGGTCGGGGCCTGTGCCTGGATTCACGAATGCAAGTTGCAGAAGTTGCTCAAGCACGAAGGTGACCAGAGCTGGACCTACACCCAGTTCAATACGCCATGGCCGGTGACGCCGCGGGACTCGGTGTTGCATGTGACTACTGTGAAGGAGGCTGATGGCAGCCTGGTGCGCAACCTGAAGGAAGAGCCGACCTATATCCCGGAAGAGAAGGGCTTTGTGCGGGTGGCGAAGGTCGAAGGCTTCTGGAAGCTGGTGCCCAAGGGCGACAGCACGGAAGTGACCTATCAGGTGCACACCGAGCCGGGTGGCAGCGTGCCGGCGATGGTGGCCAACAAGTTCGTGGTGGATGCGCCGTTCAATACCCTGAAAGGGTTGCGGGAGCGGGCGGAGAAAAACTGAGGCATTGTGTCGAGCAGAAATAAAAAAGGCTGCCCGAGGGCAGCCTTTTTGCGTTCGGCTAGGGAAGCTTACTTGCGGTCCTGCAGCGCAACGATGTCGCGCTTCTGCTCGCCGGTGTACAGCTGGCGCGGGCGGCCGATCTTGTACGGGCTGGAGAGCATTTCTTTCCAGTGCGAGATCCAGCCCACGGTACGTGCCAGGGCGAAGATCACGGTGAACATGCTGGTCGGAATGCCGATTGCCTTGAGGATGATCCCCGAGTAGAAGTCGACGTTCGGGTACAGCGAGCGCTCGATGAAGTACGGATCGGTCAGGGCGATCTCTTCCAGGCGCATGGCCAGTTCCAGCTGCGGGTCGTTCTTGATGCCCAGCTCGCGCAGGACTTCGTCGCAGGTCTGCTTCATCACGGTGGCGCGCGGGTCGCGGTTTTTGTACACGCGGTGACCGAAGCCCATGAGCTTGAACGGGTCGTTCTTGTCCTTGGCCTTGGCGATGAACTTGTCGATGTTCGAGACATCGCCGATTTCATCGAGCATGGTCAGTACCGCTTCGTTCGCACCGCCATGGGCCGGGCCCCAAAGTGCGGCGATACCGGCGGCGATACAGGCGAACGGGTTGGCACCCGACGAACCGGCCAGACGAACGGTGGAAGTGGAGGCGTTCTGCTCGTGGTCGGCGTGGAGGATGAAGATCCGGTCCATCGCCTTGGCCAGCACCGGGCTGATCGGTTTGATCTCGCACGGGGTGTTGAACATCATGTGCAGGAAGTTTTCCGCGTACGACAGGTCGTTGCGCGGGTACATCATCGGCTGGCCCATGGAGTACTTGTAAACCATCGCGGCCAGGGTCGGCATCTTGGCGACCAGGCGCACCGCGGAAATCTCGCGGTGTTGCGGGTTATTGATGTCCAGGGAGTCGTGATAGAACGCCGACAGGGCGCCAACCACGCCGCACATCACCGCCATCGGGTGGGCGTCGCGGCGGAAGCCGTTGAAGAAGGACTTCAGCTGCTCGTGAACCATGGTGTGGTTCTTCACGGTGCTGACGAACTGGGCCTTCTGCTCGGCATTCGGCAGTTCGCCGTTGAGCAGCAGGTAGCAGGTTTCGAGGTAGTCGGACTTTTCGGCGAGCTGCTCGATCGGGTAGCCGCGGTGCAGCAGGATACCTTTGTCGCCGTCAATGTAGGTGATCTTCGACTCGCACGAGGCAGTCGCCATGAAACCAGGGTCGAAGGTGAAGTGACCAGTGGCCCCCAACCCGCGGACGTCGATTACATCAGGACCAACGGTGCCGGTTAAAATGGGCAGCTCGACGGGGGCAGCGCCCTCGATGACCAACTGCGCTTTTTTGTCAGCCATGTGGCCTCCTATTAATGCTTGAAATCATCAGACAGACCCCCCACGCAGGGCCCGCACCACTATAGAGGGATAAATTCAGATGTCAATTTGCCTAAAGGCTTGTTGAAACAGGCATTGAGGCCTGATTTTTCGCGAAATTCTCGCCCATTTACGCCTTTTGTGCGCTAAAGGCAATGCGCTATTTGGGCTACCCCGTCACGTTGTCATAAGCAGCCTAACTGTCTATACTCGCAACCCGACCGCCAGGGGCTTGCAAGCCCGAACTGCTGGGGGTCGCCGTTCCCTGGGTGGTGGGTACCTGACCAGTACACTTACCAACAACTTTGCCCTGATTCGCTAGGGGCTCTTCAGTGTGAAAAAAGCCGTGAAAAGCCAACGACCTGTAAACCTAGACCTAAGGACCATCAAGCTCCCCGTCACTGCGTACACGTCCATCCTGCATCGTATCTCCGGCGTCATCCTGTTCCTCGGCCTTGCCATCATGCTTTATGCACTGGGCAAGTCGCTGGGTTCCGAGGAAGGCTTTGGTGAGGTGAAGGCGTGTCTGACCAGCCCGCTGGCCAAATTCGTGACCTGGGGCCTGCTGTCCGCCCTGCTTTATCACCTCGTGGCAGGTGTTCGTCACCTGATCATGGACATGGGCATCGGTGAGACGCTGGAAGGCGGCAAACTGGGCTCGAAAATCGTGATCGTCATCTCCGTGGTGCTGATCGTTCTGGTGGGAGTTTGGGTATGGTAACCAATGTCACGAACCTGTCGCGTTCGGGCCTCTATGACTGGATGGCGCAGCGCGTTTCTGCGGTCGTTCTCGCGGCTTACTTCCTCTTCCTGATCGGCTACGTGGTCGCCCACCCAGGCATCGACTACACCCAGTGGCATGGTCTGTTCTCCAACAACGCGATGCGGATCTTCAGTCTGCTGGCCCTCGTTGCCCTGGGCGCTCACGCCTGGGTCGGCATGTGGACCATTGCGACCGACTACCTGACGCCTATGTCGTTCGGCAAGTCGGCTACTGCGATTCGTTTCCTGTTCCAGGCGGTATGCGGCGTTGCGATGTTCGCTTACTTCGTCTGGGGTGTGCAGATTCTCTGGGGTATCTGATCCATGGCTAGCATTCCAACCATTTCCTTCGACGCCATCATCATCGGTGGCGGCGGCGCCGGCATGCGCGCTGCGCTGCAGCTGGCTCAAGGCGGCCACAAGACTGCCGTAGTCACCAAGGTCTTCCCGACCCGTTCGCACACTGTATCCGCCCAGGGCGGCATCACCTGCGCCATCGCTTCGGCCGACCCGAACGACGACTGGCGCTGGCACATGTACGATACCGTCAAGGGCTCCGACTACATCGGTGACCAGGACGCTATCGAATACATGTGTCAGGAAGGCCCGGCTGCGGTCTTCGAGCTGGACCACATGGGCCTGCCGTTCTCGCGTACCGAAACCGGTCGCATCTACCAGCGTCCGTTCGGTGGCCAGTCCAAGGACTTCGGCAAGGGTGGCCAGGCTGCCCGTACCTGCGCCGCTTCCGACCGTACCGGTCACGCGCTGCTGCACACCCTGTACCAGGGCAACCTGAAAGCCGGCACCACCTTCCTCAACGAGTACTACGCAGTTGACCTGGTGAAGAACCAGGACGGCGCATTCGTTGGCGTGATCGCGATCTGCATCGAAACCGGCGAGACCCTGTACATCAAGTCCAAGGCCACCGTGCTGGCAACTGGCGGTGCCGGCCGTATCTACGCCTCCACCACCAACGCCCTGATCAACACCGGTGACGGCGTGGGCATGGCCCTGCGTGCCGGCGTGCCGGTGCAGGACATCGAAATGTGGCAGTTCCACCCGACCGGCATCGCCGGCGCCGGTGTACTGGTCACCGAAGGTTGCCGCGGTGAGGGTGGCTACCTGATCAACGCCCACGGCGAGCGCTTCATGGAGCGTTACGCGCCGAACGCGAAAGACCTGGCCGGCCGCGACGTGGTCGCTCGTTCCATGGTCAAGGAAATCATCGCCGGCAACGGCGTGGGCCCGAACAAGGACCACGTACTGCTGAAGCTGGACCACCTGGGCGAGGAAGTGCTGCACAGCCGCCTGCCAGGTATCTGCGAGCTGTCCAAGACCTTCGCCCACGTCGACCCTGTGGTCGCGCCGGTACCGGTCATCCCGACCTGCCACTACATGATGGGCGGCGTTGCCACCAACATTCATGGCCAGGCCATTACCATGGACGCCGAAGGCAACGATCACATCATCCCGGGCCTGTTCGCCGTAGGTGAAGTGGCGTGCGTATCTGTTCACGGTGCCAACCGCCTGGGCGGCAACTCGCTGCTCGACCTGGTGGTGTTCGGCCGTGCTGCCGGCCTGCACCTGGAGAAGGCGCTGACCGAAGGCGTGGAATACCGCGACGCCAGCGACACCGACGTCGATGTTGCCCTGAACCGCCTGAACAAGCTGAACGAGCGCACCACTGGTGAAGACGTTGCCAGCCTGAAGCGCGAGCTGCAGAGCTGCATGCAGAACTACTTCGGTGTATTCCGTACTGGCGAATACATGCAGAAGGGTATCGAGCAGCTGGCCGGTCTGCGTGACCGTATCGCCAACGTCAAGATCAACGACAAGTCCCAGGCCTTCAACACCGCGCGTATCGAAGCGCTGGAGCTGCAGAACCTGCTGGAAGTCGCCGAAGCTACCGCCATCGCGGCAGAAGCCCGTAAAGAGTCCCGCGGCGCTCACGCCCGTGAAGACTACGAAGACCGTGACGACGAAAACTGGCTGTGCCACACCCTGTACTACCCGGGTGAGAAGCGCGTCGCCAAGCGTGGCGTCAACTTTGCGCCGAAGACTGTTCCAGCCTTCGAACCAAAAGTCCGGACTTACTAAGGGTGGCCGCTATGTTGCAAGTCGAAGTTTATCGTTATAACCCGGACACCGATTCGGCGCCGAAAATGCAGACCTTCCAGGTCGATACCGGCGGCAAGGATCTGATGGTTCTGGACGTGCTGGCACTGATCAAGGAACAGGACGAAGGTTTCTCCTATCGTCGCTCGTGCCGTGAAGGCGTTTGCGGTTCCGATGGCATGAACATCAACGGCAAGAACGGCCTGGCCTGCATCACCCCGTTGTCGGCGGTGGTGAAGGGCAACAAGCTGATTCTGCGTCCGCTGCCGGGCCTGCCGGTCATTCGTGACCTGGTCGTCGACATGAGCATCTTCTACAAGCAGTACGAGAAGGTGAAGCCGTTCCTGCAGAACGACACCCCGGCACCGGCCATCGAGCGCCTGCAGTCGCCGGAAGACCGCGACAAGCTGGACGGCCTGTACGAGTGCATCCTGTGCGCTTGCTGTTCGACCTCCTGCCCGTCGTTCTGGTGGAACCCGGACAAGTTCCTGGGCCCCGCCGCACTGCTGCAGGCCTATCGCTTCCTGGCCGACAGCCGTGACACCAAGACCCAGGAGCGCCTGGCGTCCCTGGATGACCCGTTCAGCGTGTTCCGCTGCCGCGGGATCATGAACTGCGTCAACGTTTGCCCGAAAGGTCTGAACCCGACCAAGGCAATCGGCCACGTACGTAACATGCTGCTGCAAAGCGGCACCTGATACAAAGAGTTGTACCTGCAGTAAGCCGAGGTGCGGGTGGTGAGCCCGCACTGAGGTAAAACCCGAACAAGGGCCCACAAAGCCTGCGTTCATTACCTATGAAGATATGAGACCAGCAGGGGCTTCCGGGCTGGTACCCGGAAAATCAGCAGGATCCAAGTGGCGTGGTTCAGTCGCTGTATTCGGACTTTTCCAGGTTTGCTGTGGCTCTCGCCGATCAGTCCCCTAACCGAGGGTGACCAAGCATGCAAGAAAGCGTGATGCAGCGCATGTGGGAAAGCGCCCACCTTTCAGGTGGTAACGCTGCATATGTGGAAGAGCTTTATGAGCTCTACCTGCACGACCCTAACGCTGTGCCAGAAGAGTGGCGCACCTACTTCCAGAAGTTGCCCGCCGACGGCAGCACCGCTACCGATGTATCGCACTCGACAATCCGCGACCATTTCGTACTGCTGGCAAAGAACCAGCGCCGCGCCCAACCGGTATCCGCCGGGAGCGTGAGCAGTGAACACGAGAAGAAGCAGGTTGAAGTTCTGCGACTGATCCAGGCCTATCGTATGCGCGGCCATCAGGCTGCCAAGCTCGACCCGTTGGGGTTGTGGCAGCGTCCTGCGCCCGTAGACCTGTCGATCAATCACTACGGCTTGACCAATGCCGATCTTGATACGACCTTCCGTGCCGGCGACCTGTTCATCGGCAAAGAGGAGGCGAGCCTACGCGAGATCTTCGAGGCGCTCCAGAAGACATATTGTCGCACCATTGGCGCCGAGTTCACCCATATCGTCGATTCCGAGCAGCGCAGCTGGTTCCAGCAGCGTCTGGAAAGCGTGCGCGGCCGTCCGGAGTTTTCCGCTGACGTGCAGGCCCACCTGCTCGAGCGCGTGACCGCCGGTGAAGGCCTTGAGAAATATCTGGGCACCAAGTACCCAGGCACCAAGCGTTTCGGCCTCGAGGGCGGCGAAAGCCTGATCCCGATGCTGGACGAGATGATCCAGCGCTCCGGTTCCTACGGCACCAAGGAAGTCGTGATCGGCATGGCCCACCGTGGCCGCCTGAACGTTCTGGTCAACACCTTCGGCAAGAACCCGCGCGAGCTGTTCGACGAGTTCGAAGGCAAGAAGATGAACGAGCTGGGCTCCGGTGACGTCAAGTACCACCAGGGCTTCTCCTCGAACGTGATGACCCCGGGTGGCGAAGTGCACCTGGCCATGGCGTTCAACCCGTCCCACCTGGAAATCGTCTCGCCAGTGGTCGAGGGTTCGGTGCGCGCCCGTCAGGACCGCCGCAACGACACCGTTGGCGACAAGGTACTGCCGATCTCGATCCACGGCGACGCAGCATTCGCCGGCCAGGGCGTGGTCATGGAAACCTTCCAGATGTCGCAGACCCGCGGTTTCAAGACCGGCGGCACCGTGCACATCGTGATCAACAACCAGGTTGGTTTCACCATCAGCAACCCGCTGGACGCGCGCTCCACCGAGTACGCCACCGACGTTGCCAAGATGATCCAGGCACCGATCCTGCACGTGAACGGCGACGACCCGGAAGCCGTGCTGTTCGTGACCCAGCTGGCCATCGACTACCGCATGCAGTTCAAGCGTGACGTGGTCATCGACCTGGTCTGCTACCGCCGCCGCGGCCACAACGAGGCCGACGAGCCGAACGGCACCCAGCCTTTGATGTACCAGCAGATCAGCAAGCAGCGCACCACGCGTGAACTTTACGCTGAGGCACTGATCCAGGCCGGCCGCATCGATGCCGAGCGCGCCCAGGCCAAGATCGACGAGTACCGCAACGCGCTGGACAACGGCCTGCACGTGGTGAAGAGCCTGGTCAAGGAGCCGAACCGCGAGCTGTTCGTCGACTGGCGTCCGTACCTGGGCCATGCCTGGACCGCGCGTCACGATACCCGCTTCGACCTCAAGACCCTGCAGGAACTGTCGGCCAAGCTGCTGGAGATCCCGGAAGGTTTCGTCGTCCAGCGCCAGGTCGCCAAGATCTACGAAGACCGCCAGAAGATGCAGGCCGGTGGCTTGCCGATCAACTGGGGTTATGCAGAGACCATGGCCTACGCCACCCTGCAGTTCGAAGGTCACCCGATCCGCATGACCGGCCAGGACATCGGCCGTGGCACCTTCTCGCACCGTCACGCGGTGCTGCACAACCAGAAGGACGCCAGCACCTACGTACCGCTGAAGAACCTGTTCCCGGGCCAGCCTCAGTTCGAACTGTACGACTCCTTCCTGTCGGAAGAAGCGGTACTGGCCTTCGAATACGGCTACTCGACCACCACGCCGAACGCGCTGGTGATATGGGAAGCCCAGTTCGGTGACTTCGCCAACGGTGCGCAAGTGGTGATCGACCAGTTCATCACCAGCGGCGAGCACAAGTGGGGCCGTCTGTGCGGTCTGACCATGCTGCTGCCACACGGTTATGAAGGGCAGGGCCCGGAGCACTCCTCCGCGCGCCTGGAGCGTTACCTGCAGCTGTGCGCCGAGCACAACATCCAGGTCTGCGTACCGACCACCCCGGCCCAGATCTACCACCTGCTGCGTCGCCAGGTCATCCGTCCGCTGCGCAAGCCGCTGATCGTGCTGACGCCGAAGTCGCTGCTGCGCCACAAGCTGGCCATCTCGACCCTGGAAGACCTGGCAGAAGGCTCGTTCCAGACCGTGATCCCGGAAATCGACAGCCTCGATCCGGCCAAGGTCGAACGCCTGGTCCTGTGCGGCGGCAAGGTTTACTACGACCTGCTGGAAAAACGCCGTGCCGAAGGCCGCGAAGACATCGCCATCGTGCGTATCGAGCAGCTGTATCCGTTCCCTGAGGACGACCTGGTCGAAATCCTGGCGCCTTACACCAACCTCAAGCATGCGGTCTGGTGTCAGGAAGAGCCGATGAACCAGGGCGCCTGGTACAGCAGCCAGCACCACATGCGCCGTATCCTGGGCCGCCACAACAAGGCACTGGTCCTGGAATACGCCGGCCGCGACGCTTCCGCCGCGCCAGCCTGTGGTTACGCATCGAAGCACGCCGAACAGCAGGAAAAACTGCTGCAAGATGCCTTCACTGTTTAATGCCTTCGCGCACCTGAAACCGAATTTAAGGAAACACAGATAATGGCTATCGAGATCAAAGCCCCAACCTTCCCGGAATCGGTTGCCGATGGCACCGTTGCCACCTGGCACAAGCAGCCGGGCGATGCCGTCAAGCGTGACGAGCTGATCGTCGACATCGAGACCGACAAGGTCGTCCTGGAAGTACTGGCCACCGCCGACGGCGTGCTGGGCGCCATCGTCAAGGGCGAGGGCGACACCGTCCTGTCCGACGAAGTACTGGGTTCGATCGTTGAAGGCGGTGCTGCCGCCGCTGCACCAGCTGCCGCCCCGGCCGCTGCTGCCCCGGCTGCCGCTGCTGCCGACGCTGGCGAAGAAGACCCGGTTGCCGCCCCGGCCGCGCGCAAGCTGGCTGAAGAGAACGGCATCGACCTGGCTGCCGTTGCCGGCACCGGCAAAGGTGGTCGCATCACCAAGGAAGACGTCGTCGCTGCCGTCGCCAACAAGAAGTCGGCGCCTGCTGCAGCTGCCAAGCCTGCCGCCGCTGCCGCTGCTGCCCCGGTTGTCGTTGCCGCTGGCGACCGCACCGAGAAGCGCGTGCCAATGACCCGCCTGCGCGCCAAGATCGCCGAGCGTCTGGTCGAAGCCCAGTCGAGCATGGCCATGCTGACCACCTTCAACGAAGTCGACATGACCGAAGTCATGGCCCTGCGTTCGAAGTACAAGGACCTGTTCGAGAAGACCCACAACGGCGTGCGCCTGGGCTTCATGTCGTTCTTCGTCAAGGCTGCCACCGAAGCCCTGAAGCGCTTCCCGGCTGTCAACGCCTCGATCGATGGCAACGACATCGTCTACCACGGCTACGCCGACGTCGGCGTTGCCGTGTCCAGCGACCGTGGCCTGGTGGTACCGGTACTGCGTAACGCCGAGTCGATGAGCCTGGCGGAAATCGAGAACGGCATCGCCACCTTCGGCAAGAAGGCTCGTGATGGCAAGCTGGCCATCGAAGAGATGACTGGCGGCACCTTCACCATCACCAACGGTGGTACCTTCGGTTCGATGATGTCGACCCCGATCGTCAACCCGCCGCAGGCCGCCATTCTCGGCATGCACAACATCATCCAGCGCCCGATGGCCATCAATGGTCAGGTTGTGATTCGCCCGATGATGTACCTGGCGCTGTCGTACGATCACCGCCTGATCGACGGCAAGGAAGCGGTAACCTTCCTGGTCACCATCAAGAACCTGCTGGAAGATCCGTCTCGCCTGCTGCTGGACATCTAACCCTCTGGCTGCGTACCGTGCCGGCCCTGGCTTCGCAGGAAGCCATGCCGCGCGGTCCGCGGCTTGTAGCTTGTAGCTGATAAGGAATCTTTTATGACCCAGAAATTCGACGTAGTGGTGATTGGTGCAGGTCCTGGCGGCTATGTTGCTGCCATCAAGGCCGCACAACTTGGTCTGAAGACTGCCTGTATCGAGAAGTACACCGACGCCGAGGGCAAGCTGGCCCTGGGCGGCACCTGCCTGAACGTAGGTTGCATTCCTTCCAAGGCGCTGCTGGACAGCTCCTGGAAGTACAAGGAAGCCAAAGAGAGCTTCAACGTCCACGGTATCTCCACTGGCGAAGTGAAGATGGACGTCGCCGCGATGGTTGGCCGCAAGGCTGGCATCGTCAAGAACCTGACCGGTGGCGTTGCCACCCTGTTCCAGGCCAACGGCGTTACTTCCATCCAGGGCCACGGCAAACTGCTGGCCGGCAAGAAAGTCGAAGTCACCAAGGCTGACGGCACCACCGAAGTCATCGAAGCCGAGAACGTGATCCTGGCTTCCGGCTCGCGCCCGATCGACATTCCACCGGCTCCGGTCGACCAGAACGTCATCGTCGACTCCACCGGCGCCCTGGAATTCCAGGCCGTGCCGAAGCGCCTGGGCGTTATCGGAGCTGGCGTGATCGGCCTGGAACTGGGCTCGGTATGGGCTCGCCTGGGTGCTGAAGTCACCGTTCTGGAAGCCTTGGACACCTTCCTGATGGCTGCCGACACCGCCGTGTCGAAAGAAGCCCAGAAGACCCTGACCAAGCAAGGCCTGGACATCAAGCTGGGTGCGCGCGTCACCGGCTCGAAAGTCAACGGCAACGAAGTCGAAGTGACCTACACCGACGCCAACGGCGAGCAGAAGATCACCTTCGACAAGCTGATCGTCGCGGTTGGCCGTCGCCCGGTGACCACCGACCTGCTGGCTGCCGACAGCGGTGTGACCATCGATGAGCGTGGCTACATCTTCGTCGACGACTACTGCGCTACCAGCGTGCCTGGCGTGTACGCCATCGGTGACGTGGTGCGCGGCATGATGCTGGCCCACAAGGCCTCGGAAGAGGGCATCATGGTGGTCGAGCGCATCAAGGGCCACAAGGCCCAGATGAACTACGACCTGATTCCGTCGGTCATCTACACCCACCCGGAAATCGCGTGGGTCGGCAAGACCGAACAGGCCTTGAAGGCCGAGGGCGTTGAGGTTAACGTGGGCACCTTCCCGTTCGCGGCCAGCGGCCGTGCGATGGCTGCCAACGACACCGGTGGTTTCGTCAAGGTCATCGCCGATGCCAAGACCGACCGCGTCCTGGGTGTGCACGTGATTGGCCCATCGGCTGCCGAACTGGTGCAGCAGGGCGCAATCGCAATGGAATTCGGTACCAGTGCCGAGGATCTGGGCATGATGGTCTTCAGCCATCCGACCCTGTCCGAAGCGTTGCATGAAGCAGCGCTGGCAGTGAATGGCGGCGCCATTCACGTGGCCAACCGTAAGAAGCGTTAATTATAAGAAACCACGGCGGGCTGCCCGTCGTGAGTCTTGCGTGCATGACTCACCGCGGAAAGTCCGCCGGACCGGATCACACGGGAAAACCCGGGGTCAACGGTCACAGGTGGTGCGGCGCCAGTGATGGCGCAGCGCCGAAGCGCAGTACCTAACGAAGACGGTAAAAAGCATGAATCTTCACGAGTATCAGGGTAAGCAGCTGTTCGCTGAGTACGGCCTGCCAGTTTCCAAGGGTTTCGCTGTCGATACCCCTGAGCAAGCTGCAGAAGCCTGCGACAAGATCGGCGGGAACGAGTGGGTGGTAAAAGCCCAGGTTCACGCGGGTGGTCGCGGTAAGGCGGGCGGCGTCAAGCTGGTTCGCAGCAAAGAAGACGCCAAGGCGTTCGCTGCACAGTGGTTGGGCAAGAATCTGGTTACCTACCAGACCGATGCCAACGGTCAACCCGTCTCCAAGATTCTGGTCGAATCCTGCACTGACATCGCCAAAGAGCTGTACCTGGGCGCTGTAGTCGATCGTTCGAGCCGCCGTATCGTGTTCATGGCTTCCACCGAAGGTGGCGTGGACATCGAGAAAGTCGCTCACGAAACGCCTGAGAAGATCCTCAAGGCCACCATCGACCCGCTGGTCGGCGCTCAGCCGTTCCAGGGTCGCGAGCTGGCATTCCAGCTGGGCCTGGAAGGCAAGCAAGTTCAACAGTTCGCCAAGATCTTCGTTGGTCTGGCCAAGCTGTTCAAGGATCACGACCTGGCCCTGCTGGAAGTGAACCCGCTGGTGATCAAGGCCGACGGCGACCTGCACTGCCTCGATGCCAAGATCAACATCGACGCCAACGCCATGTACCGTCAGCCGAAGCTGAAAACCTTCCACGACCCGTCGCAGGACGACGCCCGTGAAGCCCACGCTGCCAAGTTCGAACTGAACTACGTTGCCCTCGAAGGCAACATCGGCTGCATGGTCAACGGTGCCGGCCTGGCCATGGGTACCATGGACATCGTCAACCTGCACGGCGGCAAGCCGGCCAACTTCCTCGACGTTGGCGGTGGTGCTACCAAAGAGCGCGTTACCGAAGCGTTCAAGATCATTCTGTCCGACAGCAATGTCGCGGCCGTTCTGGTCAACATCTTCGGCGGCATCGTTCGCTGCGACATGATTGCCGAAGGCATCATCGGTGCAGTGAAAGAAGTCGGCGTGAAAGTTCCGGTTGTCGTTCGCCTTGAAGGCAACAACGCCGAACTGGGCGCTAAAGTACTGGCAGAAAGCGGTTTGAACATCATTGCGGCAACCAGCCTGACCGACGCTGCTCAACAAGTTGTCAAAGCTGCGGAGGGCAAGTAATGAGCGTCCTGATCAATAAAGACACCAAAGTCATCTGCCAGGGCTTCACTGGCTCGCAGGGTACTTTCCACTCCGAACAGGCCATCGCCTACGGCACCAAGATGGTCGGCGGCGTAACCCCAGGCAAGGGTGGCACCACCCACCTGGGCCTGCCAGTGTTCAACACTGTGAAAGAAGCTGTGGAAGCTACCGGCGCCGACGCTTCGGTGATCTACGTTCCGGCTCCTTTCTGCAAGGACTCGATCCTGGAAGCTGCCTTCGGCGGCATCAAGCTGATCGTGTGCATCACCGAAGGCATTCCTACCCTGGACATGCTGGATGCCAAGGTCAAGTGCGACGAGCTGGGCGTGACCCTGATCGGCCCTAACTGCCCAGGTGTCATCACCCCGGGCGAGTGCAAGATCGGCATCATGCCTGGCCACATCCACCTGCCAGGCAAGGTCGGTATCGTTTCGCGTTCCGGCACCCTGACCTACGAAGCTGTGAAGCAGACCACCGACGCCGGCTTCGGCCAGTCGACCTGCGTCGGCATCGGCGGTGACCCGATCCCGGGCTCCAACTTCATCGACATCCTGAAGCTGTTCCAGGAAGACCCGAAGACCGAAGCGATCGTCATGATCGGTGAGATCGGCGGTTCGGCTGAAGAAGAAGCTGCGGCCTACATCAAGGCCAACGTCACCAAGCCTGTCGTTTCCTACATCGCTGGTGTTACCGCACCTGCGGGCAAGCGCATGGGCCACGCTGGCGCCATCATCTCCGGCGGCAAGGGTACTGCGGACGAGAAGTTCGCGGCCCTGCAGGACGCTGGTGTGAAGACCGTGCGTTCCCTGGCTGACATCGGCAAGGCCCTGGCCGAGCTGACTGGCTGGGAAGTCAAGAAGTAATACTGCTACACCCCCCACGCGCACAGAGGCCACCTTCGGGTGGCCTTTGTCGTTTCTGGGGCTTGGGTAATCCTGCACTGGCCCTATCGCCGGCAAGCCAGCTCCCACAGGAGATCACCACAGGCCCTGATTGTGAAGGTCTCCTGTGGGAGCTGGCTTGCCGGCGATAGGGCCAGTGCAAACTGCGAAGAACTTTCGATGGGTTTGATAGGGATTTTCACGCAGACAAACTTCCCAATATCGGGATAATTCTCGCTGTCCTCGGTTGCACAGACGACAAACATGTACGCACATCGGACAAGCAGCACTGTGCCAGTGCGTTTGACTGACAAAACAGTTACATTACGCGCTCACTCTGTGCCCGTACCCCAAAAGGGAACGACACGCTAAACGGGTCTGGCCTATCAAGCCGGGCAGCATTTCCCCTCATCCAAAGGGAAATCCCCTCTCGAATCCCGATTTCAGCAGTGTGGTACTACCTTAAATGAAAGTTCTCAAAGGCCAGGATATCCTGGCGCTTGGCTTTATGACGTTTGCGCTTTTCGTGGGCGCTGGCAACATCATCTTCCCGCCTATCGTCGGTCTGCAGTCTGGCCCGCACGTATGGATGGCGGCCCTTGGCTTCCTGGTTACCGCCGTGGGCCTGCCGGTCATCACCGTGGTCGCCCTGGCCAAGGTCGGCGGCGGCATGGATGCCCTGAGCAGCCCGATCGGCAAGTTCTTCGGTGGCCTGCTGGCGGCCGTGTGCTACCTGTCGGTCGGCCCGCTGTTCGCCACCCCGCGCACCGCGACCGTATCGTTCGAAGTGGGCGTTGCGCCGCTGACCGGCGAAAGCCCGCTGGCGCTGTTCATCTACAGCCTGGTGTACTTCCTCGTGGTACTGGCCGTGTCGATGTACCCGGGCAAGCTGCTCGACACCGTGGGCCGCTTCCTGGCGCCGCTGAAGATCATCGCCCTGGCGGTGCTGGGCATCGCCGCCTTCGCGCTGCCTGCCGGCACCATTGGTGAAGCGCAGCCGGCCTATGCCGCCGCAGCGTTCTCCAAGGGCTTCTCCGATGGTTACCTGACCATGGACACCCTGGGTGCCCTGGTGTTCGGTATCGTCATCGTCAACGCCATCCGCTCGCGCGGTGTCGAGTCGCCGAAACTGATCACCCGCTATGCCATCATTGCCGGCCTGATCGCAGGCGTCGGTCTGGCCCTGGTGTATATCAGCCTGTTCCGACTGGGTGCAACCAGCCACGAGATCGCGGCTGACGCTACCAACGGTGCGGCGGTACTGCATGCCTACGTGCAGCATACCTTCGGTTCGCTGGGCAGCGGTTTCCTCGCCGTGCTGATCGCGCTGGCCTGCCTGGTGACCGCCGTTGGCCTGACCTGTGCTTGCGCCGAGTACTTCAGCCAGATCCTTCCGCTGTCGTACCGCGCTCTGGTGGTGATTCTGGCGGGCTTCTCGCTGTTGATCTCCAATCTCGGCCTGACCAAGCTGATCATGTTCTCGATCCCGGTGCTTACGGCGATCTACCCGCCGTGCATCGTGGTGGTCGGGCTGAGCTTCGTGAAGGACCTGTGGAACTCGCCGACCCGCATCCTGGCACCAGTGATGCTGGTATCGCTGCTGTTCGGCATGGTCGATGCGATCAAGGGCAGCAGCATTGCCCACGTGCTGCCGGACTTCATGGCTCACCTGCCGCTGAGCGACCAGGGCCTGGCCTGGCTGGTGCCTTCGGTGGTGACCCTGGTTGGCGCCGTGGCCTGCGACCGCATGCTCGGCAAGCCGCGCGAAGCGCTGGCCTGATAGTCGAAGCCTGAGGGCGGCACCGGCCACAAGCCGAAGGGTGCTCGCCAAGGGTGGAAACTCAAGAGCCCCGTATCCGAAAGGATGCGGGGCTTTTTCTTTGCCTGCACTGGCCTCTTCGCAGCACAAGGCTGCTCCTACAAGTGCAGTGCCGTACCTGTAGGAGCAGCCTTGTGCTGCGAAGAGGCCAGAACAGGCAGTGCGGATTTCTGGGTGGATGTGTGCCTTTTAACGCTTGCCAGCGTCGAAATCCGGTCCCTATCCTTCAGGTATCTGGCCCTCCCGGGAACCGTGCATGAACTTCATCCAAAGCAACTTCAACAATCTTTTGGCCATCATCTGGTTCGCCCTGTGCTGGGGCGGTTACACCCGTTATGCCATCTGGAAGGGCCGCGACACCGCGTGCCTGGCCAGCGTGCTGCACCTGTACCGCGAAGACTGGATGCGCCGCATGCTGCTGCGCGACAACCGCATTGCCGATGCGAGCGTGATCGGCAACCTCGAGCGCAACGCCTCGTTCTTCGCCTCCAGCACCCTGATCATCCTCGCCGGTATCCTCACCGTGCTCGGGGCTTCCGACCGGGCGCTGTCGCTGCTGGCCGACCTGCCGCTGGTGCAGCAGACCTCCCAGGGCATGTCGGAGATCAAGCTGCTGTGCCTGGCCATGGTCTTCGTCTATGCCTTTTTCACCTTCAGCTGGTGCATGCGCCAATACAACTTCGCGGCAGTACTGGTGGGGTCGGCGCCGATGATCGGTGAACGGCTGGTCAATGAGCTTGAACGCAAGGCATTCGCCTCGCGGGCGGCGCGGGTGCTGTCGCTTGCCGCCAACCAGTTCAACCTGGGCCTGCGTTCCTATTACTTCGGCATGGCCATGTTGAGCTGGTTCATCAGCCCATGGTTATTCATGGTCATGAGTGTCGGGGTGGTGCTGATTCTGTACCGCCGCGAGTTCCATTCGGATGTATTGGATGTGATGGTGTTCACACCTACCGAAAGTGTTTCGATCGAACCCGCCAAGGAAAACACCGCTCCTGGAACCTGAAACGTTTAATCCATAAGTTTCAGGCACAAAAAAACCCGACAATGTCGGGTTTTTTTGTTTTAGCCGATTACTGCTTGGCAGGTTCGGCTGGAGCAGCTGGGGTAGCTGGAGCGGCTTCCGGAGCCGGAGTAGCCGGAGCGGCTTCTTCGGCGGCCTTCTGCTCGGCTTCGGCCTGATCTTTGGCGGCTTCGGCGTTTTCCTTGGCAGCCTCGTTCATTTTATCCTGAGCTTCGCCCGCTTTTTCCTGGGCTTGCTCGGCGTGTTGCTGTGCGTCCTGGGCTTTGTCTTCGCTCGCTTTATCGCAAGCGGCCAGGCCCATGGCAGCGGCCAGCATCAGAGCAAAAGCAAAAGGTTTACGCATGGGGGTGTTTCTCCTTGGTGGAATAAGTGACTTGTTCCTTCGAGTGCAACTACGCGGAATAAGTTCCGCGAAGATTACACATATATAACGTCCCGTTCTATATAGACTTTTTAACGATTTTATGCCGCTGCGGCAATGCGCAGGGAAACAGCCAATGAGTGATTCAACCTTGATGGCCATGGCCGAGCGTTTTCTCTCGGCCCTGAAACATTGTCAGTTGTTGCAAATGCGTGTGGTGCAAACCAATGCCAATGGCATGACCCTGGTGCTGCCCTGGTCTGCGGCCATTGTCGGCAACCCGCAGACCGGCGCCGTGCATGGCGGCGCGCTGACCACGCTGATGGACACCACTTGCGGCATGGCCACGCTGTGCGTGCTGCCGCGCTTCGAAGTGTGCCCGACACTGGACCTGCGCATCGACTATATGCATCCGGCCAAGGCCGGCAAAGACATCTACGGCCATGCCCAATGCTACCGGGTCACCCGCGATGTGATCTTCACCCGTGGCACGGCCTACCAGGATGACCCCGCTCAGCCTATCTGCCAGGTGGTGGGCACGTTCATGCGCCTGGGCCAGGAGATCAAGGGTGGCATCCGCTTCGGCAACAGCCTGAAGGAGGGCGGAGCATGATTCCGCACAATGTTCGCCAACAGCTCAACGCTGCTCATGCGGTGGGAGACTATCGGCCCTTGCTGGCGCTGATCCCCTATGCCGGCCTGATCGGCATTGAATGCGAGCGTCAGGGCGATGACCTGCTGTTCCGCCTGCCGGCCAACCAGGACAACATCGGCAACCCGCTGCTGCCGGCCATCCACGGCGGGGTGATCGCGGGCTTCATGGAACTGTCGGCAGCGCTGTACCTGCTGATCTTCAGCGAGAGCGCAAGCATTCCGAAGATCATCGACTTTTCCATCGATTACCTGCGCGCCGGGCACTTTCGCGATACCTACGCCCAATGCCAGCTTTGGCGCCAGGGCCGGCGGGTGACCAATGTGGCCATCACCGCCTGGCAGGGGGACAGGCAGTCGCCGATCGCCACGGCTCGGGCCCATTTCAAGATCGAACCGGAAAAGCCCTTGAAATCATCCGGGCAGCCCCCATCTGCATGACATCCGCCGCTAAACGCTGGCCAACCTGGCCGCCAGGCGTCAACTGCCATCAGATCGGAGTTTTGAAGACCATGAGTGTGGAGACTCAAAAAGAAACGCTGGGCTTCCAGACCGAGGTAAAGCAGCTGCTGCACCTCATGATCCATTCCCTGTATTCGAACAAGGAGATCTTCCTGCGTGAATTGATCTCCAACGCCTCCGACGCCGCCGACAAGCTGCGTTTCGAGGCCCTGGCCAAGCCAGAGCTGTTCGAAGGCGACGCCGACCTGAAGATTCGCCTGAGCTTCGACAAGGACGCCGGTACCGTGACCCTCGAGGACAACGGCATCGGCATGAGCCGCGAAGACGTCATCGCCCACCTGGGTACCATCGCCAAGTCCGGCACTGCCGACTTCATGAAGAACCTCACCGGTGACCAGAAGAAGGACTCGCACCTGATCGGTCAGTTCGGCGTGGGCTTCTACTCCGCGTTCATCGTTGCCGACAAGGTCGACGTGTACAGCCGCCGTGCCGGCCAGCCGGCCGCTGAAGGCGTGCACTGGTCGTCGAAGGGCGAAGGTGAGTTCGAAGTCGCTACCATCGACAAGCCTCAGCGCGGCACCCGCATCGTCCTGCACCTGAAGAAGGGCGAGCAGGAGTTCGCCGATGGCTGGCGCCTGCGCAACGTGGTCAAGAAGTACTCCGACCACATCGCCATGCCGATCCAGCTGCTGAAAGAGCAAGCTACCGCCGAAGGCGAAGAGCAGCCGGCCGAAGAGTGGGAAACCGTCAACCGTGCCAGCGCCCTGTGGACCCGTCCGCGTACCGAAATCAAGGACGAGGAATACCAGGAGTTCTACAAGCACATCGGCCATGACTTCGAAAACCCGCTGGCCTGGAGCCACAACAAAGTAGAAGGCAAGCTCGAATACAACTCGCTGCTGTACGTGCCGGCCCGCGCGCCGTTCGACCTGTACCAGCGCGAAGCGCCACGCGGCCTGAAGCTGTACGTGCAGCGCGTGTTCATCATGGACCAGGCCGAATCGTTCCTGCCGCTGTACCTGCGCTTCATCAAGGGTGTGGTCGACTCCAACGACCTGTCGCTGAACGTGTCGCGTGAAATCCTGCAGAAAGACCCGATCATCGACTCGATGAAGACCGCGCTGACCAAGCGCGTGCTGGACATGCTGGAGAAGCTGGCGAAGAACGAGCCCGAGCAGTACAAGGGCTTCTGGAAAAACTTCGGTCAGGTGCTGAAGGAAGGCCCGGCCGAAGACTTCGCCAACAAGGAAAAGATCGCCGGCCTGCTGCGCTTCGCTTCCACCCAGGACGACAGCGGCGAGCAGAGCGTCGCCCTGGCCGACTACCTGGCTCGCGTCAAGGAAGGCCAGGACAAGATCTACTACCTCACCGGCGAGTCGTACGCGCAGGTCAAGAACAGCCCGCACCTGGAAGTCTTCCGCAAGAAAGGCATCGAAGTGCTGCTGCTGACCGACCGTATCGACGAGTGGCTGATGAGCTACCTGAACGAGTTCGACGGCAAGGCCTTTGTCGACGTCGCCCGTGGCGACCTGGACCTGGGCAAGCTGGACTCGGAAGAAGACAAGAAGGCCCAGGAAGAAGTCGCCAAGGACAAGGAAGGCCTGGTCGAGCGCCTGAAGGGCGCGCTGGGTGACAGCGTGGCCGAAGTGCGCGTATCGCACCGCCTGACCGACTCGCCGGCGATCCTGGCCATCGGTGAGCAGGACCTGGGCCTGCAGATGCGCCAGATCCTCGAAGCCAGCGGGCAGAAGGTGCCGGAGTCCAAGCCGATCTTCGAGTTCAACCCGACCCACCCGCTGATCGAGAAGCTGGACAACGAGCAGAGCGAAGACCGCTTCGCCGAGCTGTCGCACATCCTGTTCGATCAGGCAGCCCTCGCGGCCGGTGACAGCTTGAAGGACCCGGCGGCTTACGTTCGTCGCCTGAACAAGCTGCTGGTCGAACTGTCTGCTTGAGTTGATGCATAGGAAAGCCCGCTTCGGCGGGCTTTTTTCATGGCGAGCATATTGATGACGAGTGCCAAAGGAGTGCTTGATGAGCAAAGTAATCGTCGAATCGCTGGTCTATCACCTGTCCGGCAAGGCGTATGAAAGCCGCTTGGTATACGAGCCGGGCGCGCTGGGGCGGCCAGGTCTGGTGATGGCGCCGAACTGGATGGGTATAGGCGAAGGTGCCGAGCGCATCGCCAAGGAAGTGGCCGAGAAGGGCTATGTAGTGCTGATTGCCGACCTGTACGGGCAATCGGTGCGTCCGTCCAATGCCGACGAGGCCGGCGCGGCGATGATGCCGTTGAAGAATGACCGAGACGAGCTGCGCAAGCGCATGCAGGAAGCCCTGGCGCAACTGTTGGGGCAGTCGAAGGCGCTGCTGGAACCGGGCAAGGTCGGCACGTTTGGTTTCTGCTTTGGTGGCTGCTGTGCACTGGAGCTGGCCCGTACTGGCGCCGATTTGCGTGCGGCGGTGTCGTTCCATGGCACCCTGGATACCCCGAACCCGGAAGATGCCAAGCGCATCAAGGGCTCGGTGCTGGTGCTGCACGGCGCTTCCGATCCACTGGTGCCGAAGGAGCAGTTGCCGGCGTTCGAGGAGGAGATGAACGCGGCCAAGGTTGACTGGCAATTGCTGAGCTATGGCGGCGCGGTGCACTCGTTTACCGACCCGAGTGCCAATGTGCCGGGCAAGATGCAGTATGACCGGCGTACCTCGGAGCGGGCGTTCCGCTCGATGCATAACCTGCTGACCGAAGTGTTCCAGCGCTGAGATTGCACGGGGTTGCTTTGCAGCCCATTCGCGGCACAAGGCCGCTCCTACAAAGGCCGCGCAAGCCATGAGTTACGCGCTTCCCTGCAGGAGCGGCCTTGTGCCGCGAATGGGCCGCAGAGCGGCCCCCAAAATCACCTAGGCAATTCGATCCTCGAGGTTTCCCCCGGCACCACCGGCCATTCCCCAGCAGCCCACTTGGCCCGGGCCTGTTCGATCAGCTCCACATCACTGGCGACAAAGTTCCAGTTCATCCGCCGCGGCCCATCCAGTGGTGCGCCACCAATCAGCACCAGCTGGCACTCACCCTCCGCATACAGCGTCACCTCTTTACCCTCGGGCAGGACCACCAGGCTGCAGGGTTCCACATCCTCATCGTTCATCACCAGCTCACCATCGAGCAGGTACAGCGCCCGCTGCGCATGCTCGTTCGGCACCAATAGCGTGGTTGCCGGTTGCATCTGTACATGCGCGTACAGGGTAGGGGAGAGCACCGGCACCGGCGATTCCAGGCAGAACCCGCTGCCGGCGATCATGCAGATGCGTACTCCCAGGCTGTCGCTGACCGGCAGGCTCGCCGCCGGGTGATGGCTGTAGCTTGCCGGGCCTTGTTCCTGCTCGCGTGGCGATGCCAGCCATACCTGCAGCCCGTGCAGGCGTGAGCCATGGGCCAGGGCATCTTCAGGAGTACGCTCGACATGGGCCACACCGCTGCCTGCGGTCATCCAGCTGACGTCGCCCGGCAGCACCCGCTGCACCGAGCCGAGGCTGTCCTTGTGCAGGATTGCCCCTTCGAACAGGTAGGTAAGGGTCGACAGGCCGATATGCGGGTGCTGGCGGATGTCCATGCCATGCCCCGGGGCATAGTCGGTTTCGAGCATGTGGTCGAAAAACACGAACGGGCCGACGCTGCGACACTGGGCCGATGGCAGCGGGCGCAGGATCGGCTGGCCCTCGACCGATTCGGCACGTGGGCGGATGACCAGGGGGCTGCTCATGGGAAGGCTCCAGGCAAGGTGGAAATGCCCCAAGCATAGCGGTTTGCCCGCCCCGGCTGAACCGTCTCGCAGGCCGGCCGGTCTAGAGATCTGATACCCGGAAAAGGAAGCTTCATCATGATCGTGAGAGCGTTGGCCTGCGTGCTGTTATCCACCTGGCTGTGCCAAGCGGCGCAGGCACGCGACTACCGCTACAGTGATGCCCACCTGCACTACGTCGACTTCTTCCAGGAAAGCGAAGGCATGCCTGCGCTGATCAAGGCCATGGATGCCGCCGGTATCGAGCAGTCGATGATTTCCGGCGTGCCGGTGGCCAAGAAGTGGCATGAAGACGAGCCCAAGCGCCCACGCTATTACGCTGGGGATGACGCCGAAGCCTACTGGTACAGCGCCACCGATACCTACGTGGCGGCGGCGCTACAGCAACTGCCCGACGAGCAGCGCAAGCGCTTTCATCCGTTCCTGGCCGGCTTCAATCCGGTGGACAAGAACGCCGCCAGCCATATCGAGCGCATGCTCGATCTGCATCCGGGGCTGTGGCAGGGCATTGGTGAGGTGTTCACCCGCCACGATGACCTGACTGCTCTGACCAGCGGTGACACGCCGCGTGCCAACAACGAAGCCATGGCGCGTATCTACCACCTGGCGGCCGAGCGCGACCTGCCGGTGCTGCTGCATTCCAACATCACCTCCAAGCGCGAGCGTAACCCGCTGTACCTGGCGGAGATCGAACAGCCGCTGCGCAATCACCCGCACACGCGGTTCATCTGGGCGCACGCCGGCAGCAGCATGGAGATTCACCGGCACCAGACGCAAATGGACTTTCTGCTGCCGGTGCTGACGCGGTTGCTGGAGGATTACCCGAACCTGTATGTCGATTTGTCGTGGAGCGTGCTGAAACCCTATCTGCTGGATGGCCAGGGTGTACCGCGCAAGGAGTGGCTGGCACTGGTCGAGAAATTCCCGGAGCGGTTCATGCTGGGTTCGGATGTGGTGGGGCGGTTTGGTAGCCTTGGGGAGCAGATGCACGGGTTCAGGCCGTTTCTGGATGCATTGCCGGAACAAGTTGCCAATAAGGTGGCCAGGGAGAATTTTCTGGATGTGTTGCCCAAGCAATAGTATTTCGCCTGTGCCGGCCCTTTCGTGGGTAAACCCGCTCCCACAGGGGCCGCGCTGCTCTTGAAACCGGTGCTGTACCTGTGGGAGCGGGCGCGCCCGCGAAGAGGCCGGTACAGGCACACAAATGAAAACGCCCCGAACCAGTCGGGGCGTTTTCGTTTACCGCAGTAGCGTCTTACTTGCCTTCCCAGCGCTTGAGCACCAGGGTGGCGTTGGTGCCGCCGAAGCCGAAGCTGTTGCTCATGACCGTGTCGATCTTGGCGTTTTCTTCGGTCTTGCGCAGGATCGGCAGGTCGGCGACCTCCGGGTCCAGCTCGTCGATGTTGGCGGAGCCGGCGATGAAGTTGTTTTCCATCATCAGCAGGCAGTAGATCGCCTCGTGTACGCCGGCAGCGCCCAGCGAGTGGCCCGAAAGGCTCTTGGTCGAGCTGATTTTCGGTGCCTTGTCGCCGAACACGGCGCGAACGCCCTTGATCTCGGCAACGTCACCGACCGGGGTCGAGGTGCCGTGGGTGTTCAGGTAATCGATCGGAGTGTCGACGGTCGACAGCGCCTGCTGCATGCAGCGGATAGCACCTTCGCCGCTCGGGGCAACCATGTCGTAGCCGTCGGAAGTGGCGCCGTAGCCGACGATTTCCGCGTAGATCTTGGCGCCACGGGCCAGGGCGTGTTCCAGCTCCTCGACCACCACCATGCCGCCACCGCCAGCGATGACGAAGCCATCACGGTCGGCGTCGTAGGCGCGCGAGGCCTGTTCCGGGGTTTCGTTGCGCTTGGTCGACAGGGCGCCCATGGCATCGAACAGGAACGACTGGCTCCAGTGCTCTTCTTCACCGCCACCGGCGAAGACGATGTCCTGCTTGCCCCACTGGATCTGCTCCAGGGCGGTGCCGATGCAGTGTGCCGAAGTGGCGCAGGCCGAGGAGATCGAGTAGTTGATGCCCTTGATCTTGAACGGGGTGGCCAGGCACGCCGAAACGGTGCTGCCCATGGTGCGGGTAACGCGGTACGGGCCGACGCGCTTGACGCCTTTCTCACGCAGGGTGTCCAGCGCTTCCATCTGGTTCAGGGTCGAGGCGCCGCCGGAGCCCGCCACCAGGCCGGTACGCGGGTTGGAAACCTGCTCTTCGGTCAGGCCGGCGTCCTTGATCGCATCCTGCATCGCCAGGTAGGCGTAGGCAGCAGCGTGGCCGACGAAGCGGTAGACCTTGCGGTCGATCAGTTCTTCGAGGTTGAGGTCGATGGACCCGGAAACCTGGCTACGCAGCCCCATTTCCTTGTATTCCGGGTTGTAACGGATACCCGGACGGCTGTTGCGCAGGTTTTCGGTGACGGTAGCTTTGTCATTGCCCAGGCACGATACGATGCCCAGACCAGTGATAACGACGCGGCGCATGCGAATAACCCTTAGAAATTGTCAGTGGAGGTGAACACGCCGACCCGCAGGCCTTCGGCAGTGTAGATCTCGCGGCCGTCGACGCTGACCGAGCCATCGGCGATGGCCATGTTCAGCTTGCCCTTCAGGACGCGCTTGATGTGAATGTTGTAAGTGACTTTCTTGGCTTCCGGCAGTACCTGGCCGAAGAACTTCACCTCGCCCGAACCCAGGGCGCGCCCGCGGCCTGGCAGGCCCTGCCAGCCGAGGAAGAAACCTACCAGCTGCCACATGGCATCAAGCCCCAGGCAGCCCGGCATTACCGGGTCGCCTTCGAAGTGGCAGGCGAAGAACCACAGGTCCGGATTGATATCCAGCTCGGCGACCAATTCACCTTTGCCGTACTTGCCGCCTTCTTCGCTGATATGGGTGATGCGATCGACCATCAGCATGTTCGGCGCGGGCAGTTGCGCATTACCTGGGCCGAACAGCTCACCGCGACTGCAGCGCAGCAGGTCTTCCCGAGTAAAGGCGTGTTGTTTGGTCATGCGAGCTCCTCAATAACCCCCTGCGGCAGGGGATGAATCTTCCCGGCCGGCCCGATACGCATCGCGTTCGGGGCGGCAGCCTACAGGTAGACTATTGCGTTGTGGTGAAAGTCACAGTGCACCCGGTGAAAGAAGTACAGGTGTGCACTGAAACGTCTATTTTCAGGTCCGATGAAGGTCCTGTCCAGTGTTTAAGACTGCCGCACTTTAGCATTTATCGCCAGTCGCGGTTGTCTGACCGGGTAGCCAGCGCTGCAGCACGCGCTGCAGTTCAGTGCGGCGCAAGGGTTTGCTCAGGTAGTCGTCCATGCCGGCCGCCATGCAACGCTCGCGGTCGCCCTGCAAGGCGTTGGCGGTCAGGGCGATGATCGGTAGCCTGGCGCCGTTGGGCAGCTGGCGGATACGCCGGGTGGCTTCATAGCCGTCCAGGTGCGGCAGGCGGCAGTCCATCAGCACGGCGGCAAAACGCTGCTGGCTGACCCGTTCGACCGCCTCCAGGCCGTCCTCGGCCGTGCATACCGCCAGCCCCAGGCTACGCAGCATGGCCTCGATGACACTTTGGTTGACCGGATTGTCCTCTACCAGCAGCACCTGATCATTGTCGGCTACCGCCGGTGGCGCAGCGCTTGGTTGCGTCAGCGAGAGCGGGGCAGGGCTGGCCAGGGCCAGAGGCATCTCCAGGGTAAAGGTCGAGCCCAGGCCCTCACGGCTTTCGCCACGCAGCTTGCCGCCCATGCGTTCGGCCAGGGTGCGGGCGATCGACAGTCCCAGCCCGGTGCCGCCATAGCGGCGGGAAATCGAGCTGTCGGCCTGCTGGAAGGCGACGAACATCATTTCCAGGCGTTCGTTGTCGATGCCGATACCGGTGTCGCGCACACTGCAGGTCAGCCAGATCAGTTGGCGGTCCAGCACCTGCCAGCGCGCCTCGACCTGAACCTGGCCGCGTTCGGTGAATTTCAGCGCGTTGCCGACCAGGTTCAGCAGGATCTGGCGGATGCGCGTGGGGTCGCCGTTCACCTGCAGCTGCTCGATACCCGCCGGCATTTGCAGGTGCAGGGCAAGGCCGCGCTGTTGGGCGCTGTGCTGGAACGACTGGACGCTGCTGGTGATCAGTTCACCCAGGTTGAAGTCGATGTGTTCCAGTTGCAGCGCGGCGCGTTCGATGCGCGAGAAGTCGAGGATGTCATTGATGACCTTGAGCAGGTGCCCGGTGGATTCGCTGGCCACCGCGGTGTACTCGGCCTGCTCGCTGTTCAGCTGCGTGGTTTCCAGCAACTGCAGCATGCCCAGTACGCCATTCATCGGCGTGCGCAGTTCGTGGCTCATCATAGCCAGGAAATCCGATTTGGTGCGGTTGGCCTGTTCGGCCTCCTCGCGGGCCTGGATAAGCTCGGCAATCGCCTGCTTCTGTTCATTGCTGGCCTGCGCCAGGCCATGGGCCAGGTTATTGATGTGGCGTGCCAGATGGCCCAGTTCGCTGTCATCGACCACCGGCAACAGGGTGTGGTACTCGCCCTGCTGGATGGCCTTGACCGCGTGCCCCATGTCGCTGATCGGCTTGGCGAGGCTAAGGGCCAGGCGGCGCGCCAGCAGGAAAGTGAACAGCAGGGCGAACAGCGCGAGGATACCGGCCTTGATCACGATTTCCTGCTGGCGCTGGCTGAAGGCGTCATCGGACATGCCGACGATGACCCTGCCCAGGTAATCGTCGCCAATGGCCGGGCTGGTGGCCTTGCCCTGTTGCAGGAAGTCGCTGTCCAGGCGGATCTGCTGCAGGCGGATGGGCGCCTGGAACACTTCGACGCGCTGCGCGCGGTTGGCGCTTTCGTCGGACTGCTCCACATAAACCAGTATGTGGTTGCGGCTGTCCTGCACCTCGAGGAAGCGCACGTGGGGGATGCTGAGCGTGGCGCGCATCAGGCCCTCGAGCACTTCGTTGTTGCCCGAGATCACCCCGTATTCCGAGGCTGGCGCCAACTGGTTGGCGATCAGTTGCCCGGTGTGGTTCAGTTCCTGGCGCAGGTCCTGGATACGCACGAAGGTGAAGAAGCTGATCAGCAGCAAGGTCAGCAGCAGGGCAGGGCCGAGGCTGATGATCTGGGTGCGGGTGTGAATGTCCCAGCTCAGGCGCTTGCTCATGGGGTGGGTTCTCCTTCGGCCAGGGCCTTGGCGGCGGCGTTCGGATCGATCGGTTCAAGGCCCAGGGCGCGCGCCACCTGCTGGTTGCCGCTGACGCCGAAGCGTACCGGGTACAGGCTGCGTGGCCAGCGCGCCGGTGGCTGGTCGAGCAACTGGTCGAGCACCGCCAGCCAATCGTCCTGGTCGCTGAAGGTGCTGGCCAGGGCGCCGGCGCGGACGAACCCGGCGTTCGGGCCGATCAGCGCCATCTGCCGGCCATAGCTGCTCAACAGCAGGTTTTTCGCAGTCTTGGAGTTGTACAGGTCGGCATCGTCCAGGCCCAGCAGCACGTCACTGTTGGCCAACAAGTGTTGCAAAGGGCGGCTGTCGCGCGGGTCGGGCCAGTCCTGGGCAATGATCTCCAGGCCCAGCGGGCGGGCGGCGTGGCGCAGCTCTTCGAGCAGAAAGCTGCTGTGCTCACCGTACAGCACGCCAATGCGCTGGGCCTGCGGCAGCAGGTAGCGCGCCAGGCGCAACTGCCGGCCCAGCGGCGGATCGCTCCACAGCAGCGTGAGGAACGCGGGCCGCGACTTTCCCAGGCGCTGTTCAGCCTGCACCCGGCTGACCCTCATGGCCAGGGCCGGCGGGCCGGCAGTTTCCCCGAGGCGCCATTCCAGTGCGGCGTTGTCCAGCAGGATCAGGCGCTGGTCAGCCTTGAGCTTGCCCGGGGGTGGCAGGTCGGCGGTGGTCTGGAAATGTACATGGTCGTGCGGCCGGCGGCTTTCCAGCGCGGCGACGAAACTGCGAATGCCAGGCTGGTCTTCCGCGCCTACCAACAGGATTTCGCTGGCGAACAGTGGCCCCATCGGCCACAGGCACAACAGCAACAGGCGCAGCAGCAGGGCCATCAGAACTCCAGCTCCGCGCTGATGCTCAGGCGGTGGCGGCTGTCGTAGCGGTTCTGAATTGCCGTGGTCGGCTCATCGTCCAGGCGCTGTTGCCACAGCGCCGCCAGCTCCAGGTTGCTGCCATGCACCCGGAAACGTTTGGCCAGACGCAGGTCCAGGCGCTCGTAGCGATACTGGTTGAGTGCATCGTCACCGTAATAGAACAGCGCGCTCGACCAACCGGCACCCCACTCGCGCATCCACCCGGCCGAGCCGCTGTTGCGCGCGCTGAGGCGGCGGTCGGCGGGGTTGCTGGCCCAGGCATCCACGTAGGCGTAGGTCACCCGCAGACGGTCGCGCAGGGTCGGGCGCCAGTCCAGTTGCGCCTCGCTGCCGCTGAAACGGGCCTTGTTGGCATTGCTGGCGATGTACTGGTTGTTCTTCAGGGGCTCGCTGATCATGCCGGTGATCTCGTCATAGAACAGCTTCACATCCATGTTCAGGTCGATGTCGCTGAAGTAGCCGTTGTAGCCGAGTTCGCGCGAGCGCATGCGTTCCTGGTCGAGGTCGCCCGGGCCGCGGGTCTTGACGAAGTATTCGCCGTTTTGCAGGCCAAAAGCGTTGGGGGTCAGGTTCTTGACCGTGTAGCTCCAGTTGACGTTGTTCTCGAACATGTCTGGAGAGCGCACTGCCTCGGAATACACTGCACGCAGGCCATGGCGCGGGGTGATCAGGTAGTTGACCGCCACGCGTGGGGTCAGCGAGCTGCCGGACAGGCGCGAGTCCTCGAACATGGCACCACCCTGCAGGATCCAGTGTTCGTCGGCGCGCCACTCCAGCTGGCCGAACAGGCGCCAGGTCTGGTCGTCGATGCTGCCATTGAAGTAGGTCTGCGAGTCGGCACGATCATAGCGGTAGTTCATGCCGCTGAGCAGGCGCAGGCTGTCGGTCAGGCTCAGGGTGTCCTGGATTTCCAGGTCGTAGCGGGTTTCGCGGGTGCTCTGGTCGACGTCGCCGCAGACCTGCTGGTTGCCACCGTTCGCCCATTGCTGCTGGACCTTCTCCAGAAGCCCTCTCATGACGGGATCGTTGGTCGAAAGTGGCGCGCCGGTAGCAATGCCGCGTGCCACTTTTTCGGCGAAATCGGGGTTCATTTGCCAGAGCTGGGTCAATTCCGGGCTGAACGACTGCAAAGCGTCACAGGCACGCCACACCTGCTGACGGTCGAAATGTTGGGCAGAGCCTTGGATATACAGGCTGTGCTCAGAACTGAAGTCCTTGGTCCAGCGCAATGAGCCGGCGTAGTCCTTGGCACTGACGTCAGCGTTGTTACCGGCTTCGTATTTGGCGAACACCGGCTGGTAGGTATAAGGCCGCTGGTTGCTGCCTTCCTTCGCAGCAAGTTGCCATTCCAGGGTCTGGTCGTGTGCCAGGCTGTGGCTGGCGTTGATATTGAAGCGGGTCAGCCGGCGGCTGTCGCGGTAGTCCTGGCCGAACTGGTTCTCGTCGAAGCCATCGTCCTGCTGGCCTGACAGCGACAGGCGCATGTCGCCACTCTCCCAACCGAAGCCGTGGCTGGCGTAGAAATCGTTGATGCCGTCCTGGCCGCGGGTCATCTTCAGCCGCGTGCCATGGCTGTCGGCAGGGTTGCGGGTAAGGATGTTGACCACCGCCATCAGCGCGTTGGCGCCATAGCTGACCGTGTTGGGGCCGCGGAACACCTCGATGCGCTCGATATCCTCCATGGCCAGGGGGATGTCGCTCCAGTCCACCGTGGCCAGGCCGGCGCGGTACACCGAACGGCCATCGATCAGCACCTGCATGCGTCGGGCATCGTTGACGTTGCTGCCGTGGTAGTTGACCGTGGGTTGGTTGCCGGCGTTGTAGCCCACCATCATGCCCGGCACCAGGCGCAGCAGCTCGGGGATGTCACGGGCACCGCTGGCCCGGATCAGCTCGCTGTCGAGCACGGTCATGCTGCCCGGGACTGCGGCGGGGGATTGTTTCAGGCGCGTGGCGGTCAGAACCTGCGGCAGGTCCGTGTTGTCGATGAACAGGTCATCGGCCACGGCCGGGCCGCCGAGCAGGGCAGTCAGTATGAGCAGGCGCGGGTACGAGGGCGTGCCAGGGAACACAAAGCGGCCTTGTATCAGGATTGAAACAGGCATGGTAACTGACCGTGGGGGTTTTGCCAGTGATCTGCTTGCCAGTGAAGCCCGATCTAAGGACATGCACGGTACCTGTAGGAGCAGCCTTGCGCTGCGAAAGGGCCGGTACTGACACTGGTTCTGTAGCAGGCGAGCCGTATAATGGCTGGGTCGCCACTTAACTTTTGGCTTTAACGGATTGGATATGACTGAACAGCAACCTGTTGCAGTTCTGGGAGGCGGCAGCTTCGGCACCGCCGTGGCGAACCTGCTGGCAGAAAACGGTGTGCCGGTGCGCCAATGGATGCGCGATCCGGAACAGGCCGAGGCCATGCGGGTCAATCGCGAGAATCCCCGCTACCTGAAGGGCATCCGCTTGCACGACGGCGTCGAGCCGGTCAGCGACCTGCTGGCCACTCTGCAGGCCAGTGAGCTGATTTTCGTCGCCCTGCCATCGAGCGCCTTGCGTAGCGTGCTGGCTCCGCATGCCGAGTTGCTGCGCGGCAAGGGCCTGGTCAGCCTGACCAAGGGCATCGAAGCGCAAAGCTTCAAGCTGATGAGCCAGATCCTCGAGGAAATCGCCCCCGAGGCGCGCATCGGCGTGCTGTCCGGCCCCAACCTGGCCCGTGAAATCGCCGAACATGCGCTGACCGCCACGGTGGTCGCCAGCGAGGACGAAAAACTGTGCCAGCAGGTGCAGGCCGTGCTGCATGGGCGTACCTTCCGCGTCTACGCCAGTGCCGACCGCTTTGGCGTCGAACTGGGCGGGGCGCTGAAGAACGTCTACGCCATCATTGCTGGCATGGCGGTGGCCCTGGGCATGGGCGAGAACACCAAGAGCATGCTGATTACCCGCGCCCTGGCCGAGATGACCCGCTTCGCCGTCAGCCAGGGGGCCAACCCCATGACTTTCCTCGGCCTGGCCGGTGTCGGTGACCTGATCGTCACCTGCTCCTCGCCAAAGAGCCGCAACTACCAGGTCGGCCACGCGCTGGGCCAGGGCCTGAGCCTGGAGCAGGCGGTCAGCCGCCTGGGCGAAGTAGCCGAAGGCGTCAACACCCTCAAGGTGCTCAAGGCCAAGGCGCAGGAAGTGCAGGTATACATGCCGCTGGTGGCAGGCCTGCATGCCATCCTGTTCGAAGGCCGCACGCTGAACCAGGTGATCGAGCACCTGATGCGTGCCGAGCCGAAGACCGATGTCGATTTCATTTCCATCAGCGGTTTCAACTGAGCCTTCAGCGGCTCTGACAACAGCAAGGAGCAACACATGAACGATACGCCCGAACGCGCCCAGCGCGAGTCGATCATCCTGCGGGCCCTGTGGATGCTGGTGTTCCTGGTGGTCTGGCAGCTGGCCGAGCTGCTGCTCGGTGGCCTGGTGCTGGTACAATTGATCTACCGCCTGGTGTACGGCGCCCCCAGCGCCAGCCTGATGAACTTCGGCGACAGCCTGAGCCAGTACCTGGCGCAGATCGGCCGCTTCGGCAGCTTCCACAGCGACCAGAAGCCCTGGCCGTTCGCCGACTGGCCAGCACCGCGTGCCCCGGAGGGCGAGGCGCCGCACGCAGTGGCCCCGGCCCCGCACCCGGTGCGTGACGAGGAGCCCAAACTGTGAAGCTGTGGGTTCTGCGCCACGGCGAAGCGGAGCCGCGGGCCAACAGCGATGCCGAGCGCCGGCTGACCGCCCATGGTCGCGAACAGGTGCTGCATAGCGCCGCCCGCCTGCTGGGCCAGCCGCTGCAGGCGATCATCGCCAGCCCTTACGTACGCGCCCAGCAAACGGCTGCCCTGGTGCATGACACCCTGGGCTTCGCCGAACCGGTGCGCACCGTGCCCTGGCTGACGCCTGACAGTGATGTGCAGCAGGTTATCGGTGAAATCGAGCGCCTGGGCCTGGAGCATGTGCTGCTGGTCAGCCACCAGCCGCTGGTGGGTACCTTGGTAGGGGCGTTGCAGCATGGCCACCAGCAGCAACCAGCGGGCATGAGCACTGCAAGCCTGGCGGAGCTGGAAGGGGACTGGCCGCTGGCTGGGTTGATGACCCTTCGGGCGATCAACTCGCCGGCCTGAGTTCTCAGGCTATCTAGGTTTCCTGTAGGAGCAGCCTTGTGCTGCGAAGAGGCCAGTAGGGCAATAGCTCTTCTCCGGCAGTTATGGCCTCTTCGCAGCACAAGGCTGCTCCTGCAGGCAGTGCCCGCGCCCACAAGCCTGACCTGATAGCCCTCGCCGATGACCTTTCCGGACGTTGCCGAACCGCCCCGCGATACCGACAATGGGCCATCATCTCGCATCCGGACCCGGCGCCATGTCGCAGCAGATCTTCTTCGCCCATGCCAACGGTTTCCCGTCGGCCACCTACGGCAAGCTGTTCGCCGCCCTGGCACCGGACTACCAGGTGCAGCACCTGGCCCAGCACGGCCACGATCCGCGTTTTCCGGTGGACGACAACTGGCAGAGCCTGGTCGATGAACTGCTGCACCACCTGGCTCGGCAAGACCAGCCAGTATGGGGCGTCGGCCATTCGCTGGGCGGCGTGTTGCACCTGCACGCAGCCTTGCGCTGCCCCGAGTATTATCGCGGCGTGGTGATGCTCGACTCTCCGGTGCTCACCCGCGCCGACCAGTGGCTGCTGCGCACCGCCAAGCGCTTCGGCTTCATTGACCGTATCACCCCGGCTGGCCGCACCCTGGGGCGCCGCGAAACCTTCAATGACCGCGACAGTGCCCGGGACTATTTCGCCGGCAAGTCACTGTTCCGCCATTTCGACCCCGACTGCCTCGATGCCTACATAGAGCACGGCCTGCAGGCGATGGAGCAGGGGCTGCAGTTGCGCTTCGACCCGGCCACGGAAATCAGCATCTACCGCAGCATCCCGCATACCAGCCCTGCGCCCGCGCGGCAATTGCAGGTGCCGCTGGCCATGGTCCGCGGCGAGCGCAGCAACGTCATTCGCCGCCACCACACGCTGGCCGTGCGTGGCATGCCCAGGGGCGAATACCACAGCGTGCCGGGTGGGCACATGTTCCCGCTGGAGCGGCCAACCGACACCGCCAGCCTGATCAAGGGCCTGTTCGACCGCTGGAGCCAGGCATGAGCGCGCAGGTCGAGGAAATCCGACTGAGTCTGGGCCATATCGAACTGGCGGCGCACCTGTTCGGCCCGGAGCAGGGGCTGCCGGTGATCGCCCTGCATGGCTGGCTGGATAACGCCAACAGCTTCGCCCGCCTGGCGCCGCAGCTGAAAGGCCTGCGCATCGTCGCCCTGGACCTGGCCGGGCATGGTTACTCCGAGCACCGGCCGCTCGGTGCCGGCTATGCTCTGGCCGACTACGCCCATGACGTGCTGCGGGTGGCCGAGCAGCTGGGTTGGCAACGTTTTGCTCTGCTGGGCCATTCGCTGGGGGCAATCATTTCCGTGCAACTGGCTGGCGCGCTGCCGGATCGGGTCAGCCATCTGGCCCTGATTGACGGCGTCATCCCGCCGACCGGCGCCGAGCAGGATGCCGGTGAGCGGCTGGGCATGGCACTGCAGGCCCAGTTGCGCCTGGATGGCAAGCGCAAGTCGGTATACACCACACTGGAGCAGGGCGTGCAGGCACGCATGAAAGGCATGGTCGCAGTCAGCCGTGAGGCGGCCGAGCTGTTGGCCCAGCGTGGCCTGATGCCGGTGCCCGGCGGTTACAGCTGGCGCAGCGACAGCCGCCTGACCCTGCCTTCGCCAGTGCGCCTGAGCGAGGCCCAGGCCATGGCCTATGTGCACCGGGTGAGTTGCCCGACGCGCCTGGTCGTGGCCGCCGACGGCATGCTGGCGCGCCACACCGGGTTGCTGGAGCAGCTACCCTTTGAGCAGGTGACGCTGCCCGGTGGCCATCACCTGCACCTGAACGATGAGCAGGGCGCGGCCCTTGTCGCAGACTGTTTCAATCGCTTCTTTGGCTTTGCTTGACTTGCATCGGACAAGTGTCGAGGCTTGGCGGGTTGAACAGGGAGACAACCATGCAACTGCCAGACATCCTGGAGCTTCATCTCGGCGCTGAGCGCCGTCTGGTTCGCCAATGAGCGCGCCTGTTGCCATCCGTAATGCCTTCGCGGCCTGCCTGGTGTTCGCCAGCCCCGTTTTGTGGGCCGGCATGCCGGTACCGGTGGACGCCAAGGTGGTCGACCAGCGCCCGGCCGTGGAGCAGGAGCGCGTCTACCCCATGGGCCCACTGCGCAAGATCAGCGGCCGCCTGAGGGTCGAGGACAAGGTCGAAAGCCGTGGCCAGGTCAGCTCGGTAACCTACGAACTGCCGGTCGAGCGTACTGCTCGCGAAGCCTTCACCAGCGCTCGCGAAGCACTGCAGCGCGACGGCGGCTACCCGCTGTTCTGGTGCCAGGGCCGCGATTGCGGCGAAGCCAGCCTGTGGGCCAATGATGTGTTCGGCAATGCCCGCCTCAACGGCGGCGACGAGCAGCAGGCGTTCATCCTGCTGCGCCGCTCGGCGGAGCAGGCGGACACCCTGGTCGCGCTGTACAGTGTCACCCGCGGCAACCGCCGCGCCTACTTGCACGTGGAAGAGTTCGTCGCCGGCGGCCCGCTGGGCGAACTGCTGCCGACCGCCGCCACGGTGCTGCGCGAAATGCGCGACACCGGCAAGCTCGACTACCCTGACCTGGCCGCGCCGCAAGACGCCTGGGCGAACCTGCTGGCCCGCAGCCTGAACCTCGACAGCACCCTGCGTGCCAGCCTCAGTGGGGCCCAGGCTGAAGCCTGGCGCGAGGCGCTGGTCAAGGCGGGCGTGCGCAATGGCCGCCTCGAAGTCGGTAGTGCACCTACCGACGGCTTGCACCTTGAACTGATCCGTTGAACGGGCACCACCATGGCTAACAATGACCGCTTGCTGGTCCAGATTCTGCTGCTGGCGCTGCTGGGTGCCGGTCTGTGGGTGATGGCACCTTTCATTTCAGCGCTGTTGTGGGGCGCCATCCTGGCCTTTGCCAGCTGGCCGTTGATGCGCTTGCTGACGCGTGCGCTGGGAGGGCGCGAAACCCTGGCGGCCAGCCTGCTGACCACTGCCTGGATCCTGATCGTGGCGCTGCCGCTGGTGTGGCTGGGGTTCAACCTGGCCGACCACATTCGCGATGCGACGGCGTTCGTGCGTGACGTGCAGGTGGACGGCCTGCCCGATGCTCCGGCGTGGCTGGGTGGCATCCCGTTGGTTGGCGAGCGCCTGGTCAGCTGGTGGCAATCGCTGGACCAGCAGGGCGCGGCCTTGCTGGCCTCGGTCAAGCCGCACCTGGGGCAGGTGGGCAACTGGTTGCTGGCGCGCAGCGCGCAGATCGGCAGCGGCGTGCTGGAGCTGACCCTCAGCCTGGTATTCGTGTTCTTCTTCTACCGCGATGGCCCGCGCTTGTCGGCGTTCGTCCTGCGCTTGCTGCACCGCCTGATGGGCGACCGTGCCGAGTACTACCTGGAGCTGGTCGCCGGTACGGTGCAGCGGGTGGTCAACGGGGTGATCGGTACAGCCGCCGCGCAAGGCGTGCTTGCATTGATCGGCTTCCTGATTGCCGGTGTGCCCGGGGCCATTGTGCTGGGCCTGGTGACCTTCATGCTCAGCCTGATCCCCATGGGCCCGCCACTGGCATGGATTCCGGCCACCGGCTGGCTGGTATGGAAAGGCGAATACGGCATGGCGGTGTTCCTGGGAGCCTGGGGCACCTTCATCATCAGTGGCGTGGACAACGTACTCAAACCGTACCTGATCAGCCGTGGCGGCAACCTGCCGTTGGTGATCGTGCTTCTGGGCGTGTTCGGCGGCCTGATCGCCTTTGGCTTCATTGGCCTGTTCATCGGGCCGACCTTGCTGGCGGTCGGCTACAGCCTGCTGCTGGACTGGAGCCGCAACGCCGTCCCGCAGCCGCCTCAGCAGTAAACCTGTACTGGCCTCTTCGCGGGTGAACCCGCTCCCACAAGGATCTCCACAGCCCGGGAGAGCGGTGCGGTCCCTGTAGGAGCGGTTTTACCCGCGAAGAGGCCGGTTCAGGCAACCTCAACTCCCGATCTTTACGCCTTCTTTATCGCCATCCCCACCTCCCAGTCTCGCCCCTTTACGCCCCTCGCTCGGACAATTTCCCCAAAGCGGCCCAAGCCGCACCACGGGGAGAACCACACATGAACATGCTCGACGGGCTGTCACTGCTGCTGGCAGTGGCATTGGCGTTTTATCTGCTGGTGGCGCTGCTGCGCGCCGATCGCTGCTAGGGAGTGGCCATGCACAGTTACGACTTCGCCTTGCTGTTGGCATTTTTCGCCATCGTGCTGCTACCGGCACCCTGGCTCGGGCGGTTCTACTTCAAGGTCATGGAAGGCCAGCGCACCTGGCTGTCGCCCGTGCTGGGCCCGGTCGAGCAAGCCTGCTACCGGCTGGCGGGCGTGCGCGCCAGCCAGGAACAGAACTGGCAGCAGTACACCTTGGCTCTGCTGGCCTTCAACCTGGCCGGGTTCCTGCTGCTGTTCGCCGTGCTGCTGTTGCAGGGCTACCTGCCATTCAACCCGCAGCATCTACCCGGCCAGGAATGGTCGCTGGCGTTCAATACCGCGGTCAGCTTCGTCACCAACACCAACTGGCAGGCCTACAGCGGTGAGGCGTCGGTCAGCTACCTGAGCCAGATGCTCGGCCTGACCGTGCAGAACTTCGTCAGCGCCGCCACCGGCCTGGCCGTGCTGGTCGCCCTGTGCCGCGGCATCGCACGGCGCAGCGCCACGACGCTGGGCAACTTCTGGGTCGACATGACCCGCGCCATCCTCTACGGCCTGCTGCCGCTGTGCCTGTTGCTGGCGTTGCTGCTGGTATGGCAGGGCGTACCGCAAACCTTGGCCGACTACGCTCATGCGCTCACTCTGCAGGGCACCGAGCAGACCATCCCGCTGGGCCCGGCCGCCAGCCAGATCGCCATCAAGCAATTGGGTACCAACGGCGGTGGCTTCTTCGGAGTCAACTCGGCGCACCCGTTTGAAAACCCCACGGCCTGGAGCAACCTGTTCGAGGTGGCTTCGATCATCCTCATTCCGGTGGCGCTGGTGTTCACCTTTGGCCACTACGTGAAGGACCTGCGCCAGAGCCGCGCCATCCTCGCCTGCATGCTTGCGCTGTTCCTGATCGGCGGCAGCACGGCGTTGTGGTCCGAGTACCAGCCCAACCCGGCCCTCGAGAGCGCGCAGGTACAGCAAAGCGCCCCGATGGAGGGCAAGGAAACCCGCTTCGGCACCACCGGTTCGGTGCTGTGGACAGTGACTACCACCTCTGCCTCCAACGGTTCGGTCAATGCCATGCACGACAGCCTCAACCCGCTGACCGGCATGGTGGCAATGGTCAACATGATGGTCGGTGAGGTGATCTTCGGCGGCGTCGGTGCAGGGCTTTACGGCATGCTGCTGTTCGTGCTGATCGCGGTGTTCCTGGCCGGGCTGATGATCGGCCGCACCCCGGAATACCTGGGCAAGAAACTGCAGGCCCGCGAGGTGCAGTTGCTGGTGGCGACCCTGTTGGTGATGCCGGTCGGCGTGTTGGTGCTCGGCGCCATTGCCGCCAGCCTGCCAGGCCCGGCAGGTGCAGTTAGCAACCCGGGTGCGCATGGCTTCAGCCAGCTGCTGTATGCCTACACCTCGGGCACGGCCAACAACGGCTCGGCCTTTGCCGGCTTTGGTGCCAACACGGTGTACCACAACCTGATGATCGGCCTGGCCATGCTCATCGGCCGCTTCGGCTACATCCTGCCGGTACTGGCGCTGGCCGGCAGCCTGGCGGCGAAGAAAAGCGCGCCCCAGGGGCTTAACAGCTTCCCCACCCATGGCCCGCTGTTCACCAGCCTGCTGCTGGTCACCATCCTGCTGGTCGGTGGCCTGACCTTCCTGCCGACCCTGGCCCTTGGGCCGATCGCCGAACATTTGAGTCTGGGTTTTTGAGGACCGACCATGAACATGCCCATTGCTGAAGTAAAAGCCCGGCAAAGTGCCAAGGATCAGACCCGTTTCGCCGCATTGTGGCGCCCGGCGCTGGTGCAGGCATTCGTCAAGCTCGACCCGCGCCAACTCAAGCGCTCGCCGGTGATGCTGGTGGTCGCCCTGACTGCGGTACTGACCACCGTCCTGTGTTTCGCTCCCGGCAGCGGTGTGAGCACCGGTGTGGCCGTGCAGATCACCCTGTGGCTGTGGTTCACCGTGCTGTTCGCCAACTTTGCCGAGGCCCTGGCCGAAGGCCGTGGCAAGGCCCGCGCCGACAGCCTCAAGGCTGGCAGCCAAGGGCTTACCGCGCAGCGTCGCAAGCGTGATGGCAGCTACGAAACCGTAGCGGCCAGCGCGCTGCGCAAGGACGATGTGGTGCGCGTGGTAGCTGGTGAAATGATTCCCGGTGACGGCGAGGTGCTTGAAGGTATCGCTGCGGTCAACGAGGCCGCCATTACCGGCGAGTCCGCGCCGGTAATCCGCGAGTCCGGCGGCGATCGCTCAGCGGTGACCGGCAATACCCGGCTGGTCTCAGACTGGTTGTTGATCCGCATCACCAGCAACCCGGGCGAATCGACCCTCGACCGCATGATTGCCCTGGTCGAGGGCGCCAAGCGGCAGAAGACGCCCAACGAGATCGCCCTCGACATCCTGCTGATCGGCCTGACCCTGATCTTCCTGATCGTGGTGGTGACCCTGCAGCCGTTCGCCCACTTTGTCGGTGGCAGCCTGCCGCTGATCTTTCTCGCCGCATTACTGGTAACGCTGATCCCCACCACCATCGGCGGCCTGCTGTCGGCCATCGGCATTGCCGGCATGGACCGGCTGGTGCGGCTGAACGTCATCGCCCGCTCGGGCCGGGCGGTGGAGGCGGCCGGTGACGTGCATACGCTGATGCTCGACAAGACTGGCACCATTACCTTCGGCAACCGCCGCTGCAGTGCGCTGCACGCGGCACCGGGCATCACCGCCCGCGAGCTGGGGGAGGGCGCCTTGCTGGCCTCGCTGGCGGACGACACCGCCGAGGGCAAGTCGATCGTCGAATATCTGCGCCAGCTGCATGATTTTGTCGAACCGTCCGCCGGCCAGTTCGAGGCCGTGGCTTTCAGCGCCGAGACGCGCCTGTCGGGGATCGACTTTCAGCAACACCGCTACCGCAAGGGCGCTGTCGATGCCGTACTGGCGTTCGTCGGCATGCAACGCCTGGAAATGCCACCAGCACTGGCCCGTGAAGTGGAGCGTATTGCCCAGAGCGGCGGTACACCGCTGCTGGTGTGCCTGGACAAGCGCCTGCTTGGCGTGATCCACCTCAAGGATGTGGTCAAACCCGGCATTCGCGAGCGCTTTGCCGAGCTGCGCAAGCTCGGCATCCGCACGGTGATGGTGACCGGCGACAACCCGCTGACCGCCGCCGCCATCGCTGCCGAGGCCGGCGTGGATGACGTGCTGGCCGAGGCCACGCCAGAGAAGAAGCTGGCGCGCATCCGCCAGGAGCAGAACGACGGCCGCCTGGTGGCCATGTGCGGCGATGGCGCCAACGACGCCCCGGCACTGGCCCAGGCTGACGTGGGCATGGCCATGAACGACGGCACCCAGGCCGCGCGCGAGGCGGCCAACATGGTCGACCTGGATAGCGACCCGACCAAGTTGCTGGATGTGGTGCAGGTCGGCAAGGAGCTGCTGGTGACCCGCGGCGCGCTGACCACCTTCTCCATCGCCAACGATGTGGCCAAGTACTTCGCCATCCTCCCGGCGCTGTTCGCCGCCATCTACCCGCAGCTGGGCGTGCTCAACCTGATGCACCTGGCCAGCCCGCAGAGTGCGATTCTGTCGGCCATCGTATTCAACGCGCTGATCATCATCGTGCTGATCCCGCTGGCGCTGCGCGGCGTGCGGGTGCAGGCGGCCAGTGCGGCGCACCTGCTGCGGCGCAACCTGCTGATCTACGGGTTGGGCGGCATTGTCGTGCCGTTTGCCGGGATCAAGCTGATCGACCTGCTGCTCAATGCCCTGCACCTGGTCTGAGGAGGCCACCATGAATGCTTATGTACGCCCGGCATTGAGCCTGGCCTTGTTGATGACCCTGGTGACCGGCGCGCTGTATCCGCTGGTGGTGACCGGTATTGCCCAGGTGGCTTTCCCCAGCCAGGCCAATGGCAGCCTGGTGCGCGATGACCAGGGCCAGGTGCGCGGTTCGGCGCTGATTGCCCAGGATTTCCAGGGCGATGGCTGGTTCCACGCGCGGCCATCGGCAGGCGCCTACGCCACCGTGGCCAGCAGCGCCAGCAACCTGTCACCGAGCAACCCGGCGCTGGCCGAGCGGGTCAAGGGCGATGCGGCTGCGTTGTACCAGGCGCAGCAGGGGCCGGTGCCCCAGGCGTTGCTCACCACTTCGGGCAGCGGCCTCGACCCGCACCTGCCGCCGGAGGCCGTGGCCTACCAGATCCCGCGGGTGGCGGCGGCACGGCAGTTGCCGGTGGAGCGCTTGCAAGGCTTGCTGGAAGAGGCCACCCTCCAACCATTGATCGGCCCGCCGGTGGTCAATGTGCTGGCCTTGAACCAGGCCTTGGAAAACTTCAGCCATTGATAGATGACTTGAGGGGCTAGCAGGGACCCTGTGGGAGCGGGTTTACCCGCGAATGCGTCGGTGGCGCTTTTACTGCATTCGCGGGTGAACCCGCTCCCACAGGTACGGTGTTTGTCCCTGGATTTGCTGCTTGCTGGAAATAGCAAAGGATGAAAGATGAGTGACTCCGCCCGCGCAGACGCGCTGTTGGCTACCCTCCCGCGAAGCGGCCGGGGGCGGTTGAAGGTGTTCCTTGGAGCCGCCCCCGGCGTCGGCAAGACCTTCGCCATGCTCCAGGCCGCCCACGCCCAGCAACGCCAGAACGTGCAGGTGCTGGCCGGGGTGGTCGAAACCCATGGCCGTGCCGAAACCGAGGTATTGCTCGCTGGCCTTCAGCAGCAGCCCCTGCTGCGTAGCCAGTACCGCGGCGTCACCCTAGAGGAAATGGACCTCGACGGCCTTCTCAAGGCCGCGCCGGCCCTGGTGCTGGTCGACGAATTGGCCCACACCAATGCGCCCGGCAGCCGCCATGCCAAACGCTGGCAGGACGTACAGGAACTGCTGGCCGCCGGCATCGATGTGTACACCACGGTCAACGTTCAGCACCTGGAAAGCCTCAACGACAAGGTCCGCGACATTACTGGCGTGCAAGTGCGCGAAACCCTTCCGGACTGGGTGCTGCAGGAAGCCTTCGAGCTGGTGCTGATCGACCTGCCACCCCGCGAGCTGCTTGAACGCCTGCGCGAAGGCAAGGTGTACGTGCCCGAGCAGGCGCGGGCCGCCATCGATGCGTTCTTCTCGCAAACCAACCTTACCGCCCTGCGCGAGCTGGCCATGCAGACCGCCGCAGCCCAGGTGGATGCCGACCTGGCCCATGGTTATCGCCAGCGCGGCCAGGAAGCCCCGGCCCTGCGTGGGCGCTTGCTGGTGGGCGTGGATGGCGACGACCAGGCGGAACGTTTGGTGCGCCATGCCAGCCGCGTGGCGCAACGCCGCCACCTGCCCTGGAGCCTGGTGCACGTGGACAACGGCCGCCTGCGCGACGAAACCGCACGCCAGCGCCTGCAAGCTGCCCAGCAACTGGCCGAACGCCTGGGCGGCGAGGTGGTACTGCTGCGTGCCGGCGAAGTGGTGCGCACACTGATCCAGCATGCTGCCGAACGGCGGGCCAGCCTGGTGCTGGTTGGGCAGTCCCGCGACCGCCTGCGCCGGCGCCTGTTCGGTGCCGGTGTGGCCGCGCGGCTGCTGCGCGAAAGCCACGGCCTGGAAATCAACGTGCTGGACCGCGACGCGCAGCCGCAAGCGCCGCGTTCGGCGGTACGGCGGGTGTGGGTCTGGCGCCATTACCTGCTGGCGCTGCTGGCCACGGTCATGGCCGCAGGCCTGGCCTGGGCGGTGTCGAGTGTGCTGGCGCTGCCCAACATATCGCTGGTGTTCCTGGCCGCGGTGTTGCTGGTGGCAGTGCGCAGCAGCCTGGGGCCTGCGCTGGCCTGCGCGGTGCTGTCGTTCCTGACCTACGACTTCCTGTTCATCCCGCCCAACCTGTCGTTCAGGATCCAGCGCGAAGAAGACGTGCTGACCCTGGTGTTCTTCCTGTTGATGGCCGCGCTCACCGGCAACCTGGCCGCCCGCCAGCGCCGCCAGTTGCAGGCGCTGCGCGAGACCCAGGCGCAGACCAGCCAGTTGCTCGACCTGTCGCGCCGGCTGACCGTGGCCACCGACCGCCAGGCGGTGTTCAACGCCGCCGGCCAGCACCTGGACGGTTGGCAGGACATGCAGGTGTGCCTGCTGGAGCGCAATGTCGAAGGCCAGTTGCAGGTGGTCAGCGGCGAAGCCCATGCTTTCAGCGATAACGAACGCGCCGCTGCAGAATGGGCCTGGCAGCACGGCCAGGCCGCCGGTCATGGCAGCGACACCCTGCCCAATGGCCGCTGGTGGTGGTGGCCGCTGGCGGTGGATGAGCAGCCCCTTGCATTGCTTGGTGTGCGCCCACGCTCCGGCCAGCCGCTCAGCGACCCGCGCCGGCGCCTGCTCACCGCCCTTGGTCAACCACTGGCCCAGGCCCTGGCCCGCGCCCGGCTGGCCGAACAACTGGAGGCCGCGCGGCTGCATGGCGAAACCGAGCAGCTGCGCAGCGCCTTGCTGGCGTCCGTTTCCCATGACTTGCGTACCCCGCTGACCGCCATGCGCGGTAGCATCGACAGCCTGCTGGCGCTGGGCGAGGCGATCCCCGCCGCCGACCGCCGCGAACTGCTGGAGGGCACCCGCAACGAGGCCGAACGCCTCGATCGCTACATCCAGAACCTGCTCGACATGACCCGCCTGGGCCACGGCGGCCTCAAGCTGGCCCGCGACTGGGTGGCGCCTGCCGACATCGTCGGCAGTGCACTCAACCGCCTGCGCGCGGTGCTGGCGCCGCTGCGGGTACACACCGACGTGCCGGCCGAGCTGCCGTTGCTGTTCGTGCATGCGGCGTTGATCGAGCAGGCGCTGGTCAACGTGCTGGAAAATGCCGCGCGCTTCTCGCCAGCCAATGGCCGGCTGGAGCTGCAGGTGTCGGTGCAGGACGCCCAGTTGTGTTTCGCCGTCAGCGACCAGGGCCCCGGCATTCCCGTGGAAGACCGCGAGAAGATCTTCGACATGTTCTACACCGCCGCTCGCGGCGACCGCGGCGGGCAGGGCACCGGCCTGGGCCTGGCGATCTGCCAGGGCATGATCGGCGCCCATGGCGGCCAGATCCTCGTGGGCGAAGGCATCGATGGCCAGGGCACCAGCATCACTTTATGCTTGCCGCTGCCCCCTCAACCTGAAACCGAAAGCGAAACCCCATGAGTCAGTCCGCCACCCTCTTGGTCATCGACGATGAACCGCAGATCCGCAAGTTCCTGCGCATCAGCCTGGCCTCGCAAGGCTACAAGGTGCTCGAGGCCGCCACCGGCGCGGAAGGGCTCGCCCAGGCGGCGCTGGGCAAGCCGGACCTGGTGGTACTCGACCTGGGCCTGCCGGACATGGACGGCCAGCAGGTACTGCGTGACCTGCGCGAATGGAGCGCGGTGCCGGTGCTGGTGTTGTCGGTGCGCGCGAGTGAAGTGCAGAAGGTCGATGCGCTGGATGGTGGAGCCAACGACTATGTGACCAAGCCGTTCGGCATCCAGGAGTTTCTGGCGCGGGTGCGTGCCTTGCTGCGCCAGGTGCCGCAGGCCGGTGGCTCGGAAGTGGCGGCCAGCTTTGGGCCGCTGATGGTGGACTTTGCCTTTCGCCGGGTGACCCTGGATGGCGTGGAAGTGGCGCTGACCCGCAAGGAGTATGCGTTGCTGGCGCAACTGGCCGGGCACCCGGGGCGGGTGATTACCCAGCAGCAACTGCTCAAGGATATCTGGGGGCCTACCCATGTGGATGACACCCATTACCTGCGGATAGTGGTCGGGCATCTGCGGCAGAAGTTGGGAGATGACCCCACGGCGCCGCGGTTCATCATCACCGAGCCAGGGGTGGGATACAGGTTGGTGGCGCCCACCATGTAATCCCTGTGGGAGCGGGCGTGCCCCCTCCCACAGGGTCCCTGCTAATTCAATGAGTTATGTGCAGTTCTATGAGAGCTGGCATGCCGGCGATGGGGCCAACGCAAGCAGCGCAACACAGTAAGTTCAGGGGGCGGTTCTCGACTCCAGATCCATTTCCGCTGGCCACTCTACTCGGGGTGCCAGGCGCAGGGCGAACTCACACCAGAGCACATCGTTGTGATCCTTGGGTTCCCCGGGTGGTGGCAGGGCTGAGGGGCCTTCCTGCATGTAGGTGCAGATGTAGGCCCAGGCATGCTGGTCGGCCCCCATGGTGCTCAGGTGAAAACGGTCGATGACGTTGTTCGTGCCCGGCGCGACGATGGACAGCATGACACCCCATTTGAAAATGACCCCACCGTTTGGCAGGGCGCCGGTTTGTGACCAGCGCTCGGCGCGGACTTGGGACCAGTCGTAACTGACCGGCACGACCTTGCCTTTGTCGAAGGGGTTCCACCATTGGCGTTTGAAGTTGTAGGCGTAGATTTTCTGGCGTGCACGGTTGAACCTGATGGGTTCGTCGCGAGGTGGAGAAATATCCATGCGAAGGCCTATAGTAACCAGCCAGGTAACCAGGAAGATTTCAGATATTGAGAGCAGCAGCGATTCAAAATTTCGGGGGTCGAGCGTAAGTGTCATCATGTAAAGGCTAAAGGCGAAAAGTATGCACAAGAGGAAGGCAAAGGCTGAAATCACCCCTCGTGATGATACGCTTTGTCGCGGAATCTCTAAGTAAGTCATGCACTGATGGTTAGGTATTTGATTGCCCATATATTTTTCTATTGAGTTGACTGTGTAAGGGGCGGGGAGGTCTTCCTTCCAGCCCGGGCAGGCAGGATTTAATAAGGGTCGGGCCATTTTGTCAGGGGCTCCAAGCTGTGCATGTAGTTTTCTGTTATTGTTACATGGGCATGCCCAAGTTCGTCCTGCTTGTCTGGCCAGTAACGCAGGTTAAATTCAATGGCGTTGATGTGATGATCTACCAGCAAAGGCAGAGTCCCCTGTATGGTCAACGTACTGTTCTTGTTGTTGAAACGCACCAAAGGCTGTGGGTTATCAATGTGTCCGAAGACTCCTTTTCCCTTTGGTAGGCTGATCTGCAATTGGTTAGTCGGACTACTATCACCCGATACGGTAATGATTTCTCTTTTAGCGCCAGTACGATGAATGCTTAAATGCCACTCATGGCGAGATGTACCCTCGGTGTATTTAGGTAAGAGGAAGTAATAATTAAGTGTGTATTCTGCGGGTATTGCAGGCTCGTTGCCGATGATCATCCCTTTTGGTTCGGAAGTCTGCATGTTCGTATGATTGGTGAGTTGAGTCCTTATGGAAATCTCGGCTTGAACGCCAATTGCTGCCGCATTCAAAGCACCAATTGCAGTGTCAAGATGCTTGGCTTCGGTCCAGAGACGGTTGTCTTCAGATAATCCCCATCTGCTTTGACGAGCCCAAAGCTCTGTTGGAGAGGATTCATTTTGCTTTGCCTCGGAAGCTATTGCATAGGCGGCCAGTCCTAGAATGATAGCTATACCGATTGGGCCAAATAATGTGGCGGGGCCGAAAGCTCCAAGTACACCTGCAATGGCGGAAGCGCCAGCCATTATGCCCGCAGTCCTGTATTCATCTGCTGACGTTAAATCTCCGCGCTTATGAGTACGCAGGCTGGCGAACAGGTACTGTGCCCCATCCATCATTCCAGCTATTCCCGCAATGCCGGCGCCGTATCGAGCAATACCGGTTCCCAAAGACGTTGTCGTCACTGTTCCGGGCCACGGTATCTTCGGGCGTATGACTGCAACAGCCAGTCCTGCCGCCTCCACACTCGCCCCCAAAAAACCCAGGGAGGAAGACCAGATCGCCGCAAGCGCCTCCGGGTTGTCCTGATGCGTCTCTTGCAACGCTCGATAGTTCTTGCCCAGGCTGTCCTGATGGAACCACATGCTGCCCAAGGCAAATAGCAGCCCGGCACTTCCGCTACTCGCTGCAGCATCCCGCAGGCTGCGCATCGCATCGCTTGCCACGCTTTGCGCGGCCGTAGAACTGATCTTCAAGCCACCCGTAACCTGTGCACGCAACGTACCCGCACCAATCACAACATTGCGTACCAGCGCCCCGACGCCACCGGCTGCACCCTCGCGCAACTGCACCAACCGCGCCTGCAGGCTCTCGGCGCTTTCGAGCGTCCAGAGCATCACTTCGATCATCTGGCTACGGTTACCCGCTGCCGCAATATTGATCGCCCCACTCAGCACCATGGCCCGCACCTTGCGGCCCAGTGGGTCACGGAACTGCTTGTCTACCTGCTGCAGAAACGCATCGGTCCGCGCTTCCAAGGCTTCATTGAGCAGGCTCATGTATTCGCCCACTGTCAGCGACACCCGCAGCGGCGTTACCTGCTGCCCGGCGAACAGTGCAAACGCCGAGCGATGCACATGACCGATCAGGGTCTTGGTCCGTTCACTCAGGTGCTGGCTGAGCGCATTCCCTGCGCTGTTGGTCGCGGCCAGCAACTGGCCAACGGCATCCTGTATCGGCTTGATCATCAGCAGTTGGCCATCGGCGGTACCGGCGATGCCCTTGATGATGTCGTACACCTTGCCGAAGTCGTCCCCGGACAGCGCGCTGGCCACCTGCTGCATCAGCTTCTGGTTCTTGGCCAGCAGTGCCTGGTACAACAGGCTGCGGTCGTCTTCCAGCAGCTGCTGCCAGATATGCTGGGTGATCCCGAGTGGCTGACCCTCCTGCGGCAGGGTTTCAGTGGGCCCGCCGGCCAGGCAGGCGGCCATCATCTGGATGAAGTACTCCACCGAAACAGGGGAGGTCGCGTCATAGTCGTAGTAGCCGATCTGTTGAAACGCCCGCTTGGCATAGTGCCGCGCATACAGATCGCCAACCTGGTCGATCATCGACTGCCAGTTTTTCAGTTCGCGGTCGTAGTCGGCCTGGAACGCTGCGCGGGCGCCTTCGTCGTAACGCTCTTCCAGCCGCTCGCGGGCGTCCTGCTGCTTGCGCGCGGTGTTGCGTTCGGTCTGCGCGTCGATGTCCACCGGCGGCAGATACGCCTTGGCCGCGATCGGGCTGTCGTTCCATTGCTCGACCTGCCGGGCTTCCCGCTGCGCGTCCTCGGCACCCTGCACGGCCGCCATGGCCGCGTGCAATTCGCGGATGCCCAGTAGTGCTTGCGAGGTGAAGTATTCGAAGTGCCGCTGCGGCTGCGCCCGCCATTCCTGCAGGGCCTGCACCCAGCCAGCGCGTTGCGCGTTGAGCTCCATGACCATGCCGACCGGGTCGGGCAATGTCAGCGCCAACACGCCATTGGGCAGTTGTTCCTGCTGGATGACATTGCGCACATGCGTGCGGGTTTCATGCCAGCGGCCCAGGCGGCTGTAAAAGCCATGGACGCTGGTAAACCTGGCAGAAGAAAAGGTCGAGAACTCCAGCACCTGTTCCAGGCCGAAGCGAAAGCTGTCGGTCATGGCGATGCCGAGGCTGGCAGGGTCGTTGCGTGCGGTGTTCAGGTCCACCTCGACGAAGCGGGCGAGGGTGCCCGGGTCACTGTCGGCGATGCCTTGCCGATAGCGGTCGAGTACCGAACGGGGCCAGGGGTCGTTGGCGAAGGCGATCCAGGCCTTGCGGTAGAGCAGGGTATCGATGTTGATGAACGAGGCAATCACATCGTGGCCTTCGGTGGCGCATACCTTGGGTAACGACCTGGGTGGCCCAAAGGGCATCTGCGACACCGGGAAGCGCCGCAAGGTACCTTCCGCCGCCACCTCGTAGGCCTGCCAGATTTCCTGGTCGAGCAGTACGTAGACATAACCTTGGCGCAGGAGGCGCAATTGGTCGGTGTGCATCGGGTGGAAGATGATTTCGCTGTCGTCTGCCAGGCGATAGGGGCGCCCTGTGTCCGGGCGTGGGGCGTAGGCCTCGCGCAGCAGTAGAATCGGCAGGCCGGAGCGTTCGCAGGCATTGCAGGTGCCGTAGGTGTTGGGGATCTCTTCCTGCATGGCGATGTGGATGGCTTTGCTGATGCTCATGGGTAACTCCTTGCCTTCGGCAAGCCGGCGACGATGTGCGACCAGGTGCAGTCGTCGTAGCTGGCGAAGCGGTCCGCCAGGCGCTGCTCGCCGGCCGCTGCCCTTTCCACCTCGTGCTGGATGGTCGGGTGCTGAAGGAGCAGTGGGTGGATCATGAGCATGTGCAGGCACATGCACTGGATATCGGCACGGTCGCGCAGGCCTTGCCTGAAGGCCTTGAGGATCAGGTTCATGGCATGGGTGGGTGCGTTTTCCGGCAGGCCTGATGAACCTGGGAAGTGCCAGGGTGCATGGGGATGCTGCACGGCACTCAGGCGATGCCAGGCACCGAGCAGTTGAATGATCTGCGGTGCGACGTGCTGGGTCGCCCTTACGGCCTCGGGGACGGCCAGTTCGCCAGCCATGGGTTCTCGCTCGAATACCTCGCAACTGCCAGAACCATCGGGATGTAGCCAGCTGCGAACAGGCCCGAGGACTTCGCCTGCGTTTTTCAGGGTCGCGCGTAGCAGCGCCAGCCGCACGGGTTCGAACCAGGCGGTGATACCGTGCAGTTCTGGTTGGTGCAGCACCTGACACTGCTGGCTGATGTGCTGGGCGATGAGGTCGGCGGGTTGATCGCTGATCAGCCAGCCACACACGTAGTGCCAGGTAGCTGCCGATTCACGAGCGGCGCAGGTCGCGCTTAATAGGGCAAGGGCTGTGGGCGCATCGCCGGGTTCGGCGAGCCGCACCAGAGCTGGCCAGCATTCAGGATCCTGCACCAGCCCGCTGCAGTCGACGCGCGTTACGGCATCACTACCCAGCGCTTCGCTGAGGGCAGCGATGGCCAGCGGGTGCTCAGGCGGGCAGCCGGCGAATGGGTCCAGTAAAAGGTAGAGGGCTTCTTCTGGTTGGCGCTGCTGGTTGGCGAAGTGATCGACCGACTGCACGTAGCCCTGCGTGGACTGGCTCGACATGAGAAGTTCCTTTTCTTCTTGATGGCGAGCAGAAACCTAACGGGGAATCAATGCTGCAGGTAGTTATCGGCTTCCTAACCAGCTGTAGGATTTTTCGCTGTCGGACGAGGCAGTCGTATCGCTCAGGACCTCGGGGATTCTGTTTCAAAGCATTGGCGCATCACGTCAAGGTAACGCCGCGCGCCCAGGCCCAACGGGCGCGACTTGACCCAGATGATGTCCACCCACAAGCGCAATCGGCTGGCCATGTTGTCGAAACGCACCTCCGCCAGCGCGCCCGAAGCAATCAACGGCTCGACCAAAGGCTGCGGCAGGTAGGCCCAACCAAGGCCCGATTGCACCAGGTCCAGCGTGGCCAGGTAGCTGTCGGTCAGCCAGATGCGCCGCGACAGCACCATGCGTGGGTCCGACCCGGTGGCCTTGCCCGACGCCACGATGATCTGCCGCTGTTCGGCGAAAGTCTCTTCCGGCAACGGCGTGCCGCTGTTCTGCCCGGCCGGATGGCGGGGGGAGGCGACGGCCACCAGCAACTGGCTGCCGGCTTCCAGGAATGACTCGCGCTCGTCGATGCCAGGCCTTTCGAAGACCAGTGCCAGTTGCACGCTACCGTCATGCAGCAGGCGGATGGCTTCGGCCTGGGTGGCCGAGCGTACTTCGATTTCCAGGCTGGGAAATTCCTGGGCGAGGGTTTCCAGCGGCTGGCTCCAGCGGCCGGTCTGCAGCTCGGGGGCCATGGCGATAGTCAGGCGCTTTTCCAGCCCCTTGTGCAGTTGCAGGGCCTGGGCATCGAGCAGGTTGAGCTGGCAGATCACCTGCCTGGCCTGGGGCTCCAGGGCCAGGGCGGCGCTGGTTGGCAAGGCTTTGCGCGTGGCCCGGTCGAACAGCACCAGGTCCAGCTCCGCCTCCAGCTGGGCGATGGCCATGCTCACGGCCGAAGGCACACGCCCCAGCTTGCGCGCGGCGGCAGAGAACGAGCCTGCCTCCAGCACCGCGAGGAAGATTGCCAGGGAGTCGCTGGTAAAGGCCATTGTCAGTAAACCTGATGACGGGGAGTGTTATGGAAGAAAATTATGGGGCTTTTGTTTGAGAATGCACCAGGGTGCCGAGCGGTTCGGCGGGGGATTGTCAGCGCCTGTGAGATCGAGCGCCGCCCGCGCGGCGCTCGATCTCACAGGCGCTGAAAAACCAAAGCCAAGCACCTACAGCCCTTCACCCAGCACCCGGTCAATGCTGTCGACAAAGTAGTCCACGCTCGCCCGGGTGGTGCACATCGGCGGCTTGATCTTGAGGATGTTCAGGTAATCACCGGTCGGCTGCATGAAGATGCCCAGGTCACGCAGGCGGTTGCACAGGGCCATGGTTTCCTCGGTTGCCGGTTCCAGCGTTGCGCGGTCGCGCACCAGTTCCAGCCCCAGGTAGAAGCCCGAACCATGCGCCGCGCCGGCCAGCGGGTGCTTGTCGACCAGTGCCTGCAGGCGCGCCTTGAAATAGCGCCCGGTATCGCGCGCGTTGTCCCACAGGCCTTCTTCCTGCATCACATCCAGCACCGCCATGCCGATGCGGCAGCTGACCGGGCTGCCGCCGGCCGAGGAGAAGAAGTAGCCCTCGGCCTCCAGCGCTTCGGCGATCTCGCGACGGGTGATGACTACGCCCAGTGGCTGGCCGTTGCCCATGCCCTTGGCCATGGTGATGATGTCGGGCACCACGCCCTGTTCCTCGAAGCCCCAGAAGTACTCGCCCAGGCGGCCATAGCCGACCTGTACCTCGTCGGCGATGCACACACCGCCCCGGGCGCGGACCTTGGCATAGGCCTCGCGCAGGTAACCGGCCGGCAACGAAATACCACCGGCATTGCCGTACACCGGTTCGCAGATGATGCCCGCCAACTGGCGGCCACGGGCGTCGAGGTCGGCCAGCTTGGCGTCGACGTCACGCAGGTAGTGGGTGGCGCTGTCGGCGCCACGGAAGCGGCCGCGGAAGGTGTTCGGCGCCTCGACCGGGTGCACCCAGTCCGGGCGGGTTTCCAGGGCCTGCGGGTTGTCGGCGATGGAAGTGGAAATGGCATCGGTGGCCACCGACCAGCCGTGGTAGGCCTCCAGCACGCTGAGCAGGTCGCGCCCGCCGCTGTAGGCCCAGGCCAGGCGAATCGCCAGGTCGTTGGCTTCGGTACCGCTGTTGACCATGAATACCCGGTCGAAGCCTTCGGGTGCCAACTCCAGCAGGCGTTCGGAGAACTCGGTGATGGCCGCGTAGTGGAAGCGCGAGTTGGTGTTCAGCAGCGACCACTGCCGTGCCGACTCGGCGACCATGCGCGGGTGGCCGTGGCCCAGCACTGCGACGTTGTTGAGCATGTCGAGGTACGAGCGGCCCTGCATGTCGATCAGGTAGTTGCGCCAACCGCGTTCGATGTGAGGCGGTTGCGCGTAGTAGTGCTTCTGCGAGCGGGCGAAGCTGGCGTCGCGGCGGGCCAGCAGGGCCTGCGGGTCGGGCAGCGGCTCGGCATTGCAGTCGAAGCCCAGCAACGCAGCTGGCGACGGGCACAGGGCCAGCCAGGCGGTTGCCTGGGATGGGGTGGCGAAGAACGGCGGCTGGATGCCGCTATCCAGGCACAGTTGCACGCAGAGGAAGCCACAACTGCTGCCCAGCGACTGGCCTTTTTCCACGGCCTGGCCATCTGCAGGCGCGTCTTCCAGGCCTTGCAGCCACAACGCCCAGTGCGCGCTGCGCAGGCAGCCACGGCCGTCCCCATGGCGCTGCCAGGTGCCGGCATCTGGCGCTTGCACCAGGCTGCCGTTGGGTACATGCAGCTCGACGCCCAGGGCACAGGTGGCAGGCTCTTCGGGGCGATCGATATGGGTTTGCGACAGGCGATACTGCCCGTGCAGGCTGCAGGCCGGTGCTGGTTGCGTGGTCAGCAGGTGCTGGTCGAAGCCCGGTTGCTCCCAGTTGCCCGACTCGCAATGCACGCTGAGCACGCCCAGATCGACGCGCGTCACTGCCTGCAGATCCAGTTCAGGGAGCAGAAGGGCGCAGCCGCTCAGGTCCGGCGTGGCTGGCTGCAGGCCCGCAGCTTGCAGGATGGCCGCTTCCATCAACGCGAAAGGTACGGCGGTGGCAGTGTCGAAGATTTCCCATTCATGGGCGATGTTGTCGCGGGTGTACTGGTTACCGGGGTCTACGGCGAGTTGCTGTTCGCTGCTCAGCACCAGCACGGCAGCGCGGTTGAGCACCAGTGGCCACAGCGCCCGCAGTTCGGCTTCGCTCAGCGGGTTGAGCGCCTGGTAGGCACGCACGGCCGGCAGGATGCGCAGCGGGTCGCCCTCGGCGTGGTGCAACAATGCGGCGCAGGTCACCGACAGGTCGGCGATGCGCCATGTGCGCAACAGGTCGCCGAAATCGATCACCCCTTGCAACTGCCACTGGCGCTCGACATCGCGGGCCCAGACGGCGTTGTCGTCGGTGATGTCCAGGTGCACGGCCTGGCTTGGCAGCTGGTCGACCAGCGGCGCCAGGTGCTCGGCGGCCAGCTGGGTGGCCCGTTCGATACGGGCGCGTTGCTCGGCGTTGCCCAGCACGGGCAGCAGGTGCTGGATCAGTGCCTGGGCATGTTGCGGGTCCCATTGCAGGGTGCGCGTCAGGCCCGGGTGGTCGAAAGTGGCCAGGGCCTTGTCCAGCCGCGCGCAGAGCCCGCCGAGTTCGGCCATCAGGCGTGGCTCCATGTGCTTGAGGCGGGTCAGTGGCTGGCCTTCGATGTAGTCGAGCAGGCGCATGCGCAGCGGTTGCCCGTCTATTTCCAACGCCAGCAGCATCTGGCCATCGCTAGCCGGGCGCACGGCGGGCACAGGCAAGCCCTGTTCGCGCAGGTAGGCCAGGGCGGCGTGCTGGGCCTCCAGTTCCACCTGGGCGTAGCTGCCGTGGCAGGCCTTGAGCACGAAACGGCCTTGTGGAGCGTCTACTCGGAAGTTCAGGTCCTGTTGGCTGCCCAATGCCGAGAGGTTGCCGGCAATGCCGTAGTGCGTTTGCAGCACGGCATGTGCCTGGGCTTCGCCGAGCGCAGGGCTGGGCAGGCCGGAGCGCTGGATCAGCGTGGTCAGGGCAGGGGAGGCGGGCTGGTGTTGTGGGCTGGACATGGGGCTCTACCGTTGCTGCTGGGGTTGACGGTGGAGAATTTATGCCCGATCTGGCTGATGATGGAAGACGATTGTTGTCAGAAAATTTGATGATGGCTTTATAGCCCATCAGCTCTGAAGATTGCTCGCGGGCGTCGCGGCAGGGGATGCCGGGCTCGATGCGGAACAATGGGGTGGGTGCCGTTTTCGCCTTGGTAGAACGTGGTTTTACCGACAGTGAATTGCGTGTCTTCTGTGGTCATTTTTGAATCCCTTGAAAATTCTCGACTGCCCGGACGGGCCCTTTCGCGGGTGAACCCGCTCCCACAGGTACTGCGTCTACCTCAAGGCCTGTGGAGATCCTACAGGGAAGGGGTTAAATCCGACATATCAGGTGTTCTGCGCCCGATTGCGTCAGGGCAGCGAGGTGCCTGCCTTGGTTTTTGCGGTGTTGCGTAGATCGAGCGCCGCCCGCGCGGCGCTTCGCGGGACAAGCCCGCTCCCACATTTGTTGCAACGTGCCGAACCTGTCAGGCCATGGTGGCCAACTTTGGTGGGCTGCCTGGATTTCTGAGTTGGCACTGCTGCCGCCCCACTTACCTCAAGCCTTGCACCAAGGCTAACAACGCCTCTTTCACAGGCATGGCCACGTTGCAACAAATGTGGGAGCGGGCTTGTCCCGCGAAGCGCCGCGCGGGCGGCGCTCGGTCTCACAGGCGCAGAAAGTGTCAAGACGAACACCCGCGAAGCGCCGCGCGGGCGGCGCTCGATCTTGAGGACTCTACAAAACTTAAGGCGAACCTGCCTCAACTTCCAAGAACGCCGCCTCCAGCAACTGCCGGGTATACGGATGCTGCGGCGCATGGAAGATCGCCTGTGCATCCCCTTGCTCCACCACATGCCCATGCTTGATCACCATCAACTGGTGGCTCAATGCCTTGACCACCGCCAGGTCATGGCTGATGAACAGGTAGGTCAGGTTGTATTTCTGCTGCAGATTGCGCAGCAACTCCACCACCTGCCGCTGCACCGTGCGGTCCAGCGCCGACGTAGGTTCATCCAGCAGGATCAGCGCCGGCTTCAACACCAACGCCCGGGCAATGGCAATGCGCTGGCGCTGCCCACCGGAAAACTCGTGCGGATAGCGATGCCGTGTGCGTGGGTCCAGCCCGACTTCCTCCAGGGCCGCAATAATCGCTGCTTCCTGTTCCTGCGCCGTGCCAATGCGGTGAATGCGCAACCCTTCACCGACGATATCCTCCACGCACATGCGTGGGCTCAGGCTGCCGAACGGGTCCTGGAACACTACCTGCATCTCGCGCCGCAACGGGCGCACGGCCTTCTGGTTCAGCCCTTCCAGGTTCTGCCCATGAAAGCGAATGCCGCCCTGGCTGGAGATCAGCCGCAAGATCGCCAGGCCCAAAGTCGACTTGCCCGACCCGGACTCGCCGACAATCCCCAGCGTCTGCCCTTGCGGCAAGCTGAAGTTGATCCCGTCCACCGCCTTCACATGGTCGACCGTGCGCCGTAGCAGGCCCTTCTTGATCGGGAACCACACCTTCAGGTCATCCACCTCCAGCAATGGCGCGCCCACCGGGTTGTGCGCCGGCAGCCCGCTGGGTTCGGCATTGATCAGCATCTGCGTGTAGTGGTGCTGCGGTGCGCTGAACAGCCTGGCGCATTCGGCCTGCTCGACAATCTGCCCGTGCTGCATCACGCACACACGGTGGGCGATGCGTCGCACCAGGTTCAGGTCATGGCTGATCAGCAGCAGGGCCATGCCCAGACGCGCCTGCAGTTCCTTGAGCAGTTCGAGAATCTTCAACTGCACAGTCACGTCCAGCGCCGTGGTCGGCTCATCCGCAATCAGCAGTTCCGGCTCGTTGGCCAGGGCCATGGCGATCATCACCCGCTGGCGCTGCCCGCCCGACAGCTCATGGGGCAGGGCCTTCAGGCGCTTGCGTGGCTCGGGAATGCCGACCATCTCCAGCAGCTCCAGGGTGCGCGCCGTGGCCTCCTTGCCGGTCAGGCCCTTGTGCAGCAGGAGGATTTCGTTGATCTGCTTCTCGATGCAGTGCAACGGGTTCAGCGAGGTCATCGGCTCCTGGAAGATCATTGCAATGCGGTTGCCGCGAATGCGCTGCATGGTCTTCTCGTTCTGCTGCAGCAGGTCCTTGCCCTCGTAGCGGATGCTGCCGCTGGGGTGGCGGGCCAGGGGGTAGGGCAGCAGGCGCAGGAGCGAATGCGCGGTGACCGATTTGCCCGAGCCACTCTCGCCCACCAGTGCCAGCGTCTCACCCTTGCGGATGTCGAAGCTGATGCCGTTCACAACGCGGTGGGCCTGGTCACCGGTGACGAACTCCACCGCCAGGTCGCGCACTTCGATCAGGTTCTGTTCACTCATGTCACTTCCTCGGGTCGAAGGCATCGCGGGCGGATTCGCCGATGAATACCAGCAGGCTCAGCATCAGCGCCAGCACGGCGAAGGCGCTGATGCCCAGCCATGGGGCCTGCAGGTTGGACTTGCCCTGGGCCACCAGTTCGCCCAGCGATGGTGCGCCCGGCGGCAGGCCGAAGCCGAGGAAGTCCAGGGCGGTGAGGGTGCCGATGGCGCCGGTGAGAATGAACGGCATGAAGGTCATGGTCGAGATCATGGCGTTGGGCAGGATGTGCCGGTACATGATCGCGCCATTGCGCATCCCCAGCGCGCGGGCTGCGCGCACGTATTCCAGGTTACGCCCGCGCAGGAACTCGGCGCGCACCACGTCCACCAGGCTCATCCACGAGAACAGCAGCATGATGCCCAGCAACCACCAGAAGTTGGGCTGCACGAAGCTGGCGAGGATGATCAGCAGGTACAGCACCGGCAGGCCCGACCAGACTTCCAGAAAACGTTGCCCGGCCAGGTCGACCCAGCCGCCATAGAAGCCCTGCAAGGCGCCGGCGATCACGCCGACGATGGAACTGAGCAGGGTCAGCGTCAGGGCGAACAGCACGGAAATGCGGAAGCCGTAGATCACCCGTGCCAGCACGTCGCGGCCCTGGTCATCGGTGCCCAGCCAGTTGTCCGCCGACGGTGGGGCCGGGGCGGGTACGCGCAGGTCGTAGTTGATGCTCTGGTAGCTGAACGGGATCGGTGCCCACAGCACGAAGCTGTCTTTCTTCTCCAGCAGTTCGCGGATGTACGGGCTCTTGTAGTTGGCTTCCAGCGGGAATTCGCCGCCGAAGGTGGTTTCCGGGTAGCGCTTGAATGCAGGGAAGTACCATTCGCCGTCGTAGCGCACGGCAATCGGCTTGTCGTTGGCGATCAGTTCGGCGCCCAGGCTCAGGCCGAACAGAATCAGGAACAGCCACAGCGACCACCAGCCACGGCGGTTGGCCTTGAAGCGCTCGAAGCGCCGGCGGTTGAGGGGGGACAAGGCCATGTCAGTGCTCCCGGCTGGCGAAGTCGATGCGTGGATCGACCAGGGTGTAGGTCAGGTCGCCGATCAGTTTCACCACCAGCCCCAGCAGGGTGAAGATGAACAGGGTGCCGAAGACCACCGGGTAGTCACGGTTGATGGCCGCCTCGAAACTCATCAGGCCGAGGCCGTCGAGGCTGAAGATCACTTCGATCAGCAAGGAACCGGTGAAGAAGATGCCGATGAACGCCGAAGGGAAACCGGCAATCACCAGCAGCATGGCATTACGGAACACATGGCCGTAGAGCACCCGTGGTCGGCTCAGGCCCTTGGCCTTGGCGGTGACCACGTATTGCTTGTTGATCTCGTCGAGGAAGCTGTTCTTGGTCAGCAAGGTCATGGTGGCGAAGTTGCCGATGACCAGCGCGGTGATCGGCAGCACCAGGTGCCAGAAGTAGTCCAGCACCTTGCCGGTGGTGCTCAGCTCGTCAAAGTTGTTGGAGGTGAGGCCGCGCAGCGGGAACCAGTCGAAGTAGCTGCCGCCGGCGAACAGCACGATCAGCAGGATGGCGAACAGGAACGCCGGGATGGCGTAGCCGACGATGATCGCCGAACTGGTCCACACGTCGAAATGGCTGCCGTGGCGCACGGCCTTGGCGATGCCCAGCGGGATCGACACCAGGTACATGATCAGCGTGCTCCACAGCCCCAGCGAAATCGACACAGGCATCTTCTCGATGATCAGGTCGATGACCTTGGCATCGCGGAAGAAGCTGTCGCCGAAGTCCAGCCGGGCGTAGTTCTTGATCATGATCCACAGGCGCTCGGGCGGCGACTTGTCGAAGCCGTACATGCGTTCGATCTCGGCGATCAGTGCCGGGTCCAGGCCTTGGGCGCCCCGGTAGTTGGAGCCGGCCACGGACACTTCGGCACCGCCACCGGCAATGCGGCTGGTGGCGCCTTCGAAACCTTCGAGCTTGGCGATCATCTGCTCGACCGGGCCGCCGGGGGCGGCCTGGACGATGATGAAGTTGATGATCAGGATGCCGAACAGGGTCGGGATGATCAGCAGCAGGCGGCGCAGGATGTAGGCCAGCATGTTATTCGGCCTCGTCCGCAGTGGTTTCGCTGACGGCTGGGGTTACGCCGGGCTTGATCCACCAGGTGTCGATGCCGATGTCGTACTTGGGCGAGACGTCCGGGTGGCCGATGTGGTTCCAGTAGGCCACGCGCCAGGTCTTGATGTGCCAGTTGGGGATCACGTAGTAGCCCCACAGCAGCACGCGGTCGAGGGCCCGGCAGTGGTCGATCAGGCTCTGCCGCGAATCGGCATTGATCAGCTGTTCCACCAGTTGGTCGATGGCAGGGTCGCGCAAGCCGATGAAGTTGCGGCTGCCGGGGTTGTCGGCGGCGGCACTGGACCAGAACTCGCGCTGCTCGTTACCCGGCGAGTTGGACTGCGGGTAGCCACCGACGATCATGTCGTAGTCGCGCGAGCGCAGGCGGGTGATGTACTGGGACACGTCGACCCGGCGGATGTTCAGGTCGATGCCAAGGTCGGCGAGGTTGCGCTTGAACGGCAGCAGGATGCGTTCGAACTCGGTCTGTGCCAGCAGGAACTCGATGCTCACCGGCTTGCCTTGGGCGTCGACCATCTTGTCGTCGACGATTTTCCAGCCGGCTTCCTGCAGCAGCTTGTAGGCCTGGCGCTGCTGCTCGCGGATCATGCCGCTGCCGTCACTGACCGGGTTGCGGAAGGCTTCGCTGAATACCTGCTCGGGGATCTTGCCACGTAGCGGTTCGAGGATTTTCAGTTCGCTGGGGCTGGGCAGGCCGCGGGCGGCCATTTCCGAGTTTTCGAAGTAGCTGCCGGTGCGGGTGTAGGCGCCGTTGAACAGCTGCTTGTTGGTCCACTCGTAGTCCAGCAGCAGGCTCAGCGCCTGGCGCACGCGCACGTCCTGGAACACCGGTCGGCGGATGTTGAAGATGAAGCCCTGCATGCCCGTGGGGTTGCCGTTGGGCAACTCTTCCTTGATCAGGCGGCCATCGCGCACGGCGGGTACGTTGTAGGCGGTGGCCCAGTTCTTCGCGCTGACTTCCAGCGCATAGTCGAACGCACCGGCCTTGAGTGCTTCCAGGGCGACAGTGGTGTCGCGGTAGGAGTCGAAGGTCATCACGTCGAAGTTGTAGAAGCCGCGGTTGATCGGCAGGTCCTTGGCCCAGTAGTCCTTGACCCGCTCGTAGCGCACCGAGCGCCCGGCCTTGACCTCGGCAACCTTGTAAGGGCCGCTGCCAAGCGGGATTTCCAGGTTGCCGCGGTTGAACTCGCGGCTTTCGTACCAGTGCTTGGGCAGTACCGGCAGCTGGCCGAGAATCAGCGGCAGCTCGCGGTTGTTCTTGTGCTTGAAGGTGAACAGCACCGTCAGCGGGTCTTCGGCGACTACTTCAGCGACGTCGGCATAGTACTGGCGGTACAGCGGCGCGCCGTCCTTGATCAGGGCATTGAAGGTGAACACCACGTCGTCGGCGCGCATCGGGTGGCCGTCGTGGAAGCGTGCCTCGGGGCGCAGGTAGAAGCGCACCCAGCTGTTGTCCGGGGCTTTTTCGATCTTGCCGGCCACCAGGCCGTACTCGGTGAACGGCTCGTCCTGGCTTTGGCGCATCAGGGTGTCGTAGATGCTGCCGATGTTCTCGGCCGGCACACCCTTGTTGATGAACGGGTTGAGGCTGTCGAAGCCGCCGAAGCTGGACTGGCGGAAGGTGCCACCCTTGGGTGCGTCAGGGTTGACGTAGGCGAAGTGCTTGAAGTCGACGGGGTATTTTGGGGGCTCGTCGTACAGGGTGAGCGCGTGTTGCGGTGCGGCCAGGGCGGGAAGGCTCAGGCAGGCAAGCAACAGGCTGCCGGCCAACCGGCGCAGTCGGTGCGTTGGCGTCATTGGGCTTTCTCCGAAGTCTTGATCCACCAGCTGTTCAGCCCAAGGGTGTAGGGCGGCGTGGTGACGAAGGCGAACCGGTTGCGGTAGGCCAGGCGATGATTGTCGAGGTACCAGTTGGGGATCATGTAGTACTGCCATGAGAGCACGCGGTCCAGGGCGCGGGCGGCGGCGACCTGGTCATCGCGGGTGCGGGCGGCCAGCAGGGTGTCGAGCAGATGGTCGACCACCGGGTCCTTGACCCCAGCATAGTTCTTGCTGCCCTTGGTGGTTGCCTGGCTGGAGTGGAAGTACAGCCACTGTTCGAGGCCCGGGCTCAGGGTCTGGTTCAGGGTCATCAGAATCATGTCGAAATCGAACTGGTCCAGGCGTTGTTTGTACTGGGCGCGGTCCACGGTACGCAAGCGCGCATCGATGCCGATGCTGGCCAGGTTTTCGACATAAGGTTGCAGGATGCGTTCAAGGTTGGGGTTTACCAGCAGCAGTTCCATGCGCAGCTGCTGGCCCTTGCTGTCGACCAGGCGTTGGCCGTTCAGCTTCCAGCCGGCCTCGGCGAGCAGGCCGAGGGCTTGGCGCAGGGTCTGGCGGTTGATGCCACGGCCATCGGTATGGCTGACCTTGTAAGGTTCGCTGAACAGGCTGGCCGGCAACTGGTCACGAAACGGTGCCAGCAACAGCCATTCCTTGCCGGTGGGCAGGCCGGTGGCGGCGAATTCGCTGTTGGGATAGTAGCTGGTCGAGCGGCGGTAGGCGCCGCTGAACAGCGCGCGGTTGGTCCACTCGAAGTCGAGCATCAGCCCCAGCGCCTGGCGTACCCGTGGGTCGCTGAAGGTGGCCCGGCGGCTGTTCATGAACAGGCCCTGGGTTTGCGTGGGGATGCGGTGCGGGATCTGCGCCTTGATCACCTCGCCCCGGCGCACGGCCGGGAAGTTGTAGCCGTTGGCCCAGTTCTTCGCCTGGTGCTCGATATAGATGTCGAACTCGCCGGCCTTGAATGCTTCGAAGGCGACCGTGGCGTCGCGGTAGAACTCGTATTCCACGCGGTTGAAGTTGTACTTGCCACGGTTCACCGCCAGGTCCTTGCCCCAGTAGTTCTTTACCCGTTCGAACACCAACCGGCGCCCAGGCTGGACCTGGGTGATGCGGTAAGGGCCGCTGCCCAGTGGAGGCTCGAAGGTGGTGGCCTTGAAGTCACGCTTTTGCCAGTAGTGCTTGGGCAGCACCGGCATTTCGCCCAGGCGCAGGATCAGCAGCGGGTTGCCGGCGCGCTTGAACACGAAGCGGATGCGCAGCGGGCCAAGGATGTCCACCCGCTGCACTTCCTGCAGGTTGGTGCGGTAGATCGGGTGGCCATCCTTGAGCAGCGTGCGGTAGGAGAAGGCCACGTCTGCCGAGGTGATCGGCTTGCCGTCATGCCAGCGGGCCTCCGGGCGCAGGTTGAACACCACCCAGCTGCGGTCCTCGCTGTACTCCACCGAGCGGGCGATCAGGCCGTAGCTGGAGGTCGGTTCGTCGCCGGACGGGTCGTACTGGCCGGTGCCGACCATCAGCGGCTCGTTCAGCTCGCTGATGCCGTACTGCTGGAAATTGGGCGTGGTAATCGGGCTCGACCCCTTGAAGGTGTAGGGGTTGAGGGTGTCGAAGGTTCCGAAAGCCATCGCCCGCAAGGTGCCGCCCTTGGGCGCTTGCGGGTTGACCCAGTCGAAATGGGTGAATGTGGCTGGGTACTTGAGCGTGCCGAACTGCGCGTATCCGTGGCTTTCGCTCACCATCGCGGCTGCGGGAAAGCTCAAGGCCAGGCTGAGAGACAGCAGGAGGGGACGTATCAAGTCGGCATCCGATCCAGAGGCGTTGGGCTTTGATCGGGGTACAGTAACAGCTTGGTGGGGTTGGAAAAAGAGAGGTTTTGAAGGTGGGGCGAGTGGTTCAGCCAGTTGCCGGTCGCTGCGGGTGACGCGATACCTGTGGGAGCGGCCTTGCGTCGCGAAAGGGCTGCATGGCAGCCCCGGCAGTTTACGCGGCGAAGCTGAAATCCTGGGGCCGCTTCGCGCCCCTTTCGCGGCACAAGGCCGCTCCCACAGGGCCGCGCAAAGGCCCCGGGCTTCGTATCAATGCGAGAGGTAGACGGTCAGGGTCTGGCCTGGCTTCAGGGCATGGCCGCTGCGCGGGTTCCAGCGCTTGAGGTGTTTCATTTCCACGTTGAAGCGCTTGGCCACCAGGTACAGCGAATCGCCTTTGCGTACCTTGTACTGCGTGGAGCGCTGCCCGGAGGCGGCTACCCGATTGCCAGCAGCGCTCGGCGCGCTGCCGCCGCGCAGGGCCAGGACCTGGCCAGCGCGCACGTTGTTGTCGGAGAGACGGTTCCAGCGCTTGATGTCCTTGACCGAAACGCGGTTGGCCTTGGCGATGGCGCCCAGGTTGTCGCCGCGCTTGACCCGGTAGCTGCGCGCCGCCACTGGGGCCTTGGCTTCGGCCACGGCGCGGGCGAACACGGCCTTGTTCGGCTGCAGGCTGACCAGCTGCTCGGGTTTGAGGTTGGACAGGCTGTCGCTCAGCAGCTGCGCCTTGGCAGTGGGTACCAGCAGCTGCTGCGGGCCGTCCACGGTCATGCGCTTCTTGAATGCCGGGTTGAGCTGGATCAGCTCGTCCTCGTCGATGTTGGCGAAGGCCGCTACCCGTGACAGGTCCAGGCGGTCGTTGATGGCCACCGCCTCGAAGTAGGGTTCGTTGGCGATCGGGTTCAGGTTCACGCCATAGGCTTGCGGCGTGAGTACCACCTGCGACAGGGCCAACAGCTTGGGCACGTAGTCGCGGGTTTCCTGCGGCAGCGGCAGGTTCCAGTAGTCGGTGGGCAGGCCGAGCCGCTCGTTGCGCTCGATGGCGCGGCTGACCGTGCCTTCGCCGGCGTTGTAGGCAGCCAGGGCCAGCAACCAGTCGCCGTTGAACATGTCGTGCAGGCGGCTGAGGTAGTCCAGTGCGGCGTTGGTCGAGGCGGTCACGTCGCGACGGCCATCGTAGAAGTTGGTCTGGCGCAGGTTGAAGTGACGACCGGTGGACGGAATGAACTGCCACATGCCCGCGGCATGGGCGCGCGAGTAGGCCATCGGGTTGTAGGCGCTTTCGATGGCTGGCAGCAGGGCCAGCTCCAGCGGCATGTCGCGTTCTTCGAGGCGCTCGACGATGTAGTGCAGGTAGAGGCTGCCACGCTCACCGGCGCTTTCGATGAAGCTTGGATTGCTGGCGAACCACAGGCGCTGCTGCTCGATGCGCGGGTTGACGTCGATGTTGTCCTGCAGGGCGAAGCCCTGGCGCATGCGTTCCCACACGTCCTGCGGTGCCTGTTCGGCCGGCTTTACCAGCAGTGGTGAAGGCTTGTGCTTGATCCGCGCCTGGTAGTTGTGCGCGCGAACGCTATCGGATTCGTCGAGCTGACGGGTGCTCTGGCAGCCCACCAAAGTGGCGGCCAGGGCCAGCGCACTGATTTGTGCCAGGCGCGTCAGGGCGACGGAATGAGAGGTTCTGCGGCTACGTGAAGACATCGGCTGACACAGGTTTCCGGGCGAAAAATTTCGGCGATTCTAGAAACCGCTCCGGGCCTGGTCAACCTTTGACCATCGCTTGCGATATATCTTGAGGTTATCAGAAGGTGTCCTTCCAAGACCTCAAGGCAGCAAAAACAGCGACATGCGAGGGGTTTGAATGTCCCTTCCATTCGTCTGCTTTTTGTTTAACTAATGTTTCAGAGGTGCGCAGGAAGGGGTTGGTCAGGCGCTCCAGACCGATCGTTGATGGCAATGTGATGCGATTTTCGGCACGCAAACGGGTAACGTCCTCGAACCGCTGCTGAACGTGCGGGTTCTCGGGTTCCACCGCCTTGGCGAAACGCAGGTTGCTCAGGGTGTATTCGTGGGCGCAGTACACCTCGGTCTGCTCTGGCAGGGCTGCCAGGCGGGCGAGGGCTGGCTGCATCTGTTCGGGAGTGCCTTCGAACATGCGCCCGCAACCGGCGGCGAACAGCGTGTCGCCACTGAACAGCACCGGCGTTGCCGGCTGGTCGCTGAACAAGGCGATGTGCCCCAGGGTATGGCCGGGCACGGCCAGCACCTGGAAGGTCACGTCCAGCACGGTCACCTGGTCACCTTCGTCCAGCGCCAGGTCACGGCAGGGGATGCGCTCGTGGGCCGGGCCACAGACCCGGGCGCCGGTCAGCTGCTTGAGCCTTTCCACGCCGCCGACGTGGTCGTTGTGGTGGTGGGTGACCAGGATGTCACTCAGCACCCAGCCGGGGTTGGCCGACAGCCAGCGTTCCACTGGGCCGGCGTCACCCGGATCGACCACCGCGCAGCGGCGTTTGGCAGTATCCTGTAACAACCAGATGTAGTTGTCGGAGAAAGCGGGGAGAGCATCGATCTGTATCATGGTGCGGATCCGATTCGCCTAGCGTGGCACATGAAGGCATCTTATCCGCGATGGCGCGGTGCGAGAACCTTCGAGGGAGAGCGCAATGAACGACCAAGCCTTTGCCCAGGCCGACCCGGACTGGGTCAAGCTGATCAGCCTGGCCCGTGAGTGGTTCAACGGCCCACTCGGCCAACTGATGCTCAGGGAGGAGGAAAAACTGCTGGAAGAAGAGCTCGGGCGCTTCTTCGGGGGTTACCTTGTGCACTACGGGCCCTGCGCCGAGCCACCGCCCAGCGCGCCCCAGGTGCAGCGCAACGTGCGCCTCGGTGCACCGCTGCCGGGGGTGGAGATTGTTTGCGAGGAGCAGGCCTGGCCGCTGAGCGAGCACGCCGCCGACGTGGTGGTGCTGCAGCATGGCCTGGATTTCTGCCTTTCGCCTCACGGCCTGCTGCGCGAGGCGGCCAGCGCGGTGCGCCCTGGCGGGCACCTGCTGATCGTCGGGATCAACCCCTGGAGCAGCTGGGGCATGCGCCATTTCTTCAGCCACGGCGCCCTGCGCAAGGCCCGTTGCATCTCGCCGTCACGGGTGGGCGACTGGCTCAACCTGCTGGGCTTCGCGCTGGAGAAACGCCGCTTCGGGTGCTATCGTCCGCCGCTTGCCTCACCGGCCTGGCAGCAGCGCCTGGCGGGCTGGGAACGGGTGGCTGGCGGCTGGCAGAGTTCCGGTGGCGGGGTGTACCTGCTGGTAGCGCGCAAGATGGTGGTGGGCCTGCGGCCGTTGCGCCAGGAGCGTCGCGAGCCGATGGGCAAGCTGCTGCCGCTGCCACTTGCCAAGGTCAACCGCACGGCGGCCAACCCGGATACTGAAAAGCACTGAACATGAGTGGTACATGAGCGAAAGCGTCGAGATGTTTACCGATGGTGCCTGCAAGGGCAACCCTGGCCCTGGCGGCTGGGGCGTCCTTATGATCTACAAGGGCGTCGAGAAGGAACTGTGGGGCGGCGAACGCGAAACCACCAACAACCGCATGGAACTGATGGCCGCGATCCAGGGCTTGATGGCGCTGAAGCGCGAATGCGAAGTGGTGCTGACCACCGACTCGCAGTACGTGATGAAGGGCATCAACGAATGGATGACCAACTGGAAGAAGCGCGGCTGGAAAACCGCGGCCAAGGAGCCGGTGAAGAACGCCGACCTGTGGCAGCAGCTGGATGAGCAGGTCAACCGCCACAAGGTGACCTGGAAGTGGGTGCGCGGGCATATCGGCCACCCCGGAAACGAACGCGCCGACCAGCTGGCCAACCGTGGGGTCGATGAGGTGCGCGCCAAGCGTTGAGCTGGGGTACAATTCCGGCCTTTGTAACTGATGCAAGTTGGAGCGCCCCGCGTGGAGCAGCAGCAAGATAAACGGTTCGTCATTCTCGATACCGAAACCACGGGTATGCCGGTCAGCGAAGGCCACCGGATCATCGAGATCGGCTGTGTCGAGGTCATCGGCCGGCGCCTGACCGGGCGGCACTTCCACGTCTACCTGCAGCCAGACCGCGAGAGTGACGAGGGCGCCATCAACGTCCACGGCATCACCGATGCCTTCCTGATCGGCAAGCCACGCTTTGGCGATGTCGCAGAGGAGTTCTTCGAGTTCATCCAGGGCGCCACGCTGGTCATCCACAACGCGGCGTTCGACGTTGGCTTCATCAACAACGAATTTGCCTTGCTGGGCCAGCAGGACCGCGCGGACATTTCGCAGCACTGCACCATCCTCGACACCCTGCTGCTGGCGCGCGCGCGCCACCCGGGGCAGCGCAACAGCCTGGATGCCCTGTGCAAACGCTACGATATCGACAACTCGGGCCGTGAGCTGCACGGCGCATTGCTCGACTCGGAATTGCTGGCTGACGTCTACCTGGCAATGACCGGTGGCCAGACCAGCCTGTCGCTGGCCGCGCATGGGGCAGAAGCCGAGGATGAAGGGTCGGGTGCTGGTGGCAGCGAGATTCGCCGTATTACCGGGCGTGTGCCAGGGCGAGTGATCATGGCCAGTGCCGAAGAGCTGGAAGCGCATGCCGAGCGCCTGGCGGCCATTGCCAAGTCGGCGGGTGGGCCATCCATGTGGCAGGCTCTGACCGAGACACCTGCTGGCTGATCTTTCGCCTGCTCCGGCCCTTTCGCGGGTGAACCCGCTCCCACAGGTTCATCACAAGTTCCGAAGCCGGTGATGTACCTGTAGGAGCAGCCTTGTGCTGCGAAGAGGCCGGTAGGGCAACAGATCTTCTTCAGCAGAAATGGCCTCTTCGCAGCACAAGGCTGCTCCTACAGATCCTGCGCATGTCTTGAAGGCGATACCGGTCCTGACCACACAGGTTCTACTACCCTGAAATAGACGCCATGTCCTTCGGAGGTAGCCACCTGATGTACAAGGACCTCAAGTTCCCCATCCTCATCGTGCACCGCGCCATCAAGGTTGACAGCGTCGCTGGCGAGCGTGTGCGGGGCATCGCCGAGGAACTGCGCCAGGACGGCTTTGCCGTCCTCGCCGCCGCCGACCATGCCGAGGCCTGCCTGGTCGCTGCCACCCACCATGGCCTGGCCTGCATGCTGATTGCCGCCGAGGGCGTCGGCGAGAATACCCACCTGCTGCAGAACATGGCCGAGCTGATCCGCCTGGCCCGCCTGCGCGCCCCCAGCCTGCCGATTTTCGCCCTGGGCGAACAAGTAACCCTGGAAAACGCCCCCGCCGAAGCCATGAGCGAGCTCAACCAGCTGCGTGGCATCCTGTACTTGTTCGAAGACACCGTGCCGTTTCTTGCGCGCCAGGTGGCGCGTGCCGCACATATCTACCTGGACGGCCTGCTGCCGCCGTTCTTCAAGGCCCTGGTGCAGCACACCGCGCAGTCCAATTATTCCTGGCACACCCCGGGCCACGGCGGCGGCGTGGCCTATCGCAAAAGCCCAGTGGGCCAGGCCTTTCACCAGTTCTTCGGGGAAAACACCCTACGCTCGGACCTGTCCGTTTCCGTGCCGGAGCTGGGCTCGCTGCTCGATCACACCGGCCCCTTGGCCGAAGCCGAAGCCAGGGCTGCGCGCAACTTTGGCGCCGACCACACCTTTTTCGTCATCAACGGCACCTCCACGGCCAACAAGATCGTCTGGCACGCCATGGTCGGCCGCGACGACCTGGTGCTGGTGGACCGCAACTGCCACAAGTCGGTGGTGCATGCGATCATCATGACCGGTGCCATTCCCCTCTATCTGTGCCCCGAGCGCAACGAACTCGGGATCATCGGCCCGATCCCGCTCAGCGAGTTCAGCCCCGAGGCGATCCAGGCGAAGATCCAGGCCAACCCTCTTGCTCGCGATCGCGGGCAGCGCATCAAGCTGGCGGTGGTGACCAACTCCACCTACGACGGCCTGTGCTACCACGCCGGGCTGATCAAGCAGACCCTGGGCGCCAGTGTCGAGGTGCTGCACTTCGACGAGGCCTGGTTCGCCTATGCGGCATTCCACGAGTTCTTTACCGGGCGCTATGCCATGGGCACGGCCTGCGCGGCAGACAGCCCGCTGGTGTTCAGCACCCATTCCACCCACAAGCTGCTGGCCGCGTTCAGCCAGGCCTCGATGATTCATGTGCAGGACGGGGCCAGGCGCCAGCTGGACCGTGACCGCTTCAACGAAGCGTTCATGATGCACATCTCGACCTCGCCGCAGTACAGCATCCTCGCTTCGCTGGACGTGGCCTCGACCATGATGGAAGGGCCGGCCGGGCGTTCGCTGCTGCAAGAAATGTTCGACGAGGCGCTGAGCTTTCGCCGTGCCCTGGCCAACCTGCGCGAGCACATCGCCGCCGACGACTGGTGGTTCAGCATCTGGCAGCCGCCGAGCGCCGAAGGCATCCACCGCCTGGCCGCGCAGGACTGGCTGCTGCAGCCGGGGGCGGAGTGGCATGGCTTTGGCGAAGTGGCGGATGACTATGTGCTGCTCGACCCGCTGAAGGTGACCCTTGTGATGCCGGGCCTGAGCGCGGGCGGTGCACTGGGCGAGCATGGCATCCCGGCGGCAGTGGTCAGCAAGTTTCTCTGGGAGCGGGGGCTGGTGGTGGAGAAAACCGGCCTGTACAGCTTCCTGGTGCTGTTCTCCATGGGCATCACCAAGGGCAAGTGGAGCACCTTGCTCACCGAGTTGCTGGAGTTCAAGCGCCACTATGACGGCAATACCGCCCTGAGCAACTGCCTGCCGAGTGTGGTGGCTGCCGATGCCTCACGCTACCAGGGCATGGGCCTGCGCGACCTGTGCGACCAGTTGCATGGCTGCTACCGCGCCAATGCTACGGCCAAGCAATTGAAGCGGCTGTTCACGCGCTTGCCGGAGGTGGCCGTGAGCCCGGCCCGGGCCTATGACCAGATGGTGCGCGGTGAGGTGGAGGCGGTGCCGATCGAGGCGCTGCTGGGGCGGGTGGCAGCGGTGATGCTGGTGCCGTACCCGCCTGGTATTCCGTTGATCATGCCGGGGGAGCGGTTTACCGAGGCGACCCGCTCGATAGTCGATTACCTGGCCTTCGCCCGGGCGTTCAACCAGGGCTTCCCAGGTTTCGTCGCCGACGTGCACGGCCTGCAGAATGAAAGCGGCCGCTACACGGTGGACTGCATCAAGGAATGCGAATGATCTCGACGCCGCTGCGCGCCAGTTCGAAGCGGTTTTCACCCAGATGGTTGACCTTGTCGCCGATGGCCAGGCGATAGGTGGTGATGGGCGCGCCCAGCGTGCTGCCGTCGGTTTGCAGGGTCGACTCCTGGAACTCGTGCACGGGGTAGATGCGGCCTTCGGCGTCACGGGCGTGGAATTGGTCGACCATTACTGCTGCCATTTGGGTGGAAACCTCTGAATTACGTGGGAAATGTCTGCAGGCATAGACCGTGTAACAGCGTCGGAAGTTTTCGCCCCGTGGAAAAAAAACCAAGGCGCCGAGGAACGGTCATCTATAACTACAACGTCCCTTTACCCAGCAGAGGTTGGAAATTGCCATGAGCCAGGTGTATTCGGTAGCGGTGGTCGTCGGTAGCTTGCGCAAGGACTCCTACAACCGCAAGGTCGCCCGCGCACTCTCGGAGCTGGCGCCGTCCAGCCTTGCCCTGAAGATCGTGGAGATTGGTGATCTGCCGTTGTACAACGAGGATATCGAGGCCGACGCGCCGGACGCGTGGAAGCGTTTTCGCGACGAGATCCGCCGCAGTGATGCGGTGTTGTTCGTTACCCCGGAGTACAACCGCTCGGTGCCTGGCGGCCTGAAGAATGCCATCGATGTAGGCTCGCGGCCCTACGGGCAAAGCGCCTGGAGTGGCAAGCCGGCGGCGGTGGCCAGTGTGTCGCCGGGGGCCATTGGTGGCTTCGGCGCCAACCATGCCGTGCGCCAGTCGCTGGTGTTTCTGGACATGCCGTGCATGCAGATGCCCGAGGCCTACATTGGCGGCGCGGCTAGCCTGTTCGAGGATTCGGGCAAGCTCAATGACAAGACCCGGCCGTTCTTGCAGGCGTTTATTGACAAGTTCGCTTCCTGGGTGAAGTTGAACAGGGCGGTTTGATTCGCGATCGTTGAATGGACGGTCTCTTTGTAGGAGCAGCCTTGTGCTGCGAAGAGGCCGGTACAAATCACACATCAATAGGATCTGTACCGGCCTCTTCGCAGCACAAGGCTGCTCCTACAGAAGCGGAGCGCGGCATGTTCTAGCGGAAGCTGTAGGAAACCCCGGCATACACGCCAAAGCCTTCGCCTGGCGTCGAACGGGCCTCATCCTTTCCGGCATCGTTGTAGCCAGGTGTCACCGTCGCCGCATAACGCTTGTTGGTCAGGTTGCGCAGGTCCAGCCAGGTCTGCCAGTCCTGCTTCGGTGAATCCCAGCCCAGGCGTGCGCCGAGCAAGGCATATTCATCGGCGTGGTAACTGTTGGCGTAGTCCACCTGCACCTTCGACGCCATCTGCGTGTTCACCCCGGCGTAGAAACCGCTCGGCCAGTCATAGCGCAACTCGGCCTGGTAGTAGTGCATGGGGATGCCCGGCAGGCGGTTATCGCCGAACTTGTCGTCATCGCGGTAGTGGAAGTCACTGAAGGTGTAGGCCTGGCGCAAACTCAGCCTGCCAGTACCGGCGCGTTCCCACAGGGTACTGTCGAGGCCGGCTTCCACGCCCTGGTGCACGGTGGCGCTGGCGTTGAATTCCTTGGCCGGAGCGCCTTGCACGATCTCCACCGCCAGCAATTCATGGCGAACCTGCGAGTAGTACCACGCCAGGTCCCAATGCCCCAATGCCGATTCGCCGCGTGCACCCAATTCCAGTGTGGTGGCCGTCTGGTTTTGCATCTCGATCGGTTGGTTGGCTGTGGGCGCACTCCAGATCAGGGCCCAGGGATGGGGTGGTTCGACCGAGCGGCTCAGGTTGCCGTACACCTGCAAGTCCGGGCTGATGTCATAGCGCAGCCCCAGGCGTGGTGCATAGTCCCAGTCATGCTGGCTCACTTTGCCGCCCCCGGCAGGGTGGTAAGTGACATCACTTTCACGGCGGGTATAGATCATCGCCAGGCCAGTGGTCAGCCACAGGTTCGGTACCAGCTCCAGGTCATTGCCCACATGCAGCACGGTGTCCGAGCCCTGGTAGGTGAAGTCACGGATGCGCTCACCGAACACGTCGCCATTACGGGTGAACTGTGAAGCACCGCTGTTGGGCAGATGTTTGGTGGTGCGCCAGCCGACGGTGGTCTTGCTCTCGTGGCCGAACAAAGTGTCACGGCGGAAGTAGTTCAAGGTGCCGCTCACATCGGTATAGGCCACCTTCAGGCGCATCGGGCCTTCGCGCAGGTCCATCGGGTAGTCGTGGTAGACCAGGCCAGCTTCCAGGAGCGCATCGTCGTCGAGGTAGAAGGTGGTCTTGTTGCCCACCCAGGTACTGCCCGGTTGCGGGCGGCTGTCGTCGCGGGCCAGGTAGGCCGGGTTCGCGGCGCGGGGGTGGTGCTTGATCTGTTCCTTGGTCAGGCGCCCGGCCAACTCGTTCTCGGTTTCCCGGTAGCGCAGGTAGAAGCGGGTTTCCAGGTTCGGGTTGAAGCGGTAGCCGACATTGGCCGCCACACCCTTGGCACTGCCGCTGCTGTGCGCCTGGTAGCCGTCATATTCCGAATCGGTCAGGGCCACGTAGTAGTCGAGGTTGCCCAGTACCTGCCCCGAGCTGATGTGCCGATGCTGGTAGCCGCGGCTGCCGACTTCGTAGCGCACCTGCAGCGGCGCGGCGTCGTAGCCGGTGTGGGTGACGTAGTTGATAGCACCGCCCAGGGCGAGGGAACCCTGGTCGAAGCCGTTGGCGCCGCGCAGCACTTCGGCACGGCTAAGCCACAGCGGCTCGAACAGCTCGTAGGGCGTGCCGCCCGGGCCGGTCAGGGGCAGGCCATCGAACATCGTGTACACCCCGGAACCGTGGGCCCCCGGTGCGCGGTTGATGCCCGAACCGCGGATCGACAGTTTGATGCCATCGTTGCCCGCCGATTGCGCGAACACCCCGGGCTGGTAGGCCAGTACATCCTGGTTGCTGGCAACCCGGCCTTGTCCCACGCGCTGCATGTCCACCAGGTTGCTTGCGCCCGGCACTTCGTGCAGGCGTTCGCTGGCTGCAGTCAGGTCGTTCTGCTCCTCATCGGTAATCAGCACCTGGCCCAACTCGACCGGAGGTGCCGCCAGGGCGGGCTGGGAGGTAGCGAAAGCAGCCAGCAGGCCGAGGCAGGATGGTGGGGGCAAAACGCAACGCATTGTACGACTCCAGGCGAAAGGCGAATGGACAACGGCGTTGAGACGAGCGAAATGCCGCTTGGAGCACGAGGAAAGTCGACAAATATCGCGCAACCTTCGTCAGACGGTTTTGTACGAAAGTTCTTTACAAGCCGCAGCGATGGAGCAGGGCGACCTGCGCTTCGTAAGGTGATTGCAGACCGGCAGCGATGCCTCGCTCAATCACCCGTGGAGTTCAAACATGACTGACAACGCACGACACTCGCAGCAACCCCTGGCGGACGCCCCGGTTCGCCTGACGCCACGTGAACGGCAAGTGCTGTTGTGGTGTGCCTACGGAAAGAGCTCGTGGGAGATTGGCCAGATCCTGGAATGCAAGGAATCGACGGTGAACTTCCATGTGTCGAACATCCTGCGCAAGTTCGATGTGCCCACGCGGGTGGCTGCGGTGATCAAGGCCATTCGCTACGGCATGCTGGCCGAGCAGTGAGGGGGTGAAGCATGGGCAACGATCCTCGGTTACGGCGTTTTGCCGATTGCCATGACCCCTTCTGGCCACGGGTGGAACTGGACAGGCTGCGTGAGCGCCTGAACCTGAAGCGGCCTGTCAGTGAGGCTGTGCTGGAAGTGGCCGCACGCTGCGCTGCCATCGACGCGGCACGCGAATTTGCGCGCTGGCGCGCGGTGTTGCGAGAACGGGGCTACAAGCGCCTCGAGGATGTGGCCGGGCATGACCACGGGCGTGCATTGCGGGTGTGCTACATCCGCTTTGTCGAAGCCGCGGTCATGCGTAACCTGGGCTCGACCGCCTACCTGCCCGCCGCACACCGAGGGGCTGCCCATGACTGAAAAATCTGTTGTCGACAGCCTGGCCCCGGCGCTGGTGGAGTTGCTGGGCGTGGATGGCAATGTCCTGTTCGCCGCGCTGCTGGGGGCTTTGTTGGTGAGCGCGGCGCGTGACCGGTTGATCACCAACAAGGCCAGGCGCCTGACGCTGGGCAAGAAACTCTTGCTGGTGTTCGTGACCGTGGGGGTTGGCCACCTGTTCGAGCCGCTGGTTTCGTCACTGGTGCCCTTGCTGAGCCGTGGCATGGCGGGGTTCGTGGCTGCCGTGGTGGTGATCCCCATCAGCCTCAAGGTGATGGTCTGGCTGGATACGCTGGACCCGCGCGAACTCATCCAGCGCTGGCGCCGCCGGGGCTAGCCGCTGGCGGCATTGGGCGAGCGACTGGTCAGCGCGCTCAATTGCCGCTCCAGCTGCTGGATGCGTTGCTTGTCCTGAACCAGCAGGAGAACGGCTTGGCGATCGGCAAGCGACAGGGTGCGCAGGCGCGCGAGCATGTCCTGTTCCCAGCCTTCGTCGTCCAGGCCTGCGCGATGTCGTTCGGGCTCACCCAGCAGAAGCCAGTCCAGTGAGCATGCATACTGCCTGGCGATGTCTATGCAAAGTGAGTAAGGAATGCTGTCGCGCACCTTCCAGCTGCTCAATGTCTGCGGGCTGATCGAGAGCGCTCTGGACAGCTCGGCGTCAGATTCCGTAGCGGTCAGAAGCTTCAGCCTGGTCAGCACCGAAGCAAGTACGTGGGTACTCATAACTAATATCCATGACTGGTTTAATGATATTCCATGGGCTTAAACTACTCGTTATGAATACAGCCCTGCGTTTTAAGGAGCATTCCTGCAATGAGAAGCATCAAACTGAAGAATACACCTATATATGCAGCCAATACTGACAAAACCGGACGACTATTCTCACAGAAGGTAAGCCCGAACAATGCTTGCAGGTACTTGCCGTGAGTACATACAAGCTGGTTTGCCCGCATTGCCACAGCCGGATGCGTATACGCACCAGTGAAGGGCGTCATATTTTCCTGCGGATCGCCTATTTGCAATGCACCAACGAGGCCTGTGGCTGGTCGGTGCGTGCCGAGTTCGAGATGACCCATGAGCTCTCGCCCAGCGGCATGCCCAACCCGGAAGTGTACCTGCCTTCGGCCAACGGTGATTTACGCAAGGCAGCGCTGCCGGGGGCCGTCCAGGACAATCCTGGTGAATAAGCCTTCATGCTCACGGATAAAAGCGTGCAGATAAAAAAACACCCCGCATAAGCGGGGTGTCTTGTTTTACCGGGGCGATCAGCCGATCAGTTGCAGGCCGGCTTGCTGGACCATTTCCAGCAGCGGTTGCGGGTACACACCCAGCACGAAGGCGAGAATGGCGATGGCCAGCAGCATGACGCCGCCGGTGCGCTGTTCCCATTTCAGCGGGGCGTCGTGGCGACGCAGGTTCGGCTCGACCAGGTACAGGGTGACCATGACGCGCAGGTAGTAGTAGACGCCGATGGCGCTACCGATCACCAGGGCACCGACCAGCCACCACAGGTGCGACTCGACGCCAGTGGCAATGATGTAGAACTTGCCGATGAAGCCGGCGGTCAGCGGGATACCCGCCAGCGACAGCATCATCACGGTCAGTACCGCAGTCAGGTACGGACGGCGCCAGAACAGGCCGCGGTACTCGTACAGTGCATCGGCGTCACGGCCGCCGTAAGGCGAGGACATCAGGGTGATGACACCGAAGGCGCCCAGGCTGGTGATCACGTAGGTGACCAGGTACACGCCCATGGCTTCCAGGGCCAGGCCCTTGCTGGCGACCAGGGCGATGACCAGGTAACCGAAGTGGGCGATGGACGAGTAACCGAGCAGGCGCTTGAGGTTGCTCTGGGTCAGTGCCAGCAGGTTGCCGATCAGGATCGAGGCCACGGCAATCACCGCCAGTACGGTGCTCAGCGCGCCGCTGCTGGCAGCAGGGGAGAGCATGAACAGACGCACGACAACGGCGAACACCGCAACCTTGCTGGCGGTTGCCAGGAAGGCGGCGACCGGTGCCGGGGCGCCTTCGTACACGTCCGGGGTCCACAGGTGGAACGGTACCAGCGACAGTTTGAAGGCCAGGCCGACCAGCATCATGCCCAGGCCCAGCTGGGCCACCAGGCTTGGCATGCTGGTGGCGGCCAGGGCCTTGCCGATCTGGTCGAAGCTCAGGCTGCCGGCGTCGGCGTACAGCAAGGCCATGCCGAACAGCAGGAAGGCCGAGCCTGCGGCCGACAGCACCATGTACTTGATGCCGGCTTCCAGCGAGCGCTTGTTGAAGAAGGCATACGCCACCAGGCCATAGACCGGTACCGACAGCAGCTCCAGGCCGATGAACAGGCCGGCCAGGTGGTTGGCGCTAACCAGCACCAGGCCACCGAGGGCCGACATCAGCAGCAGCAGGTACAGTTCTTCACGGTTGCCCGGGAAACCCTTGGAGCCTTCGCCGAGGTAGGCGTGGGCAAGGGTGACGCAGGCCAGCGTCGCCACCAGGATGATCGCCATGTACAGGCAGGCGAACTTGTCGATGGTGATCAGCGGGGTGACCGCCAGCGGCGCAACCTTCAGCGCCGGCAGGATCGACAGCAGGGCCAGGTTGAGGCCCACGGTGGACAGCAGGAAGGTCTGCGAGTGGTTGCGCTTCCAGGCGATCGCCAGCATCACCACCACCGTGGTGATGGTGGTGATCAGCATCGGCGCCAATGCGATGAAGTGTTGAGTGGTGAATTCCATAGCGCTCTTACCGGGCCGAAGCGAGTTGAGTGAAAGCGGAACCGAGCCACTGCTGCACACCACTCATGGTGGCGGCAGAGGTGTCGAGGAACGGCTGCGGATACACGCCCAGCAGGATCAGCAGTACCGCCAGACCCAGGACCATGATCAGTTCGCGTCCGTCCATGCCGGCCAGCACGGTGTCGGTCTTGGCCGGGCCGAAGTAGGCGCGGTGGATCATGATCAGCGAGTACACCGAACCGAACACCAGGCCAGTGGTGGCGATCACGGTGATCCAAGGCACGCTGGCGAAGCTGCCGATCAGGATCAGGAACTCGCCGACGAAGTTGCCTGTACCGGGCAGGCCCAGGGAGGCGGCGGCGAAGAACAGGCTGATGGCCGGCAGGTAGGCGATGCGGTGCCACAGGCCACCCATCTGGCGCATGTCACGGGTGTGCAAGCGCTCGTACAGCTGGCCGGCCAGGATGAACAGCGCGGCAGCGGACAGGCCGTGGGCCAGCATCTGGATCACCGCGCCTTGCAGGGCCTGCTGGCTGCCGGAATAGATACCGATCAGCACGAAGCCCATGTGCGAGACGCTGGAGAAGGCGACCAGGCGCTTGATGTCGGTTTGCGCAAAGGCCAGGAAGGCACCGTAGAAGATACCGATCAGGCCCAGGGTCATGGCGATTGGCGCAAACTCGGCCGAAGCGTTCGGGAACAGCGGCAGGGCGAAGCGCAGCAGGCCGTAGGCCGCAGTCTTCAGCAAGATACCGGCCAGGTCCACGGAACCTGCGGTCGGTGCCTGGGCGTGAGCGTCAGGCAGCCAGGAGTGGAACGGCACCACCGGCAGCTTCACCGCGAAGGCGATGAAGAAGCCCAGCATCAGCAGGTATTCGGTACCGGCTGGCAGTTCGGCCTTGAGCAGGTCGCTGTAGTTGAAGGTGATCACGCCGGTGTTGGTGTAGTTGACCAGCACCAGGCCGAGGATCGCCACCAGCATGATCAGGCCGCTGGCCTGGGTGAAGATGAAGAACTTGGTCGCCGCGTAGATCCGGGTCTTCTTGCCGTCCGACGAGCTGTGACCCCAGAGCGCGATGAGGAAGTACATCGGCACCAGCATCATTTCCCAGAAGAAGAAGAACAGGAACAGGTCCAGGGCCAGGAACACACCGACCACGCCGCCAAGGATCCACATCAGGTTGAGGTGGAAGAAGCCGACGTGACGCTGGATCTCTTTCCAGGAACACAGTACCGACAGCACACCGAGCAGGCCGGTGAGCAGGATCATCAACAGCGACAGGCCGTCGAGGGCCAGGTGGATGCTGATGCCGAAACGCTGGATCCACTGGACTTTGTATTCCAGGGCCCAGGCAGGCTCGGCGCCCGGAGCGGGTGCCAGGGTGTAGTCGCCGTTACCCCACAGCCACAGGCCGATGCCGAGCAGAAGGGACATGGTCAGCAGCGCGATCCAGCGCGGCAGGGTGGCGCCGAAGCGCTCACCCAGCCAGCACAGGAAGCCGCCGATGAAGGGGATCAGGATCAGCCAAGGCAAAATCATGACGGGTTCGTTTCCTTTTGCAGGGTCGCAAGGTTCGCAAGGTTCATGGTCATACCGCGGCCACTACCACAGCGCCGAGTACCAGCACTGCGCCAACGGCGATCGAAGCGGTGTACCAGCGCAGCTGGCCGGTCTCGGTCTTGCTCATGGCGACGTGGCCGCCGCGAGCCAGGCGAGGAATCAGGCCGATGCTGCGGTCAACCGGATCCTTGCGCAGGATGTGGCTGATCAGCAGGTAAGGTTTGACGAACAGCTTGTCGTAGATCCAGTCGAAGCCCCAGGCGGCGAACCACCAGGCCGACAGGACACGACCGATACCGCTGTTGGCGACGGCGCTGACGAAGCGGCGCTTGCCCAGGAACAGCAGGGCCGACAGCAGGATACCGGCGATGGCGATGACGCCCGAAGTGATCTCCAGCGCGTGCTTGGCTTCGCCACCGGCGTGGCCGGCGCTTTCAGGCAGCACACCTGCCAGCGGCGGGGTGATCCAGGCGCCGACGAAGGTCGACAGCACGATCAGCACGCCCAGCGGCAGCCAGTGGCTGATGCCGTGGCCAGCGTGGGCTTCGGTCTTGGCTTCGCCGTGGAAGGCGATGAAGATCAGGCGGAAGGTGTACAGCGAGGTCATGAACGCACCGACCAGGCCGGCGTACAGCAGGCCGGTGTTGCCGCTGGCGAAGGCTTCCCAGAGGATCTCGTCCTTGGAGTAGAAGCCCACGGTCACGATCGGCAGGGCAGCCAGGGCAGCGCCACCGACCACGAAGCTGGCGTAGGCCAGCGGCAGTTTCTTCCACAGGCCGCCCATCTTGAAGATGTCCTGCTCGTGGTGGCAGGCAACGATCACCGCACCGGAGGCAAGGAACAGCAGGGCCTTGAAGAAGGCGTGGGTCATCAGGTGGAAGATCGCCGCGTCCCAGGCGCCAACGCCCAGGGCCAGGAACATGTAGCCGATCTGGCTCATGGTCGAGTAGGCGAGGATACGCTTGATGTCGGTCTGCACCAGCGCGGCGAAGCCGGCCAGTACCAAGGTCACGCCACCGACCACCCCTACCAGGTGCAGGATGTCCGGCGCCAGCAGGAACAGGCCGTTGGTACGGGCGATCAGGTACACGCCCGCGGTCACCATGGTTGCCGCGTGGATCAGCGCGGAGACCGGAGTAGGGCCGGCCATCGCGTCGGCCAGCCAGGTCTGCAGTGGCAGCTGGGCCGATTTACCGACCGCACCACCCAGCAGCATCAGGGTTGCCAGCACCATCCAGGTGTCGCCAGCCTGGAACTTCTGCGGTGCCAGCACCAGCAGTTCCTGCACGTTCAGGGTACCCAGCTGGACGAACAGGATGAACAGGCCGATGGCCATGAACACATCGCCGATACGGGTGACGATGAATGCCTTGAGTGCCGCGTTACCGTTGTTGCGGTTGCTGTAGTAGAAACCGATCAACAGGTACGAGCACAGGCCCACGCCTTCCCAGCCGAAGTAGATGAACAGCAGGTTGTCGCCCAGCACCAGGAACAGCATGCTGGCGATGAACAGGTTGGTGTACGCGAAGAAGCGCGAGTAACCGGCTTCGCCACGCATGTACCAGGAAGCGAACAGGTGGATCAGGAAGCCGACACCGGTGACAACGCCGAGCATGGTGACCGACAGGCCGTCCAGGTACAGGGTGAAGTTCGGCGCGAAGCCGTCCACCGACATCCACTGCCACAGCAGCTGGCTGTACGCGCCGCCTTCAGGCGGGGCGACATTGAATTGCCAGATGACGTAGGCGGCGGTGGCGGCCGAAAGGCCTACCGAGCCGACGCCGATCAGGGCGGACAGGTTCTCCGAGAACCGCCCGCGCGAGAACGACAGCAGCAGGAAGCCGACGAGGGGGAAGACGAAAGTCAGGAAGAGAAGGTTCATCCGCGCATCTCACTGGCAGCATCGATGTCGAGAGTGTGGAAGCGGCGATACAGCTGCAGCAGGATGGCCAGGCCAATACTGGCCTCGGCGGCTGCCAGGCTGATCACCAGAATGAACATCACCTGGCCGTCGGGCTGGACCCAACGGGCACCGGCGACGACGAACGCCAGGGCAGAGGCGTTCATCATGACTTCCAGGCTCATGAGCACGAAGAGGATGTTGCGGCGGACCATCAGGCCAACCAGACCTAAGCAGAACAGGATGCCGGCGACCGCCAGACCATGCTCGAGAGGGATAGCACCCATGATTTACTCCTTCGCCTCGTTGCGGCCCAGGTGGAAGGCGGTGACGGCCGCGGCCAGCAGCAGCATCGAAGCCAGTTCGACCACCAGCAGGTAAGGGCCGAACAGGCTGATGCCGACTTCTTTCGGGCCCACGGTGGTACCGCTGATGCCGGCGCCGCTCGGGGTGACGAACAGCACGTACAGCAGCTCCAGCAGCAGCAGGGCGGCGAGGATCACCGGCCCGGCCCAGATACCGGGCTTGAGCCAGCCCCGTTCCTGGGCGACCGAAGCCGGCCCGAGGTTGAGCATCATCACCACGAACACGAACAGCACCATGATGGCGCCGGCGTAGGCGATCACTTCCAGGGCGCCGGCGAACGGCGCACCCAGGGCGAAGAAGATCATGGCCACGGAAATCAGCGAAATGATCAGGTAAAGCAAGGCGTGCACGGGGTTGGTGCCGGTCACCACCCGAAGGGTGGAGACCACGGCGATCCCGGATGCGAAGTAGAAAGCGAATTCCATCTTTCTGTCCTTATGGGAGCAAGCTCTTCACGTTGATCGGCTCGGCTTCGTTCTGTGCAGAGCCCTTCGGCTTGCCAGCGATTGCCATGCCGGCAACACGGTAGAAGTTGTAGTCAGGGTTCTTGCCGGGGCCGGAGATCAGCAGATCTTCTTTCTCGTACACCAGGTCCTGACGCTTGAACTCGGCCATTTCGAAATCCGGAGTCAGCTGGATCGCGGTGGTCGGGCACGCTTCTTCACACAGACCGCAGAAGATGCAGCGCGAGAAGTTGATGCGGAAAAACTCCGGGTACCAGCGGCCGTCCTCGGTCTCGGCCTTCTGCAGCGAGATGCAGCCGACCGGGCAGGCCACCGCGCAGAGGTTGCACGCTACGCAGCGCTCCTCGCCATCGGGGTCGCGGGTGAGGACGATGCGGCCGCGGTAGCGCGGCGGCAGGTACACGGGTTCTTCGGGGTACTGCAGGGTGTCGCGCTTGCGGAACCCGTGGGAGAACACCATTGCCAGGCTGCGCAGCTGGGTGCCGGTGCCCTTAACGATGTCGCCGATATACTTGAACATGGGTCAAATCCTCACTGGGCCGCGACGGCTGGCGTGTTGTAGAGCACGATCGCAGCGGTCACCAGCAAATTGATCAGGGTCAGCGGCAGGCAGAACTTCCAGCTGAAGTCCATCACCTGGTCATAGCGTGGGCGCGGGATCGATGCGCGCAGCAGGATGAACAGCATGATGAAGAACGCGGTCTTCAGCGCGAACCACAGGAACGACAGTTGCGGCAGGATGCCGAACGGGCCGTGCCAGCCGCCGAAGAACAGGGTTACCAGCAGCGCCGAGATGAGGATGATGCCGATGTACTCACCGACGAAGAACATGCCCCATTTCATGCCGGCATACTCGATGTGGTAGCCGTCGGCCAGTTCCTGTTCCGCTTCGGGTTGGTCGAACGGGTGACGGTGAGTCACGGCGACGCCAGCGATGAAGAAGGTACAGAAGCCGAAGAACTGCGGAATGATGAACCACAGGTTCTGGGCCTGGTATTCAACGATGTCGCGCATGTTGAACGAACCCACCTGCACCACCACGCCCATCAGCGCCAGGCCCAGGAACACTTCGTACGACACGGTCTGTGCCGAGGCACGCAAGCTGCCCAGCAGGGCGTACTTGTTGTTCGACGACCAGCCGGCGAACAGCACCGCGTAGACCGACAGGCCGGCCATGGCGAAGAAGAACAGCAGGCCGATGTTCAGGTCGGCGACGCCCCAGGTCGGGGTGATCGGGATGACCACGAAGGCGATCAGCAGGGCGCTCATGGCCACTACCGGTGCCAGGGTGAAGATCACGCGGTCGACGAAGGGCGGGTTCCAGTCTTCCTTGAAGAACATCTTCAGCATGTCGGCAGCGATCTGGAACATGCCGAACGGGCCGACGCGGTTCGGACCGTAACGGTCCTGCCACCAGCCCAGCAGGCGGCGCTCGACGAAGCTGAGCAGCGCGCCGCAGACCACCACCGCCAGCAGGACCACGATGGCCCGCAGCACGGTCAGGATCACATCGATCACTTCGGGGGTGAACCAGCTCATTGTGCTGCCTCCTGCAGACCTTCGACGGATGCACCGAAGATGGCAGGCGGAATGCCGGCCAGGCCTTTCGGCAACGCGACCAGGCCAGCGCCCAGCTCTTCATTGATACGCAGCGGCAGGCGCAGGGCCACACCGGCAACGTTCAGGCTCAGCAGGGCACCGTCGTTGACGCCCAGGCGGTCGGCTTCGGACTTGGCCAGGGCCACGTAGGCTGCCGGGATGCGCTCTTGTACCGGTGCGGCGCGCGAGGAGCTTTCTTCGCTGCCGAACAGGTGGAAGAACGGCACGGCAGTCCAGGTACCACGGGCCGGGTTGAAGGCGCCCGGAATGGTATTGAACCAGTGCAGGCGGTCGCCTTGCGGTTCGATCAGGCGTACGCCCGGGTCACCGGCACGCAGGTGGCCACCGACCTCGTCCTGGAACTTGTTCCAGGCTTGCGGCGAGTTCCAGCCCGGCGACCAGGCGAACGGCACTTGCTGACGCGGTTCGGCCGAACCCGAGTAGCCTTCCATGGAGAAGGCGAACGCGGTGTCCTTGTCTTGCGGAGTACGCGGCTCGTGCACGCTGATGTTGGCGCGCATGGCGGTACGGCCGGAGTAACGCAGCGGCTCACGGGCCAGTTTCATGCCCTTGATGCGGAACGCGGCGCTTGGCGCGGCGTTGACGATACCGGCCAGTTGCGGGGCGGCTTCGGCGCAGGCGCTGGTGACGTGATCCAGCTGGGTCCAGTCGACCGGCTTGTTCAGCAGGGTGGCACGCAGGGCGTGCATCCAGCGCCAGCCTTCGTGGATCTGGATGCTGCTGTCCAGGTATTGCGGGTCGAAGACCTGGAAGAAGCGCTGGGCGCGGCCTTCCTGGCTGACCAGGGTACCGTCGCCTTCGGCGAACGAGGCGGCCGGCAGCACCAGGTGGGCGCGGTCGACAGTCGGGGTTTTCGAGTGGTCGGCAACGATCACTACCTTGGCCGCGGCCAGGGCTGCATCGACCTTGGCGGCCGGTACGCGGGCGTACAGGTCGTTTTCCAGCACGACGATGGCGTCGGCCTTGCCGCTGATGACCGCGTCCAGCGCGGCATCGACCGACTCGCCACCGAGCATGGCCAGGCCGAGACTGTTGGCTTCAGGCACCACCAGGCTCAGCGAGCCGTTCTTCTCGCGCAGCTTCAGCGCCTTGGCGATGTTGGCGGCGGCTTCGATCAGCGCGGGGTCGGCCAGTGAGGTACCGGCTACGACCAGTGGGCGCTTGGCCGCGACCAGGGCGTCGGCGATGCGCTGGGCCAGGGCTTTCGCTTCGGCGTCCAGGCCTTCGACGGCAGGGGCGCTCGGGTCGATGGCGTGGGCCACGGCGAAACCGATGCGGGCCAGGTCGGCCGGGGCGGCGTGCACGCATTCTTCGGCGACGTCGTCCAGCTTGGTTTCAGCCAGCGAAGCGATGAACAGCGGGTACAGCGCGTGCTGGCCGATATTCTTCACGGCGGCGTCGAGCCACGGCTGCACCTTCATCGCTTCGGCCATGGCCTCGGCCTTGCCCTTGGTGGCCTGGCGCACGGCCAGGGCGACGCGGGCAGCGGTCTGGGTCAGGTCTTCACCGAGCACGAACACGGCGTCGTGGTCTTCGATGTCGCGCAGGGTCGGGACCGGCAGCGGGCTGTTGTTCAGCACGTTCAGGGCCAGGCGTACGCGGGCCAGTTCGCCGGCTTCCATACCCGAGTAGAAGTACTCGGCACCGACCAGCTCACGCAGGCCGTAGTTGCTTTCCAGGCTGGCGCGTGGCGAGCCGATACCGACGATGGTACGGCCGCGCAGCAGGTCGGCGGCCTTGTCCAGGGCGGCGTCCAGGCCCAGCTTGGTGCCGTCGGCCAGGTGTGGCTGGCGTGGGCGATCCTTGCGGTTGACGTAGCCATAGCCGAAGCGGCCACGGTCGCACAGGAAGTACTGGTTTACCGAGCCGTTGAAGCGGTTTTCCACCCGACGCAGTTCGCCGTAGCGCTCGCCCGGGCTGATGTTGCAGCCGCTGGAGCAGCCGTGGCAGATGCTCGGGGCAAACTGCATGTCCCACTTGCGGTTGTAGCGCTCGGAGTGGGTCTTGTCGGTGAACACGCCGGTCGGGCAGACCTCGGTCAGGTTGCCGGAGAATTCGCTTTCCAGCACGCCGTCTTCGACGCGGCCGAAGTACACGTTGTCGTGGGCGCCGTAAACGCCCAGGTCGGTACCACCGGCATAGTCCTTGTAGTAGCGCACGCAGCGGTAGCAGGCGATGCAGCGGTTCATCTCATGGGCGATGAACGGGCCGAGGTCCTGGTTCTGGTGGGTACGCTTGGTGAAACGGTAGCGGCGCTCGTTGTGGCCGGTCATTACCGTCATGTCCTGCAGGTGGCAGTGACCGCCTTCCTCGCACACCGGGCAGTCGTGCGGGTGGTTGGTCATCAGCCATTCGACGACGCTGGCGCGGAACGCCTTGGACTCTTCATCGTCGATGGAGATCCAGGTGCCGTCGGAGGCAGGGGTCATGCAGGACATGACGATACGACCGCGGGTGTCGTTCTCGTCGGTGTACTGCTTGACCGCGCACTGCCGGCAGGCGCCAACGCTACCAAGCGCCGGGTGCCAGCAGAAATAAGGGATGTCGAGGCCGAGCGACAGACAGGCCTGTAACAGGTTGTCTGCACCGTTGACTTCGAGCGCTTTGCCGTCTACGTGGATAGTGGCCATTGTTCAAAGTTCTTCGTTGGCCCGCGTGAGCGGGCGTGGCTAATGGAAATCGGTGAGCTTGCGACACGCCACGATTTCTCGGGCCTGCCGGCAAGCTGGCGAGTGGCACGGACCACCCGCCTAATCATCTTGTTATGCGCCGACCACGATCGGCCCGGCCTGGATTGGCTTGGCCAGGTCGGGGCGCAGGGCATCGCCAGCCGCAGCTGGAGCGACACCGGCCTCGAACTCGGACCGGAAGTATTTGATGGCACTGCCCAGCGGCTCGACGGCACCTGGTGCGTGAGCACAGAAGGTACGGCCAGGGCCGAGGAAGTTGACCAGGCCCAGCAGCGTCTCGATGTCTTCGGCGCGGCCCTGGCCTTTCTCCAGTGCGCGCAGCATCTTCACGCTCCATGGCAGGCCGTCACGGCATGGGGTGCACCAGCCGCACGACTCGCGGGCGAAGAACTCTTCCATGTTGCGCAGCAGCGAAACCATGTTGATGCTGTCGTCCACTGCCATGGCCAGACCGGTACCCATACGGGTGCCGACCTTGGCGATGCCGCCGGCGTACATCTGCGCGTCGAGGTGCTCGGGCAGCAGGAAGCCGGTACCGGCGCCGCCTGGCTGCCAGCACTTGAGCTTGAAGCCGTCGCGCATGCCGCCGGCATAGTCTTCGAACAGTTCGCGGGCGGTGACGCCGAACGGCAGTTCCCACAGGCCCGGGTTCTTCACCTTGCCGGAGAAGCCCATCAGCTTGGTGCCGTGGTCTTCGCTGCCTTCGCGGGCCAGCGACTTGTACCAGTCGTTGCCGTTGGCGACGATGGCCGGGACGTTGCACAGGGTTTCGACGTTGTTCACGCAAGTCGGCTTGCCCCACACGCCAACGGCGGCAGGGAAGGGCGGCTTGGAGCGCGGGTTGGCGCGGCGGCCTTCCAGCGAGTTGATCAGTGCGGTTTCTTCACCACAGATGTAGCGGCCGGCACCGGTGTGCACGAACAGCTCGAAATCGAAACCGCTGCCGAGGATGTTCTTGCCCAGCAGGCCGGCGGCCTTGGCTTCCTCGATGGCGCGGTTGAGGTTTTTCGCTGCGGTGGTGTATTCGCCACGCAGGAAGATGTAGCCACGGTAGGCCTTCAGGGCGCGGGCGCTGATCAGCATGCCCTCGACCAGCAGATGGGGCTGTTGCTCCATCAGCATGCGGTCCTTCCAGGTGTTCGGCTCCATTTCGTCCGCGTTGCACAGCAGGTAGCGGATGTTCATGGATTCGTCTTTGGGCATCAGGCCCCACTTCACGCCAGTGGGGAAGCCCGCACCACCGCGGCCCTTGAGGCCGGAGTCCTTGACGCTTTGCACGATGTCGTCGGCCGACATCTGCGCCAGCGCCTTGCGGGCGGCAGCGTAGCCGTTCTTCGATTCGTACTCGGCAAGCCAGACCGGCTCGCCGTCGTCACGCAGGCGCCAGGTCAGCGGGTGGGTTTCGGCCGTGCGCGCGATGCGGTTGGCCGGGCCGAAGGAAGTAATGGTCATACGTAACCCTCCAGCAGTTTGGAAACGCCAGCCGGCTGCACGTCACCGAAGGTGTCGTCGTCGATCATCAGCGCCGGGGCCTTGTCGCAGTTGCCCAGGCAGCATACCGGCAGCAGGGTGAAGCGCCCGTCGGCGGTGGTCTGGCCCAGGCCGATGCCCAGTTCGCTTTGAATCTGGCTGACCACGGATTCATGACCGCCGATGTAGCAGACCATGCTGTCGCACACACGGATGATGTGGCGGCCGACCGGCTGACGGAAGATCTGGCTGTAGAAGGTGGCGACACCTTCGACGTCGCTGGCCGGGATGCCCAGTACTTCGCCGATGGCGTGGATGGCGCCGTCCGGCACCCAGCCACGTTCCTTCTGGACGATCTTCAGGGCTTCGATGGACGCCGCGCGCGGGTCCTCGTAGTGATGCATTTCGTGCTCGATGGCCGAGCGCTCGGTTTCGCTCAGGGCGAAACGGTCTGTCTGGATAAGCGTGCTGTTCATGCTTAGCGGTCCACGTCAGCCATAACGAAGTCGATACTGCCCAGGTACGCAATGAGGTCGGCGACCATGCTGCCTTTGATCACCGAAGGGATCTGCTGCAGGTGCGGGTAGCTCGGGGTACGGATCCGGGTGCGGTAGCTCATGGTGCCGCCATCGCTCGTCAGGTAGTAACTGTTGATGCCCTTGGTCGCCTCGATCATCTGGAACGACTCGTTGGCCGGCATGACCGGGCCCCACGAGACTTGCAGGAAGTGCGTGATCAGGGTTTCGATGTGCTGCAGGGTGCGCTCTTTCGGTGGCGGCGTGGTCAGCGGGTGATCCGCCTTGTACGGGCCTTCCGGCATGTTGCGCAGGCACTGGTCGATGATGCGGATACTCTGGCGCATCTCCTCGACACGGACCATGCAGCGATCGTAGGCATCGCCGTTGTGGGCCAGCGGTACTTCGAACTCGAAGTTCTCGTAGCCGGAGTAGGGGCGGGCTTTACGCAGGTCGAAGTCGCAACCGGTGGCACGCAGGCCGGCACCGGTGGTACCCCAGGCCAGGGCTTCCTTGGTGTTGTACGCGGCAACGCCGATGGTACGGCCCTTGAGGATGCTGTTCTGCAGGGCAGCCTTTTCGTACTCGTCGAGGCGCTTGGGCAGCCATTCGACGAAGTCCTTGACCAGTTTGTCCCAGCCGCGCGGCAGGTCGTGGGCGACGCCACCGATGCGGTACCAGGCCGGGTGCAGGCGGAAACCGGTGATCGCTTCGATCACGGTGTACGCGCGCTGGCGGTCGGTGAAGGTGAAGAACACCGGGGTCATGGCGCCGACGTCCTGGATGTAGGTACCCAGGAACAGCAGGTGGCTGGTGATACGGAAGAACTCGGCCAGCATCACGCGGATGGTGTCGACCTTCTGTGGCACCTTGATGCCGGCCAGCTTCTCGACCGCGAGCACGTACGGCAGGTTGTTCATTACCCCGCCGAGGTAGTCGATACGGTCGGTGTAGGGGATGAAGCTGTGCCAGGACTGGCGCTCGGCCATTTTCTCGGCGCCACGGTGGTGGTAGCCGATGTCCGGTACGCAGTCGACGATCTCTTCACCGTCCAGCTGCAGGACGATACGGAACGCACCGTGCGCGGAAGGGTGGTTGGGGCCGAGGTTGAGGAACATGTAGTCCTCGTTGGCGCCCTGGCGCTTCATGCCCCAGGCTTCCGGGTTGAAGCGTGCCGATTCCTCTTCAAGCTGCTGCTTGGCCAGGGTCAGGCTGTAGGGGTCGAACTCGGTGGCGCGGGCCGGGTAGTCCTTGCGCAGCGGGTGGCCTTCCCAGGTGGGCGGCATCATGATGCGGCTGAGGTGCGGGTGGCCGGCAAAGTCGATGCCGAACATGTCCCAGACTTCGCGCTCGTACCAGTTGGCGTTCGGCCAGATACCGGTCACGGTCGGCAGGTTCAGGTCGCCTTCGCTGAGCGACACCTTGATCATCACATCGCTGTTACGCTCGATCGACAGCAGGTGGTAGAACACGCTGAAGTCGGCAGCTGGCAGGCCGCGGCGCTGGGTGCGCAGGCGCTCGTCGACGCCGTGCAGGTCGTACAGCATGCTGTACGGTTTGGCCACGCCGCGCAGGAAGCTGAGCACTTCCTTGAGCTGCTCGCGCTTGACCCACAGCACGGGCATGCCGGTGCGGGTTTCCTGGGCGACGAATGCTTCGGCGCCAAAACGGTTGTGCAGTTCGACGACCACATCCTGGTCGTCAGCCTTGTAGGGCGGAATGAAAATAGCGTTGTCCGCTGTCATGGTCTCGGTCGCTTTGGGTCAACGTTAAGAATGAAGCCAGGCCGCCGGCTCCAGGGGAGCGGGCGGCAGGTCGCTGGATCAGACTTCGTCGGGGCTGCGCAGGTTGGTTACTGCAATGCGCTGCTCACGACGCAGGTCTTTCTGGGCTGGCATCTCGGCACGGTAAATACCTTGATCACCAACAACCCAGGAAAGCGGGCGTCGTTCTTGGCCGATCGACTCCTGCAGCAGCATCAAGCCTTGCAGGAAAGCCTCAGGGCGTGGCGGGCAGCCGGGCACATAGACGTCCACGGGGAGGAACTTGTCGACCCCCTGAACGACCGAGTAGATGTCGTACATGCCGCCGGAGTTGGCGCACGAACCCATGGAAATTACCCATTTCGGCTCGAGCATCTGCTCGTACAGGCGCTGGATGATCGGCGCCATTTTGACGAAGCAGGTACCGGCGATGACCATGAAGTCGGCCTGACGCGGCGATGCCCGGATGACTTCGGCGCCGAAGCGGGCGATGTCGTGGGGTGCCGTGAAGGCCGTGGTCATTTCCACGTAGCAGCAGGACAGGCCGAAGTTGTACGGCCAGAGGGAGTTCTTGCGACCCCAGTTGACCGCGCCACGCAGCACATCTTCAAGCTTGCCCATGAAGATGTTCTTGTGGACCTGGTCCTCCAGCAGTTGATCGGTGACGGTTTCCCGTTCACCGACCGGGTACTGCTCGTTGGGCGCATCCGGATCGATTCTGGTGAGATTGTATTGCATGCCAAAGCCTCATTGTTTCAGCTTCGCTTGCCGCTTGCGGCGACCTTCGGGAGCCCAATCAAGTGCCCCGACGCGCCATAGGTAGACAAGACCAGCCAACAGAATTGCTATGAAAACGAGTGCTTCGACGAATCCGGTCCAGCCGCTTTCGCGGACGGACACAGACCATGCAAAGAGAAAGAGGGCTTCGATATCGAAGATCACGAACAGCATCGCGACCAGATAGAATTTGGCGGACAGGCGCAGGCGGGCGCTGCCGACGGGCAGCATGCCGGATTCGAAGGGTTCGTTCTTGGCGCGGCCCCAGGCCTTGCTACCGAGCAGGCTGGAAAGGCCGAGCATGAAGGCGCACAGGCCGACGACACCCAGGAGGAAGATGGCAAAGCCCCAGTTGTGGGCGATGAGTCCTGCCGAATCGGACATGCTAGAGATCCTTATACAGAGACCCAGCTCTGCAGTCTGAAATAAGTGTAGAGCGGCGACCTGGTGTCGCACATGCAGTGACCAAATGTCGCAGCTGAATCAATCGCGCTGATTTTATGGGTAAACCCCGTGCAAGTAAAATTTCTGTAGCAAATTTATTCGTAGGATTAAGTACAAAAGCCGCTTGTAACTGGCTGAAAGCCTTGAGATTCGGGCATTGCGTGCGGTTTTGTTAATTATGTTTCCTGCGAATGGTAACGAATTGCAAGTTTCGAAATGATAATTAATATCATTTGATCTGATGTCTGATATTTCCGTTGTTCTGTGTCTTGTAAAGTTCATCTGGCGATTCCCCCTACTTGCAAATGCAAAAAACGCCTGTTCTAGCAGCTTCTGACGCCGCTTGCCCCGCCCTGGGTCAATACTTTACCGATTGAGCGATGACTGGCTGATGAAGCGATCGCCCATTGGCCGAGCCAGTAGGTGAGGATGATCAGGTACGGCGCGGCGGCGAACGGGCTGACGAAGCGGTCGATACCGATCAGGCTGTCGGAGAGCACGAACAGGCAGGCGCCGAGCGCGGCGAGCCCGCCACAGGCCAGGGCGCGCCAGAGCATGGCGCTGATGGTCAAGGCGTAGAGCACGACCGGGATCAGTAGTGGGCCGAGGCCGCGGCTGGCCAGCACGCCGAGCAGAGTGATGCCGGTGATGCCGCTCAGCAGCAGTGCGGGCAGGGCTGGGCGCAGGGTCTGGCTGCAATAGGCGCGCAGGTAGGCCAGGTGGGCGCAGAGGAAGGCAGCAAGGCCGAACACGAACAGGTCGGCGGGGATGGCCAGCAGGATGTCGCCGAGTACCGAGAGTGCCAGGCCTAGGGTGATCCACTGGCGATAAGGTGTGGCAGGGGTGCTGCGCAGCCAGGCGATCAGGGTCAGCACCGGGATCGGTTTGGCCAGGAGGGCGAGCAAGGTGTTGTCGCTGGCCAGTGCATATATATAGAAGGTGGCGGCGGCCAAGGCGAGAATCATCAGGTGGCTTGGGCGAGGCATGGGCGGTCCTTGCGGCTGGGCTGCCTCAAGCATAGACCTGATCGTGGGTTTTGCCGGTGATGCCTTTGGATTGTGTTGGGGCTGCCATGGGCTTGATGAAAGGAATGTGGCGCCTGTGAGACCGGGCGCCGCGCGGGCGGCGCTCGATCTATGCAACACCGCAAAAACCAAGGCAGGCACCTCGCCGCCCTGACGCAACCGGGCGCAGAACACCTGAGATGTCGGATTTAACCCCTTCCATGTAGGCCATTTCCCAAACATACTCTTGCCGCCTTTTTTCCGTTGCGGCTGCTGTGGCAGCGCTCTAGTCTCGGCGTGCCGTTGCACATCAACGACACGGCTTTGACAGGCCGGAATTGAAAGAAGGTGCACTCGCTTTGCCTCAATGGCGGCTGTGCGTGTGGGCACGCTCGCGTGCGCCGGTCTTTCTTTCTTTCTTTCCACCGGTCTGTCAACCCGCGCATAGCTGCCACCCAACCGTTTGACAGCGGGCGGATGGTAGCCAAACAGGAAAGAAAGGAGCGAGTCATGCTGAAAGTTGTCCCCGATCCACCCCACAACCCCCATTCCCTCGAAGACACCCTGATCCAGGCCACCGACTACGCACTGTGCGCGGCGACCGTGGTGCATCAGGCCTTGCTGGTGCAGCCCAAATCACCGGCGTCGATCCTGATGATGACCTCGATGCATGACCTTGAGGCGCTGCGGGCTTTGCTTGAGTCGGCATTGATCCAGGTGCAGATGCCCGCTGAGCTTCGGACTTTGCACTGAGGCTTGAGTGATGTGTTGTCTGGGCGGGCCTCTTCGCGGGTGAGCCCGCTCCCACAGGATCACCACAGTCTTCAAGGCTTGCACAGTCCCTGTGGGAGCGGGTTTACCCGCGAAAGGGCCCGTCCAGGCAGTCGAGAATTTTCAGGGGATACAAAAATGACCACAGAAGACACCCAATTCACTGTCGGCAAGACCACGTTCTACCAAGGCGAAAATGGCACCCACCCACTGTTCCGCATCGAGCCAGGCATTCCCTGTCGCGACGCCCGCGAGCAGTCTTCGGAATTGATGGGTTACGTGCGCGAACTGACCATCACCGGCCTGATGGATGAGAAGCCGATGATGATCTGGGCCGCCCACTATCTGAGCGCGATGGCCAAGGCGCTGATGGATGATGCGGAGCTGGGCATGAAGCACTGAGGTATTGCAGGGCTTCGCGATTGCTTTGTAGGAGCGGCCTTGTGTCGCGAAAGGGCCGCAGAGCGGCCCCAGGATTTAAGCATCGAGGCAAAAAATGCTGGGGCTGCTTTGCAGCCCTTTCGCGACACAAGGCCGCTCCTACAGGTTCCGTGTATTTCTGGGTACAGGCCCAAAAGAAAGGCCCGGGGCTTTAACAAGCCTCGGGCCTTTCTTCAACAGCAACCCACTATCAGTGGAACTGCTCTTCCTCGGTCGAACCGGTCAGTGCAGTCACCGACGATGCGCCACCCTGAATCACGGTGGTCATGTCGTCGAAGTAGCCAGTGCCCACTTCCTGCTGGTGCGCCACGAAGGTGTAGCCTTTGTTGGCGTCAGCGAATTCCTGCTCCTGCAGCTTCACGTAGGCGGTCATGTCGTTGCGGGCGTAGTCGTGCGCCAGATTGAACATGCCGTGCCACATGTTGTGGATGCCGGCCAGGGTGATGAACTGGTGCTTGTAGCCCATTGCCGACAGCTCGCGCTGGAACTTGGCGATGGTCGCGTCGTCCAGGTTCTTCTTCCAGTTGAAGGAAGGCGAGCAGTTGTACGACAGGATCTGGTCCGGATACTCCTTCTTGATCGCTTCGGCGAAGCGGCGGGCTTCGTCCAGGTCCGGCTTGGCGGTTTCGCACCAGATCAGGTCGGCGTACGGCGCGTAGGCCAGGCCGCGGGCGATGGCCTGGTCGAGGCCGGCGCGTACCTTGTAGAAGCCTTCACGGGTGCGCTCGCCAATCACGAACGGCTGGTCGTACGGGTCGCAGTCGCTGGTCAGCAGGTCGGCGGCGTTGGCGTCGGTACGGGCCAGGATGATGGTCGGCACGCCCGATACGTCAGCTGCCAGGCGCGCTGCCACCAGCTTTTGCACGGCTTCCTGGGTCGGTACCAGTACCTTGCCACCCATGTGGCCGCATTTTTTCACCGAGGCCAGCTGGTCTTCGAAGTGCACACCGGCGGCGCCTGCTTCGATCATGTTCTTCATCAGTTCGTAGGCGTTCAGCACGCCACCGAAACCGGCTTCGGCGTCGGCCACGATCGGTGCGAAGTAGTCGATGTAGCCATCGTCACCCGGGTTCTTGCCGGCTTTCCACTGGATCTGGTCGGCGCGGCGGAAGGCGTTGTTGATGCGCTTGACCACGGTCGGTACCGAGTCGACGGGGTACAGCGACTGGTCAGGGTACATGGACTCGGCCGAGTTGTTGTCGGCGGCAACCTGCCAGCCGGACAGGTAGATGGCCTGGATGCCGGCCTTGACCTGCTGCACTGCCTGGCCGCCGGTCAGGGCGCCCATGCAGTTGACGAAATCTTTTTCTGGGCGGAAGGACGGGTGGGCACCTTCGGTGACCAACTTCCACAGTTTTTCTGCACCCAGGCGGGCCAGGGTGTGCTCCGGCTGCAGGGAGCCACGCAGGCGAACGACATCAGCGGCGGTGTAGGTACGGGTCACGCCTTTCCAGCGCGGGTTCTCGGCCCAGTCTTTCTCGAGGGCTGCAATTTGCTGTTCGCGTGTCAGTGCCATGGAAATAAACCTCGTCGCATCGATCTTGGGGTAATTGTGCTGATGCTCGGAGCAGATCAGGAGCTGGCGGCTGTCCTGTTCGCAGGAGTGCGGCGGCGAACGCGAAGGCTCGAAGGGGAAGGGTGTGCAGGCCAGGCGAAAGGATGCTCCGGCAGGTTGGCTCGTGGTTGCCTTGCTGCGGTGCTACGCGATTGCCAGTACTGCGGTGATGCGCTTCCGTCCCTCGGGACAACTTCTTCGTTGCAGTCGCAATCCCGTCGAACCGCCTTGTGGGCCGTATAGACACGAGACGCCTCCAGGGGTGGGAAGAGCGCGCCTCGAAGGCCCTTGCCAGGGCCCCTGATTAGCGGGAGCGAGGCCATCATGCCCTTGGGAAAAAGACCCTGTCAAATGTTTTGTAGTGGTTTTTTTCACTTACTACATCTTTGGTCTAATGCGACTTGGCAGTCAGTTTCAAGGCCTTTGGTCGAGGCCTTGAATTGCCTGGGATCAGTCGAGAAGGTCGACTTTGACGCGCAAAGTCATGTTTTCACCCCGTTGGGTGCTGTAACTGTGGCTTGAGGCGCTACGGTCGGCTTGGCTCTGCTGGTTGTAGCCGGCCAGGGTGATCCATTCTCCGAGCTTGCCGGTGATTGTCGTGTCGGTGCTTTGTACTTTCACTACATCAGCACGTTCCTGGCTGATACGGTCATTATTGGTGCTTATTTGCAGACGAACCGTATCGCCACTCAAGCTGGGGGTGACGTAGAAACCTTGGGTCACGTTGCGGTATTCGGTGTTGCTCTGGATGCGCCCGTAGCCGTCGGTGCTGGTGCTGGTGATCGGGATGCTCTGGCCAATCTGGATCAGCGCCGGCTGGCCTTCGCTGGCCTGAATCTGCTGCATGCCGCCGTCACGGTTGCTGGTGCCATAGTGGATGACGCGCGCGTTGCCACGGTTGTCCTGGAAGTTGCTGTCGTTGTTGTCGACGCTGATCAGCAGGCGCTTGGGTGCGGTATCCAGTTGTTGCAGCAGGGTGCGCAGGTCGTCAATGCGTTCGGGGCTGGCGTTTACGATCAGCTTGTTCTCGAAGGCGCTGACCGTGCCGTCCTTGCCGATGAATGCCTGGGCGGCGGGCAGCAGTTCGGCGCTGCTGCGGTGTTGTAGCGGCAATACCTCGGTGGCGGCCTGGGCAGTGAGGCTGGCGGCCAGCAGCAAGGCGGCGAATAGGGGGCGTAGCGGCATGTCCATGATCTCCGCAGGTGGAATGTTCATGATGGCAAATTTGCCCGGCTTCTGCTGGTTTCACGTTACAGAACCCCTTGAGCGGTGGCCGCTGTCAGACAAATTCCGTAACATCGCGCCCCTTGTTTTTGTACCGTCCGCCCGGACCGCCTCACAGGATGCCCATGAAACCCGCCCGACTTCGCGCCGACGTGCTCGCCGGCCTGACCACCTCGTTCGCCTTGGTGCCCGAGTGCATCGCCTTTGCCCTGGTGGCTCACCTGAATCCGCTGATGGGCCTGTATGGCGCCTTCATCATCTGCACCCTGACGGCGCTTTTCGGTGGTCGACCGGGGATGATTTCCGGTGCCGCCGGCTCGATGGCGGTGGTGATCGTTGCCCTGGTGGTGCAGCACGGTGCGCAGTACCTGCTGGCCACGGTTTTGCTGGGCGGCGTGGTGATGATGCTGTTCGGCTTGCTGCGCCTGGGCAAGCTGGTGCGGTTGGTGCCGTACCCGGTGATGCTCGGTTTCGTCAACGGCCTGGCGATCGTTATCGCCTTGGCCCAACTGGAACACTTCAAGGAGGGCGGGCACTGGCTCAGCGGTACGCCGCTGTACCTGATGATTGGACTGGTGGCGCTGACCATGGCGGTGGTCTACGTGCTGCCGAAGTTGACCCGTACGGTGCCGCCAGCGCTGGTGGCGATCCTTGGCGTTGGTTTGCTGGTGTACCTGCTTGGCCTGCCCACACGCACCCTGGGCGATATGGCGCGCATCGCCGGTGGCCTGCCGCAGCTGGCCCTGCCGGACGTGCCGTGGAACCTCGAGACCCTCAAGATCATCGCCCCCTATGCGGTGCTGATGGCCATGGTCGGCCTGCTGGAGACCCTGCTTACGCTCAACCTGACCGATGAAATCACCGAGAGCCGTGGCTACCCGGACCGCGAGTGCGTGGCGCTGGGCGCGGCCAACATGGTTTCCGGCCTGTGCGGTGGCATGGGTGGTTGCGCGATGATCGGCCAGACCATGATCAACCTCAGCTCCAATGGCCGTGGTCGGCTATCGGGGGTGGTGGCCGGGGTTATGGTCTTGCTGTTCGTGTTGTTCCTGTCGCCGTTGATCGAGCGTATTCCGCTGGCGGCGCTGGTCGGGGTGATGTTCGTGGTGGCGCAGCAGACCTTTGCCTGGGCGTCTTTGCGGGTGCTGCACAAAGTGCCGCTGAGCGATGTGCTGGCGATCATTGCGGTGACCGTGGTCACGGTGTTCACCGACCTGGCCGTGGCGGTGCTGTTCGGCATCGTCATCGCGGCGGTGAACTTTGCCTGGCAGCATGCGCGGGAGCTGTATGCCGACAGCCATGAGGATGCAGAGGAGGGCAAGCATTACCAGGTGCATGGCACGCTGTTCTTTGCCTCGACTACGGTGTTCCTGAACCAGTTCGACCCGGCTAACGACCCGGACAAGGTGACCCTGGATTGCCAGCATTTGAGCTTTGTCGATTATTCGGCGATTGCGGCGTTGAAAACCTTGCGGGAGCGGTATGCGAGGGCGGGCAAGCAGTTGCGGGTGGTGCATTTGTCCGAGCGCTGCAAGAAGCTGCTGAAGCGGGCTGGGGAGCAGCACTGAGAAGGGTTGTTGCCTGTGCTGGCCTCTTCGCGGTTAAAGCCGCTCCTACAGGGGGTATGCATTCCCTGTGGGAGATTACCCAGCCCTTTTGGGCTGCGCTGTCGCGCAGAGAACAAATATCGCTCGTCTGACGCGTCCTTTGTAGGAGCAGCCTTGTGCTGCGAAGAGGCTGGTACAAGCAACAGACAGGCTTTATCAGTACCGGCCTCTTCGCAGCACAAGGCTGCTCCTACAGAACCTCGCCGAACCAATGAGTCATGTGTTGTTCTATGAGAGCGGCTATAGCCGCGAAGAGGGCAGCACAGGCGAACGAATCACTCCCCGCGGTTCTTCTTGACGATGGCATCGGCAATGCTCGCTGGTGCCTCGGCATAACGGGTGAACTCCATCGAGAAGCTGGCCCGGCCCTGGGTCATGGAGCGCATCGAGGTGGCATAGCCGAACATCTCGCCCAGCGGCACCTCGGCACGGATCACCTTGCCGGCCGGTGTTTCGTCACCGTCCTGGATCATCCCGCGGCGCCGGCTCAGGTCGCCGAGGATGTCACCCTGGTACTCCTCCGGGGTCACCACCTCCACCTTCATCACCGGCTCCAGCAACACCGCCCCACCTTTCTGCGACAGCTGCTTGGTGGCCATCGAGGCGGCAATCTTGTAGGCCATTTCGTTCGAGTCGACATCGTGGTACGAGCCGTCGTACACCGCCGCCTTCAGGTTGATCAGCGGGTAGCCGGCCAGCACGCCGTTCTTCATCTGCTCCTCGATGCCTTTCTGGATAGCCGGGATGTATTCGCGTGGTACCACGCCGCCAACGATCTCGTTGATGAACTCCAGGCCCTCCTTGCCCTCGTCACCGGGGGCGAAGCGGATCCAGCAGTGGCCGTATTGGCCCCGGCCGCCGGACTGGCGGACGAAGCGGCCCTCGATCTCGCAGGTGTTGCGGATTTTCTCTCGGTAGGCCACCTGTGGCTTGCCGATGTTGGCCTCGACGTTGAACTCGCGGCGCATGCGGTCGACGATGATGTCCAGGTGCAACTCGCCCATGCCCGAGATGATGGTCTGGCCGGTCTCCTCGTCGGTGCGCACGCGGAATGACGGGTCCTCCTGGGCGAGCTTGCCGAGGGCGATGCCCATTTTTTCCTGATCGGCCTTGGTCTTTGGTTCCACTGCCACGGAAATTACCGGGTCGGGGAAGTCCATGCGCTCGAGAATGATCGGCTTGTCCATGTCGCACAGGGTGTCGCCGGTGGTCACGTCCTTCATGCCGATGAGCGCGGCGATGTCGCCGGCGCACACATCCTTGATTTCAGCCCGCTGGTTGGCATGCATCTGCACCATGCGGCCGATGCGTTCCTTCTTGCCCTTTACCGAGTTGAGCACCGCGTTGCCGGAGCTGAGCACGCCGGAGTAGACCCGGGCGAAGGTCAGGGTGCCGACGAACGGGTCGGTGGCAATCTTGAATGCCAGGGCCGAGAACGGCTCGCTGTCGTCGGCGTGTCGCTCCAGGTGCTTTTCTTCGTCATCCGGGTCGGTGCCCTTGATGGCCGGGATCTCCGACGGGGCGGGCAGGTAGTCGATGACCGCGTCGAGCATCAGCGGCACGCCCTTGTTCTTGAACGACGAGCCTAGAATGGTCGGCACGATCTCGTTGTTCAAGGTGCGTTTGCGCAGGCCGGCCTTGATCTCTTCGATGCTTAACGCTTCGCCTTCGAGAAACTTGGTGAGCAGTTCGTCATCGGCCTCGGCCGCTGCCTCGACCATGTGCGCGCGCCATTCGTCGGCCAGCGCCTGCAGCTCGGCAGGGATGTCTTCTTCGCGGTAGCTGGTGCCCTGGTCGACATCGTTCCAGTAGATGGCCTTCATCTTCACCAGGTCGATCTGGCCGATGAAGTTCTCTTCGCTGCCGATGGCCAGCTGGATCGGCACCGGATGGTGGCCCAGGCGCTGATCGATCTGCTTGACCACGCGCAGGAAGTCGGCGCCCTGGCGGTCCATCTTGTTGATGTAGGCCAGGCGCGGCACGTGGTACTTGTTGGCCTGGCGCCATACGGTCTCGGACTGCGGTTCGACCCCGTCCGCGCCGCTGAACACCACTACCGCGCCATCGAGCACGCGCAGCGAGCGCTCCACCTCGATGGTGAAGTCGACGTGGCCCGGGGTGTCAATGATGTTGAAGCGATACTTGTGGGCGAACTGCTTGGTCGAGCCCTGCCAGAAGGCAGTGGTCGCCGCCGAGGTGATGGTGATACCGCGCTCCTGCTCCTGGGCCATCCAGTCCATGGTCGCGGCACCATCGTGCACTTCGCCCATCTTGTGGTTGACCCCGGTGTAGAACAGGATCCGCTCGGTGGTCGTGGTCTTGCCGGCGTCCACGTGGGCGACGATACCGATATTGCGATACAGCTCGATGGGCGTTGTACGGGCCATGGCGGACTACCTGCGGATGAGCGGATTCTCCCACGGTAGCAGAACGGGAGAATCCTGCTTTACCGCCGGGCCGTCAGTCGGCCTGGGCTTGCAGCTGCCACTGGCCATCCACTTCGCGGGCCAGGCCGCTGGCTGGCAGCAGGGCCAGCAGGCGCGTGTGCAGGGCGGCTTCGGTGAAGGTCTTGAGAGTGGCTAGGTCCAGTGCGCCGACCAGGTTGAGATCGGCCTTGGTGTACGAAAGCCAGGCCTTTTTCAGGGCCTGGGCGACGTCGCTGCCGGAGGTGCTGGCAAAGCGGCGGTGCCATTGGCGGCCGTCGAAGGTGAAGGTGTGGGCGTGGCTGTAGGTGCCTTGGTCGCCCCCTTCGGTGCAGCGATGGCAACGGCACGGGCCTTCGCCGAAGGCGTTGCGCAGGTAGCTGTTGAAGTCCGCCACGGGCTTGAGGGACAGGCGTTTGTCGACTTCGAACAGGTCGGCGATCAGGGGTTCTTCGGCGCTCACTCGGGATCCTCGTGTGGTGTGGCGTGCATCGGCGGGCACCCTAACAGATCGGGGCATTCAGATCACCTTTTGCAGGCCCGGCCTCTTCGCGGGCTCGCCCGCTCCCACAGGTGCTGTGCACAACCTGAGCAACATGCGATCCCTGTGGGAGCGGGCGTGCCCGCGAAGAGGCCAGTAGAGACAATGGAGATCACCTGCCGTACTCTACGCGCCCATACGCCTACACACCCACAGAGGTAACCCGCTTGAGCACCAAGTACCCGTACATCGCCACCATCACCATCAGCGCCGAAGACCGCGGCGGCGACACCGAAGCCTCGGAAAACCCAAACATGCGCGTTGGCCTGGAAGCGGTGACCGAAACGCTGAAGAAGGTGCATTTCGTCGGTACGCTCGCAGCCCCCGAAAAGAACGCCACGCACATCTGCGTGACCCTGGAAAACGGCCTGACTTACTACGGCCCGATCGTCAACGGCCACGCCGAGCTCGAAGGCGGCTGGATTGCCTTCGAGTCCGACATGCTCACTCCCGCAGAGCTGGGCTTGTAAGTATCAGTTCAGCTCGGCCAGGCACTGCTCGAGGATATCCAGGCCTTCCTCGAGCACTTCGGCCTCGATGGTCAGCGGTGCCAGCAGGCGGATGATGTGCCGCGCCTTGCCGCTGGGCATCAGCAACAGGCCCTTGGCCCGCGCCGCGTCCATCACCTTGGCCAGTTGCGCCGGTGCCGGGCTGCCGTCGGCGTTGACGAACTCGATCCCGCGCATGGCGCCGACGCCGGTCAGGCGGCCGATGAACGGGCTCAGGCCCGAGGCCTTCCAATGCTCGAAGCGGCGCACGATTGCCTGCTCCTGGCGCTCACCCCAGGTAGCGATGTTCTCGTCGGTCATCTGCGCCAGGCTGGCCAGGGCTGCCGCACAGGCGATCGGGTTGCCTGAATAGGTGCCACCCAGGCCGCCCTTGGGCAGCGCTGCCATCAACTCCTTGCGCCCGACCACCGCACCCAGCGGCATGCCGCCAGCAATGCTCTTGGCCAACAGCAGCAGGTCGGGCTCGAGCCCTAAGCGCGGGAAGGCGAAGCGCTGGCCGGTGCGGCCGAAACCTGACTGGATCTCGTCGATGATGATCAGGATGCGGTGCTCGTCGCAGAAGCGGCGCAGGGCCTGGGCGAAGGCTGGGTCAAGGGCGAGGAAGCCGCCTTCGCCCTGCACCGGCTCGAAGATGAACGCCGCCACGTCTTCCACTGCCAGCTCGACGCTGAACAGGCGGTCCATGGCCTTGAGGGCCTGTTCGCAGGTAACCCCGGTGTCGGCGCTGGGGTAGGGCAGGTGGTACACCGGCCCCGGCAATTCACCGACCCGCTGCTTGTACGGGGCGACCTTGCCGTTGAGGTTCAGGGTGGCCAGGGTGCGACCGTGGAAGCCGCCGTCGAAGGCGATGATGGCGCGTTTGCCGGTGGCACCGCGGGCCACTTTCAGGGCGTTTTCCGCAGCTTCCGCGCCGCTGTTGGTGAGCATGCCGGCCAATGGGTAGCTGACCGGTACGAATTGGCTCAGTTGTTCCATCAGCGCCAGGTATGGGCCGTGGGGGGCTGCGTTGAAGGCGTAGTGGGTCAGGCGAGCGGCCTGGGCCTGGATCGCCTCGACCACGGCCGGGTTGCAGTGGCCCAGGTTGAGTACACCGATACCACCGACGAAGTCGATGTATCGTTTGCCGTCGGTGTCCCAGACTTCGGCATTGCGGCCATGGGAAAGTGTGATCGGGTGAACGATGGCGATGGATTGGCTGATACTTTCCTGATTCATGGGCACGCGGACCTTTGTTCGAATTTCTTATTATCCAAGCGTGTTGGCAGGTTATTCCGCAAACGAATTATTCGATTGCGGTCATTCCCTGGATTCTTGAACTAGCTGGTTTTTGTATCTGCCATTCCGGCCCTATCGCCGGCAAGCCAGCTCCCACAGGTACGGCACAGGTCTTGATGGCTGTGGAGTACTTGTGGGAGCTGGCTTGCCGGCGATAGGGCCAGTGCAGGAAGTAATCAATCCCCCTCGGCCACCCGCTCCCGAATCCACTGCACGAAGGCCCTGACCTTGGGCACTTCGGCCGCATGCTCGGCATGGGCGATGAAGTGCCGGCCGTTGCTCGCCACCGGGTGGTCCCAGGCCACTACCAGCTTGCGCTCGCTCAACTCTTCGGCCACCAGGTAGCGCGGAATCAGGGCGATGCCGCAGCCGGCAATGGCTGCGCGGATGCACAGGTAGAACGTGTCGAAGCGGGGCCCGTGGTAGCTGTTCTGACTATGCAGCCCCAGCCCCAGGAACCATTCGTGCCAGGCCTCCGGGCGCGACACGCACTGCAACAGGCGGTGTTCGGTCAGCGCCTGGGCGCTGTCGAACCGGTGGTTGGCCAGCAGCTGCGGGCTGCACACCGGCACCACTTCCTCGCTGAACAGTTCGATGCAGGTTGCCCCGGGCCAGGTGCCCTGGCCGAAGAAAAACGCAATGTCGGCCTTGGCCTGCACCAGGTCGAACGGCTCCAGCTCATTGCGGATATCCAGGTGAATGCGCGGGTAGCGGTCGCCAAAACCCTTCAGCCGGGGTACCAGCCAGCGCGCGCCGAAGGTGGGCTGGGTGGCGATGCGCAGCACTTCGGTCTCGTCGCCGTAGCTGAGGATGTAGCGGCTGGAAATGTCGATCTGGGTGAGGATCTTGTTCACTTCGGTGAGGTACAGCGCGCCAGCCGGGGTCAGGTGCAGGCGCCGGCGAATGCGCTGGAACAGCGAGTGCGACAGCATGTCCTCAAGCTGCGCCACCTGCTTGCTGACGGCGCTCTGGGTCAGGTGCAGTTCCTGGGCCGCGCGGGTGAAACTCAGGTGGCGGGCGGCCGCTTCGAAGCACTGAAGGGCGGTGGTCGAAGGCATCAGGCGTTTGGACATGACGGGCAAATACCGAGCAAAAAAGGAAGGAGTTCATTCCATAACGGAATCATGTGTTTCGAAAAGGTCGTTTGTTGACCTCGGCCTATAGATTAATACTGACCTGGATCAACGATTACAACCGGTCGTGCGAAGAGGAGGTAAGTACCCGCTTCCGGCATCTGCAAAACAACAAAAACGAACATCAGAAATTTATAAGAATTCTGCTCCAGTCTTCAGCCGCCCCGCTGCGGCCGACCCATTCGAGGGTTCTTCATGGCTTCGCCAAACAACAACAAACAGCGCTCCCTGCAGCACGGCCTGACGTCCCGTCAGGTATCCATGATCTCCATCGCCGGCATCATCGGCGCCGGCCTGTTCATCGGTTCCTCCAACGCCATCGCCACCGCCGGCCCGGCCATCCTCATCTCCTACGCCATGACTGGCCTGCTGGTCTTGCTGGTGATGCGCATGCTTGGTGAAATGGCCATCGCCAACCCCAACAGCGGCTCGTTTTCCACCTATGCCTCCGAAGCCATCGGCCCTTGGGCGGGCTTTACCATCGGCTGGCTGTACTGGTGGTTCTGGGTACTGATCATTCCGGTCGAGGCCATTGCCGGCGCCGACATCCTGCATGCCTACTTCCCTGGCGTGCCGTCGTGGCTGTTCGCCTTCCTGATCATGCTGGTGCTGTCGGGTACCAACCTGATCAGCGTGAAGAACTTCGGTGCCTTCGAGTACTGGTTCGCGCTGGTCAAGGTGGTGGCGATCATCGCCTTCATCGTGGTCAGCAGCCTGGCGGTGTTCGGCGTCTGGCCGCTGGCCGAGGTGTCCGGGGTCAGCCGGTTGTGGGACAACGGCGGCTTCATGCCCAACGGTTTCGGCACCGTGCTCGGTGGCGTGCTGATCACCATCTTCTCGTTCTTCGGCGCCGAAATTGTCACCATTGCCGCTGACGAAACCGCCAACCCGAAAGACAAGATCCGCCGCGCTACCAACCTTGTTGTGTACCGCATCGCCATCTTCTACCTGGCGTCGATCTTCCTTGTGGTGTCGCTTGTGGCGTGGAACGACCCGGGCCTCAAAGCGGTAGGTTCGTTCCAGCGCGTGCTGGAAGTGCTGAACGTGCCGGGCGCCAAGCTGCTGGTGGATATCGTGGTGCTGGTTGCCGTGACCAGTTGCATGAACTCGGGCCTGTACACTGCGTCGCGCATGCTCTATTCGCTGGGCGCCCGTGGCCAGGCGCTGAGCGTTACCAAGCGTATCTCCGGCTCGGGCGTACCGACCGTGGCGGTCATCTTCTCGACCCTGGCCGGCTTTGCCGGGTGCTTCGTCAACTATGTGTTCCCGGGCAAGGTATTCGGCTTCCTGCTGTCCACCACCGGCGCCATCGCCTTGCTGGTGTACCTGGTGATTGCCGTTTCGCAGCTGCGCATGCGGGCCCGTGCCGAGCGCGAAGGGCGGACGCTGGAGCTGAAGATGTGGCTGTTCCCATGGCTGACCTGGCTGGTGATCGGCACCATCGTCATGGTGCTGGGCTACATGCTGTTCAGCGATGCCTACCGCTACGAGACGCTGATGACCGCCGGGGTGACCGCGTTCATCCTGCTGGTTTCGCTGACCCAGCGGCGCGCCAGGGTGGTTGCCCAGACGGCCTGATGTTTCTGTTTTAATGTGGGGGCGTTGCGCGCCCCCCCATATCAATAAGCACAGGAAGCGTATGAACGACCACTCCCTTTCCCTCCAGGCCCTCGCCGCACCCGACGGCACTTGCTACGGCTGCGGTTGTTCCCACCCCAGCGGCCTGCACCTGCAAAGCCATTGGGACGCCGACGGCATCCACCTGGTGTGCCGGCACGCGCCCGACCGCACCTTCATCGGCTGGCCCGGCCTGGTCTATGGCGGGCTGCTGGCGATGCTGGTCGACTGCCACTCCAACTGGACGGCAATGGCTTACCACTACCGCAACGAAGGTCGCGAAGCGGGCAGCCTGCCGCGCATCGACTGTGTCACTGGCAGCCTTGGCCTGAACTATCTCAAGCCCACGCCCATGGGTGTCGAATTGTTGCTCAAGGCGCGTGTGGAAGGTGAGGTAGGGCGCAAGACCCGGGTGATTTGCGAAGTCTGGGCCGACGATGTGCTGACAGTGACTGCCGACTCGGTGTTCGTTCGCGTCGATACCGAAAAGCTCAAGCTCAAGGCCCACGGCCAGGCCTGAGCCGCCGGTGCTGATGAGTGGTCGGTGATGGTCAGCGGCCGGGGATGTCTCTAGAGTGAGAGGTTCATTCCCCAGGCAAGGTTGATCATGACCGATCTCAGTGCTTTCCCCATTACCCGCAAGTGGCCCGCCAGACACCCCGAGCGCCTGCAGCTGTATTCGTTGCCGACGCCCAACGGCGTCAAGGTGTCGATCATGCTCGAAGAGATCGGCCTGGCCTATGAGCCGCACAAGGTCAGCTTCGACAACGATGACCAGCTGAGCCCCGAGTTCATCTCGCTCAGCGCCAACAACAAGATCCCCGCCATCCTCGACCCCAATGGCCCTGGCGGCCGGCCGCTGCCGCTGTTCGAGTCGGGGGCGATCCTGCAGTACCTGGCAGAGAAGAGCGGCCAGTTGCTCAGCCAGGACCCGGCCCAGCGTTACCAGACCTTGCAGTGGCTGATGTTCCAGATGGGTGGCATCGGGCCGATGTTTGGCCAGGTCGGGTTCTTCCATTTCTTTGCTGGCAAGGAATACGAGGACAAGCGCCCGCGGGACCGTTATGTCAACGAGTCCAAGCGCCTGCTCGGTGTTCTGGACCGGCATCTGAAAGGCCGGGAATGGATGGTCGACGAGTACAGCATTGCCGATATCGCGATCTTCCCGTGGGTGCGTAACCTGGTTGAGCGTTACAACGCCCGAGATTTGGTAGGCTTCGATCAGTTCAAGGAAGTGCAGCGGGTGCTGGCGGCGTTCCTCGAGCGGCCGGCCGTGCAACGCGGGCTGAAAATTCCAGGTTGAGGTTGGCTGTAAGGGCCCTATCGCCGGCAAGCCGGCTCCCACAGGTAATGCACAGGGCTTGAGGTCTGTGGTGTTCCTGTGGGAGCTGGCTTGCCGGCGATAGGGCCAGTGAAGGCGAAACTGTTTTCAGGCTCAGAAAATGTGGTGCAGCAGCCAGTACAGGCTGCCGGCCAACAGCATTGCTGCTGGCAAGGTCAGCACCCAGGCCATCAGCAGGTTGACCAGCGTGCGCTTCTGAATCCCCGACCCGTTGGCCACCATGGTCCCGGCCACCCCGGAACTCAGCACATGGGTAGTCGACACCGGCAACCCGAACATGTCCGCCGCACCAATGGTACACATTGCCACCACTTCGGCCGAAGCCCCCTGGGCATAGCTGAGGTGGGTCTTGCCGATCTTCTCGCCTACCGTCACCACGATGCGCCGCCAGCCGACCATGGTGCCCAGCCCCAGTGCGATGGCCACGGCCACTTTCACCCACAGCGGGATGTAGCGGGTGGCATCATCCAGCTGGGTCTTGAACAGCAGCACCTGGCTGCGTGTACCTGCATCGAATACCACCAGCTGGTTCTTCTCGATCAGGCGGATGGCTTCGCTGGTCAGGTACATGTCGTTGCGCACGTTGGCCATGGCTTCCGCCGGTACCCGCTTGAGCGAGCCATAACCTTTGACCTCTTCGCCGATCATGCCGGTCAGCGCCGCCAGCGCCGGTATCAGTTGCGGGTTGGCCCTGGGCTCGGCAATGAACGTGGTCAGCACCTGGCGTGGGTCGGCCGGTGCTGCTTGCGGGGCGCCGCGCACCAGTGCCTGGCGGGTTACCTCGGCGACCGCGGAAAACTGCAGGGCCTGTTCATTGGGCATGGTCTTGTTCAATGCGTAAGCCATCGGCAGGGTGCCAACCAGGATTAGCATGATCAGGCCCATGCCTTTCTGGCCGTCGTTGGAGCCATGAGCAAAGGACACCCCGGTGCAGGTCAGGATCAGTACGCCGCGGATCCACCACGGTGGCGGTGTCTGGCCTTCCGGCGCCTGGTACAGCGCTTTGCGCTTGACCAGCGCGCGCAGTGCCAGCAGCAAGAGGGCGGCACAGGCAAAGCCGAGCAGTGGCGAGAACAGCAGGGCATAACCGACCTTGCTGGCCTGGGCCCAGTCCACGCCACTGGTGCCGTCGCGCCCATGCATCAGGGCATTGGCCACGCCCACGCCGATGATCGAACCGATCAGGGTGTGCGAGGATGAGGCCGGCAGGCCCAGCCACCAGGTGCCGAGGTTCCAGATGATCGCTGCCAGCAGCAGGGCGAAGACCATGGCGAAACCGGCCGAGGAGCCGACCTGCAGAATCAGCTCCACCGGCAGCAGGGCGATGATGCCGAACGCCACCGCGCCACTGGAAAGCAGCACGCCGAGGAAGTTGCACAGCCCGGACCAGACCACGGCGACGGGGGCAGGCAACGAGTGGGTGTAGATGACGGTGGCCACTGCGTTGGCGGTGTCATGGAAGCCATTGACGAACTCGAAGCCCAGGGCAATCAGCAACGCCAGGCCCAGCAGCAGGAATGGTGTGACTGTGGTGATTACCGTGCCGCTGGCCGTCACATCCTGCCTCAGGCTCCAGGCGGTGTAGGCAATGCCGGCCAGCAGCAGGCCGAAGAACAACACCAGGGTGGCTCGCCCGGGCTTGTGGGCAAGTTGCGGGCGGGCATCGCGTTGGGCCAGTTGCGGCAGGCTGGCCAGTGAGGGGGTTGCCATGGTGGCTCCGGTCGGGGTGTGGCAAGGGTGCCGAAGGCCTTGAGCATAGAAACAATTCGTAACCCGGCCGTGACCTCGATCAATGATTTATCTAGGCTCAAGACGGACGGTAGTGGCAGGAGAAACCCATGATTCGCTGCAAGCGTGTCTACGATGCGGTTGAGCAAGACGACGGCCAGCGCGTGCTGGTCGATCGCCTGTGGCCGCGTAACAAGCGCAAGGAAGACCTGCACGGGCAGTGGTTGCGCGAAGTTGCACCCTCGGATGAGTTGCGCAAGGCGTTTCACCAGGGTGAAGTGGATTTCGCCGGCTTCACCCAGCGTTACCAGCACGAACTGGCGGCCCACCCCGAGCACTGGTATCCGCTGCTGGACCTGGCCGGAAAGGGCACGCTGACATTGCTTTATGCGGGCAAGGATACCGAGCACAACAATGCCCGGGTGTTGGCTGAATGGCTGGAGGACGAACTGGACCGGCGTGGGCCCGGCAGTTCGCCCGTGTGCTACGCCCAATGATTGATGTTCGTTGTACTGGCCCTATCGCCGGCAAGCCAGCTCCCACAGGTACTGCGCTGCCTTCAAGGCTATCGCTGTACCTGTGGGAGCTGGCTTGCCGGCGATAGGGCCGGGCCTGGCAAACCGAAGAGTATGAAATGTGATGTCACTGAAACTGACCCCCGCCAACGACACCCACCGCACCTTCGCCCGCGACCTCACGCGCCGCGCCATGCTGCCGTACTACCGCGAATATGACCTGCTGTGGCTAGAGGAAGCCTTCGACGAAGCCTGGGGCTGGCGCGAGCAGTGGCTGGTGACCGAAGGCGACGCGGTACTCGGCTTCTGCAGCCTCAGCCAGGACCGCCAGGCGCTGTTCATCCGCGAGTTGCACCTGTTACCCGAGCACCGTCGGCGTGGGGTCGGCAGCTGGGTGCTGGAGCAGTTGGCACTGTGGGCCCGCCAGCGGCACCTGCCGCTGCTGCGGCTGATGGTGTTTCGCAGCAACCCGGCGCGGGTGCTCTACCAGCGCCACGGCTTCGTCGAAATGGGTGAGGACGAATGCTTTGTGCGCATGCAGCGCACGATCGACTAATAGCTCAATGATGGCTTGTCGCGACTGGTGAGCATCGGCATAGTGAACTCAGGCGTTCACGGCTGCCTGCAGGTGGGTAGGCCGTACATGAGTGTGATCAGGGATAAGGAGCCCCCCATGAATGGAATCGGTCCGCGGCTGCGGGAAGAGCGTGAGCGTCTGGGGATGACCCAGCGCGTGTTTGGCGATATCGGTGGGGTCGAACCCAATGCCCAGGGCAAATACGAGAGTGGTGAACGCTCGCCGCGGGTCGATTACCTGGCGGCATTGGCAACCCGGGGCGTGGATGCACTCTATGTGCTCAGCGGTATCCGCACCCCGGCACCGCTCGAGGGGCTGAGCGCCGATGAGTTCGGTTTGCTGGGGGCTTTCCGGCAGTTGTCGTGCGACGATCAGGCAGCACTCTGGCACTTGTTGCGGCGTTTGACCAACAACGACAAATCCCGGCAGACAGTGAGGCCGCTTACGGTTGAACGTCAGGGGTTTCTTACGGAAGGAATGCGTTAGGTCCGCCGTGAAAAATTTTGTTAAGGTGGCGGGATCCAATCGCCCTGCTGACGAGGTGTGTGCTTGATTAGGGTCTTAGTGGTCGACGATCACGATCTGGTACGAACCGGTATTACACGCATGCTGGCCGACATCGATGGCCTGCAGGTGGTGGGTGAGGGCGATTCGGGCGAGTCGGCACTCAGGCTGGCCCGTGAACTGAAGCCGGATGTGGTGCTGATGGATGTGAAAATGCCCGGCATCGGCGGCCTGGAGGCCACCCGCAAGCTGCTGCGCAGCCACCCGGACATCAAGGTGGTTGCCGTGACCGTGTGCGAGGAAGACCCGTTCCCCACGCGCCTGTTGCAGGCCGGCGCTGCTGGCTACCTGACCAAGGGCGCCGGCCTTGACGAAATGGTCCAGGCCATCCGCCTGGCCTTCGCCGGCCAGCGCTACATCAGCCCGCAGATTGCCCAGCAGATGGCGCTGAAGCCATTCCAGCCACAGGGCTCGCCGTTCGATGCCTTGTCGGAGCGGGAAATCCAGATTGCCCTGATGATCGTCGGCTGCCAGAAAGTGCAGATCATCTCCGACAAGTTGTGCCTCTCGCCCAAGACCGTCAATACTTACCGTTATCGGATCTTTGAAAAACTCTCGGTCACCAGCGACGTCGAACTGACCTTGCTGGCCGTTCGCCACGGCATGGTCGACGCAAGCCTGTAAAACCTCATGTCCCAAGTTTTCGATGCCAGCGCATTCCTGGCTACCTGCAGTGGTCGCCCGGGCGTCTACCGGATGTTCGACGGCGAAGCCCGGCTGCTTTATGTGGGCAAGGCCAAGAACCTCAAGAAACGCCTGGCCAGCTATTTCCGCAAGACCGGCCTGGCGCCCAAGACCGCCGCGCTGGTGGCCCGCATCGCCCAGGTCGAAACCACCATCACCGCCAACGAAACCGAGGCGCTGCTGCTGGAGCAGAACCTGATCAAGGAGTGGCGGCCGCCGTACAACATCCTGCTGCGCGATGACAAATCCTACCCCTACGTGTTCCTTTCCGACGGCGAGTTTCCGCGGCTGGGCATTCACCGTGGGGCAAAGAAGGCCAAGGGCCGCTACTTTGGCCCGTACCCCAGCGCAGGCGCCATTCGCGAAAGCCTCAGCCTGCTGCAAAAGGCCTTTTCGGTGCGCCAGTGCGAAGACAGCTACTACGCCAACCGCACCCGGCCATGCTTGCAGTACCAGATCAAACGCTGCAAAGGGCCCTGCACGGGCCTGGTGACCGCCGAGGAATATGCCGAGGACGTGCGCCACTCGGTGATGTTCCTAGAAGGGCGTAGCCAGCAACTGGGCAACGAGCTCAATGCCGAGATGGAGAAGGCCGCCATGGCCCTCAATTTCGAGAAGGCCGCCGAGTTGCGCGACCAGATCGCCTTGCTGCGGCGCGTCCAGGACCAGCAGTACATCGAAGGCGGCAGCGGCGACGTCGACGTTATCGCCGCCTTCGTCAACCCCGGTGGCGCCTGCGTGCACCTGATCAGCGTGCGTGGCGGGCGGGTGCTGGGCAGCAAGAACTTCTTCCCGCAGGTGGGCATCGAGGAGGAGGTGGCCGAAGTAATGGCCGCTTTCCTCTCCCAGTATTACCTGGGCAATGCCGAGCGCGAATTGCCGGGCGAACTGATCGTCAACGTGGTGCACGAAGACTTCGCAGCCATCAGCGAAGCCCTGCAGACCTTGCGCGGCCGCGAGTTGACCATCAGCCACCGGGTACGCGGTACCCGCGCCCGCTGGCAGCAGCTGGCGGTGACCAACGCCGAGCAGGCGCTCAATGCGCGCCTGGCCAACCGCCAGCACATGGCCGCACGTTTCGAGGCCCTGGCCGAGGTGCTGGGCCTGGACGAGGTGCCGCAGCGCCTGGAGTGCTACGACATCAGCCATTCCAGCGGCGAAGCCACCGTGGCCAGCTGCGTGGTGTTCGGCCCCGAAGGCCCGCTCAAGTCCGACTACCGCCGCTTCAACATCGAAGGCGTCACCGCTGGTGACGACTACGCCGCCATGCACCAGGCCCTGACCCGCCGCTACGGGCGCATCAAGGATGGCGAGGGCAAGCTGCCCGACGTGCTGCTGGTGGACGGCGGCAAAGGCCAGTTGAACATGGCCCGTGACGTGATGCAGGAGCTGGGCTTCAGCGACCTGACCCTGCTTGGGGTGGCCAAGGGCGTGACGCGCAAGGCCGGTTTCGAAACCCTGTACCTGAACGACGTGCACCATGAGTTCACCCTCAAGGGCGACTCACCGGCCTTGCACCTGATCCAGCAGATCCGCGACGAGGCCCACCGTTTCGCCATCACCGGCCACCGCGCCCGCCGCGGCAAGGCCCGCCGGGTGTCCAGCCTGGAGGATGTGGCCGGGGTAGGGCCCAAGCGCCGGCGCGACCTGCTGAAACATTTCGGCGGCCTGCAGGAGCTCAACCGCGCCAGTGTCGATGAAATCGCCAAAGCACCCGGCATCAGTAAAAAGCTTGCCGAGTCGATTTATGCCAGCCTGCATAGCGAGTAGAATGCGGGCTCAACTTGCGGCCAGTCGTACCGATGAATATTCCAAACCTGCTCACCGTTCTACGCGTCCTGCTCATCCCGATTTTCATCCTGCTGTTCTATATGCCCTACCACTGGAGCTACATGGCCGCCAGCAGCGTGTTCGCCGTTGCCGCCGCCACCGACTGGCTGGACGGCTACCTGGCGCGCCGCCTGCAGCAGAGCACGCCGTTCGGTGCCTTCCTCGACCCTGTGGCCGACAAGCTGATGGTGGCGGTGGCCCTGGTGCTGCTGGTGCAGACCCACGCCAACTTCTGGTTGACCCTGCCGGCCGCGGTGATCATCGGCCGCGAGATCGTGGTTTCGGCGTTGCGCGAGTGGATGGCCGAACTGGGCGCGCGGGCGCATGTGGCGGTGTCCAACCTCGGCAAGTGGAAAACTGCGGCACAGATGCTGGCGCTGGTGATCCTGCTGGGCAACCCGCCAGCGGTGACCTTCTGGGTAATCCTCGGCTACGCGCTGCTGCTGGTGGCGGCGGGGCTGACCCTGTGGTCGATGGTGCACTACCTGCTGGCCGCCTGGCCGCACCTGCGCGAAGGCTCGGAGCAGAAATAAAAGTTTTTTTGAATCAAGGGGTTGACGCTGTTTTAGAAATCGATAGAATGGCACCCATCACGACGCGGGAATAGCTCAGTTGGTAGAGCACGACCTTGCCAAGGTCGGGGTCGCGAGTTCGAGTCTCGTTTCCCGCTCCAAATATAGATTTACAGGGTTCCATGGAAGTCTGTAAATCATTGAAAAAAGACGCTTCGGCGTCTTTTTTCGTTTCAGTCAGATCCATCAGGATCCATGGGCATTCGGGCCTTTCCAGGCTTTGTACGAAATCCCAAGTAACCCAATCACCGCCCCTCGAACGCTGAAACTTTGCAGAGTCCCCCGGCATCGACGGAAAGGCATTCTGTGATGGCTAAGCGTTACGAATACTCGGACGAGGTGTGGGGTGTGGTCTCCGAGCTCTTCATCAAGCCCCAGCTGCCACCGGCCCAGCTGTTAAGAGGAGTGTGATGCCTGCTTGAAGTACGCAACCCGCTCATCGGTCCTGGACTGACTGAAAGAATTATATTTGTTGCCTCTGTTGTTGGATGTTGACTCGCCGATTACCCTGTTCGTGTTTAAAAGTTCTCTATGAAGTACCGCTTTTTGTCCCCGAGCGTGTCCATATGTGAGATCTCTAGTTGTGCTTGTTATAGTGATTGGTAGAGCTTTATTCTCGAGTCATCCAGCGGAAAAAATTCTTCTGATAACTCATAGAGGCGCATGACCCAAAAGTTGTCCTCCTTGGCCATGGCTTTGCTGTCTATTTCGGAATAAAATTTTTGAAGTGTGGCGATCTGCTTGTTGGTATCTAATATTTCAATGCTCATTATTCTGGTTATTAGGTTTATAAATAGGTTGTGAAAGGTTATGAAGAGGTTTATTGTGGAGTTGCAATATGTGGTGTTGGTCAGTTCGTCGTTTTCAAACATGTATCCGATGGAGGAGTCCTCTGTATTGACAAAAAAACATCCGGTGAAGTCGTGTCCAAAGAATGCAAGGTGCTTATGCAGGGTTGGGATGTGGTATAGCGTATTGTAGAACTCTGCCTTGTTGTTTTTGTAGGGTGGCAATAAGCAGGTTTTGCTTCGTACGTCGGAAAGTACGGGGGATTTATTAATTGCACCACTTTGCATCTTGGTGTATTGGGCTTGGAATTTTGCGAAAGGAAGTTCCATGTTTTTCTCCTGCGGACAGGTGGTTTTATTTGGCGGTAACAGACATACTGCTGGATGTCTGTTGATCGCCCTTTCGCTTAGTGGGAGGTTTCCCAAAATTTGGCGCCCTCTGCGTCGGCTATTTTCTCCATAAACTCCGATAATGATCCCGCTGCTTTTATCCATTCGTGTCTGTGGTCAAGAGGTGTGCAGGCAAAAATTTCACCATTTTTGGTAAGTATTAATAATTCGGAGTCGCCATAAAGTCGGCCGACGACGATGTCGCCTGCTAGTGTTTCATCGCTTCGGGTATGTCGCAGTTTTTCAGTTTCGGTGATGGATTCTTCCGGGGTGAGCATTTCGATCCCCCATTGTCCATATAGGTTATCTTTAAAGAGTTCGGATTTTTTGCTGAGTCGCCATAGTGCTAAGAGTTCATTGGGGAAACTGGGTGTAAGGTCAGAAATTTCTCTATCGCTGAGTCCGCTTGAAAAAGTGCAGGCCAGAAGGAATGGGCACTTTTCTTTATGATGGTAGGCTATTTGTGGTGATGACTATTTGTTTTTTAGTCTGCTAATTACAGTGGTTAACTTGTTAGAGTTCATTGTGGTTTCGCCAGAATGTGTTGAAGAGTTCTTGGTGCGTCTTGCGCTGTACGGATACTAAATTCCAGAAAGTATTGTCACCGCCGTATTCTCTTGGCTTGATATGGTGAATGTCGTACTCTTGGTGTTGCATATCCTCGATCATACCCGAATACGAGTTTGTCGAGCAGGTAGTCGAAATCGATATCGTTTTCGAAGCTGATCAGTATCAGTTCCAGGTAGTTTCGGTGTGTCGAAGCTACGCAGGATTAGAAGATGGGGATCGAGTTTTAATTTGCAAAGATTGTCCAAGGTTGGTTTTCCTCCGGCCACAAGAGTGGGTTCGAAACCGTACATTTCATCCGGGGCTAGTGGGCCGTATTTCTTCAAGGCGCGCTTGAATAAAGGTTTGCCATTTGAGTCGGAGGTGTCGTAGTTATCTGGTTCACTGCATACCTGTAGATAGAATGTTTCGAATTATTGAATTTTATTATTCATGGTGGCCCCTTCGTGTAGAGCTGAGAATATGAAGAAAACAATTGAATGTGTCAGAAATTGGGAGTTTCTCGCTCTCGCTTGGTAACCATAGGTAAACGCGGCCATTATCATCGTTATTTGTTGATAGTAGGAATAGGTTGCCGCAGTCGTCATAGGCAAATGGTATGAGTCCGGCTAGCGAAGGGGTGCTTTTGACTAGTTGTTTGTAGACGTTTTCTATCGTGGCTTCACCATATTTTATTGATAAAAAGCTATTTATTAGAAGCTCGGATTCGGTGTGTTGTTTATCATCAATGAATCCGCCGTTGTTGGTCAGATAAAAGTTCATGAATTCACTTGTTGGGTGTGCATCTATTGATTTTGTGAATTCAAGAAAGTCGCTTGTGGATATGGGTTGTTCACTTTCTATCAATTTTACGGGCACGGTTTTGCTCCTTTAGAAAATCTGGCTGGATGTGTATACCTTTTGCCTGTCACGGCTGCGTACTGACTTACGCCTCCATTGTGAGTTATCCCGAGGTGTGCGGTCTGTTTTACAAGCTGCATGGTCCCGCGATTGGTCTGGGCATTATAGTCGTCAACGTGATGCCATACATAGCCCCTAGGAGTTGATTTTTGATTCAGTCCTGCTTTGGTGTTTGCTGCCTGCGCATCCAGCGCATAATCCCCGGTATATTCAATGGTTACCACAGGGTTGATATTTTTCTTTGTGTAAAGTGCATTGCTGTTTCTGTAGTCAAGGCCACCGCTCTGTGTCTGCTCTACACCTGTGAAACCAAGTTCTAGTAATGCAGAAATTGGATCATAGGCTAAGCCTAATGGGTCGACGAAACTAATTGAATTGGGGGCATATTGATAAAAATTTATACCTCCGGAAAGCCCTATGGATCAGGTTGGGTGAAGTGACCAATGCTTGGGTCGTAAAATCTATATGTGTTGTAATGAAGTCCGATTTCGCGATCGTGATATTGTCCTTGATTTCGCAAATTTTGCTCTCGCGATTCTCTTTGATCTTGCCATTGCTCTTTAATTTCCCCCCAGCCGCAATAGTCACTGCGCCAGATAGTGCCGCCGCTTTCGTCGGTCAGCTGTTCAGGTTGGCCTGCCAGATTAGTGTGGAAATGCTGGATGCTTTCTTTTCCGTAACCCCCATCAATTCGAGCCAAAGGCTCATAGCTTTTAGGACTGGTGTAAACGTATAGACTAGATAGGCCGCTCTGAATTTCCTGTAATAGGCGTAATCCCTGCCAGTGAAACAGGACTCGCTGACGAGGTTCCGAGTGATCGCTTTGATAAACTTCCTTGCTGATTCGCCTTCCCAGAGGATCGTATCGGAACATAACACGTTCACGCTCACCGCTGCGGTACTGGTCTACGCATATCAGGCGTTGTTCGGCGTCGTACTCGAAGTGCTGTACCCAGTTACTTCCAATCCTTTTTTCGCACAATCGCCCAAATCGGTCATAGCGGTAGCGCTTGTCCTGATAGACCAGGACACGGTTGTGCTTGATCAAGCCGTGGAGCTTCGGTCCGTCGAACAAGTTGCCGGCCTTGTCGTACTTGAAATCCTCAACCTGTGTCGCTTGCCAGTTGGGGCGAGACTGGTTGGTATTCTGTAGCTGTTCGTTCGGATCGTAGCCATAACGGTTGCTGCCGGTGTAGCTCTTGCCTGTGTGAGGCGAACGATGAAAATGGCCAATGATCTGCTCAAGGTGCGCGGTGTCATCAGCTGCAATGTCGCCAAGGCTGCGACGTTGGGTCTGGGTCAGGACTTCGGCGATGAGGTTGTCGCTGGCGTCATAACGATAGGTTTTGTCCAGTAATGGCAGAACTTCAGCGGGGGCATCGCGGTAGTGGATTGCCTTGCCACTCAAGCGCCCACTTTTGTCATAACGGGTGCGCGTAATCAGGCTGCCTTGGGTGCGCATGACTTCGTCATGCACGGCATCACGCTCAAAGTCACTAATGACCCGGCCGTCCAGGTTGATCTGGTGCAGGTGCCCACTGCCGTAGTAGAGGTAATTGATATTGCGTTGATCGGGGAGGGTGAGCGTCTGCAGGTTGCCCAACTCGTCGTAGAGATACTGCAACAGCCCGGCGCTGCTAGTTTCGCTCAACAGTTGCCCTGCGGGGTCGTAAGTGTATTCAAGCTGCTGTTCTTCATCCTGATTATTTGTGAAAGTGATGGACAACAGGTTGTCGGCGGTGTCGTAGCAGTAGTCGGTAATGCCATCCTCGGTGCGCTTGCTCAGCAGGCGGCCGACGGCATCACGTTCGAAGTCGTGGCGAATCGGCGTTGTTCGAGTTGCCGGGGCGTTCTCGGACAAAGGCGCTTGTTCATGGGGAGAGGGCACGTGGGTGAGGGTGGTGACCCCATCCAACACGTCGTATTCATAAATGCGACCACTGCCATCCAGGTCTTCCTGCGCGATTAGGCGGTCCAGCTTGTCCCAGCCAAAGCGATACGATTCATCGTTTTCGTTGGTGAGCTGTAGCAGTCGGCCATAGGCGTCATAGCGAAATCTTACGCTGTGACCCATGACGTCCAGCCGTTCGACCATACGCCCGCTGCGGTCGTAGCGAAATTGCAGCTTCTTTTGCGCAGGATCGATGTAGCGCGTCAGCTGGCCGGCGGTATCAACTTCGTAGCGGTCGATACGACCATCGGGCCGTTCGCTTTCTATGAGGTAGCCGCGAGCGTCGTAGCGGAAGTGGGTCTGCTCTCCGCGGGCATTGATGCTTTCGCTCAGGCGACCATGCAAGTCGTAGTGGTACAGCGTCTGGTTGTTGCTGCAGTCGCGATAGCTGAGCAACTGGCCACGGGTGTTCCAACCCAGGTGCTTGGTCTTTTCAAGGGCATCGGTGACGCGGGTAACACGTCCTTCCGGGTTGTATTGATACTGTGTGCTCCGGCCCAGTGGGTCCTGCTCCCACAGTAAATTGCCATGAGCATCGTAGCCGTAGCGCCGGGTACGTCCTGCTCCGTCTGTGACCTGAACGGGCAAAGCCCAGTGGCGCAGATAGTTTATGCGTTCGCTTCGCCCAAGCGGGTCACGTGTCTCGATCAGACGCCCGATATCGTCATAGCTGTATTGCCACTCGCCGCCTTGTGGATCAGTTCGTTTGACCAACTGGCCGGCGACGATCTCTGCTTGCCAGCAGTACCCAAGTGCATCGACATGCTTGTAAACGTCGTACAGCGGGCCCCAGAAATAGCGGTCTATACGTCCCAGTCCGTCTGTTACGAGGGTTTCGCCTTCTTCGAGGTTGTACTCGAACTTGTACTCCTCCCCATCGCTACCCCAGTGACGAACCACCCGCCATTCGTGGTCAGGTTGCGGTTCAAGCAAAGGCGGCAGGCGATAGGGTGTTCCGTCCGCCCGTCTTGGTGTAGGACGTTTTTCAGGAATGGTGTAGCGTGCCCACTCGTACTCGCGGACGGCACCGCTGGCCAGTTGGTGACGCTTCAGATAGCCCTCTTCGGTATAACCGAAGTTACGCACCACCTGGCCCGTTGCATCCAGAACTTCTTGCAGCTGTCCACTGTCGGTATAGCCGTAGCTGACCAGCAGCTCGTTCCGCTCGATAGCGGGCTCACCGTTATTTGATAGGAAGAGCCGCGACACCTTGCATACGCGCCTTGTATGCGCAGCATCATAGTGAAGCTGGACAACCGTCTGGCCGTACTTGTCATAGAGTGCTTGAAGGCGCCCTTGTTTGTCGTAAAGCACATCTACGTAATTGAGATTGCGGTCGCTCAGCCTGATGAGTCTTGAACGACAGGGCTCGTGCGGGTCGACATCAAAAACCTTGTAGCGCCCCTCATGAATGTCCTCGACAACCGTTTGGCCATCCTCCAACTGGAAGAAAGCCAAGCCGTCCACAACACTGACAAAGGCATCGCCGGCGCGCAGGCGCCCGAGTTCCAGGCGAATGCCTTCTTCATCGACGTAAATCCACAACTCGCCGCCTTCAGGATGCGGGACGCGGACCAGTTCAACTTCATAAGGAACACTCCAGCCCTTTCCGAACAGGCCACCATTGCGAGTGTCCCTGCTATCGTAGCGGCGAGCCCATTCGATACCGAGCAGGCCAGGGAGACTGAAGTCAGTGTCCTCGGGACCGTCCTGGAATTTGCTACCCGTGGCTACAGCAACAGGGTTGCCAGCCTTGCAACCTTTAATGCGCCCAAAACGTCTTGAAATAAGTATCCCCGCAATAATCCCGGTAAACATCGCAACCTTGCTCTTGCCATTGCGAATATCCCGAACCGTCGCTGTCCCGCCGCCAATGCGCACATTCGGCGATACTTTCTCATTCACATCGATCGTGGCATCGCAGGTGGTTTTGTCACCCGATCGCGCTGCAGGCTGGCCGTTGATGAAGACCTTGTCCGACCCTTGCGCAATATGGTTTTCGGGCAAAGGCGGGTGGCGGCTGCATGAAATCTTGTCCTGCTCTTTGGATTCCGCGCCGGGGTCCTTTGGCGTGGTGACGGGCGGGTTGAAGATGTCGCGTATCGCCATGCCCAGCCCCACCACCGGGAGCAGGTAGGGCACCGCCGCCATGGCCATGGAGCCCACGTTCTCCAGAATCGAAGGCTCTGCTTGCTCTGCGTCGGCCGCTCCCCCTCCTGGCGGCCCTGTGATACCGGCTGCGCGAGCGGCGGGCTTGCTGTTGACGAACACGTTGTGTGACCCGCTTTCGATCTTTCCGTAGGGGTCGGGTGCATCCACGCTGTTGCCAAGGCTGTCGCAAAAGCGGGAGATGGCATCGCCGACAGTCTGGTCTTCACCGACCGAAAGGGTGCTCATCGCACCGACCGCCACTCCCGCAACGGCGGCGATGGCGATGCCAGCTGCGCCCCCCGTCGCGACAGTACCGACAACGGCCAGGCTGATAGCGGCAGCCACGGCGGCGGTGGCTGCGGCATAAATGACGGCCTCTGCAACTGCACTGACCATTTCGGCGATCAGGGACGGATGCAGGATTTCATCGCCCATGCGGGCGGCGTGAACGATCTGCGCCATGGCTTGCAAGCTCCAAAAGTTCTGAATGAGGTTGACCTGGGTGGTGAAGGGGTCAGGTGAATCGGAGCTGTTGTTTGATTGCGCGCCAGTGCTCGATGTCGTCGCTGCTCAAAGGGCTTGGCTTGCTGTAGTTGATCACCAGCAGCCGGTGCTGACCTGGAATCATGCAGGCGGCCTGGAGCTGGAAATTGGGCTTGTCCCCCACCTTGAATTCAATGGCCATTTCGCGGGCTTCGACGGAGTGTTCACCGCCCCCCAAACGCGCGATCTTCGTGGGTGTGATGGTCATTGCCCCGGACTTTTTCCGCAGCATCCGCAGTTGCTCATCGATGGCTTGGTCCAGGGTCTTGTCATTGGCGACGGGGCTGCGCGCCATTACCAACGTGGTGTCTCGGGCACGAAAGCGCAGCATGTTGAGCGTGAGGTCTTCAGGTGCTTCCTCGCCTAGATTGAGGATCAGGTCGTGAGTCAGGTATTCCGTCATTGCGGGAGTCCTTTCAGGAGGTCTTTACGTACGGGCAAGTGCAAGCAGCTACTTGAAATGCCCATCCACATCGGCTTTCAGTGCACTGCTATCGCGTCCATCCGCTGCGGCACCCGCCGCTCCGCCCTCAGGGTTGAGGTCGAGCTTCGCTGCGGGCGTGTTGATCTGTCCGGTCTGTTGCCCGGTGAGGTTGAAGGTCTCGCAGGTGATATTGAGCGTGCCGTTGGCCTGCATCTCGATCAGTGTCTTGCCGCACTTGAGGCGCAGGGTGTTGCCTGCTTCGATCTCGTAGTCGCCGGCGATGAGGTCGTTTTTGCCGCCGCCGACTTTCAGCGTGTCGTTGACCTTGACGACGCGCAGGCGATTGCGTCCGATGGCAACGGACTCGTCCTGACCAATGCTCTGGGTGCGATCAACACCGACGGTGAGAGACTGGTTGTTGTTGACCTGGGTGTTCTGGTCCTTCTGGGCATGGATGAACACCTCTTCCTTGCCCAGTTCGTCCTCAAAGCGCAGTTCATTGAAACCATCCCCTTTGTGGGTCTGGCTTTTGATGGTCATGCGGGTCTTGTGGTCGGGCAGGTCGTAGGGCGGGAGCTGGTCACCGCAATAGGTGCGCCCGGTAATCATCGGCTGGTCGGGGTCGCCATTGACGTACTGGATGATCACGTCCTGGCCGATGCGCGGGATCGCCATCGCGCCCCAGCTGCCACCGGCCCAGCCTTGCGACACACGCACCCAGCAGGAGCTGAACTCGTTGTTCTGGCTTTCACGGTCCCAGGGAAAGCTGACCTTCACCCGGCCCCACTCATCGCAATAGATCTCTTCTCCCTTCGGGCCGACCACGGTAGCCATGTGCGGGCCATCAACGCGTGGTTTTGATAGTGGGGCAGGGCGCCATTCGGTCCGGCCGGGAACCAGCACGGCGGTCTGCTCGTAGTGCGTGCTTACATCTGCGCCAGCGGCTTCTTCCTGCAGGCTGGTGAACTGGATGCCTTTGTGGGTAACCGTGTTCACCCGCCAATGCGCGTTGAGGTCGTCACGTGGGTGACCTGTCAGGTTGAAGCTCAGGCCCGGTTGCAGGCGAACATCGTCACCCTCAACCTCTGCAATACGCACATCGTGGCGCAGGGCAGTGATGCGGTTTTCAGTGAACGGCTTGCCGACCGCATCGCGTTTGTAACGGCCTGGGTAATCGAAGAATTCGTACTCTTTGGACTGATGCTCCAGAAAGGGCCCGGCAGCTCTGTGTTCCTGGCGGTAGGCCGGGTTGGTAAAGGTGTAGTCGCGCTGAACCTGGCGAGCGGTGCGCACCTGCTCGCTGTAGCGCAAACGGCGAAGGCACGGCATGGCTTGATCGCCACCGCCGGTGGCTTGGTACAGCACGCTGTTGGGGTCTACAGGCTCGTCGGCATCAAAGAAGCCCTCGTCGTCATCCTCGGCCTTGATGGTCCCATGGCTGATCAGCCCGAATGATTGCAGCCGATCGGTAATGATCAGCTTGTGCAGCTTTTCACTGTGCGCAAAGCGGTAGACGAAGCCTTCTTCAGCAGCCAGGCGGGCGATGAACGCCAGGTCCGTCTCACCGGCCTGAACGCAGAACTCGCGGACCTGATGGTCCATGCTGGCGCGCAGTTCGTACTGGTTGATGCCCTGGCGCTGGAGCATCAGCTCGAGAATTTGCGGAACGGTCTTCTGCTGGAAGATGCGCCAGTTCGAGCGCAGGTCGGCCCGGGCCAGCTGGGGCTCGACCAGCGCGTGATAGTAGGTGCGGTAGAAGCCGCTCTCAGCCTGGCTGAATCGGCTGACCAGGCCGTGCACGTAGCGCACCGGGCGTTCGCCGTCCCAGATGGTAAAAAGTGCGGGCTTGTCGAGCAGGTGGCCGAAGTCGATATCGTTTTCGAAGCTGATCAGTTTCAGCTCCAGCTCGAAGGGCTTGCTGATCCCCTCTCGGAGTTCGAACGACACCACTTCGAATTCAGCTTTTCCAACCAGCGGCTGGAAGCTGTAACGCAAATCAGATTGGCTAGGCATAAGCAGTCCATCCGCCGTCTGAGAATTCGAAAACCCCTGGCAGAGTGCGCCTGCCAGGGATGCTCAGCCGGGTTAGACGATCGGTTTACGCCAGTCGTCTGAGCCTTCGGTGCCCGCGGTTACATGTGTCCAAGAAATCTTGCGGTACGCCATCGAAACCTCGACCAATTGGGTGAAGTCAGCGTTCTCCTTGTTTTGTGCATGGGGTAAGGTGGTCTGGATGTCCACAATCGTGGCGTCTTCCAGCTTGGTGGTGAAGAAGTGCTCTTGCGTGCCTTCCACCGAGGTGCGATACCACTTGATCTCGACGGTCGTCAGCCTTTCGCCGCTGGACAGGGCCGCGTACATCAAGGGTGTTGCTTTGTTCAGCGAACTGGTGAAGATGAACGGCTTATGTAGCCGCTGACCTGTGGGTTGGCCGCTTTGCGGGTCTTTGGGTACGGTGATCTGGTGCTTGATTTCCTGCACCAGAATCTCGTCTTCATGGCCTTCGACGAACACGTTGCCCACCGATTCGGAAGTGAAGGCGCCTGCGGTGATGTTGCCTTGGGTTTGGCCTTCGATCTTGATGTAAGCGGGTGTTGGCATGGCAGTTTCTCCTGCGTCCATGTGGATATAAACACGCGCACCCAGGGTGGCGTGGCCATCGGGAACGATGGGCTTGTCAACGAAGCAAACGCTTCGCTAATTCGTTGAAATCCGTGGCGACACGCGCCGATCTGTTATTGCTGCAAGATGCCGTTCAGCGACTCCAGCACCTCGGTGGTAATGAGGTGCAGGCGGTAGCTGTAGATGCCGTAGGCCACCGCCATGGCGAGGGCGGAAATGACCAAGGGACTCCACCACGGCCATTGCCGGTTCATGCGGAAGTTGCTTGGGGCGACGTTGGTGTACGGGTCGCAGACGGTCTCCGGAGTCGGGCCGCGCAGTTCTCGGATAATCCCGTGGAGTTGGTGTATCAATGCGTTGAGGGATTCTTCGCCCTTCGGCGCGATGGCGTACTTGCCCTTCAAACCGAGGCAAAGCGCGAAGTACATGAACTCCAGCACGTCCTTATAACGTTTGGGTTCCTGCATGAGGCGCGACAGTACGGTGAAGACTTTCTCTCCACCCCAGGTTTCGTCGTGGAAGATGCTGAGCAGGGGTTCCTGGCTCCAGCAGCTGGTTTTACCCCAAGGCCTGTCCATGACAGCTTCATCGATGAAAAGGCAAAGACCGTATGAGTACGCCAGCAACTGAGCGGGCTCGTAGCCGTGCTGGCGCATCTCTTCCCGCACGTTTTCGATCTGGTTGCGCACCTGCTGGTGCACCTCCTTGATGTTGGGCAAGGCATCCAGTGTGCGCAGGCGTATCACCAGGCCGAACAGCGGCGCGGCTGCATCCAGCATCAGGTTGTCGTAGCCGCCACGTAGCTGGAAGTCTGGGTCTGCCGGGTAGCCTTCATACACCGGCTCTGCCTTCGGCGTTCGCTCAGTGCCATCAGCCGCTGTCGGTGCGGGTGAGTCGTTGGACAATGACGCCTCGAGCATCGCGTGCAGTTGCTCGCTTTCGACCTGTTCGGCATCAGTTGGGGGGCTGTTTTCTTGTTTCATTTCATTCGCTCCTGATCGCCCAGAACTGCAGTTCCAGCCCCGGGAACTCGCCCGCGACGTGTATACCGAAGCCACTGGATGCCTCCATGCCCGCCCAAGCCGGGGAACGACGGTCCAGCTCGAAGTAGGTGAAGCCTGCATGGAAGGGCAGATCCCGAGGAGCCACGGGCAGCGGCACCAGTGGAATACCTGGAAGCTGCAGCGGCACTACCTCGTTCAACGATTCCAGCGAGACGACCTTTGCCTTCTGCACGAACATTCGACGCAATGTCTGAGTCGGCATGTGGGCTCGCACTGCCAGAATGAAGTCGGCCTCGTCGATCAGGCGGCGATCCTCCAGCGTGGTTGTCAGCAAGCCGTACTCCAGCGTCTCCAGCGGCAGCGAAACGGCGCGGGGTTGCAGCACCGTGCTCAGTGCCCGGCGTAGCGTGTCCTCCAGCGGCTTGAAGGAGGTGCGCAGCGCGGTATGGTGATAGGCGGGGTATTCCTGCGGCAGCCGGCTCTCGTCGGTAAACGTCACGAACTCGCCACAGGCCTGGCTCATGCACAGGTACAACTGTTCGGGGTGGGTCTGCCCTTGCCTGGCCAGATGCTGGAAGCATGGCCACCAGCGGTTCATGGCCTGCAGCAGGTTGAAGTCACGAATGTCGGCGATGCCGGACTGCCCTGAGGCGCCAATGCGGGCGGCGAGGTTGCGCGCACGTTCGCGCAGGGAGTTGGTGATTTCTTCCAGATACCGTTGCAGCGCAGGTACGGCGCGCACTGAAATGCTGGTGGGATAGAAGCCTTCATCCAGTTGCAGGCTGCCATCGGGGCGCCGTTCCAGAATGCGCGTCACGGCCAGGCGGGTGTAGGCGCTGCTGTCGTCGGCCTTGCGTTTGAGCTGCAGGTTGGGCACCGCCAGGTCAACCTGCACCAGGTCACCGTCGGCGCTGTGCGTGTCCTTGATTTCCAGGGCCTGGGCGCTGTAACGGAAGTTGGCGGGGTTATCGGGCCAGCTTACTTCACGGCCACCTTCGGTGCGCAGCGGCAGGCACAGGTAGATCTCGCTGTCTTTCGCACCGTCGTCTTCGATTTCCAGCGGTGGCGGTGGTGGCAGGTCTGCAGGGATATCGAACACCGTGCCGTCCGGCATGATACCCCGTGCACGGGTGATGGCGACCTTGCCCAGGCTCAGATACTCGTCGTTCAACTGCAATTCGCTGAAGCCATAGAAGGCTGCGTTCAGGCTGCCAAGACGTTGATGCAGGGCCGCTTCGGCGGCACGGGCGGCCTGTTGGAAATGCTGCGGTTTGACGAACAGGCCTTCCGGCCACAGGACAGGATTACGTGAACTCATGAGCGCTCCATGTCAGCGTGAGTAAGCGAGAAGGGCGGGGTTACAGGCGCCATCAGTCTTCCTCCTTGAGCAGGAGCTGCGTGTCGTTGAGCAACACCGACAGGATGATCTGGTGCCCGCGGGGCGGAATGCGCAGCACCTGGCTCCAGGTGGCGTTTTCCTGGTTCCGGTAGTCGGCGATCACCGCGACGAAGCGCGTTTCGGGCTCGATGGGCGCAAAGGGGATGAACTTGAACTGGCCAGGGCGCAGCAGGTAATCGTCATCGCGTATGTAGGTGCTGCGCAGTGCCTCGGCAGGGTCCTTGTCCAGCAGTTCGTAAACGCTGTTGCGCAAGAGAGAGTCGTCGCGCAGTTGCAGGATCTTCACGGCCATGGGCGTAGCGACGGGTTCGGTGGCCACGGTGGTGGTGCGCGGCAAGGTCAGCACCACGGTCGGGTCGTCGTAGCTGCCCGGGGTACTTTCTTCCAGGGGAGAGCGCGCCGGATCATCGCCATCGTCAACTGGCAAATCGACGGGAGACATGGCCGGGAACTGTTCCAGCAGATACTCGAACAAGGCCCCGACTTTCTCGGTCAGCACGTAGGGGTCGCCTGCACTCAGGCTGACCGCGTAAGGGCTGGGCTCCAAAACCGGCGCGGGCTCGGGCGCCACCTCAAGGCTGTTCGGGTTGCCATTGAGCGTTGGGCTGGCGTTGATGCTGAACGCGACCTGGGTGGGGTGTTCCCCGGGCGGTCCGACGGGCAATGACGGGTCCATCACCACCTGGCCAATCTTGCTCAGGGACGTGCAACCCGAGAGCCCGATCAGCGCCGTCAGCAGGCCGGCCACGAATGTTGGACGCATCATGGGCGTTCTCCTGAAATCAGGCGTTCCAGTGGGCTCTGCTGCGCCGGCCCTGCCTCTGTGTCCAGTGCCGCCAAGGGGTCGTTGCCCATGCCCGGTTCGAATGCCGAGCAGATGTCCGCGACAGCCTGGGGGGCGGCTGCAGCGGCGTGAGAAGCCTTGGGTGGAACATCCAGCAACCAGTGATCAAGGGTTCTCTGTTCAGGGCTGAACAGGTCCTCCAGTGAGCGTGCATCGGCCTGCGCAAGCTGGGCCTGCAGCCGATAGGCGCCAATGCGCAACTGGTCACCCTCGAGCAGCCGCCTGGCGGTAAGCGACCCCAGGCTGTGGAGGCTGTCGTTCAGGTAGGTACGCTGACAGCGATCGATGACGCAGAAGCTGCCCTCGATCCAGCGGATCTCGCAGTGGATCGGTGCAACGGTCTGCTCACGATCGTTGATCCGCCAGGTGGCCTTCGCGCTGCCGATGGTGCCGCCTGTGCAGTCGAACTGATGTCGGGCAGTGACGTTGTGTTGCAACTGATCCAGGTTGGTGATGCTCAAGGTCAAAGTGCTCATGAGCGCCCCCGGAACCGCACCACAGGGCTGCTCTGGCCGTGACGGTCATCGACGAAGCTGGTCCAGCCCAGGTAGGCACCCAGGCTACGGTGCAGGCAGAAGGGCGGCAGTGCGTTCTGCTTCAGGCGCAGCTCCAGGTCATAGGCCAGGCCATCCCGCAGCAGGAAGTCGATCAGTGCCCGTAACCGGCCGAAGTTGATGCCGCTGGGCAGCAGGTCACGCAATTGCGCTGGGTCGAGTTCGCTGATCACGATGGTGAACTTGCTGCTGCGTGTTCGCGTGCGGCTGCCCACCATGAAGGTGCTGCCCAGCTCGCCGTTGCTGCGGCCAAGGCTGACCAGTTGCTTGGCGGCAGTGGGGACCGAGCGGGTTTCGAACTCGCGGATCTGTACCTGCTTCAAGTCGAAGCAGTGGGCGATGATGCCGGCGACCGTGCCCGGCGCACGGCTGCGGCTGGCAATGACGCCGGCGAAACTGAGCAGCCGGCTCCACGGCAGTGCCGTGTCCCCGCGCAACTGTCTGTCATTCAACCCGAGCAGGGCAAAGATGTACTGGGAGAACCCATCGGTAGCTCCCGGCTGAAAGCGGATGTAGTAGCGATATTTACGCCAGATGCGATGCAGCAGGCTGAGCAGGTAGTGGTTGAAGAAATCGAAGAACGCCGGCCGCACACCGATGCCCTGTGCATGCTCGTATGCCACCTGCTCCAGGTAATAGGTGGGCAACGGCGAGTCGGTGCCATGCAAACCCATGAAGGTGGCGCACACGCGATAGCGGTCAGCTTCCCCGGGCATGCGTTCGACCTTGGATATGTCGGAAACCGGGAAGCTCAGCCGCGGGTCACTGGCAAGCCGCACCCTCAGCCGGGTGGCCTGATCTGGCCAGCGTGGCTCCAGATCATCCCCGTGCAAGCCGTGCAGGCGTTCCAGCAACTGGAAGTAGTTGTACTGGTGCGCCTCGGCGAACAGCTTGTCGGCTAGATCAGCGGTTGCTTGCCGGTCTGGATTGGCCATGTGTAGTGCTCGTTGTTGGTGGTGTTGATCACTTCCAGTTGGTGGAAGGAATTGATGCTGGCGTACAGGGCGAAGAAGTGCGCGAGCACGCAACCGAACAGGTACAGGTCGCCTTCGCAGAGGAATGCGCTTTGATCCAGCTTCAGCCGCGTGCGCAAGCCACGAATGGGCTGGCCCTTGATCAGCCAGTCCAGCGGCTCTGTTTGCACATCACGGATGCCATCGAGGCGTTTGCGGGTGGTGCGTGTCTGCTGAATGTCGTGCAAGGCCGCGAAGTCGTAAGCGCGGATGACCGCTTTCAGCGGCTCGGCCGAGAGCAGCGACAGGTAGTTGAGCGACATGTTGGAGATCAGGGCCCACTGCAACTGGCCATCCAGCACCGGCCGGTAGGGGCGGGTGGGGGCACGGATGTTGGTATAGGTGGCCAGCGGCGGCGTGATCTCGGTGAGCACGTTGATGTCATCGATACCCAACGCCAGCGGCAGGTCGCGGTTGGTGCAGGTCAGGTCGATGGACGCTGTTTCCAGTTCGCCAATGTAGGCGTTGGCATCGGCGCGCACGAAAGCGATGCGATGGGTGACGCCATCGCCGCGCAGGGAGTCCTCGAGTGTGTAGCGGTAGTACAACGCCGTGCGCCCTTGCACATGCTCGATCTCATGGGCGAACGACTCGAAGGGGCGGAAGGTTCTCAGGTGTTCGCCGGTACTTCCGTCAGTCGTGGTGCGGGTGCTGATGACCCGGTCGACACTGAAGATTTCATAGGCGTGCCGCTCCTTGCCTCTGGGCACAAGCTCGACCTGGGCGGGCCGGTTGGACAGGTCGATGGGCTCGGCGCTGTGGCTGAGCAGGTTCACCGCCGGGGTGCAGAACAGGCTGAAGTCTGCTTTGCCGACACGCAGCGAATCCGGTAACTGTCGGGTGAAGTGAAACTCGAGGTCGACCCGCTGAGTCGCTTGATCAGGCCAGATTTTCTCCAGGCCGGTGATGCTGACGAAGTGAAAGCGCTCGGGAAATACGAAGTACTCCTGCAGGATCCGGTAACCGTCAAAGACGTTCTGTGGGTAAGGCAGCAGCGCTTCGTCCGGGCTGAAACCTGGGAACACGATACTGCTGGCCGGCAGCCGGCGTACCCCACCATTGACTGTCACGCAGACATGCTTGAGGTATTGAGCGATCCACAGGTACAGCGTGCGAGCAGTTTGGGTATCACCGCTCAGGTGAAAGTCGAGGCTGGCGCAACCCAGGGTGTTCAGCGGCCGCTCGACCAAGGTTTGCAGGCCGATGCGAACCACCGAACTGTCGAGTGTCTGGGTAGCGTTCACCGACTCGATCTCGAACGGGTGAATGTCCACCGCCGTGCAGGTGCGGAATTCGCAGGGCACCCCATCCACGGGGCTGGAGAACAACCGCGAGCCTTTGGCGATGGGTTGCGACTGGCTCAGCGCTTGCTTGCGCGGCGTGAACTGGATGATCGTGGCGCTCGGCAGGGGCCGCAGGTAGTTGGGCCACAGCAACTGCAGCATGGGGTGCGTCAGCTCGGGCAGGTCGTCCTCCAGCTTGAGCCGCAGTTTGGCCGTGAGGAATGCAAAGGCTTCCATCAGGCGTTCGACATCCGGGTCGCTGCCACCCTTGCCGAGCAGGCGTGCAAGTTGTGGGTTGTCCTGAGCGAAGTCGTTCCCCAGTTCATGGAGGTAACGCAACTCTTCGCTGAATCGGTCCTTGAGTGACATAGGTCACCTCACTCGGGTGTGGCGGTTATGGCCATTGACCAGCAGCTCCAGTTGCAGCTGCTCCGTGTGGTTGTTGACCTGCACGTGGCAGTCCAGCCTGAAATGCAGTTCCAGCGGGGCATGGCAATCGGGGACGGCCTTGAGCGCGCGCACGTGCACACGCGGCTCAAAGCGCTGAATGGTGCGGCGGATGTCCGCGCTCACCTGTTTCAGCAGGTCGCCACTGCTTGCGTCGTGCCCGTTGAAGTCACTCAGGCCCAGCTCAGGGCTGCTTTGCGAGCAACCCTGGCGAGCATTGAGCAGCGTTTCCAGGTGGCGCTTGATGGCGGCGAACTTCTGGGTAGCGTTCTCTTGCCTGGAGGGCACCCGGCTTGCGAGTTGATCCGTCACCAAACGGTCGAAAAATCCACTCATTGGGTATCAAGCCGGCCGACCAGGGAGATCTCGAAATTCGCCCCCATGTACTTGAAGTGCGGGCGCACGGCGAGCGAGACCTGATACCAGCCCGGGTCACCGGCAACGTCCGACACCTCGACCCTTGCAGCACGCAACGGGCGACGGCTGCGCACATCGGCTGACGGGTTCTCCTGGTCGGCGACGTACTGCCTGATCCATTTGTTCAGTTCGGACTCAAGGTCCTTGCGCTCTTTCCAGCTACCGATCTGCTCGCGCTGCAGCACTTTGATGTAGTGGGCCAACCGGTTGACGATGAACAGGTAAGGCAGCTGGGTGCCGAGCTTGTAGTTGGTTTGCGCTTGCAGGCCTTCCGGGGTCTTGGGGAAGTTCTTCGGCTTCTGTACCGAGTTGGCCGAGAAGAACGCGGCGTTGTCGCTGTCCTTGCGCATGGTCAGGGCGATGAAGCCCTCTTCGGCCAGCTCGAACTCCTTGCGGTCGGAGATCAGGACTTCGGTCGGAATCTTGGCCTGCAGCTGACCCAGTGACTCGTACAGGTGCACCGGCAGGTCCTCGACGGCACCACCCGACTGCGGGCCGATGATGTTCGGGCACCAGCGGTAGCGGGCAAAACTGTCATTGATGCAGCTGGCCAGCAGGAAGGCGGAGTTGCCCCACAGATAGTTGTCGTGCCGCCCGGCGATGTCCTCGTCGTAGGTGAAGCTCTGGACCGGGTTTTCTTGCGGGTGATAGGCAGAGCGGAGCATGAATCGCGGCCCGGTCAGCCCGGTATGACGGGCATCCTCGCTTTCGCGGAACGCACGCCACTTGGCATGCCGGGGGCCGGCGAAAATGTCCTTGATCTCCTTCAGATTGGGCAGCTCTTCAAAGCTGCTCAGATTGAAGAACTCAGGAGAGGGCGCCGCGAGAAAAGGGGCGTGTGCCATGGCACCGACCGAGGCCATGTAACTCAGCAGTTTTATATCGGGAGAAGAGGGGCCGAAGCTGTAGTTGCCAACCATCGCTGCAACGGGTTCACCACCAAATTGGCCATAACCTGCGGTGTAAACATGCTTGTAGATGCCGCTGCAAGTGATGTCGGCGGCATTCTCGAAGTCATCGAGCAAGTCATCTTTGCTGACATGCAAGACTTCGAGCTTGATGTTCTCGCGGAAGTCGGTTCGGTCGACCAAAAGTTTGAGGCTGCGCCACGCGGATTCAAGTTGCTGAAACTCGGTTTGATGCAGGATGGCATCCATCTGCTTGCTGAGCACCCGATCCAGTTCAGCGATCATCTGGTCGACGCGATGTTTGTTGATGAGTTGATCAGGGTCATGGCTTTTAAGGATTTCGGCGATAAAAGCAGATACACCCTGGCGAGCGACTTGATAGCCCTCTTGAGTAGGTGCCAACTTGGTTTCTGCCATGATCTGGTCGAGCAGGGTGGCGTTGCTCAGTGGTTCGGTTGTTGTTTCAACCGCGACGGTCGTGCTGTTTTGCTTTGGCATGGGGACGCTCCGTTGTCTCAGTCTTCTTTTGGCGCCTCGAGCACCAGGTCAAGTTCTTCAGCCAGTTGTTTGCGTGCCTGTTCGTTATTCAGCAGGTGCTGCAGTTGCTTGCGGAACGTGGGCACGTTGCCCAGTGGGCCTTTCAGCGCGACCAATGCCTCGCGAAGCTCCAGCAGCTTGTTCAGCTCCGGTACCTGGCGGGCGATGCTGTCTGGCCCGAAATCGTTGATGGACTTGAACTGCAGGTTGACCGCCAGCTCTGCGTCGGGGGCAGTGCTGAGCATGGATGGCACGGACATGGCGAGGCTGACATCGGCGTCGTTCAACACATTGTTGAAACTGTGTTTGTCGATTCGCATGATCGAACGGTCTTCCAGCGCGCGGGCATCATCCAGGCCGAAATCGCCTAGTACCAACATCTTGTGCGGCAGCTCTACCTCGGCTTGTTCGCCGTCGGTGGCCGGTACGTACTTGATGTTTATGCGTTCTTTGGGTGCAACGGAGCCTGAGCTTTTATTCATGGATGTCAGCCTTCGTGAAGTTTGGATGTATGTAGGAAGCGTCCTACAAAGTTATGTTTAAATTTAAACGTAATTGGAGTCTCGCTATGTGCGTGTAAAAAACCATGCACCGAAAAAATATTGTGCGTCGAGCGTGAAAGTGTAAGGAAATATTTGGTTGTGAATATGATTTTTTCTGTACTAGCCTTTGTTTCGTTTCGGTGCTCCACTATTCGGTAGTTGTGTGGATGACTGCTATTAAATCGTGACTGGCCAGTCGGGTGGCACTGTTGCAATATTTTACGAGTGAGTAAAGCCAATATGATTCTTCGCTATGCATATGGCGTTGGCCTTTCGATGTTGCTCTCCCTGGCGCCAAGTTTGGCAAGCCAGACCAGGGACTGCCCGCAGATCGTCTCCAACGTCGAGCGCTTGGCTTGTTTCGATCAGGCCGCTGGCACCCCGGCACATGTGACGAAACTGCAATGGTCCGCGCCGGAGCAGGATTCGCCCACGCTGCGTCGTGTGATGACCCATGAGGCGGGGCGGTCGCCGGAGGAGCTGACGTTTCGCCTCGAAAAAGGGGATGACGGGCTGATGATCTCGGCGCCCGCAATCGCTTCGGTCGCACCGCACCCCTACCTGGTGATCAGTTGTGTGCAGAACATTTCCAGGTTGCAACTGGTTACCGCACAACCCGTCGATGCCGGCCGGGTGATGGTGCGATTGCAGGGGGAGCGTGGCTCCACCCTCGCTACACCCTGGCAGGTGACGGAGAACGGCCAGGTGCTTGACGCTGGCAGGGGCTTGCCGGGCATCGAGCAGATCAAGCCACTGATCGGGGCCCATCGCATTCAGGTCGAGAGCGACAACCCAGCCGTTGATGGGCTGGTTTTCGACGCTCAGGGGCTGGACCCACTCATCGATGAGGCGCGCAAGGCATGTCGCTGGTAGCAGAGGTCACCGCACAGGAAATTGCCCGGTTGCTTGCCCCCATCGACGCGCAGAACCCTGCCGGCCTGTTCGATGTGGAGAACGAAACCTACCAGGCCATTGACCAGGAAATGGTCAAGCTGGGTGGGCTGCAGGAGCCTTCCATCGACTGGGCCTATATCGAAGAAGCGTCCCGCCAGTACCTGGGCCAGGAGTGCAAGCACCTGCGCATTGTCGCGCACCTGGGTGTCGCTTGGCTGCGCAGCCAATGCTGGGAGCGCTGGGGTTTGACCCTCGCACTGCTGGCCGGCATGGTCGAAGCCTATTGGGAAAGCGCATACCCGAAACCGGGCCCCAAAGGGTTCCTCGGCAAGCGCAAGCTGGTTGGCCTGATGCTCAACCGTTTGCTCGTGGCGTTGCCGCGCCTGGACCGCTTCACGTTCAGCCCCGCGCACGCCGCGGCGGCTCAGGGCGCGCTGCAACGCCTGCAACAGCAGCGGGAAGCAGCGCAGCTCGATGAAGCGGCCCTTGGCGAACTGGAGCGCCTGCTACGCAAGCACACGGAGCTTTCGAACGGCCTTGCCGAGCCCACCACGGACAAGCCCCCTGCAAAGGGCATCAAGTCTGCGCCACTGGCCGAGGTCATTGCCACGCCGACGCCCCGTGTGTCGTTGGGCAACGAGCGCGAATCACGAAGGGCCATGCTGACCATGGCCGAGCTGATCAATCAACAGGACCCTTACGATCCTGCTGGCTACCAGTTGCGTCGGTTCGGCTTGTGGGCGCACATCCAGACGCCGCCTCAAACCAGGCAGGGCAACCGCACGGAGCTGATGGCGGTGCCGCAGGACATTGCCGGGGACTATGAAGATGCCATTGCCGCTACTGCAATCGACGCGGCCCTGCTGCAGCGGATCGAAAAGAGCGTGACGGCTTGCCCCTACTGGATTCGCGGCAGCTTTCTGGCAGCGAGCGCTGCCACGCGGCTGGCGATGGGCGAGGTGGCTGAGGCCATTCGCGCTGCGACCGCGCGGTTTGTGCAGCGCATGCCCGCGCTGCAGCAGTTGTGCTTCAGCGACGGCAAGGTATTTGTCGATGACCAATGTCTGGCGTGGCTCAGGGGGGCGCAAGGGCAATCCGATTCGGACGCAGCCTCTCAGGAATTCGCCACGTTGCGAGAGGAGTTGGCCTGCCAACTGGAAACCAGCGGCGTGGAAGCGGTGTTGCTCAGGCTGCAGGGCATGCAGGCGGACTTCCGCAGCCTGCGTGAGCGCTGCCATACCACGGTGATCGCGGCTGATCTGCTGGCTGCTCGGGGCGTGTCCTGGTTGGCCCAGGACTTGTGCGCAGGCGTTGCCCGAACGATGCAGGAAACCACCGCCAGCGCCTGGGAGCCTGCGGTGTTTCAACGCCTTCAGCAGTACGCGTGCACGGTCCATCAAGGGCTGATTGGAACAAGGAACGGGAGTCAGGATGAATCAACTGTGGAAGCATCTTAAACGTTGGGGCTTGCCCCTGGTGGCCCGTATCGGCCTGGCCATGCCGCTGCTGCTCGGGTTGGGTGCCGCATTGATGCTGGTTGCAATCTGGTGGCTCGGCCCGCAATGGGTCTGGCGCGGGCAGCAGCCGCTGGCTAGCGTGGCGCATCGCGGTTTGGCCAGCCTGGCGCTGGTGTTGGTGCCGCTACTCTGCTGGCTTGTGGTGCTGCGCAGGCGTTATCGCCGTTTGCAGGCCGAACGCAAGCAGGCGGTGGACGCTGAACTGGACAACGTGTTGCCTTTCGTCCAGGCACAGGAGAAAGCCTTGGACCAAGGGCTGGCACGCTATCTGGACAATGCGGGTGGCAGGCGTGCCTTGTACCGACTGCCGTGGTATCTGGTGGTGGGCGACCAACAGTCCGGCAAGACCAGCTTCATCGACCGTACCGAACAGAGTTTTTCCCTGACCCGCATCGACAAGGCACAAGCGCGAGGCAGGCAAGCGCAGGTGCTGGCTTATCCGATAGGCTGGTGGGTCAGTAACGATGCCGTGATCATCGACCCGCCGGGCGCTTTCGTCCGTCAGGAATCGTTGGCAGGTTCATCAGCCGAGGAGTCAGACACGTCGAAAGCACCACCCGCCACCTCGGCCAGGTTGTGGGAACACATGCTGGGCTGGCTGGTACGTAACCGAAGCCAGAGAGCACTCAACGGCTTGCTGTTGGTCGTTGACCTGCCTGCGCTATTGCATGGCACGCCTGAGCAACGTGTCGCCTTGGCGCATGTGCTACGCACGCGGCTGTATGAAGTGAGCAGTCAGTCGGGCTCGCGCCTGCCGCTGTATGTGGTACTGGCCAAATTCGATCTGCTGGACGGTTTCGACCAGCTGTACGCGGGGCTTCCCGCCGCCATGCGGGAAAACATGCTGGGCTTCACCTTCAAACTGGATGCGGTCGGCACGTTCGATGCCTGGCTGGATGAATATGGCGATCATTACGATCGGTTGATAAGGCAATTGTTTGAACAGGTAGTGGACCGGCTCGATGTATTGGCCGGTGCGCCGTTGCGAGTTCGCTTGTTTTCGTTGCATGCCCAGTTGATCGGGCTGCGTCCGATACTGTTGGCCTTCCTGAAAGAAACCCTCGCAAGTGACCGTTTCACCACGCCTGCCTTGGTACGTGGCGTGTACTGGTCTTCGGTCTTGCAGCAGGGCGACATGCTCAATGCGTTCGTGCGTGAGGCGGCACAGCCGTACAAGACCGAGTTTCCGCTGCGTGAAGGCAAGGCGCAGGGGCAGGCGCTGGTCTACTTCATTCAGCACGCCTTCCGGCGAGTCATCTACCAGGAGGCCGGCCTTGCCGGGGACAACATCAAGGTAGCGCGCAGCAAACGTCGGTTGCTCTGGGTGGGGTCTGCAGTAGGCGTGCTGGCCTTCAGTGTCGCCATCGCCAGTTGGCAACGCTACTTTGACATCAATGGCGCCAAGGCCGCCAATGTGCTCGCCAAGAGCAGAGAGTACAGTCATCACGAAGTGGACCAGCGTCTGGACCCCACCGGGCGCAACCTGCTGGAACCGCTGGACCAGATACACGATGCCGTGTCGGTGTTTGGCGACTATCGTGCTGCGTGGCCGGGTGTCTCCGACCTTGGCTTGTATCAGGGGCGCGCCATTGGCCCTCGCGTCGATGAGGCCTACCTGAGCTTGCTCTCCAGGCGCTTCCTGCCAGCCTTGGCCAGCGGTGTGATCGATGCCATGGACGCTGCGCCGCCGGGCAGTGAACAGCAGATGGCTGCGCTTCGGGTTTATCGAATGCTGGAGGACCGCCAGAGCCGCCGCCCCGAATGGGTCGAGGACTGGATGGCCCGCCAGTGGCAACAGAAGTTCCCCGGGCAGGGGCAATTGCAAGGCGACCTCATGCGGCACCTGCAGTATGCCTTGGCCTATGCCGATACCGATCTGCCGCAGTATCGCCAGCGTATTGCAGAGGTGCAGCAGGTCCTGCGCAAGGTACCTTTGCCAGAGCGGGTGTACGCGAGCCTGAAACAGCAGGCTGGAGAGCAGTTGAATGCCGGCCTGGACCTGCGTCATCAGGTGGGGCCAGCGTTCGATGTGGTGTATCACTCCTCACCCGGCTTCAGGCAGGGGGAGGGTGTCCTGATAGCGCCAATGCTCACCGCCAAGGGCTTCAAAGAGTACTTCGAACCACGTAGTCAGCGGTTTGCAGATATGGCCATGATCGACCAGTGGGCACTTGGAGAGCGTGGCCAGCTCGATTACTCGGATGCCGACCGGGAGGCGCTGGGCGAACGGCTGCGTAACTTGTACAGCGCCGATTTCATTGACAGTTGGCGTCGTGCCTTGAATACCTTTTCGGTGGCTGACTTCCGCGACCTGGATCATGGCGTAGCGATCCTGGGGCAGTTGACCGGGCCAGCAGCGCCCCTGCATCGGTTGCTGGACACAGTGAGGGACAACACTTCGCTTTCATCAGCCGTTGTCGCTGAGGCACCCGGGGAGGTCGAAGCGTTGCGACCGACAAGTGGCAGGCCTGATCAACAACAGGCCTGGGCCATTCAGCGGGCCTTTGCCGGGCTGAGTGCCATGCTGCAGGCAACCGGTGAGAAACCCAGCTACTACGATGAAACTCTTGGTGCCATCGCGGCCGTGCACGACTATGCCAAGGCGGTGCAAGACAGCCCCGACCGAGGCAAGGCCGCGCTGCAGGCCGTGCATCAGCGATTCTCGATGACAGGGCAAGACCCCATCGGCACCCTGCAGCGGGTGGCCACCGGCTTACCGGAACCGATCAACCACCAGGTCAGAAAGATGGCCGATCAAACAGCACAGGTGCTGAATGTCGAAGCCTTGCGCGAATTGGAGCGACGCTGGGACGCCGAGGTATACAGCTTCTTCCAGCAGCGCCTGGCAGGGCGTTACCCCTTTGTCGTGAAGGCTCCCGACGCTTCGCTGGACGACTTTGAGGCCTTCTTCGGGCCGAAGGGGCGGCTGCAGCGGTTCCATGATCAATACCTGAAGGTCTTCCTGAGGGATAACCTCGAAGCCCTGCAGGCCGGCCAGCAGGGGCAGTCGCTGATCCGCAGTGATGTGCTCGAACAGCTGGAGCGGGCAGATCGTATCCGCGAGACCTTCTTTGATCAGCGCGGCAACCTGAGTGTGCAGTTCAGCATCGAGCCGTTGGGCCTGAGTGCCAACCAGCGTACAAGCTTGCTGGACCTGGACGGCCAATTGATTCCCTACACCCATGGCCCGAGCCAGATCACCGGTATCGTCTGGCCCAATACCTTGGGGCAGCAGGTACGCAGTAACCTGACCTTGCTCCGGCAGAACGGGAACAGCAGCAGCCTTGAGTACCGTGGCCCCTGGTCGATGTTCCGCTTGCTCAGCCGTGGCTCGCTCAATGGGCGCACGGCGACCAGCGTGGACCTGAGCTTCAGGACCGGCGATGGCGTGATGCGCTACAGGCTTAACGCGCAGAAAGCCTTCAACCCTATAACCCAAGAGCCTTTCAAAGGTTTCCAGTTGCCACGAGGGTTGTTGCAGAAGTCGCCCAAGCTGGGGCCGACCACGCAGGCCGGCTTGTGAGGGTTGGCTTGGGAATACGGTGCGAACCGGTCACCCATTGCGCTGGCGCCCCCAAAGTTGCGCCGACAGCAGTTGAAGGCGCTCGGCCAGCTTGGCGACATGGGCTGCAGTGGTTCGACTCTGGTTGCTGGCGAGCACGCTTTTCTGGGTGGTTTGACTGATATCGGCCAGGTTGCACTGGATGCTGTCACCCACCGCGCTCTGCTCCTCTACGGCGGCAGCGATCTGCACGCTCATGCCGCTTATTTCATCTACGCGCTGGGTGATCCCGTCCAGCGCCCGGGCAGCCAGCAGTGCCTGTTCGACACTGACACCGGCCTTGCTGTGACTGCGCTGCATCGCAAGCACGGCATCCCCCGTGGAACGCCGCAGGGTGTCGATGGTGCCCTGGATGTGAGCAGTGGATTGCTGAGTCCGCGAAGCCAACCCGCGCACCTCGTCGGCGACCACCGCGAAACCCCGGCCCGCCTCTCCAGCGCGGGCAGCCTCGATGGCGGCGTTGAGGGCAAGCAGGTTGGTCTGTTCGGCGATGCTTTGAATGACCTCGAGTACGCGGTCAATTTCATTGCCATGCTGTTCCAGTTGATGAATCACCATGCTGGTCTGTTGCACTTCGCTGGCGAGGCTATCAATGTGCTGGCGGGTCTGCTCAACCAGTTGGTGGCCGCGGTCGGATTCCTGGTTGGCCAGGTTCGCGGCGCTGGCGGTGAGCTGAGCGTTGCGCGCCACTTCCTGCACACTGCTGGCCATCTGGGTTATTGCGCTGGCAACCTGGGCAGTTTCCCCCTGCTGGCGGAGGGTCGCGCAATTGTTGTTGTCCACTGCAGACAGAAGCTCTTCGGCTTCCTTGCTCAACTGGCGGGACGAATCGGCAATGCGTCCGACTATTGCCCGGGTCTCGGCTTCGAGCATTTGCAGGGTGAAATCGATCTGGCCAAACTGGTCGCGGCGGCCGCTGTAGAGAATCTGGCTCAGCGGATTGTCGGCGATATTCCTGGCTTTTCGGGCAAGGGCGTCGAGGGGGCGCAGGCTGAAGCGCAACACGCCGCCAAGCAGCAAGCTCGATAGCGTCATGGAGAAAGCGGCATGGCTCCAGGACAACGCACCCAGCAAGCCCAAGGCAGCAAAGCACAGCAGGTTCACGCCAGTGCTGGCAAGTGCCAGGCGCATGCCGACGGACAGCCGTGACATACGCAGGCAGTTGGTCTTTTTACCACTACGCAACTGTGCATAGAGATGTTCAGCAGCCTCCACCAGCGCTTTGGCCGGTAGCGTGCGAACCGATTGGTATTCTACTGTTTCGCCATTGCGCTGCATCGGCGTGACATAGGCGCTGACCCAGTAGTGGTCACCGTTCTTGCAGCGATTTTTTACCAGCCCCATCCACGAGCGTCCATCCTTGAGTGTCTGCCACATATGCGCAAAAGCTTCTGGCGGCATGTCCGGGTGGCGCACGATGTTGTGATTGACGCCGAGCAATTCGGATTCACTGAATCCGCTGATGTTGATGAAGTCGGGATTGACGTAAGTGATGGCGCCCTTTGGGTTGGTTGTTGAAAGAATGTTCGCGTTTGCGCTGAATTCGACGGCACGACCACTGACCGGAAGATTGGTTTTCATTGTTTTTCTCCTGAACTGACAGGTACGCGCCGCGTAACTGCGCTTCCTTCGAAACGGTCTTCTGTGCTGAGCAGGTGTTGTATCTGAGCGGCGGGTTGTGGTCGGCTGAACCAGTAGCCTTGGGCGTAGTGGCAGCCTTCACCGAACACGAATTCGAGTTGCGCCGAACTCTCGATGCCTTCGGCCACTACTTCCAGGCCGAGGCTACGGCCGAGAACGATGATTGCCTGGCTGATCGCGCTCTGTTTGTTCTCGTAAGGAACGCCGGTGATGAAGCTCTTGTCGAGCTTGAGGATGTGCAGCGGAAAGCGCGTGAGGTAGCCGAGCGAGGAGTAACCCGTGCCAAAATCGTCCAGCGCCAGCAGAACACCAAGGCTGGTCAGCTCATGCAGACAGGCCAGCGTGTCCATGTCGTCATGCATCAGTTGGCTTTCGGTGATCTCCAGGATCAGGCTGGCGGGAGGCAGGCCGCTTTCTTGCAGGATATCGATCAGCCGGAGGGTGAAGTCGGCTTGTTGCAATTGCGTGCTGGAAATGTTCACCGAGCAGCGCAGGCGCTCATGCCCGGCCAGTTGCCAGGCCCGGGCCTGCTGACAGGCCTGGCGCAGTACCCATTCGCCGACGCGGATGATCTCTCCCGATTCCTCCAGCGCAGGGATGAACTCCAGTGGCGAGATCAGACGTTCGCCATGGCGCCACCGCAACAGCGCCTCGACCCCGGTCACCACAGGTGTCCCTTGGTCCAGGTGATAGATCGGTTGGTAGTACAGTTCGAATTCATTCTGTTGCAGTGCCTGGCCTAGCGCGGATTCCAGTTCCAGATGCTGCTGCGCGGTATCTTGCAGTGTTTCGTCGTAGTGGGCGTACCGCGCCTTGCCGGCAGACTTGGCTCGGTAGAGGGCAAGGTCGGCAGCCTGCAGCACATCCAGGGCTTTGCCATTGTCGTGCAACGGAGCGATGCCGATGCTGGCGCTGACCACCAGGGTTCGACCGTCCATGTGCAGCGGTTGGTGCAGGTTGTCGAGGATGCGTTGGGATATCTGCTCGGCGTCGCGGTCGCAGGTGAGGTCGTGAAGCAAAACGATGAATTCGTCTCCGCCGAAGCGGAACAGTTGGTCAGTGGGGCGCAGCGACTCTTTCAAGCGCCTTGCCACTTCCACCAGCACGCGATCACCGACGTTGTGGCCGAGGCTATCGTTGATCAACTTGAAGCGGTCCAGATCGATGAACAGCAGCGCTTCGTAGTCACCGCCCTTGCGCTGCTTCCTGAAGGTCTTCTGCATTTGCTCGTCAAGCCGGATGCGGTTGGCCAGGCCGGTCAACGGGTCATGCTGGGCGGTATGTTGGAGGCGCTGCTCGGCATCCTTGCGTGCACTGATATCAGACTGCGAGCCAGCCATGCGTAGCTCGCCAGGGTTGGTCATTTCGGCGACCCCCCGCACGAGGACCCAGATGTAGTCGCCGTTGTGCTTGCGGATACGGTACTCGTGGTGAACGGATGATGTCTGCCCTTGAAGATGGGCATCGATGGCATGGCGGAAATCGGGCAGGTCGTCCGGGTGCACGCGACCGAACCAACTGGAACTGCTCTCGCCGATGCTGTCGCGGCTGAGGCCAAGCATGCTGGCCCAACGCTCTGAAACGTAGAGCCGGTCCTGATCGACATGCCAGTCCCACAGCCCGTCGTTGGCACCGCGCAGCGCGCGGGCGAAGCGAGCCTCACTATCTTCCAGCGCCTTGTGCTGGGCCGCACTGTAGGTATCGATGGCCAGCGTCATGTCGAAGAACACTGCCTTCAACAGGCTGGAATACAGCGTGGCATCCGGGCTGTCGCCGAACACGCTTTCAAGCATGTCGTCGAGGTAAAGCCGATAGCTGCCGAGATACCACTTCAGCTCCAGGCCGATCTGCTGATGGATTACACCGATGCGCAGGCGGCCGTTGACGTAGGTTTCATCGTAGGGGCCGCTCCACAAGCGCTGGTAATACTCAGCCTGGCTCTGCTTCAAACGGGCGGTGACTTCCGGCGTGCGAAGCAACGCGGACGGCGTGGAAAATTCCGCCAGGTGACGGTACAGATGGTCGACGAAACCTTGCTGGGACGGGGCCATGTACTGAGCTGCTACGCCTAGTCGTCTGGCATCTTCGGCGCTCCAGTCGAGAAAGCGAAAGCGTTCGACAATCTCCGCATGGTCGAGACGGATACGCTTGAGTAATTCCTCGAGGTCTTTTGTCACCTTCATTCACATCCCCCGGTGTTGGAGAAGATTCCTTTTTGCTGAACAAAAAAAAGCGCCGTGGCAACAAGTTCTGCTCAAGAACTTGTTGCCACGGCGCTTCGTCTTTCAGGCCTATTATCCTGCTCGGCAAAGCCGGTTCCCGCAGGGCGGAACCTGGTGATGGCACATTCACATCACTGGGGATCTTCCGACAATTTATCCAGCAATGCAACCAGGCGTCGCCGCAGCAGCCCCAGTTCGCGGGATTTGAAGGCGTGTCGGGTCTGTTCGAGAACCTCGGTGGCATCCAGCAAGGCAGCCTGTATCTGCCCAGCCGAGCCTAACTGGGTTTCACCGAGCCAGCGGCAAAGCGGGGCGACGCTGCAATTGCCAGGCGTACTCAGCACCTCGCAATCGGGTGCTACAGGCGCCAACAACTGGCGCAATTGATCGGCCAGTTCAAGATTGTTGCAGATAATTCTGGTTGCCGGGTTGGACTCGCTCATCAAACTGCATTCCCATATGTTTGGTGTGCTGTTTACAACACCGCCTATGGCGTTTGATTGATTCAGGTCAATGCTGAAACCTTTCCACTTACCCTGTTAGGGTGATGTTGCTGTGTGCTGTCATGCACGGCAGGCCTGGTATTCCGGTGTTTGGCGGACTAGTCAACATGGGAACACCACGTTCGTGCGCGATGCCGCGTTGCGGATATGCTCCTGCATTGCACGCTGTGCTCCGGCCTGGTTGCCACGGGCAAGCTGGCGCAGGATCTTGCGGTGTTCCTGCCAGGTCTCCATGGCGCGTTCAGGGCGAATGAAAGGCAGCTTCTGGCTCTCCAGGAAAATGTCCTGGCTGGTGGTGATCACCTGCAGCATGGCGTGGTTGCCACTCGCTTCCAGCAGGCGGCGGTGAAAGGCGAAGTCCAGGCGCGCTGCGGCCTCGAAATTGCCGGCGCGCAGCTCCTGGCGCATCGACTCGACATTGGCTTCGAGCGCATCGATGTCCGCTGCCGTCAGGTACAGCGCCGCCAAGCCGGCGGCGAACCCTTCGAGTGCATAGCGCAGTTGGAAGGTATCGACGGCGGATACCTGTCCGGCATAGGGCCAGGAGAAGCCGGTGGCGGATGGCGGCGCCTGGACGAATACCCCCTTGCCCGGTTGTACGCTCACCAGCCCCAAGGCGCTCAAGGAGGACAGCGCCTCGCGCAGGGAGGCGCGGCTTACACCCAACTGCTCTGCCAGGTCACGTTGGGAGGGCAGGGCATCACCGGGCTGGTAGTCGCCTTCCTGGATCAGTTTGCGGATAGCCTGCAAGGCGATTTCCGGAACTGCGCGGGGGAGTGTGTCGAGCATCTGTTCAGACCAGCTGGCAAGGGGTCTGCGCTTTTTAAAGGCTTTACTGGTTGCCTGGCAAGTATCGCCCCATGCTGACGCAGCGGGGCAGGTGGCTGCACGAAAGGGGGGCGATGGCAGAGGGTAGGCGCTAGCTGTTCAGACCAGTAAGACCGCGCGATGCCAAGGGGCGAAAGCGTATTCCGGGGCTGCCGGGCAACACTGGCACGGCCTGTGCTTTTCGGGCTAGGCAACTTCTTCGCATGCACCCGAGGCATTTTCCATGAAAAACATCCGTTCCTTGCTTCTGGCCGCCCTGGTTTGTGGCGGCGTCATGAGCGTTTCCCACGCCCAGGCCGATGCGCTGGCCGACATCACTGCCCGGGGCGTGCTCAAGGTAGCCGTACCCCAGGACTTCCCTCCCTTCGGCTCGGTGGGGCCGGACCTCAAACCTCGCGGCCTGGACATCGACACCGCGCAGCTACTGGCTGACAGGCTCGGCGTCAAGCTGGCGCTGACCCCGGTCAACAGCACCAACCGCATTCCGTTCCTCACTACCGGCAAGGTCGACCTGGTGATTTCCAGCCTGGGCAAGAACCCGGAGCGGGAAGCGGTGATCGATTTTTCCCGCCCCTACGCACCGTTCTACCTGGCAGTGTTCGGGCCGGCCGAGACGTCGATCGACAATATCGGTGCCGTTGCCGGCAAGACCATCAGTGTCACACGTGGCTCGATCGAGGACATGGAGTTATCCGCGGTCGCCCCTCAGGGTGCGGTCATCAAGCGCTTCGAGGACAACAACTCGACCATCGCCGCTTACCTGTCGGGCCAGGTCGAGCTGATCGCCAGCGGCAGCGTGGTAATGGCTGTCATTGCCGAGAAGAACCCGAACAAGGTGCCGGTCATGAAGGTCAAGCTCAAGGACTCGCCAGTATACGTGGGGCTGGCCAAGCAGGAGCCGGCCTTGCTCGAGAAGGTCAACGCCACTCTGAATGCGGCCAAGGCCGACGGCAGCCTCGACCGCAATGCCGAAAAGTGGCTGAAGCAGCCATTGCCGGCCGACCTTTGAACGGCCCTGGAGTCGCCGACCCATGGCCTATCAATTTGACTTTTCCCCTGTGCTGGCCCAAGGCGGCCTGCTGCTCGAAGGGGCTGTGTTCACGCTTGAGCTGACGTTGATCGGCACCCTGTTCGGGGTGGCTATCGGTGTGCTTGGTGCGGTGGTGCGCGCCTGGCGACTACGGCCGTTCGATGCGCTGTTCGGCCTTTACGTGGAACTGATCCGCAACACGCCCTTCATCGTCCAGTTGTTCTTCATCTTCTTCGGCCTGCCCTCGCTTGGCGTTCGGTTGACGGAATGGCAGGCGGCGGTACTGGCCATGGTGATCAACCTTGGGGCCTATTCCACCGAAATCATTCGGGCGGGTATCCAGGCCATTCCCAGAGGGCAACTGGAGGCTGCGGCGGCATTGGCCATGAGTCGTTTCGAGGCTTTTCGCCATGTGGTGCTGCAACCTGCACTGGCCAAGGTCTGGCCGGCCCTGTCGAGCCAGATCGTGATCGTAATGCTCGGGTCGGCGGTGTGCTCGCAGATCGCCACAGAAGAACTGTCGTTCGCCGCCAACTTCATCCAGTCGCGCAACTTCCGGGCTTTCGAGACATATCTGCTGACCACGGCTCTGTACCTGGTCATGGCTATCCTGGTGCGCCAACTGCTGGCATGGATCGGCCGGCGCGCTTTGACGGGGAGACGCTGAATGGATTTCACCTTGTGGGACATCGTGCGCAACCTGCTCGCAGGTTTGCAATGGACCTTGCTGCTGTCGCTGGTGGCGTTCGTCTGCGGTGGTATTGCCGGGCTGTTGCTGCTGTTGGCGCGAATCTCCGATAGCCGGATGCTGCGTGGCGCGGCCAGGAGCTACATCGAGCTGTTCCAGGGGACGCCGCTGCTGATGCAGCTGTTCATGGTGTTTTTCGGCATCGCCCTGTTCGGCATCGATGTTTCGGCCTGGATGGCGGCGGCCATCGCCTTGACGTTGTTCACCAGTGCCTTTCTCGCCGAGATCTGGCGAGGCTGCGTCGAGTCCATACCACATGGCCAGTGGGAGGCCTCCGGCAGCCTGGCCATGAGCCGTCTGGAGCAGTTGCGCCACGTGATCCTGCCCCAGGCCCTGCGCATTGCCGTCGCGCCGACCGTCGGGTTCTCGGTGCAGGTGGTCAAGGGCACGGCGGTGACCTCGATCATCGGTTTCACCGAGCTGACCAAGACCGGCGGCATGTTGGCCAACGCCACTTTCGAACCGTTCCTGATCTACGGTCTGGTGGCCGTGGGTTACTTCGTCCTTTGCTACCCGCTCTCGCTGAGCGCCCGTTACCTGGAGAGGAGGCTGCATGCCCCTGCTTAGAGTGTCCGCATTGCACAAGTACTACGGCGACAATCATGTGCTCAAGGGTGTCGACCTGGCGATCGAGGAGGGCGAGGTGGTCGCCATCATCGGCCGTAGCGGTTCCGGCAAGAGTACCTTCCTGCGTACCCTCAACGGCCTGGAGTCGATCAGCGATGGGGTGATCGAGGTGGATGGCGAATACCTGGATGCCGGCCGCGCCGACTTGCGCTCGCTGCGGCAGAAGGTTGGCATGGTGTTCCAGCAGTTCAACCTCTTCCCTCACCTGACAGTGGGCCAGAACGTGATGCTTGCACCCCAGGTGGTGAAGAAGGCCGGCAAGGCCGAGGCCCGCCAGTTGGCCGAGCAGATGCTCGCCAGGGTTGGACTGGGTGACAAGTTCGACGCCTACCCGGACCGCCTTTCCGGCGGCCAGCAGCAGCGGGTGGCGATTGCCCGGGCGCTTGCCATGTCGCCAAAGGTGTTGCTGTGCGACGAGATCACCTCGGCGCTCGACCCCGAGTTGGTCAACGAAGTGCTCGGTGTGGTGCGCCAACTGGCCAGTGAAGGCATGACCCTGATCATGGTCACCCACGAAATGCGTTTTGCCCGGGAAGTCGGTGACAAGCTGGTCTTCATGCATCAAGGCAAGGTCCACGAGACTGGCCATCCACGCGAGGTTTTTGCGGCGCCCCGAACAGCTGAGCTGGCGAATTTCATCGGTAGCGTGGCAGGAGGTTAGGTAGCGTCTGCAGGTTTCGTCGCCCCAAGAAAAATGCTCCGTATCGAATGTTACGGAGCATTTCTCATCATTGCCTGGATCCCAAGGGCCGCGGTGTGCCTCTGCCATGGGCCAGGTATCCATCACGCTTGCATCCGCCGCGCTTCAGGTTTGACCCACGGCTACGGTCAAAGCCATGCCTTGATCTGTCTCGATACAGCGTCAGTGGAGATCCCGTATCGGTCATGCAAAGTCGGCAGTGCCCCTGCATCAAGAAACGCATCCGGTAGCGCGATCTGGCGGAAGGTTGGTGTGACCCCGTTGCGCAGTAGTACGCCGGCCACAGCTTCGCCCAGGCCCCCTATGATCGAGTGGTTTTCCGCAGTGACCACCAGGCGACCAGGCTTGCGTGCCTCGGCGAGGATGGTCTGCTCATCGAGCGGTTTGATGGTGGGTACATGCAGCACCGATACATCCACACCGTCCTTTTGCAATTGCTCGGCAGCCTCCAGCGCGCGCATGGTCATGAGGCCGCTGGCAATCAACAGCACATCCCGGCCACCGCGCAGCACCTGTGCCTTGCCCAGCTGGAACTGGTAATCGTAGCGATCGAGCACCAAGGGTACGTTGCCGCGCAGCAGCCTCATGTAGACCGGCCCCTGATGGGCGGCGATCGCTGGCACAGCCTGCTCGATCTCCAGCGCATCACAGGGGTCGACGATCATCAGGTTGGGCATCGCCCGGAAGATGGCCAGGTCATCCGTGGCCTGGTGGCTAGGACCATAACCGGTGGTCAGGCCAGGCAGCCCGCAGACGATCTTGACGTTGAGGTTCTCTTCTGCGATTGCCATGCAGATGAAGTCGTAGGCCCGACGGGAAGCGAACACCGCATAGGTGGTGGCAAAGGGGGTCATGCCTTCCCGTGCCATGCCGGCAGCGGCGCTCATCAGCAACTGTTCGGCCATGCCCATTTGATAGAAGCGCTCGGGGTGGGCTTTGGCGAAGATGTGCAGGTCGGTGTACTTGGACAGGTCGGCACTTAGGCCAACTATATCCTGACGTTGCTCGGCAAGGCTTGCCAGGGCATGGCCGAACGGGGCAGGGCGGGTCGGCTGGCCGTCGGCGGCAATCGAGGCGATCATGGCCGAGGTGGTCAGGCGTTTCTTGGGTGAGTTCACTGTGCTCATGCTTGGCTCCCGGCGTCCAGCGCTTTCAGGGCGAGGTCCCATTCGTTTTCATCGACGCGAATGAAGTGCGTCTTGTCGCGGTTTTCCAGGAAAGGCACGCCTTTGCCCATGCGGGTATCGCAGATGATCACGCGCGGTTGCGCCCCGGCGTGGGCACGAGCCTGGTCGAAGGCGCCGACCAGCGCATCCAGGTCATTGCCGTCCACGCGTTGAACGAACCAGCCAAAGGCTTGCCAGCGGTCGACGATTGGCTCGAAGGCCAGTACTTCGCTGGAATGGCCATCCGCCTGCTGGTTGTTCACATCGATGATGGCGATCAGGTTGTCCAGGCGCCAATGGCTGGCCGACATGGCGGCCTCCCAGGTCGAGCCCTCGTTGAGCTCGCCATCGGACAGCAGGTTGTACACCCAGCTGTCCGACCCCTTGCGTTTGAGCCCGAGGCAGGCGCCGACGGCGATGCCCAAGCCGTGGCCGAGCGAGCCACCGGTGATCTCCATGCCTGGGGTATAGGCAGCCATACCAGACATGGGCAAGCGGCTATCGTCGCTACCGTAGGTTTCAAGCTCATACTCTGGGATTACGCCGGCCTCGATCAGTGCGGCATAGAGGGCAATCGCGTAGTGCCCGATGGACAGGTAGAAACGGTCGCGCTGCTCCCATTCGGGGTTGCCGGGGTCGAGGCGCAGCGCATGGAAATACGCGACCGCCAGCAGGTCGGCGGCGCCCAGCGCCTGGCCGACATAGCCCTGGCCCTGGACTTGCCCCATGCGCAATGCGTGGCGGCGGATATTGCGAGCGCGCACAGCCAGCGGCAGCGCCTCGGTGTAGGTAGGCACAGCAGTCATTGAAGTGACTCCTTTTTATCGAATCAACGATTGACCAGATGGGCCGGTACTCGCGACACCAGGAAGGCGCCAGACATGAGTACCGCCGTGATGAGATACATGCCGATGGCATTGCTGCCCAAGGTGGTAGTGACCCAGCCGATCAGGTAGGGCGAGCAGAAGCCGGCGAGGTTGGCGAAACTGTTCACCGCCGCGATGCCTGCCGCCGCCGATACACCTCCCAACAGCGTGGTGGGCAGCATCCAGAACAGTGAAGAGGCGGATAGCACTCCAGCCGCAGCGAGGCACAGGCTGAGGATCGACAACGTCAGGTTGCTGCCCAGTGCTGCGGCGAGGCTCAGGCCCAGTGCACCGATCAACATGGGGATCGCCAGGTGCCAGCGGCGTTCACGGTGACGGTCGCCGCTGCGCCCGGCCCACAGCATCGCGACGATGGCACACAGGTACGGCAGGCTGGTCAGCAGGCCGATGTGCAAAGGTTCGCTGACGCCGGCATTGCGTACCAGTGTGGGTAGCCAGAACGTGATTGCGTACTGGCCCATCACTACGCAGAAGTAGATGCCCGCCAGCAACCAGAGCCGACGGTCGCGGATGAAGTCGGCCACCGAGCCGTGGTTTACCTTGTGTTGTTCGTCTTCAGCCAGTTCCTTGCGCACCAGGGCTTTTTCTTCGTCGCTCAACCAGTGTGCCTGATCGACGCCATCCTTCAGGTAGCTCAGCACCAGAACGCCCACCAGTACCGTGGGGATGGCTTCGAGCAGGAACATCCACTGCCAGCCCGCCCAGCCGTGAACGCCGGCAAAGCGCTCCATGATCCAACCCGACAAGGGGCCGCCGATCATGCCCGACAGCGGAATCGCGATGAACCACAGCGCGGTCATCTTCGCTCGGCGGTAAGACGGGAACCAATAGGTCAGGTACAGCAGAAGCCCTGGTGCCAGGCCTGCTTCGGCGATCCCCAGCAAAAAGCGCAGGGTATAGAATTGCCAGGCTGTCTCCACCAGGGCGAACATCGCCGAGATGATGCCCCAGGTGATCATGATGCGAGCGATCCAGCGTCGAGCGCCCACTTTGTGCAGAATGATGTTGCTGGGCACCTCGCAGAGAAAGTAGCCAATGAAGAACATGCCGGCGCCCAGCCCATAGACCGCTTCGGAAAGGGCCAGGTCGTCCATCATCTGCAGCTTCGCAAAGCCGACATTGACCCTGTCCAGATAGGCGCACAGGTAGCAGAGCATGAGAAAAGGCATCAGTCGCCAGGCCGTTTTACGGTAGGCACTGCTGCGTGCGGCGGATACCGCATCGAGCGCTAATGTGGTCATTCGTTCTGATCTCTTGTTGTTATCGAACGCGTGACCTGCGCCGGGTCAGGTGCAGGTCACGATGCACCGGGTGCTCAGTGGATCAGCATCCCGCCGTTGACATCCAGGGTAATGCCCGTCAGGTAGCTGGACAGGTCACTGGCCAGGAACAAGGCCGCATTGGCGACATCGCGCGCCTCGCCCAGGCGGCCCAAGGGGATGCCTTCGATGATGGCGTGACGGCGCTCATCCTGCATGAGGCCACCGGTGATGTCAGTGTGAATCAGGCCTGGCGTGATCGAGTTGACGCGAATATTGTCCGGCCCCAGCTCGCGGGCCATCGCCTTGCCCAAGCCAAGCACGCCAGCCTTCGCTGCGCTGTAGTGAGGGCCACCGAAAATGCCGCCACCACGCTGGGCAGAAACCGAAGACATACAGATGATGCTGCCGGCGCGTTGCGCCCGCATGGTTGGGATCACCGCCTGGGACATCAACAATGTGCCACGCAGGTTCACGTTGAGAATCCGGTCATAGTCAGCCCCGGTGATTTCCAGAGTTTTCACCGGCTGGGTGATGCCGGCATTGTTTACCAGCACGTCGATCCGACCGAATTGCGCGAGCACTTGAGCGATGGCATCACGCACTTGTGCTTCATCGGCAACGTTGGCAGCCACGCCGAGGTGGCCTTCGCCCAGGGAAGCGGCAACCTCGGTCGCGGCGGAGGCGTCCAGGTCCAGGATCGCGACTTTGGCGCCCTGAGCGGCAAACGCCTGGGCTGTTGCGCGGCCGATGCCGCGGGCAGAGGCCGCGCCAGTGATCACGGCAAATTTTCCTGTTAACAGCATCGAAGGTGCTCCAGATGGTTGTTGTTGTGAGCGGCGGTTCCAGGCAGAACCGATAGGCACAGCTTCGTCCCGGACAGCACCCCGAGCAACGCTGCCTCCTTCACCCGGTGCTGAAAAAAATTCAGCCCTCGACTTGTGCCTTGGGCTTACAGGAAGGTAAAAGCCTTGGTATCGCTTCGAATCCTTCAGGAAATGGTCATGAGCCTGGACATCCTCAGAAAATCGCCTCAGATCCCTTCCCTGAAAGCAATTCAGGCCTTCGAGCAAGTCGCTCGCTTCGCCAACGTTGCACGGGCCGCAGAGCAGTTGAACCTCACGCCCTCTGCGGTGAGCCACCAGATCGCTAACCTGGAAGCCTTGATCGGTCGTCCATTGTTCATTCGCGAGGCGCGCGGTGTTGCATTGACCCCGGCCGGAGAGCAGTACCTGCGCGAGGTATCAGGCATATTGCAAAGCCTGGCTACGGCCACCGAGCGCGCCGGCAACTCGGTGGGCTTCGATTGCTTGCGGCTTCATTCCGCGCCCAGCTTCGGCCTGCTCTGGTTGCTGCCGCGCCTGGACCATTTTCGTAACAGTCATCCGCAGATCCAGATCAACCTGTCGTGCTCCTACGAGTCGCTGCACTTCGGCCGCCATCAGATCGATCTGGATATCCGTCATGGCTACCCCAACTGGCCCAGCCTGGAAGTGCGTACCATCCGGCATGAACGTGCAACTGTGCTGGCCTCGCCACAGCTTCTTGAGCGTACGCCTATCAAGCAGCCGGGCGATCTGCTGGGGCAGAACCTGATCCTGTCGGAAGCCGCATTGGTGCAATGGCCCCAATGGTTCGCACAGCAAGGCGTGGCGTTGCCACAAACCCCCTACGCCCTGAGCTTCGATCGCTCCTACATGAGCCTGGAGGCCGCCAGCCATGGGTATGGGTTGGCCTTGGAGAGTTCCCTGCTAGCGCAGGACTATATCGCCCGGGGCGAGTTGGTACCGGTATTTGCGGAAGACTTGGCGACGCCCGTCAGTGCCCACCACCTGGTATTTCCGCGAGGCCATGCTGAAGCTCCCAGGGTTCGCCAGTTCCTTGAATGGGTGCAGGGCCAGCTCGGTCATGACTTCAATTACTGAGAGCAGTTTGCACAACAGATCAACTGCGCTAGGGGCCGGCTATCGAGTCAGCAGAAGGCTGGATAGCACCAGAACTCAACGGTAATAAGCAACAAGGGAAAAGCCCTACAACGCTATCGGAAGTTTCGCTGCCCGGTTCGGGTTGTACATCTTCAGGGTGTCGCTACCATCAGGGCTCGGCGCTTACATGGAGTTTCCAGTGACTACTTCCGGCAATACAAGAAGGCGAGGTTGGTAGCGTGAATCAGCCCTTGGGTTCGCTCAGTAGCTTTCTGCGCTCGGCCTTGCTGATTCTGTTGTGTCTATTGGGCGTATTCCCTCTGGATGTGATCCTGCCATCATTCCCAGCGCTCGCAGGCGAGTTTCACGTCGAGCCACAGCAGATAGCTTACTCGGTGAGCTTCTTTGCGTTTGGTGTCGCCTTGGCGCAAATCGTGATCGGGCCATTGGCGGATGGCATGGGGCGCAAGCGGTTGTTGCTCGCTGGGTTGGGAGTGTCCATTGCAGGGGCAATGGGTTGTGTACTTTCAACCCGCTATGAGACGTTCATGGCGTTCCGTTTGCTGCAGGCCTTGGGTTGCGGGAGTTTCGTGCTGGGCCAGGCGCTCGTGCAGGATCTGTACAGTGGTAGGCAGCGCAATGCCATGCGTATCCTGCTGACCAGCGCAAGTGGGCTGTTCATCTCGTTGTCACCGGTCGCAGGCGCTTTTCTCCAACAATCCTTTGGCTGGAAGGGCAGTTTTACGGTATTCGCTTTCATAGCCGTGACCGTTTCATGCCTGTCATATGCATTGCTGCAGGACACGCCTGCATCGCGAGGCCGTACGTCGGGCATGCGCTGCTACTGGGTCATGCTGCGTGATACGACCTATCTTGCGCACTCCCTGTTGTCCAGCCTGGCGTTTGCCTGCCATTTTTCCTTCATCGTTGTCGCGCCATTGGCGTTGATGGACAGCCTGGGGCTGACGCCATATCAATTCTCGGTGGTATTTATCGCCTATGGGCTTGCGTATATCGTTGGCGGAGTAGCCGCGACCTATTTGAACAACCGCGTAAGCCCGCAGGTTCAGATCAAGACGGGATTCCTGCTCATAGCTGCCGGGGGCATCACGCTGTTTATCTGGGAGCAGGTTGCAGGGTTGACGGTGGCGAGTCTTATGCTGCCGATGATCATCTGCACGACGGGGACAACGCTGGTGCGTCCTGCTGCGACGACCCAAGCCTTGGCGCGTTACCCGCAGCAAGCCGGTGCGGCAGCGTCGCTCAATACGACATTGTTGTTCGCAGGTGGTGGTTTGGCCGGCAGTCTTGTTGCTGGCGTCGAAAGCGAGCTGCCGATGAGCCTGGGGCTTCTGTTCCTGGGTATCAGTTTGTGCGGATGGCTACTGCTTGCATGCCTGACGGAAACGCTGACCAGCACTCGAACTTGATAACGACCGAGCCATCCGCGGTGAAAACGATAACGGTGTAGCGCAGGTGTTGATCAGGCCCAGAAACCAAACAGCACCAACGCCGCCACGCCAAGCCCGACCGCAACCGAACAGCCGCCCAACGACAGCGCCGCCCGACCTTGCCGGTACCAACCATCCTGGCCCAGTTGCCGTGCCGGTGCCAACAGGCTGCGCCAGTGCATTTCCGTGTCATGAAACGCCTGCAAGTTCGCCATGTCCGCATCCAGCCAACGGCGAAAATCGATCCGCTCGCACGCCGTCACCTGTGGGCTCTGCAAGCGCACATACCATTGCCCGGCAACACTCGCCAGCACATCCCGGCGCGAGCGACCGGCCTGCAGTGCCTGGTCCATGTGCCGCTCGATGCTCGCCAATGGCAGATCGAGGCGGGCGGCGATGCTGGCGAAGTCCAGTTGGTCGAGGCGGTTGAGCAGGAATACTTGTTGCACACGCCGTGGCAGGCGTCTCAGGACGTGCAGCAGGGCGTCGTCGGCATGATGTTCGGCAGCAGAGGTTGGGTGTTCAAGGGGCAGCAGCAGACGGCTCATGGACAGCTCCTTGCTCTATGGAGGGGGGAGGGATGGGGGCATCTTCCGTGATGCGTGATCAGCGTAGGTGAAACGAGATTGATTCTCAAGTGCTGATTTCGCAAAGTTTTGTAATGAGCGTTCACGCCCTGAAACACCTTTGCTATCATGCGCGCCATCACGATCTTCATTAGCCTGAAGAGCCAAAAAAAAGACCCAGCAAAAAGCTGGGTCAAAAACCGTGATTAGCCTGATGAGGAGATAATCTGAGAGCGACCTAAGCTCCAGGTTATCCAGCAGATCTCGCGATCAGCTGAGTGCAATAATAATCGTTATCATTTGCCAGTCAAATGAATTTTCGGTAATCCGGTAAAAAAGTTTTACCGGTGCGCTTCCTTGTCCCGGCAATCGGGGCCTTCGCCGTTACCCGGCCATCACGTTCTCTCCCTTCTTTCTTGCTTACAAACCCGATTCCACGGTGCGTTTGTGCTCGAGCAGTGCGCGCGCCATGTCCATCATGTGCATCAGGGCAAAGGTCAGTTCGCGCTGGCTGCCGTGCTGGTGGGTGGCGGTTTCCTGCGCGGTGGCGGCGGCGCAGCGCAGCAGGGCGATGGCGTGTTCCTGGGCCTGGTCGCCGGTTACACCCTCGTGCAGGGTCCAGATCCTGTTGTCCAGGGTGGGACGCGGCGGGTTGGGGTTGAGGTAGTAGTCGAGGGCGCGGCGGGCGGCTTCGCTGTCGAGATCTGTTTCGTCGTTTTTCGGGGGTTTCATCCTGATACCTGCTAACACCAGTGGGGAAAGGGCTCAGGTCGATACTAATACCTAAAGTATTTTTGTGCTTTCCGATAAATAATACTGAATGTTTATTGAGCGCTAGAAGGCAGTCCGTATCGTGCCAGCGATGAATATGGATAAATGGATTGCCCTCGTCCGTGACCGGATGGAGGAGCTAGGGCTCACTCAGGAGCAGCTTGCCGAGCGCGTTGGCGTGTCTCAAGGCAGCGTGGGGCATTGGGTGAACAAGCGGCGTCAGCCGAAGATCGAGTCGATGAACCGCACGTTCGTCGAGATTGGCATGCCCCATTACAACGTCAGCCTGCAGTTGCGCATTGTTGGTCAGGTCGGCGAGGAGCGTGGCATTTACGAGGTCGATGACTCCGATGATGACCTGGACCTCATGCAATACATCGTGTGCTTCCGCTACCCGGTGCTGGGCTGGGATGAGCTAGGTATCGCAGAGGGGGAGGAGCCAGGTGTGTTCGAGCAGACGGACTACCTGGCCCAAGGCAAGGCGTTCTGGCTGACTGTCGAGAATGATGCGATGAGTGCCGCCAGTGGCCGCAGTGTGCCGCAGGGCATGCGGATGTTGGTGGATCCTGGGGTAGATGCCGAGCCAGGGCGTCTGGTTATCGCTCGTCAGCCGGGCAAACCTGCGATCTTCCGTGAGTTGGCGGAGGAAGGTGGGCAACGGTACCTGAAGGCACTCAACAGCAACTACCCGGCGCTGTTGTGTGAGGAAGGCTGCGAGTTTCTGGGTGTGGTCGTGCGAGTGCATGGTTCCTTCTAGATTGCCGGGGCTGCTGCGCAGCCCTTTCGCGACACAAGGCCGCTCCTACAGGGATGGCGCAAGTCTTGGAGCTGCAGTATCCGCTCATGGAAAACTGGATCGCGTTTCTCAAGCGCTACAAGCGTGAACACAACCTCAGCCAGCTCAAGCTGGCCGAACGCCTGGGCATGACACAGGGCGGCGTAGGGCATTGGTTGCGCGGTTCACGACGGCCGACACTGGAGACCATCAACGAAAAGCTCGAGAAGCTTGGGTTGGTGTCTCTTGAGGCCCAAGTCATGGTGGTCGAGCGTGGCATTGCGTCTGAAGCCTCAGGGTGTAGTGCGAGCTATCGTTTCCCCGTGCTGAGCTGGGCCGATTTGCAGGGGCCTTTGCCTGAGGCGAGCAAATCCCATGAACAGACGGACTATATGCCCGCCGGCAATGCCTTCTGGCTGGTGGTGGAAAACGACTCGATGAATGCCGCCAGTGGCAGGAGCGTGCCTGAGGGTATGCGTGTGCTGGTGGATACCGGCCTGCCGGCGGAGCCAGGCCGGTTGGTGATTGCGCGGCAGCCCGGGCGGCCGGCAGTGTTGCGGCAGTTGGTCGAGGAGGGCGGAGACAGGATGCTCAAACCGCTGAATACGCGCTATCCGACAGTCCTGTGTGAAGACGGCTGCGAATTTCTGGGTGTGGTCGTGCGGGGGCACGGGGTCTTCTAGATTGCCGGGGCTGCTGCGCAGCCCTTTCGCGACACAAGGCCGCTCCTACAAGTACCGCACCAACCTCAGGGTATGCACCGTACCTGTAGGAGCGGCCTTGTGTCGCGAAAGGGCCGCAAAGCGGCCCCCAGGACTCTTACTCCGCCAGTTCGACCAGCACCGTCCCTTCGCTGACCATATCCCCTTCCTGGCAGAACAACGCCTTCACCGTGCCGCCATGCGGCGCGCGAATGCTGTGCTCCATCTTCATGGCCTCCAGCACTACCAGCGCCGTACCTGCCTCCACCACCTGCCCAGGCTCCACCAGCACCCGCACGATGCTGCCGTTCATGGGCGCGCCCAGGCCGCCCTGGTGGCTGTGGCTGGCCTCGGCCTCGGCGATCGGGTCGAAGGCTTCGATGGCATGCATCTCGCCGTCCCAGTGCAAGTACAGCGTGCCACCGCGGCGGATCGCCAGATGCTGGCGACGCACGCCAGCCTGGTCATGTACCAACTGCTCGCCCAGCAACTGCCAGGTAGACGCAGCGCTGCGCTCCAGGGCGACTGCCTGGTCCTGCCCGCCACTGACCAGGTGCAGGCTGCTGCGCGCCGGCAGGCCCAGGCGCAGGCCGTTGCGCTCGGCCCACGGCGAACTGCGGTCGTCCTCCCGCTGGTGTGCGGCCTGGCCCTGCAACCAGGCCTCGGCCGCGGCTTCCCAGAAGCCTGCCGGCAGCGCTTGCGGCGCGGGCAGCAAAACCTCCTGGTGACGCGGAATGAAGCCAGTATCCAGTTCCGCTGCAGCAAACGCCGGGTGGGCGAGAATGCGCCGCAGGAAGGCGATGTTGGTCTTCAACCCGCCAATGGCAAATTCGTCGAGCATGGCCAGCAAACGCAGGCGCGCCTGCTCGCGGTCTTCGCCCCAGGCGATCAGCTTGCCCAGCATCGGGTCGTAGAACGGCGACACTACATCACCTTCGCTGACCCCGCTGTCCACCCGTCGCCCTTCGCCGGCCGCCGACTCGCGGTACAGCGCCAGCTTGCCGGTCGCGGGCAGGAATTCGTTGGCCGGGTCCTCGGCATACAGGCGCACTTCGATGGCATGGCCGATCAGCGGCACCTGTTCCTGGGTGATCGGCAGGGCCTCGCCGCAGGCCACGCGAATCTGCCAGGCCACCAGATCAAGCCCGGTAATGGCCTCGGTGACCGGGTGCTCCACCTGCAGGCGGGTGTTCATCTCCATGAAGAAGAACTCGCCACGGGCATCGAGCAGGAACTCCACGGTGCCGGCACCCACGTAGCCGATGGCCTGGGCCGCGCGTACCGCCGCTTCACCCATGGCCCGGCGCAATTCGGCTGACAGGCCTGGCGCAGGGGCTTCTTCCACCACCTTCTGGTGGCGGCGCTGTATCGAGCAGTCACGCTCGTTGAGGTACAGGCAGTTGCCGTGCTGGTCGGCGAATACCTGGATTTCCACATGGCGCGGCTTGAGCACGTACTTTTCCACCAGCATGCGCGCATCGCCGAACGACGACTGCGCCTCACGCTGGGCCGAGGCCAGGGCGTCGGCCAGCTGGCTTTCTTCCTCGACCACTTTCATGCCCTTGCCACCGCCGCCGGCGCTGGCCTTGAGCAGCACCGGGTAGCCGATGCGTTCGGCGGCGGCGCGGAAGGTGTCCAGGTCCTGGGCTTCGCCGTGGTAGCCCGGCACCAGCGGCACGCCGGCGGCTTCCATCAGCGCCTTGGCCGCCGACTTGCTGCCCATGGCGTCGATGGCGCTGGCCGGTGGGCCGAGGAAGATCAGCCCGGCCTCTTCGATGGCACGGGCGAAGCCTGCGTTCTCGGACAGGAAGCCATAGCCCGGGTGGATGGCCTGGGCGCCGCTGGCCTTGGCTGCGGCCAGCAGCTTGTCGACCAGCAGGTAGCTTTCGGCAGCCTTGGTGCCGCCGAGGTCGACGCGGATATCGGCTTCGCGGCTGTGCCGGGCATCTCGGTCGGTGGCACTGTGCACGGCCACGGTGGTCAGGCCCATGGCCTTGGCGGTGCGCATCACCCGGCAGGCGATTTCGCCGCGGTTGGCGACCAGCAGGGTGGTCAAAGCGGGGCGGCTCATGGGCGCGGCTCCTTCTTGTCATCGATTTGCCAGGCGGGGCGGCGTTTTTCCAGGAAGGCGCGCAGGCCCTCCTGGCCTTCGGCGCTGACGCGGATGCGGGCGATGGTGTTTTCGCAGTAGCGGCGCAGGGCCGGGCTGAGTTCACCGTCGTCCACTTCACGCAGCAGGTCCTTGGTGGCGCGTAGCGCTTGCGGGCTGTTCTGGAGCAGGTTGCTCACCCAGGCTTCGACCTGGGCGTCCAGTTCGCTGGCCGGGTAAACCTCGGCCAGCAGGCCCAGCTCGCGGGCCCGTACGCCGCTGAAGCGCTCGGCGGTGAGGGCATAGCGGCGCGCGGCACGCTCGCCGATGGCCTTGACCACGAACGGGCTGATCACTGCCGGGGCCAGGCCGATGCGTACTTCCGACAGGCACAGCTGAGCGTCTTCGGCACCGATGGCCATGTCGCAGCAACTGATCAGGCCCAGCGCGCCGCCAAAGGCCGCGCCTTGCACCACGGCCAGGGTCGGCGCCTTGAGGCGGTGCAGGGCGTACATCAGCTCGCCCAGCTCGCGGGCATCATCCAGGTTGGTGTTGAAGTCCAGCTGCGCCGACTGCTGCATCCAGGCCAGATCGGCGCCGGCGCTGAAGTGCCGGCCGCGGCCGCGCAGCAGCACGAAGCGTAGGCTGGTGTCCTCGGCCAACTGGTCGAGGGCGACGATCAGCTCGCGGATCATCAAGGCGTTGAAGGCGTTGTTCTTGTCCTCGCGGCTCAGCCACAGGGTGGCGAAGCCGCGCGGGTCGCGGATCACTTCGAGGGTGCTGAAATCGCTCATGGGTCACATCCGGAAAATGCCGAAGCGGCTCTGTTCGATCGGTGCGTTCAGCGCGGCGGACAACGCCAGGCCGAGCACGTCGCGGGTCTGTGCCGGGTCGATGACACCGTCGTCCCACAGGCGGGCGCTGGAGTAGTAGGGGTGGCCCTGGTGCTCGTACTGGTCAAGGATCGGCTGCTTGAGCCTGGCTTCGTCTTCGGCGCTGAACGGGTGGCCACTGCGCTCGCTCTGTTCGCGCTTGACCTGGGCCAGCACGCCGGCGGCCTGTTCGGCCCCCATCACGCCGATCCGCGCATTGGGCCACATCCACAGGAAGCGCGGGTCGTAGGCACGGCCGCACATGCCGTAGTTGCCGGCGCCGAAGCTGCCGCCGATGATCACCGTGAACTTTGGCACCTGAGCGCAGGCCACGGCAGTGACCAGCTTGGCGCCGTGTTTGGCGATGCCGCCTTCTTCGTACTTCTTGCCGACCATGAAGCCGGTGATGTTCTGCAGGAACAGCAGCGGAATGCCGCGCTGGCAGGCCAGTTCGATGAAGTGCGCGCCTTTTTGCGCGGCCTCGGCGAACAGGATGCCGTTGTTGGCGAGGATCGCCACCGGGTAGCCGTGCAGGTGGGCGAAGCCGCACACCAGGGTGGTACCGAACAGCGCCTTGAACTCGTCGAACACCGAGCCATCGACCAGGCGCGCGATCACCTCGCGCACGTCGAACGGTTGCTTGGCGTCGGCCGGCACCACGCCATACAGCTCATCGGCGGCAAACAGCGGTGCCACCGGGGCCAGGCGCTGCAGCTTGCCCAGCTTGTGCCAGTTGAGGTTGGCCACGCTGCGTCGGGCCATGGCCAGGGCGTGTTCGTCGTTGTCGGCATAGTGGTCGGCCACGCCGCTGGTGCGGCAGTGCACATCGGCGCCGCCGAGGTCTTCGGCGCTCACCACTTCACCGGTGGCCGCCTTCACCAGTGGCGGGCCGGCGAGGAAGATGGTCGCCTGCTGGCGCACCATGATCGCTTCGTCGGCCATCGCGGGCACGTAGGCACCGCCGGCGGTGCACGAACCCATCACCACGGCGATCTGCGGAATGCCCAGTGCGCTCATGTTGGCCTGGTTGAAGAAGATCCGCCCGAAGTGCTCGCGGTCGGGGAACACTTCGTCCTGCCGTGGCAGGTTGGCGCCGCCGGAGTCCACCAGGTAAATGCACGGCAGGCGGTTCTGCAGGGCGATGGTCTGCGCACGCAGGTGCTTCTTCACAGTCAGCGGGTAGTAGGAACCGCCTTTGACCGTGGCGTCGTTGGCCACGATCATGCATTCCACGCCTTCGACGCGGCCGATGCCGGCGATCACGCCCGCAGCGGGCACGTCTTCGCCATACACCTCATGGGCGGCCAGCTGGCCGATTTCGAGGAACGGCGAGCCCGGGTCCAGCAGGCGGTCGATACGCTCGCGCGGCAGTAGCTTGCCACGCGAAGTGTGCCGCTCCTGGGCCTTGGGCCCGCCGCCTTGGGCCACCTGGGCGAGCAGGCCGCGCAGGGCCTGGACCTGTTCGAGCATGGCCGCGCTGTTGCCGGCGAACTCCGCCGAACGCGGGTTGATCTGGGTATGCAAGGTAGCCATGTGCGCCCGTCCCTTGTGCTCAGCGGGTTTCGTTGAACAGTTCGCGGCCGATCAGCATCCGGCGGATTTCGCTGGTGCCGGCACCGATCTCGTACAGCTTGGCGTCGCGCAGCAGGCGGCCTGCCGGGAATTCGTTGATATAGCCGTTGCCGCCGAGAATCTGGATCGCCTCCAGGGCCATTTGCGTGGCGCGCTCGGCGGTGTACAGGATCACCCCGGCGGCGTCCTTGCGGGTGGTCTCGCCACGGTCGCAGGCTTGGGCCACGGCGTACAGGTAGGCGCGGCTGGCGTTGAGCTGGGTGTACATGTCGGCGATCTTGCCCTGGATCAGCTGGAACTCGCCGATGCTCTGGCCGAACTGCTTGCGGTCGTGAATGTAGGGCACTACCAGGTCCATGCAGCTTTGCATGATGCCGGTCGGGCCGCCGGACAGCACCACGCGCTCGTAGTCCAGGCCGCTCATCAGCACGCGCACGCCACCGTTGAGCTGGCCGAGGATGTTTTCTTCCGGCACTTCGACGCTGTCGAAGAACAGCTCGCAGGTGTTGGAGCCACGCATGCCCAGCTTGTCGAACTTGTTGCTGCGGCTGAAGCCTTTCCAGTCACGCTCGACGATGAACGCGGTGATGCCGTGCGCACCCTTTTCCAGGTCGGTCTTGGCATAGATCACGTAGGTGTTGGCGTCCGGGCCGTTGGTGATCCAGGTCTTGCTGCCGTTGAGCACGTAGTGGTCGCCGCGCTTTTCCGCGCGCAGCTTCATCGATACCACGTCGGAACCGGCGTTGGGCTCGCTCATGGCCAGGGCGCCGATGTGCTCGCCGCTGATCAGCTTGGGCAGGTACTTGAGCTTCTGCTCGTGGCTGCCGTTGCGGTTGATCTGGTTGACGCAGAGGTTGGAGTGGGCACCGTAGGACAGTGCCACCGAGGCCGAGCCACGGCTGATTTCTTCCATCGAAACCACGTGGGCCAGGTAGCCCAGGCCGGCACCGCCGTATTCTTCCGGCACGGTGATGCCCAGCAGGCCCATGTCGCCGAACTTGCGCCACATGTCGGCAGGGAACAGGTTGTCGTGGTCGATTTGCGCGGCGCGCGGAGCCAGTTCGGCGGCGACGAAGGTGCGCACCTGGTCGCGGAGCATGTCGATGGTTTCGCCCAGGGCGAAGTTCAGGGTGGGGTAATGCATGCTGGGGCACCTTCTTGTTCTTGAAATTGGGTAACACCGTAGCTCAAGGGCTATCCACCGGCCCTGTGGGAGCGGGTTTACCCGCGAATGCGTCAGCAGGGCCACCGTCATTGCCTGGATGATCGCATTCGCGGGTAAACCCGCTCCCACAGGGTCGGTGGTGCGCCGACAAACCCGATGTCGTTTTCACCTTTACGTTAACGTAAACCTGCATGCACTTACTGTCAATCGACTCATCACCTTTACGTAAACGTAAATCTGCGCCAGAGTATTCCCGCTTGCTTCAGTCGTGCCCAGAACAACCACAAGAAGGGACACCCATGAGTCAACCAAGCTATTCCCGCGGTCGCCAGGACCAAGCCTTGCTGACCCAGACCATCGGCCAGGCCTTCGACGCCACCGTGGCCCGTTGTGCCGACGGCGAGGCCCTGGTGTCGCGCCATCAGGGCCTGCGCTACAGCTGGCGGCAGTTGGCCGAGCAGGTCGAGGTGCATGCTCGTGCCCTGATGGCCCTGGGCGTGAACACCGGCGATCGGGTCGGCATCTGGTCGCCCAACTGCGCCCAGTGGTGCATCCTGCAGCTGGCCAGCGCCAAGGTCGGTGCCATCCTGGTCAACATCAACCCGGCCTACCGCGTGGGCGAGCTGGAATACGTGCTGCGTCAGTCCGGTTGCCGCTGGCTGGTGTGTGCCGATGCCTTCAAGACGTCCGACTACCACGCCATGGTCCAGGAACTGGCGCCGGAGCTGGCCAGCGCCACCCCGGGTGAAATGGCCAGTGAACGCCTGCCCGACCTGCGTGGTGTGGTCAGCCTGGCCGCCAACCCGCCGGCAGGCTTCCTGCCTTGGCAAGCGCTGGCCGAGCGGGCAGGGCAGACCTCCGTCGAGGCTTACGCGAAGCGCCAGCAAAGCCTGCAGTTCGACCAGCCGGTGAACATCCAGTACACCTCCGGCACCACCGGCGCACCGAAGGGCGCCACACTCAGCCACTACAACATCCTCAACAACGGCTTCATGGTCGGCGAAAGCCTGGGCCTGACCGCACGCGACCGCATGGTGATCCCGGTACCGCTGTACCACTGCTTCGGCATGGTCATGGCCAACCTCGGCTGCATCACCCATGGCAGCACCATGATCTACCCCAACGACGCCTTCGACGCCGAGCTCACCCTGCGCGCCGTGGCCGAAGAGCGCGCCAGCATCCTCTATGGCGTGCCGACCATGTTCATCGCCATGCTCGACCACCCCGCGCGCGGGCAAATGGACCTGTCGACCCTGCGCAGCGGCATCATGGCCGGCGCTACCTGCCCGATCGAGGTGATGCGCCGGGTCATCGACCAGATGCACATGGCCGAAGTACAGATCGCCTACGGCATGACCGAAACCAGCCCGGTGTCACTGCAGACCGGCCCGGACGACGACCTGGAGCTACGCGTGACCACCGTCGGCCGCACCCAGCCGCAGCTGGAGAACAAGCTGGTGGACGCCGACGGCTGCATCGTCCCGCGCGGCGAGATCGGCGAGCTGTGCACCCGCGGCTACAGCGTGATGCTCGGCTACTGGGACAACCCCCAGGCCACGGCAGATGCCATCGACCCGGCCGGCTGGATGCATTCTGGCGACCTGGCGGTGATGGACGAGCACGGCTACGTGCGCATTGTGGGGCGCAACAAGGACATGATCATTCGCGGCGGCGAGAACATCTACCCGCGTGAACTGGAAGAGTTCTTCTACACCCACCCGGCGGTGGCCGATGCGCAGGTGATCGGCATCCCGTGCAACCGGTATGGCGAGGAGATCGTCGCCTGGATCAAGCTGCACCCGGGGCACAGTGCCACGGTCGAAGAGTTACAGGGCTGGTGCAAGGCGCGCATTGCACACTTCAAGGTGCCGCGGCATATCCGCTTTGTCGACGAGTATCCGATGACGGTGACCGGCAAGGTGCAGAAGTTCCGCATGCGGGAGATCAGTGTGGCGGAGATATCGGCTTTAACTGCTGGTTGATGTATTGATGCTGCCGGCCCTTTCGCGGGTAAACCCGCTCCTGCAGGTACAGCGCCGCGTTCGAAATCGGCGCGGTCCCTGTGGGAGCGGGTTCACCCGCGAAAGGGCCGGTCCTGCCTGCGTAGATCCTGGTCTACCCTTAAGCCTTCACCGGTGGTTCCTGGCTCGGCGGGTCGCCCACTGTCGGCGGCACGGTCGGTTTGATCGGCAGCTCGTCCGGCTCTTCCTCCGGCACGGGCGGCGGCAGGCTCGGGTCGTCGATGTTGGGATCGGGAGTCTCCGGTGGAATGGGAATGTTCATGGCCTGACCTCGCTTGGGTAATTGAAGAGGTGCTGCAGGCTTCGACCCCTCGCAGCTGCCGTTCGCTCAATTTTTTTGAACCCCACGCCTGTGCCCGGCTCTGAACCCTTACCGCCACCAGCCTGAGGGAGCAAGGTCCGATGTCACGAAACGAGCCCTTCGAAAGCGTGCCCATGGCCAACGATCACCCGGACCAGGCCATCAGCCTGTCCCAGGCGCTGCTGGCGCCGCGCATCGTGATCGAAGACACCCAACCCGTGCTCGAAGGCGGCACTTTCGCCGCCAAGGCCATCAGTGGCCAGCCGGTGGCGGTCAGCAGCAAGGTCTACAGCGACGGCCACGACCGCCTGGCCGTGATGCTCAACTGGCGCCAGGCCCACAGCCGGCGCTGGCATTGCGTGCCCATGCACTCGCCGGGCAACGACCTGTGGCTGGCCGAATTCACCCCCACTGAACTGGGCCCGCACCTGTTCAGCATCGAGGCCTGGATCGACCCGTTCGCTACCTACTGCCACGACTTGGAGAAGAAGTACCACGCCGGTGTCGAGGTCAGGTTGGAGCTGGAGGAAGGCCGATTGATGCTGGGCAAGGGCATCGAGCTGTGCAACGGTGCCCTGCGCGAGGAGCTCCAGGCGTTGCAGCAGCGCCTGCCCACGCTTAATGCCGACGACCAGGTGGCACTGTTTCTCGACCCCGCTACCGCCCGCCTGATGAGCGACGCCGAGCACCGCAGCTACCTGGCCCGCAGCCGCGAATTCCCCGTCGATGTCGACCGCCCGGCCGCGCAGTTCGCCAGCTGGTACGAGCTGTTCCCGCGTTCGGTCACCGACAGCCCCGAGCGCCACGGCACGTTCAACGATGTGCACGAGCGCCTGCCGATGATCCGCGACATGGGCTTCGACGTGCTGTACTTCCCGCCCATCCATCCGATCGGCATGCAGCACCGCAAGGGCCGCAACAACGCCCTCACGGCAGAGCCCGGCGACCCGGGCAGCCCGTATGCCATCGGCAGCGCGGAAGGCGGCCACGAGGCAATTCACCCGCAGCTGGGCAGCCGCGACGACTTCCGCCGCCTGGTGGCCGCGGCGGCCGAGCATGGCCTGGAAATCGCCCTCGACTTCGCGATCCAGTGCTCCCAGGACCACCCCTGGCTCAAGGAGCACCCCGGCTGGTTCAGCTGGCGACCGGACGGCACCATCCGCTATGCCGAGAACCCGCCGAAGAAATACCAGGACATCGTCAACGTCGATTTCTACGCGCCCGAGGCCGTGCCCTCGCTGTGGCTGGCTTTGCGTGACGTAGTGGTCGGCTGGGTCGAGGAGGGTGTCAAGACCTTCCGCGTCGACAACCCGCACACCAAACCACTGCCATTCTGGCAATGGCTGATCGCCAATGTGCGCAGCCGGCACCCGGAGGTCATCTTCCTCGCCGAAGCCTTCACCAAACCGGCGATGATGGCCCGCCTGGGCAAGGTCGGGTACGCGCAGAGCTATACCTACTTCACCTGGCGCAATCACAAACAGGAACTGCGCGAGTACTTCGAGCAGCTTAACCAGCCGCCATGGAGCCAGTGCTACCGGCCCAACTTCTTCGTCAACACGCCCGACATCAACCCGTACTTCCTGCATACCTCCGGCCGTGCCGGCTTCCTCATACGCGCTGCACTGGCCACCATGGGGTCGGGGCTGTGGGGCATGTATTCGGGCTTCGAACTGTGCGAAGGCACACCGCTGCCGGGCAAGGAGGAGTATCTGGATTCGGAGAAGTACGAAATCCGCCCACGCGATTTCAGCCAACCCGGCAACATCATTGCCGAGATCGCCCAGCTCAACCGCATCCGCCGGCAGAACCGCGCCTTGCAGACCCACCTGGGCGTGGCGTTCTTCAACTGCTGGAACGACAACATCCTGTACTTCGCCAAGCGCACGCCCGAGCGCGACAACTACATTCTGGTGGCAATCAGCCTCGACCCGCACAACGCCCAGGAGGCGCATTTCGAGCTGCCGCTGTGGGAGCTGGGGCTGGATGACAACGCCGAAACCCATGGTGAGGACTTGATGACCGGACATCGCTGGTCGTGGTACGGCAAGACCCAATGGATGCGCATCGAACCCTGGCATCTGCCTTTCGGTATCTGGCGCATCGGAAAGGCCCGCTAACGGTGGTTCGCGCTCCTACAGGGGCCAGAGCAACCAGAAATTGAAAGGAGTCGCACATGGCCAAGCGTTCCCGCCCGGCAGCCTTCATTGACGACCCGCTGTGGTACAAGGACGCCGTCATCTACCAGCTGCACATCAAGTCGTTTTTCGATTCGAACAACGACGGCATCGGCGACTTCGCCGGCCTGATCAGCAAGCTCGACTACATTGCCGAGCTGGGCGTCAATACCCTGTGGCTGCTGCCGTTCTATCCCTCGCCACGCCGCGACGACGGCTACGACATCGCCGAATACAAGGCCGTGCACCCCGACTACGGCAACCTGGCCGATGCCCGCCGCTTCATCGCCGAGGCGCACAAACGCGGCCTGCGGGTAATCACCGAGTTGGTCATCAACCACACCAGCGACCAGCACCCCTGGTTCCAGCGCGCCCGCCATGCCAAGCGCGGCAGCAAGGCACGGGACTTCTACGTGTGGTCGGATGATGACCAGAAGTACGACGGCACGCGCATCATCTTCCTCGACACCGAGAAGTCCAACTGGACCTGGGACCCGGTCGCCGGCCAGTACTTCTGGCACCGCTTCTACTCGCACCAGCCCGACCTCAACTTCGACAACCCGCAAGTGCTCAAGGCTGTGATCAAGGTGATGCGCTTCTGGCTCGACCTGGGTGTGGATGGCCTGCGCCTGGACGCCATCCCCTACCTGATCGAGCGCGACGGCACCAACAACGAGAACCTTGCCGAAACCCACGACGTGCTCAAGGCGATCCGCGCCGAAATCGACGCCAACTACCCCGACCGCATGTTGCTTGCCGAGGCCAACCAATGGCCCGAGGACACCCGCCCGTACTTCGGCGAAGGCGAGGGCGACGAATGCCACATGGCCTTCCACTTCCCGTTGATGCCGCGCATGTACATGGCCCTGGCCATGGAAGACCGTTTCCCGATCACCGACATCCTGCGCCAGACTCCGGAAATCCCCGCCAACTGCCAATGGGCGATCTTCCTGCGCAACCACGATGAGCTGACCCTGGAAATGGTTACCGACCGCGAGCGCGACTACTTGTGGAACTACTACGCCGAAGACCGCCGCGCCCGCATCAACCTGGGCATCCGCCGCCGCCTCGCGCCGCTGCTGCAGCGCGACCGCCGGCGCATCGAACTGCTCACCAGCCTGCTGCTGTCGATGCCCGGCACGCCCACCCTGTATTACGGCGACGAACTGGGCATGGGCGACAACATCTATCTGGGCGACCGCGACGGCGTTCGCACGCCCATGCAATGGTCGCCGGACCGCAACGGCGGTTTCTCCCGTGCAGACCCGCAGCGCCTGGTACTGCCGCCGATCATGGACCCACTTTACGGTTACCAGACCGTCAACGTCGAAGCCCAGGCCAACGACCCGCATTCGCTGCTGAACTGGACCCGGCGCATGCTGGCGGTGCGCAAGCAGCAGAAGGCCTTCGGCCGCGGCAGCCTGCGCACCCTCACGCCGAACAACCGGCGCATCCTCGCCTACTTGCGCGAGTACACCGACGCCGATGGCAACACTGAAGTCATCCTGTGCGTGGCCAACGTTTCCCGCGCCGCCCAGGCAGCTGAACTGGAATTGTCACAATACGCCGACAAAGTACCGGTGGAGATGCTCGGCGGCAGCGCCTTCCCGCCAATCGGGCAACTGCCGTTCCTGCTGACATTGCCACCCTACGCCTTCTACTGGTTCCTGCTGGCCAGCCACGACCGCATGCCCAGCTGGCACATCCAGGCCACCGAGGGGTTACCCGAATTGACCACACTGGTATTGCGCAAGCGCATGGAAGAACTGCTGGAGGCCCCCTCCAGCGATACCCTGCAAAGCGCCATCCTGCCGCAGTACCTGCCCAAGCGGCGCTGGTTCGCCGGCAAGGAAGGGCCGATCGACCAGGTGCGCCTGTGCTACGGCGTGCGTTTCGGCACTACCACCACGCCGGTGCTGCTCGGTGAAATCGAAGTGCTCAGCGAGGGTATGGCTACCCGCTACCAGCTGCCGTTCGGCCTGCTGCCTGAAGAGCAGATCAGTACCGCACTGCCGCAGCAGCTGGCCCTGGCGCGGGTGCGCCGTGCCCATCAGGTTGGCCTGATCACCGATGCCTTCGTCCTCGAGCCATTCATCCGCGCGGTGCTGCGTGCCTGTGAGGGCGGCATGCATCTGCCTTGTGGCAACGGCGAGGGCGAGCTGCGCTTCGAAAGCACGCAGCAGTTGGCGAGCCTGGCGTTGAACGACGAAAGCAGCGTGCGCTACCTCAGCGCCGAGCAGTCCAACAGCTCGGTGGTGATTGGCGACCAGGTGGTGCTCAAGCTGATTCGCCGGGTCAACCCGGGTGTGCACCCCGAGCTGGAAATGAGTGCCTACCTGACCGCCGCAGGCTTTGCCAACATTTCGCCGCTGCTGGCCTGGGTCAGCCGGGTGGACGAGCAGGGCGCGCCACACCTGCTGATGATCGCCCAGGGCTACCTGAGCAACCAGGGTGACGCCTGGGCCTGGACCCAGAACAACCTGGAACGGGCCATCCGCGACCAGATGGAGCCTTCCAGCCTCGACGCCGATGCGCACACCGATGCACTGGCCGAACTCACCGGCTTTGCCGCCTTGCTCGGCCAGCGCCTGGGCGAGATGCACCTGCTGCTGGCCGCACCGACCAACGACGAGGCCTTCCAGCCGCGCCCGAGCGATGCCGACGACAGCGAACGCTGGAGTGCGCAGATCAGCGCCGAACTCACCCATGCCCTCGACCTGCTGGCCCAGTACCGCGACAGCCTCGACAGCGAAAGCCAGGCGCTGGTCGACGACTTGCAGCAACAGCGCGACGGCCTGGCCCAGCACATCGCCAACCTGACCCGCCAGGCCCAGGGCGGCCTGTTGATGCGCGTGCACGGCGACCTGCACCTGGGCCAGGTGCTGGTGGTCCAGGGCGACGCCTACCTCATCGATTTCGAAGGTGAACCGGCCCGGCCGCTGCAAGAGCGTCGGGCAAAACACAGCCCGTACAAGGATGTCAGCGGCGTGCTGCGATCCTTCGACTATGCTGCTGCCATGATCTTGCGCAGCGCGTCTGCGGTCGACCTTTCCGACCCGGCGCGCCAAGCCCGGCAACGGGTTGCCAAGCAGTACCTGCACCAGTCGCGGCATGCCTTTGTCGAAGCCTATGGCCTGGCCACCGCGGCCATGCCTCACGCCTGGCAACAGGCCGAGGGCGAGCGTGCTGCACTGGAGCTGTTCTGCCTGGAAAAAGCCGCCTACGAAATCACATACGAAGCCGAGAACCGTCCGAGCTGGCTGGCCGTGCCTTTGCATGGCCTGCATGGACTGATCAGTACCTGGGGAGAGTCATAGATGAATGCAACCACGCGTGAAAACGGCGGCCTTCGGCAACGGGACCTCGACGCCCTGGCCCGCGCCGAGCACGCCGATCCATTTGCGGTACTCGGCCCCCATGGCGACGGCGCCGGCGGGCAGGTAGTCCGCGCCTTCCTGCCCAACGCCCTGAATGTGCGCATCCTGGCCCGGCATGACGGGCGCATCCTCGCCGAAATGGAGCAGGGCAGCCTGCCAGGGTTGTTCACCGCGCACCTCGATGAGGCACACCCGTACCTGCTGCAGATCGGCTGGGCCGGTGGCGAGCAGGTCACCGAAGACCCCTACAGCTTCGGCCCGCAACTGGGCGACATGGACCTGTACCTGTTCGCCGAAGGCAACCATCGCGACCTGTCCGGGCGCTTCGGCGCCCAACCCATCCAGGTCGATGGCGTCGATGGCGTGTGTTTCTCGGTGTGGGCACCGAACGCCCGGCGGGTGTCGGTGGTGGGTGACTTCAACAACTGGGATGGCCGCCGCCACCCCATGCGCCTGCGCCACAGCGCCGGGGTGTGGGAGCTGTTCGTGCCGCGCCTGGGCGTGGGCGAAACCTACAAGTTCGAGGTGCTGGGCAAGGACGGCATACTGCCCCTGAAGGCCGACCCGCTGGCGCGCGCCACCGAACTGCCGCCGAGCACCGCATCCAAGGTGGCAGGGGCGCTCAGCCACGACTGGCAAGACCACGACTGGATGGCGCAACGCGCGCAACGCCATGCCTACAGCGCGCCGCTGTCGATCTACGAACTGCACCCGGGGTCGTGGCGCTGCGAGCTGGATGAAGCGGGCGAGGTCGGGCGCTATTACAACTGGCGCGAGCTGGCCGAGCGCCTGGTGCCGTACGTTCAGGAGCTGGGCTTCACCCACATCGAACTGCTGCCGATCATGGAGCACCCGTTCGGCGGCTCCTGGGGTTACCAGCCGTTGTCGCTGTTCGCGCCCACATCGCGCTACGGCAGCGCCGAGGACTTCGCCGCCTTCATCGACGCCTGCCATCAAGGGGGCATTGGTGTACTGCTGGACTGGGTACCGGCGCATTTCCCCACCGACGAACACGGCCTGGCGCGTTTCGACGGCACCGCCCTGTACGAATACGACAACCCCCTGGAGGGCTACCACCAGGACTGGAACACGCTGATCTACAACCTTGGCCGCAACGAAGTGCGTGGCTTCATGATGGCTTCGGCGCTGCACTGGCTGAAGCACTTCCACATCGATGGCCTGCGTGTCGATGCAGTGGCCTCGATGCTGTACCGCGACTATTCGCGCAAGGCCGGTGAATGGGTGCCCAACCGCCACGGCGGGCGCGAGAACCTGGAAGCCATCGACTTCATCCGCCACCTCAACGGCGTGGCGGCCCATGAGGCCCCGGGCGCGCTGATCATCGCCGAGGAGTCCACCGCCTGGCCCGGCGTCAGCCAGCCGACCCAGCAGGGCGGCCTGGGCTTTGCCTACAAGTGGAACATGGGCTGGATGCACGACACCTTGCATTACATTCAGAACGACCCGGTGCACCGCACTTATCATCACAACGAGATGAGCTTCGGGCTGATCTATGCCTATTCCGAGCACTTCATCCTGCCCATCTCCCACGACGAAGTGGTGCACGGCAAGCATTCGCTGATCGACAAGATGCCCGGCGACCGCTGGCAGAAGTTCGCCAACCTGCGTGCCTACCTCACCTTCATGTGGGCGCATCCGGGCAAGAAGCTGCTGTTCATGGGCTGCGAGTTCGGCCAGTGGCGCGAGTGGGACCACGATGGCGAGCTGGACTGGTACCTGCTGCAGTACCCTGAGCACCAGGGTGTACAGCGCCTGGTAGGCGACCTCAACCGCCTGTACCGCGAGGTGCCGGCGTTGCACGAGCAGGATTGCCAGCCGCAGGGGTTCCAGTGGCTGATTGGTGACGATGCGCAGAACAGCGTGTATGCCTGGCTGCGCTGGAGCAGCAGTGGTGAGCCAGTGCTGGTGGTGGCCAACTTCACGCCGGTGCCGCGCGAGGGGTATCGCATTGGCGTGCCGTTTGGCGAACGCTGGCAGGAGCTGTTGAACAGTGATGCAGAGCTGTATGCCGGGTCCAATGTCGGCAACCTGGGGGTCGTGCAAAGTGACGAGATAGCCAGCCATGGGCAGCCGCAGTCGCTGGCCCTGAACCTGCCGCCGCTTGGTGTTCTGATAATGAAACCAGCCTGATGTTTTGCCAGTACCGGCCTCTTCGCGGGTAAACCCGCTCCCACAGGTATTGCACAAGCTTCAGACCCTGTGCGGTCCTTGTGGGAGCGGGTTCACCCGCGAAAGGGCCAACCCTGCCTACCACCGCATCCGCACCCCAAGGCTGCCAATCAACCCGTTCAGATCATTGTCGTCGACGTCACTGCTGTAATCGGCACTGACAAACAGCGCCACCGTGGGTGTCACCCGCGCCACCAGCCCCAACCCCAGTTCCACCGTGGTCGAGTAGCGCGAGCTGGAGATCTTGTCGACCTGGTCCAGCTTCACCTCATCGGCATTGCTGAAGTCATACCACACGTTGGTCCGCACATAGGGTTCGATCGGCATGCCGCGTACTTCATAACGCCCGGACAGCCTGGCACCGACCCGACCGCTCCAGCTCGGCTGGCTGTCGAAGGCCTGCAAGGTCTCTTCCTGCGCCCGGCTGCCGGGGAAGAACTGCTGGTTGATCAACTGCGCCTGCGGCTCGATCACCCAGCCGCCACCCAGGCCGATGGGGATGCCGCCTTCCAGCGAGAAGGTCATCGCGTGGCCGCTGTCGTCCAGTCGCTGGCCGTTCTCGCCACGGCCATTGACGTCGATGCGCGAACCCATGGCCACGGCATCCAGGTGCCAGCCCTGTTCATGGGTCATGCTCCAGTACACCCCCAGGCTTTCACCGCTGAGGTTCACGGCGTTGCGTTGCTTGTCGCCCAACAGCTGGCGCATGCCGTTGAAGTTGGTCTGCAGGTTGTTTTGCCCCACGAAGATCCCCGCGCGGTGCACATTGCCCGCTGCAGTTTCACGCACGAACAGGTCCGGGCCGATCATCAGTTGCTGGCTGGGGGCCTCCAGTTGGTCCGGAGGCTGCGCGCCACTGCGCGCGGTGGTGGGGAAGAACTGCGCCCACTGGCTGGCGACCAGGTCCGGTGCAGGCTGCCCATGGCGTTCGCTCATCTTTTGCGAGAACGCGTTCAAGGTACCGATACTCAAGCCACTGGCGCTGACCGGGTCGAGCGTAAGCTGTGGTACTGCCGGTTGTTGCAGGAAGCCGGGCGAGGTCGGGTCGTCCTGCAGTTCATACGCGATAGTTTCCACCGGGGTTGCCAGAAGCAGCGACGTGGAAACCGCGTAGAAAATGCTTTCGAAGCGCAAGGGGCTCGAGGTGCTTTTCATGGCGGATCTCCTCTGTTTTTGTGTTACAGCCCTAGGACCTGGCCTGTTGTCACGAGCTGTACGGCAAAAACAGTGGGCGACCCAAACCAGCACGCCTGGCTTTCTGCAGCGCGCACGAAGGCGCGAGCTAGAGGCCCTGCGCGAGATCATTACTGCTTGATATGTTCAGCTAAGGAGAAGGCGCCGCTTGCGTCAAGAAAGCGTGAAGGAAGTGTTCAGGTTCCGTGGCTTTGTTCAACTTGTTGAATCACAAGATAATTCGGCTAGGTATAGCCAGGTTCGCTATTTGCCGTGCTGCGGCTATGAAGAATGATTGCTAAGCCTGACTTCGACCGACAACGGCAGGTGGTCCGACAGGTGCGACCAAGGTTTGTGCCCCAGAATTCGCGGCCCATGGCTTTCGGCGTTGCGCAGGTAGACACGGTCCAGGCGCAACAGCGGCAGCCGCGCAGGATAGGTGCGGGCCAGGTGGCCATGGTGGCGTTCGAAGGCCTCGTGCAGGTCACGCTGCAGGCCCAAGGTGCGGTTGCCGTGGGATTTCCAGTCGTTGAAGTCGCCAGCGATGATCACCGGGGCGTCGGCGGGCAAGGATTCGAGCAGCCTGCGCAGCAGTTGCAGCTGCTTCTGGCGGTGGCTTTCCAGTAACGACAGATGCACGCAGATGGCGTGCACCTGATGCTGGCCAGGCACGTCGAGGACGCAGTGCAGCAGGCCACGTCGTTCGGGGCCGGTGATCGACACGTCGAGGTTGCGATGTTCGATGATCGGGTATTTGGACAGCAGCGCGTTGCCGTGGTGGCCGTCAGGATAGACCGCGTTGCGCCCGTAGGCGAAGTCGCTCCACATGCTGTCGGCGAGGAACTCGTACTGCGAGGTCTGCGGCCAGCCGGGGTAGCGCGCGGCGTGGCGGTCGTGGCTGCCGAGCACCTCCTGGAGAAAGACGATGTCGGCCTGGGTGCTGCGCACCGCCTCGCGCAGTTCCGGCAGGATGAAGCGTCGGTTGAAGGCGGTGAAGCCCTTGTGGGTATTCACCGTCAGCACCCGCAGCCGCTTCACTGCCGGGGCCTGGTTGACACTGGCGAAACCTTTACTGCCGGCTTCGGGGTTCACGGTTACTCCTCAATGGCGGGTGCATGGGGGGCGTATGTCCCGGCCCTATCGCCGGCAAGCCGGCTCCCACAGGTCACGCACAGGCCCGTCGGCCAGCGGATTACCTGTGGGAGCTGGCTTGCCGGCGATGAGGCCAGTACAGGCAACCGATACACAATGGGACCGACGATGGTCCCCCGGGGTTCACTCCTCATCACGCTGCAACACCATCAGCAGCAACGACCGCCCCTTCACCTCGAAGGTGCTGTCGAACTGCAGATGCTGCCCCTTGCGCAGCTCTGGCCGGTCGGTATCGACCAGGCAGCTCCAGTAATCCCCCTCGGGCACGGTCGGCAACTCGAACGGTACGATGTCATGGTGGGCATTGACGATCAGCAGCACGGTGGCCTCGGCGCCTGGCCTGGCAATACCGCTGACTTGGGCACGGCCATCGATCAACATGCCCAGACAACGCCCATGCGGGTCTTCCCATTGCTCCACGCTCATCTCGTTGCCATCCGGTGCCAGCCAGGTCACATCCTTGACGCCGATCGCCTCATTGTAGTCGCCAACCAGGAAGCGCGAGCGGCGCAGTACCGGGTAGGCCAGACGCAGGCGGGTGAGGCGCTTGACGAAGGCCAGCAGCTCTTTGCCCTCCTGGTCCAGATCCCAGTTCACCCAGCCGATCTCGCTGTCCTGGCAATAGGCATTGTTGTTGCCGTGCTGGGTACGGCTGAACTCATCGCCGGCGACGATCATCGGCGTGCCCTGGGCCAGCAGCAGGGTAGCGAAGTAGTTGCGCATCTGGCGCATGCGCAGGGCATTCACGGCCGGGTCGTCGGTTGGCCCCTCGACACCGCAGTTCCATGACAGGTTGTTATCGGTGCCGTCCTGGTTGTTCTCGTCGTTGTCCTCGTTGTGCTTGTGGTTGTACGACACCAGGTCGCGCAAGGTGAAACCGTCGTGAGCGGTGACGAAATTGACCGAGGCATAGGGACGCCGGCCACGGTTGTTGAACATGTCCCCCGAGGCTGTCATGCGCGAGGCAAAGTCGGCCAGTTGGCCTTCATCGCCTTTCCAGAAGGCGCGCACGGTGTCGCGGAAGCGGTCGTTCCACTCTGCCCAGCCCGGGGCAAAGTTGCCCACCTGGTAGCCGCCCGGGCCGCAGTCCCATGGTTCGGCAATCAGCTTCACCTGGCTCAGCATCGGGTCCTGGCGGCAGGCGACGAGGAAGCCGTGGCGTTCGCTGTAGCCGTCGTGGTAGCGGCCAAGGATGGTCGCCAGGTCGAAGCGGAAGCCGTCCACGTGCATTTCGCCGGCCCAGTAGCGCAGCGAGTCGGTGACCAGCTGCAGCACGCAGGGGTGGCTCAGGTCCAGGGTGTTGCCGGTGCCGGAATCGTTGATGTAATAGCGCTTGTCGTCCGGCATCAGGCGGTAGTAGGAGGCGTTGTCGATACCGCGCATCGACAGCGTGGGGCCGCGCTCGTTGCCTTCGGCGGTGTGGTTGTAGACCACATCCAGGATCACCTCCAGCCCGGCGTCGTGCAGGTGTGCGACCATTTCCTTGAACTCGGCGATCTTGCCGCTAGCCAGGTAACGCGGGTGGGGCGCAAAGAAGGCGATGCTGTTGTAGCCCCAGTAGTTGTTCAGGCCCTTGTCCAGCAGGTGCTGGTCGTTGACGAAGGCGTGAATCGGCAGCAACTCGATGCTGGAAACGCCCAGCTCCTTGATGTGCTTGAGCAACTCGTCATTGGCCAGGCCGGCGAAGGTGCCGCGCAGTTTTTCCGGCACCGCCGGGTGGCGCATGCTGATGCCACGGGTGTGGGCCTCATAAATGATCGTACGCTCCCAGGGGATCTGCACGCGCTGGTCGCGGCCCCAGGTGAATGCAGGGTCGATCACCTTGCACTTGGGCACGAAGGGCGCGCTGTCGCGCTCGTCGAACGACAGGTCACCGTCGGGGTGGCCGATGGTGTAGCCGAACAGTGCTTCGGACCATTGCAGGCTGCCGACCAGTTGCTTGGCATACGGGTCGATCAGCAGTTTATTGGGGTTGAAGCGGTGGCCGTTCTCCGGCTCGTAGGGGCCGTGCACGCGGTAGCCGTAGACCAGCCCTGGGTGAGCGTCAGGCAGGTAGCCGTGGTAGATCTCGTCGGTGTATTCGGGGAGCTCGATGCGTTCGATTTCGTGCTCGCCGGTGGAGTCGAACAGGCACAGCTCGACCTTGGTGGCATTGGCCGAGAACAGGGCAAAGTTGACCCCAAGGCCATCCCAGGTGGCGCCGAGGGGGAAAGGCAGGCCTTCGCGGATACGCGACGGGGCGACCGAGCGGGTTTTCTTCGGGGTGCGGGGGCTCATGGCGGTCCTCTGTTGCCGTGGTGGGGGAGGGAGCTGCGTAGGCCTGTACCGGCCTCTTCGCGGGTGAACCCGCTCCCACAGGTACACCGTCATCCTCAGGCCTGGCGCTATCCCTGTAGGAGCGGGGTCACCCGCTAAGAGGCCAGTACAGGCTCAACCGGCAGCCGGCTTTTTCACCGCCCGGGTTTTCTTCACTGCCACGGCCTTCTCGACCGGTTCAGCCGCTACCTTGGGCTTGGCCGGGGCCCGTTTGCGCGGCGCCACCTTGGGTGCCAGTGCCTCGGCTTCGGCCAGCTTGCGAGCCATGTCCCAATGGCGGTCTTCCTGGCCGACGGGCTTACCCTCGGACTCCCAGATCTGGTAGGCAAATTCGCGGATACGTTTTTCATCAACACTCATCATGACGCTCCTGATGTTCAAGATTGTTGTATCAGCAGGTTGACCGGAAACTCCGCCAGCACGGCGCTCAACATCAGCTCCCTGCAAGAGCTGACCGCAGCACTGGGGAAAAGTCCCGTCGAGTTGGCAGGCGACAAGGCAAACGGCAGGTTTACCCGGGTGTCGTCCCAGTTCTGTGCCGGGATCAGGGGTATCGGTGCACCTGCAAGCAAGGTACTGGCCAGGCGTGGCGCGATGATGACGGCCCGTTCGCCCTCGCCAAGGCGAGCGAACGCGATCACCTTGTCGGCATGCCGACCCTGCACGGTCAGGGGCAGGTAGGCGCCACGTCGGAACAGCTCGGCATGGGCCTGGCGGCAGTCCAGCACCCGGGCGATCAGCGCCTGCTTGAGGCGGCCATCGCGCCAGTGTTCCAGCAGCTCGGCAACCGGCGTTGCATCGTCTAGGGTGCGACGCCGGCACGCGTAGTCCACGGCGCGCCGGTTATCCGGGTCGACCAGGCTGAAATCCCAGTATTCGTTGCCCTGGTACAGGTCCGGTACGCCCGGCGTGGTCATGCGCAGCAGGGCCTGGACCAGGCCGTTGAGGGCACCGGGGCAGGCCAGCAGGTGCGCGGCGTCGGCCAGCGACTTGCGCAGCTGTTGGTTCTCGCCGTCCAGCAGCAGGCCATCGATGTAGCGGGCACAGGCGCTTTCGTAGGCTTCGTTCGGCGCGCTCCAGCTGCTGCGCAGCTTGGCCTCGCGCAGGGCTTTCTGCTGCCACTGGCGAATGCGTTCGGCGTACTGGCCAAGGGCGTTGACATCGTGCAGGTCGAGGTCCAGCGGCCAGCTGCCCAGCAAGGTCTGCAACAGCATCAGCTCGTCGCCGGGGCTGGGCGCCGGGCCGTCATCCAGTTGCGTGCGCAATGGCGTGGCCAGTTCGCGCCAGTGTTCCATGCGGCTGGCCAGCCACGGGCCGCGCTCGCTGAGCACGGCCAGGCGCGCACGGGTGTCTTCGCCGCGCTTGTGGTCATGGGTGGCGCTTGCCAGCAGGTTGTCGGGGAAGTCGCGCAGGCGCCGCTGGGCCTCGTTGTGGAAGTGCTCGAGCGGGGCGCTGAAACGCTCGGCGTCGAAGCCCACATCGTTGCGCGACAGCAGCCGCGCGCTGCGGTAGAAGGCGGTGTCTTCCACGGCCTTGGCGGCGCTGGGCGCGGTCAGTTGCTGGAAGCGCACGCAGGCGTGGCGCAGCTGCTTGCGCGCCCGGCCTGCTGGCAGGCGGCGCCAGGCTTGCCCGCCCAGCCATTGTTGCAAGTGCTCGAGCAGTGGCCAGTCGGCTTCGCCGAGGTCGAGGCGGGCGTTGGCCAGGGCCTGCTGGAAAAACCCTTCGTCTTCTGCCGGGCGCCCGCAGGCATTGAAGTAGGTGCGATACACCGGGTAATGCGCCACCAGTGCCTGCAAGGCACGGCGAATCGCGCCCAGGGTCAGGTCGCGGGTCATCAGGTCGTTGCGCGCCACCTGCAACAGTGCCTGGGCCACCGACTCGCAGTCGCCGGCCAGGCTGGCATTGAGTACCAGGTGGCGGGCCTGACGCACTTCTTCGGGGAAGTCGGGGCGTTCGCTCACATTGGCCCACAGCTCGGTCAGCGCTGCTTCGCCTGCCGGGTCGTGCTGCAACAGCGAGACCTGGTTCATGAACTCATAGCCGGTAGTGCCATCGGTAAGCCAGTCGCGGTGCAGGTGCTCGTTGGCGCCGAGGATCTTCTCCACGTAGATCGGGAAATGCTCCAGGGCGGCATTCAACGGCCGCCGTGCCAGCAGGCCATCGACCCGTCGGCGCAGCTTGCGGCAGTAACCGCGCGGGTCGGCCAGGCCGTCGATATGGTCGATGCGCAGGCCGTCCACCAGGCCGCGCTCGATCAGTTCGAACAGCTTGGCGTGGGTGGCCTCGAACACCACCGCGCGTTCCACCCGCAGGCCGCCCAGCTCGTTGATGTCGAAGAAGCGCCGCCAGTTGATGTCGTCGGCGGCGGTACGCCAGCTGGCCAGGCGGTAGGTCTGGCGTTCCAGCAGCAGGTGCAGGCGCTTGAAGCCATTCTCGCTGCGGCTGTCGAACGCCACCAGAGCCGATTCGAGGTCAGCGCCTTCGCCCGCCAGGCGCGCCAGTTCAGCTTGCAGGGGCAGGGCGTCGGCCAGCGGCGTGGCCGATGCGTTCAACGCGGTGAAGCGTTCGGCCAGGGCCTTGAGCGCCGGCTCCGGGCTGAGCGCGAGAATCCAGCCATAGTCGACCGGGCAGATCGGGAAGCGGTGTTGGTAATGGGCGACCTGCAGCAGCCCATGGTGCTTGTCGAACTCGAGCGGTATCTCGCCATTTTTCAGCGCCACGCCATAGTCGCTGGCGAGGAACGGCAACAGCAACTGGCCGGCCAGCAATGGGTCGCTGGAGTGCCACTGGATGTCGAAGAACTCTGCATACGGGCTGCGCCGACCCCAGGCCAGCAGGCTCTGCCACCAGGGGTTGTCGGCACCGCCCACGGCCATGTGGTTGGACACCGTGTCGAGGATCAGCCCCATGCCGTGCTGACGCAGGGCGGCGACCAGCCGTTGCAGCGCCGCTTCGCCGCCCAGCTCGGGGTTGACGCAGGTCGGGTCGACCACGTCGTAGCCATGGCGCGAGCCGGCGCGGGCCTTGAGGATGGGCGAGGCATACAGGTGGCTGATGCCCAACTGGGCGAAGTACGGCACCAACGGCACGGCGTGATCGAGGGTGAAGTCACTGTGAAACTGCAGGCGCAGGGTCGCGGTCAGCGCTTTCATCGGTCACGCTCCCAAGCCTGTTCGCGGGCCTGGGCCAGCAGTTCCAGGCGCCGCGCAGCGTCTTCGTCGTCGAGCAGTTCACGTACCGGCCGGGCAAAGCGTCGGCGCCAGTTAGGGTGGCCGGCGGTGGTGCCCGGCAGGTTGGGTTGCTCGTCGCAACCCAGCAGGTCTTCCAGCGGCACCAGCACCAGCGGTGCGCGGGTGTGGCCAACGTAACGGATGGCAGCGTCGATCAGCGCGTCGTTGTTCGGCAGCGTGCCGTAGTTGGCCTCCAGGGTGCGGCGCAAACCATCGTGCTCCTTCTGCCGCTCGTGGCGCCAGTGCAGTTCGGTGGCAGCATCGATCAGTTGCAGGCGGTGGCTCCAGTCGATGTCGCGGTTTTCCAGCCAGCCGGCCAGCGGCGCCAGGTCATGGGTGCCGGTGGTGGCCAGGGCGTTATCCGGCCAGTCGAGAATCGGCTTGAAATGGCCGGGCTGGGTCTGCTCGAAGGGCAGCACGCGCATGCCCAGCACGGCCTTGGCCGCCAGTTGCTCGCGCAGGCCGTCCGGCACGGTGCCCAGGTCTTCGCCGAGGATGATTGCCTGGTGGCGCACCGACTCCAGGGCCAGCAGGCGTAACAGATCTTCCAGCGGGTAGTTGAGGTAGGCGCCTTCGCTGGGCTTGGCCCCCTGCGGGATCAGCCACAGCCGGCGCAGGCCCATGACATGGTCGATGCGCAGGCCGCCGGCGTGGGCGAGGTTGGCCCGGAGCATTTCGATGAAAGCGCGGTAGCCGTTGCGCTTGAGCCCTTCAGGCGAGAAGGCGCAGATGCCCCAGTCCTGGCCGGCACGGTTGAGGATGTCAGGCGGTGCACCCACCTTCAGGCCTGCCAGCAGCTCGTCCTGGCGGCTCCAGGCCTGGCTGCCGGCACCGTCGGCGCCCACCGCCAGGTCAGCGATCAGGCCGACCGCCATGCCGTTGCCGCGCGCTGCTTCCTGGGCGCGTTGCAGGCCCCGTTCGGTCAGCCATTGGCAGAAGGCATGGAACTCGACCTTGGCCGGGTAGGCGTTGGCGAAGGCCTCCACTTCCGGGTGGTATGGGTCGTGCCAGGCCTTGGGCCAGTGGCGCCAGTCGGCGCCCAGGCCATGCTCCACGGCTTGCGCCTGCAGCACTTCGAAGCGGCAATGGTGCTCCAGCGCCTGGCCACCGGCTTTGCGGAAGCTGTCGAAGTCCTTGCGTAGCGGGTGGTCGCCCTGGCTGAAGCCCTGGTACAGGGCTTCGAGCAGGCGCTGTCGGGCGCTGGCGGCACGCGGCCAGTCTACCAGCGGGCCTTGCTCAAGGTCTTCGAGCTGTTGCTCCAGGCCGCAGGCTTCGATGGCCACGCGCACCTCCCGCTCGCCCAGCAGCGCGGCTGGGCTGGCGTACAGGGTATTGAGCAGCAGGCGGCTGGAGGGCGAGTAGGGGCTGTAGTGCGTCTGGTCGATGGCCAACAGGGCGTGGATCGGGCTGATGGCCAAGGCATCGGCGCCGCGTTCGGCAGCCGCGCGGGCCAGTTGTTCCAAGGCCAGGCAGTCGCCATAGCCGCCATCGCCGGGGCGGCGCAAGCTGTACAGCTGCACCGCCAGGCCCCAGCAGCGCGGTGGCGGCTGTTGCACCCGGTCTTCAAGGCTGTGGCAGCGCAGCGGGGCCACGGCCACGGTGAAGCGGCGGCTGTCGATTTCCACCTGGTGGTAGCCGATGGGTAGCGCGCCGGGCAGGCGGGCCTGGTCGTCAAGGCTGAGGGTGAGGGCGCTGTGGTCCTCCAGGGTGCAGTGCGCGACGCTGGCGGCGCTGAAGTAGCGCGCCAGTGCCAATGGCTGGCCTAGGTCGGCGGTCAGCAGCGGCGGCAGGTGCTCACTGTCTTCGGCAGCGTCCACGGCGCGCAGGCTGGCGGCGATGGCGGCGTCATCGTTGGCAGGGTGGCCAAGGCCTTCAAGTATGTTGCGCAGTACCTCGTCGCTGACACGCTGGGGCCGGGCATTGGCGTCGATCCAGTCGCGGCTCAGCCCGACGCGGCTCGCCAGACGGTGCAGGGCGGTTTCGCTCATGGGCGCTCCTGGGCAGGGGGAAGCAGGCTGACCACGCAGCTGTATGCGGCCAGATGGGTATCGGGGTGCCGGGTGTCGCTGCTGTCGAACAGGCGGTTGGCCGGCGTGGGCAATTCGACCACCTGCGGGGTGGCGGCCAGGTTCAGGTCGATGCGCAGGGTGGTGCCATTGCCCAGGCACCAGCGTGCGGTCAGGGCCTTGTCGCCGTGTACTTCGGCACCCAGCGCGCGGCTGCCGGGCAGGTGCGGGATCACATGGCGGCGGCGCAGTTCGAGCAGGTGCTGGTACAGGCCGTGCCAGCCGGCGATCACTTCTCCGGCTTGCGGGCGGGAGGCCTCGAAGGTCTGTTCGGCGTTGGGGTCGGGGATGCGTTGGCGCTGCTCGGGGTCGGCGAAGGCGGCGAAATGGGCGAACTCGCCGCGCCGGCCTTCGCGCACGGCGTCGGCCAGCTGGTCATGGAAGTCGGTGAAGAACAGGAACGGCCGGCAGCTGCCATCGTCGTCGCCCATGAACAGCAGCGGAATCATCGGCGCCAGCAGCAACAGCCCGGTGGCCGCCCGCAGCGCCTGCGGTGGGCACAGACGGGTCAGGCGCTCGCCCAGGGCGCGGTTGCCGACCTGGTCATGGTTCTGCAGGAACAGCACGAAAGCGCTGGGTGGCAGGTGCGCGCTGGGCTCGCCGCGGGGCGTGCCATGGCGGTTGGCCTGGCCCTGGAACACGAAACCTTCGGCAAGGCAGCGGGCCAGCTGGTCGATGGGGCGCTGCTGGTAGTCGGCGTAGTAGCCTTCGGTTTCGCCGGTCAGCAGCACATGCAGGGCATTGTGGCCGTCGTCGTTCCACTGGGCATCGAAGCCTTGCTCCAGCAGGAAGGCCTGGTTGTGTTCGTTCTCCAGTACCAGCCATACGTGGCGGCCTGGTTCCACCGCAGCGCGTACCCTTTGCGCCAGCTCGACCAGAAAGTCGGGCTGGTCGATGGCGTGCACGGCATCCAGGCGCAGGCCGTCAAAGCGGTAGTCGCACAGCCACATCAGGGCGTTCTGGATGAAGAACTCGCGCACCTGCGGGCGACGGAAGTCGATGGCTGCGCCCCAGGGGGTCTGCCGGTCTTCGCGGAAGAACGGGCTGGCGTACTGGTGCAGGTAATTGCCGTCAGGGCCGAAGTGGTTGTACACCACATCGACCAGCACCATCAGCCCGTGGCCATGTGCCTGGTCGACCAGCGCACACAGCTGCTCGGGACTGCCATAGGTGTTTTGCGGCGCATAGGGCAACACGCCGTCGTAACCCCAGTTGCGCTCGCCGGGGAACTGCCCCAGCGGCATCAGTTCGACGGCACTGATGCCCAGTTCGGCCAGGCGCGGCAGTTGCCGGGCGACCCCGGCGTAGCCGTCGAGCAGGCCGACATGCAGCTCCTGTATGACCGCCTCGTGCCAGGGCCGGCCTTGCCAGGGGTGTCGCCAGGCATAGCTGGCCACATTCACCACCTGACTCGGCCCCTGCACGCCATCGGGCTGATAGCGCGAGGCCGGGTCGGCCACCTTCAGTGCACCGTCGATACGGTAGTGGTAACGGTCACCGGCCTGGCACGGGGCCACGCCGGTGAACCAGCCATCATCGTCGGGCAACAGCTCGATGGCCGGCTGCTGCTCCAGTTCCACGCTCACGCTGCGCGCATCCGGGGCCCAGAGGGCGAAGCGCGCCGACGTGGCGTCCAGCAGGTGTGCGCCATGCCTGTGCATCTTCAACTCCCCGTTCAGTAGTGGCTGTGCTGCGCCTGCTTGACCAGGTCCTCGTACAGACGTGCATAGGGCTCCACGGCCTGGCACCAGTTGAACGGTTGGGTCATCGACAGGCAGCGCATGGCATTCAGCAGGTCCTTCTTGCCATATACATAGAAGGCGCGGCTGAGTGCCTCGCGATAGCTCTCGACGGTGGACTCGTTGAACAGGAAGCCGGTAACGCCGCACTCGATGGTGTCGGCCAGGCCACCGGTCTTGCGCGCTACCGGCAGCGAGCCGAAGCGCTGTGCGTACATCTGGCTGAGGCCGCATGGCTCGTAGCGAGACGGCATCAGCAGGAAGTCGCTGCCGGCGAACATGCGCCGGGCATCGGTTTCGTTGAAGCCGATGCGCACGCCGATACGGCCCGGGTGGCGTAGCGCCAGTTCGCGCATGGCCTGCTCTTCTTCCGGCTCGCCGCGGCCGATGATCGCGATCTGCCCGCCTTGCTCGACGATGTAGTCGGCCACACCCAGGGTCAGGTCCAGGCCTTTCTGGTAGACCAGGCGCGAAACCACTGCGAACAAGGGCCCTTCGGAGGGCTGCAGTTCGAACAGCGCGCGCACTTCCTGGGCATTGCGCGCCTTGCCTTCCCAGTCGTTGATGCTGAAGTTGTGCTGCAGGTGCTTGTCGGTGGCCGAGTCCCAGCTTTCGTCGATGCCGTTGGGAATGCCGCCGAGCAGGCCTTGCTGGGCCTTGCTGGCGAGGAAACCGTCCAGGCCGCAGCCAAATTCCGGGGTAGTGATTTCCCGGGCATAGGTGGCGCTGACCGTGGTGATGTGGCTGGCGTAGGCCAGGCCGGCCTTGAGGAACGACAGCTTGCCGTAGAACTCCATGCCTTCCTGCTGCATGGCGTGTTCGGGGATTGCCAGTTCCGGGCTGCAGCCGCGGCTGTACACACCTTGGTAGGCCAGGTTGTGGATGGTGAACAGGGTTGGCGTGCTCAGCCCGCGCCAGTGCATGTAGGCCGGTGCCAGGCCGGCGGGCCAGTCGTGGGCGTGCACCACTTCGGGCTTCCAGTGGATCCTGCCTTCGCCGGCGGCGATTTCGGCGGCGGCCAGGCCCAGGCGGGCGAAGCGGATGTGGTTGTCGGGCCAGTCGCGGCCGTTGTTGGCACCATAGGGAGTGCCGTCACGCTGGTACAGCTCGGGGCAGATCAGCACATAGATGACCAGGCCGTCGGCCATGTCCATGCGCCCGATCTTGCACGGCGGCAGTGCGGCGTGGCCACCCAGTTCACCGACGATGTGGATGGGGTTGTCGCTTTCCATCACCTGCCGGTAGCCGGGGATCAGCACCCGCACATCGTGCAGGTGCGCCAGGGCACGGGGCAGGGCTGCGGACACGTCTCCCAGGCCACCGGTTTTCACCAGGTCGGCGATTTCCGAGGTCACGAACAAAATCTTGCGCTTGTTGCGGTTGTGCTGGCGCTGGGCGCCGGGTGCCTTGCCTGTCGTGGCGAAGTCCGGGGTTAGCGGTTCGCGGTTGTCCGGGTTGAATGAATCTACGTGAGGCTCGACAGCGGCACTGATCATACTTCTCTCCGTCCCTATGCTTGGCCGGGTGCTGGCACCCGTGGCGATGTTTCGTGTTGGTTCTCTCTGATTCTGGATTCTGCGTAGTGCGTTCCATGCCCCAGGGTCGTGCACGCAGGCACGGCGCGATCGGCATTCCGGCCGAAGGCGATTGGGCTGGTGGGGTATGTGGGCCGATGCAGGGAAGTCCCTTTGCGTTTGGCCTACTTAGTTCCTGACCTGCCCGCGTTCCGGAAAGTTCGACTTTTTTTCGTCACTCTTCCGTTGAGCAAATGGCGGGCCGAAACCCGAGTGTAGGAGAGAAATAGATGAAAAGGTGACCCGCTGGTCACTATTGTCATGCCGCGGAATAGACGCAAACGTTGGCGTTTGTGACCAGAAGTGAAAAGGTGCGGGCGGGGGTATGGGGATGGTGCGCCAAATTGTGGCTTTCAGGTGCTGATGCACCAGAGTGGGGCGCAAGGCAGATGTTGGATTCTTTCGCAGTCTTCGTGGGAGCGGGCGTGCCCGCGAAGAGGCCGGGCCTGGAAAAGAGGAATCAGAGAGAGACAAGCAGGGTGGGAGCCGTTCAGCTCCCACGAGAAGAAGGTACAATCAGAGGCTGACAGCTTTGTCTTCAGCGCGTTGTTGCGCCAGCAGCAGGTTCAGTTGGGCGACCTGCTGGCGCAGCTGGTCACGTTCGTCCTTCAGTTTACGCAGCTCATCACGGCGCACGGAGACATAGAGGGTCTGGGTTGGGGTTGCAGGCATCAAAGTACCCATGGACACACCTCGCGGTTTTGGCTGGTGACAAGTTAAAGCGTAGACGCTTCACGCGGGCGCATTCTGAATTCTTTCGCAGGTCTTGGGAACTTTTTTGTTTATCGTGGTCCCGCCGTTCGTCGCTGAACCCTCGAGCGGTACGCTGGACTAATCTGGAAAGCTGGATTGTGTTGTCATTTATTTCGAAAGGGGAGCATCGGCTCATGCAACTGGGAATCATCGGGCTGGGCCGCATGGGCGGCAATATCGCAAGGCGCCTGATGCGCGCAGGCCACCGTACTGTGGTGCATGACCGCAACCGTGAGGCCATCACCGGTCTGGAGGGCGAGGGCGCCCAGGGTGCGCACGACCTCGGTGCGCTGGTACAGAAGCTGAAAGCGCCGCGCGCGGTGTGGGTCATGTTGCCCGCCGGCGAGCCCACCGAGCAGACCATCGCCCAACTGGCCGAACTGCTGGAGCCGGGCGATGCGATCATCGACGGCGGCAACACCTTCTACAAGGACGACATGCGCCGCGCCGCCGAACTGGCCAAGCGCGGGCTGCATTACCTGGATGTCGGCACCTCGGGCGGTGTGTGGGGCCTGGACCGTGGCTACTGCATGATGATCGGTGGCGAAAAGGAAGTGTTCGAGCGCCTGGAACCGCTGTTCAAGGCGCTGGCCCCGGGCGTGGGTGACATCCCGCGTACCCATGGCCGCAGCGGCGAGCACCAGCGTGCCGAGCACGGCTACATCCATGCCGGCCCACCCGGTGCCGGGCACTACGTGAAAATGGTGCACAACGGCATCGAATACGGCCTGATGCAGGCATACGCCGAAGGCTTCGACCTGCTGCGCAGCAAGGGCGGCAACGAACTGCCGGAAGACCAGCGTTTTGACCTGAACGTGGCCGAAATCGCCGAAGTGTGGCGGCGTGGCAGCGTGGTTACCTCGTGGCTGCTCGACCTCACTGCCGATGCGCTGGTGGCCGACCCGCAGCTGTCGCAATTCAGTGGCTCGGTGTCCGACAGTGGTGAGGGCCGTTGGACCATCGACGCCGCCGTCGAGCAGGCGGTGCCGGTGCCGGTGCTGTCCAGCGCGCTGTTCGCCCGCTTCCGCTCGCGCCAGCAGCAAGGCACCTATGGTGACAAGATTCTCTCGGCCATGCGCCTGGGCTTCGGTGGCCACGTCGAGAAAAAAGCCGAATGACCAAACAGAGCATTCCGGCTGCTCCGCCATGCACCCTGTTCCTGTTCGGCGCCAATGGCGACCTGGTAAAGCGCCTGCTGATGCCGGCGCTTTACAACCTCAGCCGTGACGGTCTGCTGGACCGCAACCTGCGCATTGTTGGCGTCGACCATAACCCGGCCACTGCCGAGGAATTCGCCGAACGCCTGCACGCGTTCATGGTCGAGCGTGACAAAGGCGGCGAGGGCACGGCCAAGTGCCTGGATGAGAAGCTCTGGGCACGCCTGGCCAAGCGCCTGGATTACCAGACCGGCGATTTCCTCGACCCGGCCACCTACCAGGCCCTCGCCAAGCGCATCGACACGACCCGCCATGGCAACGCCATCTTCTACCTGGCGACCTCGCCGCGCTTCTTCCCCGAAGTGGCGCAGCGCCTGGGCCAGGCCGGGATGCTCGACGAATCGGCCGGTGGCTTTCGCCGGGTCGTGGTGGAAAAGCCCTTCGGCACCGACCTGGCCAGCGCCGAGGCGCTCAACGCCTGCCTGCTGAAGGTGATGGGCGAGCGGCAGATCTACCGCATCGACCATTACCTGGGCAAAGAGACGGTGCAGAACATCCTGGTCAGCCGGTTCTCCAACGGCTTGTTCGAATCGTTCTGGAACAACCACTACATCGACCATGTGCAGATCACCGCCGCGGAAACCGTCGGCGTCGAGACCCGTGGTGCGTTCTATGACAGCACCGGTGCGCTGCGCGACATGGTGCCCAACCACCTGTTCCAGTTGCTGGCGATGGTGGCCATGGAGCCCCCGGCCGCGTTCGCCGCCGATGCCGTGCGCAGCGAAAAGGCCAAGGTGGTCGGCGCCATCCGCCCATGGTCGGCAAAGATGGCCCTGAAAAATTCCGTGCGTGGCCAGTACGGCGCCGGAAAACAGGGGCGCAAGCAGTTGCCTGGCTACCGCCACGAGCCCAACGTCGCGGCGGATAGCCAGACCGAGACCTATGTGGCGCTCAAGGTGATGATCGACAACTGGCGCTGGGCCGGCGTGCCGTTCTACCTGCGTACTGGCAAGCGCATGAGCGTGCGTGATACCGAAATCGCCATCTGCTTCAAGCCTGCGCCCTATGCGCAGTTCCGCGAGTCGGAGCTGGAGCGGCCCAAGCCCAATTACCTGAAGATCCAGATCCAGCCCAACGAAGGCATGTGGTTCGACCTGCAGGCCAAGCGCCCCGGGCCGGAGCTGGTGATGGAGAATGTCGAGCTGGGCTTTGCCTACAAGGACTTCTTCAAGATGACCCCGGCGACCGGCTACGAAACGCTGATCTACGATTGCCTGACCGGTGACCAGACCTTGTTCCAGCGGGCTGACAACATCGAGAACGGCTGGCGCGCGGTGCAGCCGTTCCTCGATGCCTGGGCCCAGGGCGGCGAGGTGCATGAGTACCCGGCCGGTGAAGACGGGCCCGAGGCCGGCAATGAATTGCTGGCGCGGGACAAGCGCGAGTGGCATCGGTTGGGGTGAGTTTTTTGTAGAGCCTGTGCCGGCCCTTTCGCGGGCACGCCCGCTCCCACAGGTATTGCACCGCCTTCACGGGCTGTGGTGCACCTGTGGGAGCGGGCGTGCCCGCGAAGAGGCCGTCACAGGCAAACACACAAAGGAGCCCCAATGCCTGCCCACATCGAAGACTATGCCCTGCTGGGCAACTGCCGCAGCGCCGCCCTGGTCAGCCGCGATGGCTCGCTCGACTGGCTGTGCCTGCCACGCTTCGACGCCCCCGCGGTATTCGCCGCACTGCTGGGCAACGAGGAAAACGGCCGCTGGCGCCTGGCCCCCTGCGACCCGGTCGAATACAGTAGCCGCCAATACCTGGACGATACCCTGGTGCTGGAAACCACCTGGGTCACCGCCACCGGCCGCGCCCGTGTGCTCGACTTCATGCCGCTGGGCGAGGTCAACTCGCTGGTGCGTATCGTCGAGGGCCTCGCAGGCGAAACCAACTTCGAGATGGACCTGGTGATGCGCTTCGACTATGGCCGCAGCGTGCCCTGGGTAGAACGGCTAGACCCGCTGACCCTCAGCGCCGTCGCCGGCCCCGACCGGCTGATCCTGTGCAGCACCGTCCCCCCGCATGCCCGTGACCAGCACACGGTCGCCCGCTTTCGCGTTGGCGCGGGCGAACGCCAGGTGTTCAGCCTGCGCCACCAGCCCTCGCACCTGCCGGTGCAGCCCGGCTGTGATATCGACCAAGCGCTGGCGCAGACCATCGACCAATGGCAGGCCTTCGCCGCCCGCTGCCCACAGGTGGGCCCATATTCCGCCCTGGTGCGCCGTTCGCTGCTGACCCTCAAGGCCATGACCTACGCGCCCACCGGCGGCATCGTTGCCGCCGTCACCACCTCGCTGCCCGAGCGCATCGGCCACGAGCGCAACTGGGACTACCGCTTCTGTTGGCTGCGCGACGCGACCATGACCCTGCTGGCCTTCATGAACCTCGGCTACTTCGACGAAGCCCAGGCCTGGCGGGAATGGCTGTTCCGCTCGGTGGCCGGCAACCCCGAGCAGATGCAGATCATGTACGGCCTGGCCGGTGAGCGCGACCTGCAGGAATACACCTTGCCGTGGCTGGCCGGCTACGAGCACTCGCAACCGGTGCGGGTGGGCAACGCAGCGTCAGGGCAGATGCAACTGGACATCTACGGCGAACTCGCCGATGCCATGACCCAGGCAATAAAGGGGGGCTTGCCCCGCCATCCACGTAGCGCCGCCATCTCACGACTGATCCTGCCTTACGTCGAGCGCATCTGGCGCCAGCCGGACGAGGGCATCTGGGAAGTGCGCGGCGGCCGGCAGCAGTTCGTGCACTCCAAGGTCATGGCCTGGGTTGCCTTCGACCGTGCCGCAGGGCTGGCCGACACCACCGAGGAAGGCCGCGAGCGTGGGCAGCACTACCGCCAGGTGGCTGACGAGATTCGTCGTGAAGTATGCGCGCGGGGTCTGGACCCCAGCGGCCGTTTTTTCGTCCAGGCCTATGGCTCGACCGAGATGGACGCCAGTTTGTTGCAGATTGCCCTGACCGGCTTCCTGCCGGCTGATGACCCACGCTTTTTGCGCACGCTTGAACAGGTCGAACAGCGCCTGATGAAAAACGGTCTTCTGCTGCGCTATGACAGCGACAGCTGTAGCGATGGCCTGACTCCAGGGGAGGGCACCTTCCTGGTGTGTTCGTTCTGGCTGGCCGACGTATATGTTCTGCTAGGTCGCCAGGCAGAAGCGCAGGCACTGTACGAACGCCTGACCGGCCTGTGCAACGACGTTGGCCTGCTGGCCGAACAGTACGACCCGGCGGGCCAGCGCATGCTTGGCAACTTCCCCCAGGCGTTCAGCCATATCGGCATCATCAACACCGCACTGAACCTGCACCGCGCACAGTGCCCGGTGCGTGATCGGGCGAGCTGTAGCTAAGTCAGGTGGCGGTCTCCCCCTGTAGGAGCGGCCTTGTGTCGCGATCGGGCTGCAAAGCAGCCCCGGCAATTCATGCAGTGAGGCTGAAATCCCGGGGGCGCTACGCACCCCTTTCGCGACACAAGGCCGCTCCTACAGGGATTGCGCTGGCTTGGAGTAAGCGGAGTAGACTAGGGCATACCCCTTCGGCACGGAACACACATGGGCATTCGCGGTACTGATCGGCAGATCGACAACATCGAGTTCAATTTCATCTACCCAGACGGTTATGAGCTGGCGGTGTGGACGGCCCAAGCCTGATGGCCAATCACAAGATCGAAATCCGCCGGCGCAATATCGAGAAGATCCTGCAGGCGGCGGAAAAGGTGTTCGCCGAGAAGGGCTACGGCGCCACGTCGATGGGTGATATCGCAGAGCAGGCCGAGCTGCCGCGTTCCAACCTGCATTATTACTTCAGCACCAAGGACGATCTGTTCCGCGCAGTGCTGCAGGACCTGCTGGATGTGTGGAAGCAGGACGCGCTGTGCTTCGAGAACTTCGACGACCCGCGCGTGGTGCTGACCAGTTACATCCGGGCGAAGATGGGCCACTCGCGCTCGCGGCCGCTGGGCTCGAAGATCTGGGCCGAAGAGATGCTGCATGGGGCGCCGGTGCTGGGGGTGAACCTGGATGAAAGCCTGGTGCCCTGGGCCAAGCTGAAGGAAGCCAAGATCCGCCGCTGGGTGGAGGAGGGGCGCATCCTGCCGGTGGAGCCGTCGGCACTTTTGTACATGATCTGGGCCTCGACCCAGCACTATGCCGACTTTGGTTACCAGGTGACGTTGCTCAATGGCGGGGAGGCGTTGTCGGACATGGCCTTTGAAAATGCCGTGCAGACGGTGACCAGCGTGATCTTGCGGGGGATCGGGCTGGAGCCTTGAACCGACGTTGCATGCTGCCGCGGTCCTATTGTGGGAGCGGCCTTGCGTCGCGAAAGGGCTGCGCAGCAGCCCCGGCAATTCACGCTGCGAAGCTGAAATCCCGGGGCCGCTTCGCGCCCCTTTCGCGACACAAGGCCGCTCCCACAAAAAGGACCGCGTCAGTCGGTGGGGTAGAAGACTGCCTCAACTGGCCTCGCGGTAGGGATTACGCGGGTCCTGCGTCCAGTTCAGGTACGGCTTGCCGGTATCCTGGGCCACCATCTCGATGCAGCTCTCCACCGGGCAGGTGATCTGGCACAGGTTGCAGCCCACGCATTCCTCTTCGATCACGCTGTAGATATGCGTCCCGTCAGCCTGCAACGTACTGGCAATCGCCTGGTGCGAAGTGTCCTCACAGGCAATGTGGCAGCGCCCGCAGCCTATGCATGCTTGCTGGTCGATGTGCGCCACCGACTTGTAGTTCATGTCCAGGTACTTCCAGTCGGTGGTATGCCCCACCGCCTGGCCGCGGAACGCTTCGATGTTGGGGTGCCCGTGCTGGTCCATCCAGCGCGCCAGGCCGTCCTTCATGTCCTCGACGATGCGGAAGCCGTGCAGCATCGCTGCCGTGCACACCTGTACAGCGCCACTGCCCAGGGCCATGAACTCGGCTGCGTCACGCCAACTGCCGATGCCGCCAATGCCACAGATCGGCAAGCCGAGCGTTTGCGGGTCGCGGGCGATTTCCGCGACCATGTTCAGGGCAATCGGCTTCACCGCCGAACCGCAATAACCACCATGGGTGCTCTGGTCGCCAACGATGGGGTGGGCGACCATGCGATCGAGGTCGACGCTGGTGATCGAGTTGATGGTATTGATCAACGACACCGCATCCGCCCCGCCACGGTGCGCGGCGCGGGCCGACTGGCGGATATCGGTGATGTTCGGCGTGAGTTTGACGATCACCGGCAGCGAGCAGTACGTCTTGCACCAGCGGGTGACCATTTCCACGTACTCCGGCACCTGGCCGACCGCCGCGCCCATGCCGCGCTCCGGCATGCCGTGCGGGCAGCCGAAATTCAGTTCGATGCCATCGGCCCCGGTGGCTTCCACCAGCGGCAGTATGAACTTCCACGAGTCTTCCACGCAGGGCACCATCAGCGACACGATCAGTGCGCGGTCGGGCCAGTCCTTCTTCACCTGGGTGATTTCGCGCAGGTTGATGTCCAGTGAGCGGTCGGTGATGAGCTCGATGTTGTTGATGCCCTGCACCTGGCGGTTGGGGCCGTAATGCGCCGAGTAGCGCGACGACACGTTGACTGCCGCCGGGTCTTCACCGAGTGTTTTCCACACTACGCCACCCCAGCCGGCCTCGAAGGCGCGGACCACGTTGTAGGCCTTGTCGGTTGGCGGAGCGGAGGCCAGCCAGAAGGGGTTGGGTGCCTTGATGCCGGCAAATTCGATGGACAGGTCGGCCATTTACGCAGCCTCCACGTTGAGCATGAGTTGGGCATGGATGGCTTCGGCGGCCAGCTTGCCGTGTTGCACGGCCTGGACGGTAAGGTCCTGGCCCAGGGCGGTGCAGTCGCCGCCGGCATAGACGCCCGGCAGGCTGGTCTGCATCGTTTCGTCGACGCGGATGCGCTCGCCGTCGCGCGCCAGTTGTGCGGCCACCGGGTCGACGAGGCTGGCGTCGTCGAAGCGTTGGCCGATGGCCTTGAAGATGGCATCGGCAGCCAGTTCGAAGGTTTCGCCGGTGTCGCGCAGGCGGCCGTCTGCCAGCTCGGTGCGGGCAAAGCGCATACCGCGCACCTTGCCGCTGTCGTCCAGCAACACGGCATCGGGGCGGGCCCAGGTATGCAGGCGCACCTGGTTGGCCTTGGCGATATCCTGCTCGTGGCCGGTGGCGCCCATGTCGGCATGGCCACGGCGGTACACCAGGTTGACGTCGCGGGCACCCAGGCGGCTCATCTGCACGGCCATGTCGATGGCGGTGTTACCGGCGCCGATCACCAGGCAGCGGTCGGCGAGGGGCAACTGGCTCAGGTCGTCGGCCTGGCGCAGTTCGCGTATGTATGCGGTGGCGGCGAGCAGGCCGGGGGCTTCTTCATCAGGCAGGCCGAGCTGGCGCACGGCATTCAGGCCCAGGCCGAGGAACACTGCGTCGAATTGGTCGCGCAGCTCGCCCAGGCCAAAGTTGCTGCCCAGGCGCTGGCCATGGCGGATCTCGATGCCGCCGATGCCGAGCAGGAATTCCACTTCACGCTGGGCATAGTCGTCCACCAGCTTGTAGCGGGCGATTCCGTACTCGTTGAGGCCACCGGCCTTGTCGCTGGCCTCGAACACCACCACATCATGCCCGTGCATGGCCAGGCGGTGGGCACACGACAGCCCGGCAGGGCCGGCACCGACCACGGCGATGCGCTTGCCGGTGGCCGGCGAGCGTTGGAACGGGTGCTCGGTGAAGTGGGCGTTGTCCAGAGCATAGCGCTGCAGCTGGCCGATCAGCACCGGTGCGCATTCCTGCGCGTTGTTGCGCACGCAGGCTTGCTGGCAAAGGATTTCGGTGGGGCAGACGCGGGCGCAACTGCCGCCGAGGATGTTGGCCGAGAGGATGCGCTCGGCGGCGCCTTGCAGGTTTTCGTCGCTGATGCGGTGGATGAACGACGGGATGTCGATGTCACTGGGGCAAGCGTTGACGCAGGGGGCGTCATAGCAATATAGGCAGCGTGCGCTTTCGACGGCGGCCTGGCGGGCGGTGAGGGGTGGGGCCAGGTCGCTGAAGCGCTCGGCCAGCTGGTCGGCGCCGGCCCGTGGGCGCGGCAAGTGGTTCAGGGCGTCGATCACGGTTGTAGCCTCTCTATTTTTTTTGGATGCAGGCGACAAGCATTGCGGTGGTTTCTGGGGCCGCTGCGCGCCCCATCGCGACACAAGGCCGCTCCTACAAGGAACCGCGCACTCCTGTAGGAGCGGCCTTGTGTCGCGATGGGCTGCGCAGCAGCCCCAATGGCTTCAACGCTGCACGGGCGTCGGCCGCTGCACTTCGGCCCTGCGCCCCAGCACCTCGTACACCGACGGATACGCCGGCCGTTCCACATACCGGCCCGCGCCTTTTTCCGCACGCAGGTCGCCATCGGCCCAGAGCACCTTGCCCTGGCTGATGGTATGGCTGGGGATGCCGCGCACGGTACGGCCTTCGAAGATGTTGAAGTCCACCTGCTGGTGGTGGGTCTTGGCCGAGATGGTGCGCGTGCCTTGCGGGTCCCACAGCACCAGGTCGGCGTCGGCACCAACACGAATGGCACCCTTGCGAGGGAAAAGGTTGAAGATTTTCGCGGTGTTGGTGGAGGTCAGCGCAACGAACTCATGCATCGACAGGCGCCCGCTGTTGACCCCTGCATCCCACAGCACCGCCATGCGGTCCTCGATGCCGGCAGTGCCGTTGGGGATACGGCTGAAATCGGCGCGCCCCATGGCTTTCTGCTCGGCGCAGAAGCAGCAGTGGTCGGTGGCGGTGGTGTGCAGGTTGCCCGATTGCAGCCCACGCCACAGCGCCTCCTGGTGTTCACGCGGGCGGAACGGGGGACTCATCACGTAGCCTGCGGCGGTGGCCCAGTCAGGGTCACGGTAGACGCTGTCATCCAGCAGCAGATGGCCGGGCAGGACTTCGCCGTAGACCGGCTGGCCCTTGCCTCTGGCATAGGCGATTTCATCCAGCGCTTCGCGGCTGGAAACGTGCACCAGATACAGTGGTGTGCCCAGCGTCTCGGCAATGCGGATGGCTCGGCTGGCCGCTTCACCCTCGACCTGGGATGGGCGTGACAGCGGGTGGGCTTCCGGCCCGGTCAGGCCCTGGGCCAGCAGTTTTTTCTGCAGGTGGTACACCAGCTCGCCGTTCTCGGCATGCACGGTGGGCACTGCACCCAGTTGCAGGCAGCGCTCGAAGCTGGCCACCAGGGTGTCGTCGGCGGCCATGATCGCATTCTTGTAGGCCATGAAGTGCTTGAAGCTGTTCACCCCATGTTTGGCCACCAGTTCGCCCATCTCTTCGGCTACCTGCTCGCTCCACCAGGTAATGGCGACATGGAAGCCGTAGTCGCTGGCGCTTTTCTGCGCCCAGCCGCGCCAGGTGTGGAAGGCCTCAAGCAACGACTGCTGCGGGTTGGGGATGACGAAGTCGATGATCGAAGTGGTGCCACCGGCCAGGCCCGCGGCGGTGCCGCTGAAGAAATCCTCGCTGGCCACCGTGCCCATGAACGGCAGCTGCATGTGGGTGTGCGGGTCGATGCCGCCGGGCATCAGGTACTGGCCACTGCCGTCGAGGATCTGGCAGTCGGTGGGCGGTTCGAGGTTTTGCCCAATGGCACGGATCAGGCCATCGGCACACAGGACATCAGCGGGGTAACTCTCTTCGTGGGTGACCACGGTGGCGCCACGGATCAACAGGGACATGCCGTTTTCCTCGCAGGCTGACCGGTCTGGGCCGGTTCTTGGAGTTTTCTTGATGCAGGGCGGGCAGGGCGGTTAATCCTGTCAGGCCTGACAAGATTCGAGGCTAGATGCTGATCCGGGATTCGGCAAGAAAATTTTCCCATTAATTTTGTGGTTTTTAAGTGATTGAAATTAAAAGGTTAATTTAATTATGGGTGCTGGCTGCGTAGCTTTCTGATGCTTTGACTTACTTGACAAGATGAAAATCTGGTCGAGATTTTCAAGCACATGAACCGTGAGTACTCCGGCCATCGCATCAGCCCGATGGGCAACAACTAGAAGAAAATCTGGAGAAAGCCCCATGCAGCAGAGCAGATCGGAAGTGGTCGAGCGCGATGGCCTGTTCGAGCTGTCCGAAGGTAGCGATGTCCTCGACAGCCCGCGCTACAACCACGACATCGCCCCGACCAAGGTGCACCAGCGCACCTGGAACAAATGGCACATCACCGCCCTGTGGGTGGGCATGTCCATCTGCGTGCCCACCTACACCCTCGGTGGCGTGCTGACCGCCTACTTCGGCCTCAGCGTGGGCGAGGCCTTGCTGGCTATTCTGCTGGCCAACCTGATCGTGCTGATCCCGCTCACCCTCAACGCCTTCCCTGGCACCAAGTATGGCATTCCGTTCCCGGTGCTGCTGCGTTCGTCGTTCGGCATACTCGGCTCAAACGTGCCATGCCTGATCCGGGCGGTGGTCGCCTGTGGCTGGTTCGGCATCCAGACCATGTTCGGTGGCCTGGCTATCCACCTGTTCCTTGGCTCGGTGTTCGACGGCTGGAAGGCCCTGGGCGGCACCGGCGAGGTGATCGGCTTCATGATCTTCTGGTGCCTGAACCTGTGGGTGGTGCTGCGTGGCGCCGAGTCGATCAAGTGGCTCGAAACGCTGTCGGCACCGCTGCTGGTGGCGGTCGGCGTCGGCCTGCTGTTCTGGGCCGTGCCGCACATGTCGATGACCGAACTGCTGGCCCAGCCGCCCAAGCGACCGGAAGGGGCGAACATGCTCGGCTACTTCTGCGCCGGGCTTACCGCCATGGTCGGTTTCTGGGCCACGCTATCGCTGAACATCCCCGACTTCAGCCGCTATGCCCGCAGCCAGAAGGACCAGATTCTCGGGCAGATCTTCGGCTTGCCGCTGACCATGTTCCTGTTTGCTGCGCTGGGCGTGGTGCTGACCGCAGCCTCGGCGTCGCTGGTAGGCGAGACCGTGTCCGACCCGGTCAGCCTGATCGGCAAGATACACAGCCCGTTCTGGGTGGCCCTGGCCATGGCGCTGATCGTGATCGCCACGCTGTCGACCAATACTGCAGCGAACATCGTGTCGCCGACCAACGACTTCCAGAACATCGCCCCACGCCTGATCGGGCGCAGCCGCGCGGTGTGGTTGACCGGTTTCATCGGCCTGGCGCTGATGGGCCATGAGTTGCTGAAGAAGCTGGGCTGGATCGTTTCCGACCTGAGCCTGGAGAGCGTGTACTCCAACTGGCTGCTGGGGTATTCGAGCCTGCTGGGGCCGATCGCCGGGATCATGGTGGTGGACTACTTCCTGATCCGCCGGCAGGAGCTGGACCTGGCCGGGCTGTACCGTGACGACGTGTACCCGGCATGGAACTGGGCCGGTTTTGCCGCCTTTGCGTTGCCGGTGGCGCTGACCGTCATGGCGATTGGCAACAGCAGTTTCAGCTGGTTCTACGACTACGGTTGGTTCACCGGTTCGCTGCTGGGTGGGGCGCTGTATTACCTCTTGGCCCGTGTGGTCGCGCGCAGCCCCGCGCGGGTGGCCAAGCCCTTGCCGTGAGACCGCGCTGGCTTCTTCGCGGGCTCGCCCGCTCCCACAGGTACTGCACGGTTTTCCAGACCTGTGGTGATCCTGTGGGAGCGGGCATGCCCGCGAAGAGGCGGCACAGACAACAAAAAGCCTGAAGGAGAAACCCGTGACCCCAGTCAAAGAGATCCTGAAGACCACCGCCCACCACATCGACAGCACCCGCCTGTGGCAGTCCCTGATGGACCTGGCCCGCCTCGGTGCCACCGCCAAGGGCGGCGTGTGCCGCCTGGCCCTGACCGACCTCGACCGTCAGGCCCGCGACCTGTTCGTGCAGTGGTGCGAGGCCGCCGGTTGCACGGTCACCATCGACGCCGTCGGCAACATCTTCGCCCGTCGCCCTGGGCGTAACCCCAAGCTGCCCCCGGTGATGACCGGCAGCCATATCGACACCCAGCCCACCGGTGGCAAGTTCGACGGTTGCTTCGGGGTGATGGCCGGGCTGGAGGTAATTCGTACCCTCAACGATCTCGGCGTGGAAACCGAAGCACCGCTGGAAGTGGTGGTGTGGACCAACGAGGAAGGCTCGCGCTTTGCGCCGTGCATGATGGGTTCCGGGGTGTTCGCCGGCAAGTTCACGCTGGAGGAAACCCTGGCCAAACGCGACGCCCAGGGTGTCAGTGTTGGCGAGGCGTTGAACGCCATCGGCTACGCCGGCCCGCGTGCTGTATCAGGCCACCCGGTGGGGGCCTATTTCGAAGCGCATATCGAGCAAGGCCCGATCCTCGAAGATCAGGCCAAGACCATCGGCGTGGTGCTGGGTGCGCTGGGCCAGAAGTGGTTCGACCTGACCTTGCGCGGTGTCGAGGCCCACGCCGGCCCTACGCCCATGCACCTGCGCAAGGACGCCCTGGTCGGCGCGGCGGCAGTGGTTGAGGCAGTCAACCGCACCGCCCTCGGCCACCAGCCCCATGCCTGTGGGACGGTGGGGTGCCTGCAGGCCTACCCGGGCTCGCGCAACGTGATCCCGGGCGAAGTGCGCATGACCCTGGATTTCCGCCACCTGGAGGGTGAGCAGCTGAATGCGATGATTGCCGATGTGCGTGCGGTGATCGAGGCGACCTGTGCCAGGCATGGCCTCAGCCACGAACTGGTACCCACAGCCGATTTCCCGGCGTTGTACTTCGACAATACCTGTGTCGATGCCGTGCGCAAATCGGCGCAGGCGCTGGGCCTGCCGCACATGGACATCGTCAGCGGCGCGGGGCACGACGCGATCTTCCTGGCCGAACTGGGGCCGGCGGGGATGATATTCGTGCCGTGCGAGGACGGTATCAGCCATAACGAGATCGAGAACGCCACGCCCGAGGACCTGGCTGCGGGCTGCGCAGTGTTGCTGCGCGCGATGCTGGCGGCGTCGGAGGCGATTGCCAGTGGCCGATTGGCGGCCTAGCGCCGTCAGTATCAGGAGTACGCGCTTTTTGTAGGAGCGGCCTTGTGTCGCGATCGGGCTGCGCAGCAGCCCCAGGATCTTGAAGTAGACGCGGGCATCGCCGGGGCCGCTTTGCGGCCCTTTCGCGACACAAGGCCGCTCCTACAGGGGCCGCGCTGCCGGGGCGGGTTGGGTAAGATCTGCCAGACACGCCGCAATCTGCCGTTCACCTCGCAAATGCACCACCGGCACCTGCGGCCCTGTGGCCTGGCGGCTCGCCTCGATCCCCGGCCGATACCCCCGATCGAACGTCCATACGAACTTCAAAAAGGTCAGAAACGCCCGGTCCAGCCGCTCGGTACATCCCGCCGGCAGGTCCGGTCGGGGCTTGTTCAGCACACTGCGCAGGATCACCCGCTTGAGGCAGGTCAGTCTCGGCGTATCCAGCCAGATGACAAGGTCGGCCCGCGGCAGACGCAGGTCGAACGTGCGGCGGGCATAATTGCCCTCGCATACCCAAGCCTCCCCAGCCACCGCATCGCGCACGCGGGTACGGAAGGTCTCGGCATCCGGCTCGACCCAGCCGGTCTCCCAGAACAACGTATCGAGGTGCACCACCGGCACGCCCAAGCGTGCGCCTATCTGCCGGGCCAGGGTCGATTTGCCACTGCCGGCGTTGCCCAGAATCACGATGCGTTGCATGGCCAAGTCCTTTTGGAAAACCGGCCATGCTAAATCATCCGGCCGGTTCGAGACAGCCATCGCGCCCGATGTGATAGCGCTGCAGGTCCTGCGCCAGGGTAAGCTGCCCGCTGTAGTGGGCGAGGGCTTCGTCGCGCACGTTGTCGATGCTCGGGCTGCGCCGTGGGTCGTGCTGGTAGCGGGCGCTGAAATGCGTCAGCACCAAATTGCGCACGCCCGCAGTTTCGGCAAAGCGCGCCACCGCAGCTGCGGTGCTGTGGCCGAAGGTGACCCCCGTGCGCTCGACCACCGCCTGGGTGAACGTGGCTTCGTGCACCAGCACGTCCGCGCCCCTGGCGACGTCGGCCAACAGCTCGGGGTTGTCGTTGTCGCCGCACACGATCACCCGCCGCGGCGGGCGCGAAGGGCGCAAGTAGTCATTGCCGTGCAGCAACTGCCCGGCATGCTGCACCGTCAGGCCCTTGGCCAGGTCGCCCCACAGCGGGCCGCGGGGGATACCTTCGGCTTCCAGGCGCGGGATGTTCAGTCGCGGTTCGGGGTTGAGCTCGGTGAACACGAAGCCGACGCTCGGCACCCGGTGCGACAACTGTACGCTGGTCACTTCCAGGGCGTCACTGTGCCATTCCACCAGCTCTTCCACGGCCAGCAGGCGCAGTTCGAACGGCAGGAAGGTATCGCTGGCCACCAGCCCCTGGCGCACCCAGTCGTGCAGGGCGGCGGGCAGGACAAGGTCCAGCGGCTGGGTGCGCCCGCTCATGCCGGCGCTGGCCAGCAGGCCCGGCAGGCCGAAGCAATGGTCGCCGTGCACGTGGGTAATGAAGATGGCGCGCAGGTCGCGGATCGACAGCGGTGTGTGCAGCAGCCGGTGCTGGGTGCCTTCGCCACAGTCGACCAGGTACCAGTGGCTGCCACTGGCCTCGATCACTGCGGTACCGCTCACATTGCGTGCCTTGGTCGGCACGCCGGCGGAGGTGCCCAGGAACAGCAAATCCATGGTCGTGCTCCTTGTTTCAGCCCAGCAGTAACGTCTCCACCAGCGGACCGATGGGTGTCGGGCGGATGCAAGGTGCTGGTGGCGGCGTGGTACTCAACGGGTTTGTTCCTTCGAGATGATACGGGGCGCACACCTTAGCCGGATTGCCGCATGTCGTCGATGGCCCCCAGGTCTTGCCTACTCGGCCTGCCGCCAGATGAGCTTGCTGGTGTCATAGCCTTGCTCCCGGGCGATCGTCAGCAGTTGCTCGCGCATCTGGTCCGTGACTGCAGGCGTGCGCGAAAGCAGCCACAGGTATTCGCGGTTCGGGTGGCCGACCAAGGCTACGCGGTAGTCCTGGTCGTGGTACAGCACCCAGTACTCGCCCTTGGTCAGGCCGGGCGCGAGGCGGCTGAACCAGTTGTCGAAGCGCACCCAGAGCTTGTCGGTGCTGCCCGGTTGCTGGGCTTCGGCGATGCCCTTGGCCTGGTTCCACTGGCCGTCCTTTTCCTGGCAGCGGTTGGTCACGTCGAGGCGGCCGTCCTCTCGCAGGCCATACTGCGCCTCGGACTGCACGCAGTTGCGCTGGAAGAACATCGGCAGCCGGGCGAGTTCGTACCAGGTGCCCTGGTAACGTTGCAGGTCGACCTGCTGGGTACGCGGCGGTGCCGGGTGATCGTTGCCGGCGCAGCCGAGCAGGGCCAAGGTCATGCAGGAAAGCAGCAACGTGGTGCGTAGCGCCATGGTGAACCTCCTTGATACGGACGGGGCTTACTTGGGTTTCGATGCGAGCGAGAGGCAAAAGTTGTACAGGATTATGCCTTTCAGAACGAACCGGTCTGCACTTCACCTGCACGCACGTAACGGGCGATGAGCACGCCCGTGGGCGAAACCTGCGAATGCTGCAGTGTGAAGGCCGCCGCTGCTGCATCATCGCCGAACAGGCGCTTGCCGTGGCCGAGCAGCAACGGGTGGATCAGCAGTTGCAGTTCATCGACCAGGCCCGCCGCCAGCAGTTGCTGCACCAGATCGCTGCTGCCCTGGGTCAGCAGGTTGGCGCCGTCCTGTTGTTTCAGCGCGTGGACCGCTGCGGTGATGTCTGCGCCCAGTGCATGGCTGTTGTGCCAGTCGAGGGTTGCGGGGGTGTGGGTGGCCACGTGCTTGGGCACGCTGTTGAACAGGTTGGCGATGGAGAAGTCTTCCGAGCTGCCTTTTACCTTTGGCCAGTAGCCGGCGAAGATGTCGTAGGTGCGCCGGCCCAACAGCAGTTCGAAGGGCTGGCTGAACAGGGCTTGCATGGCTTGGCCGAAGATTTCCTCGGCGTAGGGTACGATCCAGCCGCCGTAGGTGAAGCCGCCGCTGGTGTCTTCCTGCGGACCACCGGGGGCCTGCATGACACCGTCGAGGCTGATGAAGGCGGCTACGATGAGTTTGCGCATGGGGACTCTCCTGTTGGCAGCCGGGGTGGCTGGGGGCATGGGATAGTCGAATGGCGGCGGACAGAATCGACAACGCAAACCTGTGCCGGCCCTTTCGCGGGCATGCCCGCTCCCACAGGATCACCACAGCTCCAGAAAGCGGTGCAGTGCCTGTAGGAGCAGCCTTGTGCTGCGAAGAGGCCGGTGCAGGCTACCTCAAAGCCAGTAGGTCACCGCCCACCACCCCAGCCCACCCATCACTACGGTATAGGGCAAGGCCATCCACACCATTCGCCCATACGACAGCCGGATCAGCGGCGCAATCGCCGAAGTCAGCAGGAACAGGAACGCCGCCTGCCCATTCGGCGTCGCCACGCTCGGCAGGTTGGTGCCGGTGTTGATCGCCACCGCCAGCGTCTCGAAATGCTCGCGGCTCATGTTGCCATTGAGGAACGCCTGCTTCACCTCGGTGATGTAGATGGTGGCAACGAACACGTTGTCGCTGATCGCCGACAGCAGGCCGTTGGCCAGGTACAGCATGCCCGGTTGCTGCTCGGCCGGCAGCGCCAGCACCCAGGCAATCAACGGGCTGAACAGTTGCTGTTGATGAATCACCGCCACCACCGCGAAGAACACCACCAGCAATGCGGTGAACGGCATGGCGTCCTGGAAGGCGCGGCCCAGGCGGTGTTCGTCGGTAATGCCGGTGAATGCGGTGATCAGCACGATCACCATCAGGCCGATCAGGCCGACCTCGGCAACGTGCAGCCCCAGGCAGAAGATCAGGATCAGTGCAGCGAACCCTTGCACCCACAGCGCGATGCGCTGGGCAGTCGTGCGTGCAGCATCGTCCTCGGCGGCATAGGCGGCCAACACCTGGCGCACTGGCTCGGGCATCAGCTTGCCATAGCCGAACAGGCGCAGCTTCTCCAGCAGCACGCAGGTCAGCAGGCCGGCGCCCAGCACCGGCAGCGACACCGGTGCCACCTTCAGGAAGAAATCGGCAAAGTGCCAGCCCATTTCGTGGCCGATCAGCAGGTTCTGTGGTTCGCCCACCAGCGTGCACACGCCGCCCAGGGCGGTGCCCACCGCACCATGCATCAGCAGGCTGCGCAGGAATGCGCGGAACTGGTCGAGGTCTTCACGGTGCAACTGTGCGACCTGCTGGTCGCTGTCCAGAGCACTGTCTTCGCGCGGATTGGCCCCGGAGGCGACGCGGTGGTACACCGCATAGAAACCGACCGCGGCGCTGATGATCACGGCGGTCACGGTCAGCGCATCGAGAAACGCCGAGAGGAATGCCGACAGCACGCAGAACAGCAACGCCAGGATCGCCTTCGAACGCACCCCCAGCAGGATGCGCGAGAACAGGAACAGCAGCAGTTCCTTCATGAAGTGGATGCCCGCAACCATGAACATCAGCAGCAGGATCACCGGGAAGTTGTGCTGCAGCTCTTCGTACAGGGCTTGCGGGGTGGTCATCTGCAACAGCAGGGCTTCGACCAGCAGCAGGCCGCCAGGCATGAGCGGGTAGCACTTCAGGGCCATGCCCAGGGTGAAGATGAATTCGAGCACCAGTGCCCAGCCGGCAGCGACCGGGCCGACGGCCATCAGCAGCAGCGGATTGAGTACCAGGAACAGGCAGATGACTGCCTTGTACCAAAGCGGCGACTGGCCCAGAAAGCTGTGGGCGAGGGCGCCGGTCAGGGAGCGCGACATGAATTTGTATCCTTATGATTCGGCGATGGCGCACGGTGCCGGATCAGCGCCTCTTAGGCAAGGCGTATAGTCCCGTTTTTGGCACAAGTGCGGTCATCGGGCTGGGTTAACATCCGTGCCATGAACCCTTTATCCGCAGGAGTGCCGCCCGTGACCGAGTACAGCGCATTCAAGGTCGAACTGACCAACAGCATCGCCCACGTTCAGATCAACCGCCCGGACAAGCGCAATGCGATGAACGCTGCCTTCTGGGAGGAGATCATCGACATCTTCCAGTGGGTCGACGACACCGATGCAGTGCGAGCGGTAGTGATCAGCGGTGCCGGCAAGCATTTTTCCGCCGGCATCGACCTGATGATGCTGGCTTCGCTGGCCGGGCAGATGGGCAAGGACGTGGGCCGTAATGCACGCTTCCTGCGCAGCACCATCCTGCGCCTGCAGGCGTCGTTCAATGCCGTGGACAAATGCCGCAAGCCGGTACTGGCCGCGGTGCAGGGTTACTGCATTGGCGGCGCCATCGACCTCATCTCGGCCTGCGACATGCGCTACTGCAGCAGCGACGCGCAGTTCTCGATCAAGGAAATCGACATGGGCATGGCCGCCGATGTCGGCACACTGCAACGTTTGCCTCGTATCATCGGTGACGGCATGATGCGTGAGCTGGCTTACACGGGGCGCAATGTCGAGGCAGAAGAGGCGCTGCGCATCGGCTTGGTCAACCGGGTTTATGATGATCAGGCTGCGCTGATGGACGGGGTCTTTGCCATCGCTGGCGAGATTGCCGCAAAATCGCCGATCGCCGTGGCCGGCACCAAGGAAATGCTCAGCTACATGCGTGACCATCGCATCGATGATGGCCTGGAGTACATCGCCACCTGGAACGCCGCGATGCTGCAGTCCGAAGACCTGCGCGTGGCGGTGGCGGCGCACATGAGCAAACAGAAACCGACGTTCGCCGACTGATCAGGCCGGGGGACGCGAAGTAAGGGAACCCCCGACATGTCAGCACGCTGGACTACCGCAGTACTCGACCCGCAGATCACCGGGGGGCTGGCCGTGGCCCGCAGCCCGGAAGGGTTCCTGGTGGACGACAACGGCGCGCTGTTCCCTCGCGACTGGCTCAAGCGCCAGGACCTCGACGTACTGTGCGAGCACGGCATCGGTCACTTCGACGGCCAGCCGGTGTTCCTGCTGGAGCTGCGCAGCGCTACCGAGGTGCCCGGCTGCGCCTGGCGCGGCCTGCGTGCATTCATGCTCGAGGGTGATTTCGACACCTACAAAGTGCTGGGCTATGCCGCGCAGATCGGCACCTGGGCCCGCGAGCACCGCTTCTGCGGCAGCTGCGGCCAGGCAATGACGCAGATTCGCTGGGAGCGGGCGATGTACTGCCAGCCTTGCGACCTGCGCAGCTACCCGCGCATTTCACCGAGCATGATCGTACTGGTGACACGTGGCGACGAAATCCTGCTGGCGCGTTCGCCACGCTTCGTCACCGGGGTGTACAGCACCCTGGCAGGCTTCGCCGAGCCGGGCGAGTCGGCCGAGGACTGCCTGGTGCGCGAAGTGCGTGAGGAGGTAGCGGTGGAAGTAAGGAACATCCAGTACGTCGGCAGCCAGTGCTGGCCGTTCCCGCATTCGATGATGCTGGGCTTCCATGCCGAGTATGCCGGCGGCGATATCGTCATGCAGCCGGACGAGATCGAGGATGCCAAGTGGTTCAGCGTCCACGACCTGCCGCCGCTACCGGCCGGGCGGTCGATTGCCCGCTACCTGATCGATCTGTACGTTGCGCGCCGCCTAGGCTTGGCCGAACCAGTGCTGCCACGCTAGGCGCACGGTCAATGCCAGCACCACGGTGATGAACACCGGGCGGATGAACTTGCTGCCGCCACTGATCGCCGTGCGTGCGCCGAAGAAGGCGCCAACCATCACCGACAGGCCCATGCACAGGCCGACGATGTAATCCACCTGCCCGGAAATGATGAACACCGTCAGCGCTGCGATGTTGCTGACGAAATTCATGCTGCGCGCCACGCCGCTGGCACGGACCAGGTCGATGGGGTACAGCAGCAGGGTGCTGACCGTCCAGAACGCCCCGGTGCCCGGGCCGGCCACGCCGTCATAGAAACCCAAGGTAAAGCCTTGCGGCATTTGCCATTTCTTCTTGATGGGTGCATCGGCATCGAGCGGCGCCTTGGGCGTGCCACCGAACAGCAGATAGACGCCACAGGCGAAGACAATCACCGGCAGCATCTTGTTCAGCCATTCGGCCGGCATGTAGTGGGCGATCACTGCACCGAGCAAAGCGCCGACCAAGGTGGCGAACAATGCCGGGCGCCACTGCGCCGGGTGGAACAGTTTGCGCCTGTAGTAGGTGAAGCTGGCGGTGGCCGAGCCGAAGGTAGAGCTGAGCTTGTTGGTGCCCAGTACCAGGTGCGGCGGCATGCCCGCGGTGAGTAACGCCGGGGTGGTGAGCAGGCCGCCACCGCCGGCGATGGCATCGATGAAACCGGCGACGAAGGCGACCAGGGCCAGGATCAGCAGGGTGAGGGGTTCTACGGTGAGTTCGAAGGGCATGGGAGGCTTCAGGCTGGAGGGTCGGTTTGCGGCTAATGGAGAAATAAACGGGCATGATAATCCCACGTCCCCAAGGCTGACAGTGTTTCCGGCCGCTTACTTGTTTCAAACCGACCCTGCAGGGGTATCTAGGTACCACGTATCGCTGATCTGGCAGTTGTAGGGCGTGATGCCTCAGGTGACGCAGGTGACAACTGACTGCTCGAATTCATTGTAGTGGTTTCATGTGACGCCAAGTTGCTCAGTAGGGTTCTGTACTCAAGGATTTTTGCCTCTAGGGCTATGTAATTAAGCTGCTCGTCCATGTATAGGTATTTTTCGTAGTTAAAGTCATGAGTGATGGGGCCTTCAATGTTGCCATGCTTTAAGCGCCAGTTGCGGACTGCTGTATCCTTGAGATCGCTGAGCATGGCATCACCCTTCGGAAGCTTGTAAATCGCCTTGAGGGTTTTTATGGTTACGTTCTCGTCATCAATGACAGCGGAATACTTTTCGAGATTCGGATTCTCGGTAATTGCTTCCCTTGCTTTATTGATGTAATGGATTCTGGGTTTTACAAACTTATCCTTTACGTTATTCCACATTGTCCTGGCGCGACGCAACATATGCCCTGAAGGGTCGTGATGGTTCACGGGGTCTCCCAAGCAATAGGCGTAGGCGTTATGTGTGTGTTTCTTAAACGGGCTGAGGCTGTCCGCTGAGTAAAATCGCGCCAGTCTAGTACTAAAGGCACGATAGCCGTTTCCAAGGAGGTAGCAGTTTGTGACGCTATCGTAGCGTTGTCCGGTGAAGCCCATCATATGAGCTGTGGAGCTGTATCCGTAAGCGGTGTAGGCCAGGTTGTGAATGCCTTCGCGATGAGAACGGTTGATTATGGAACTCTGAGAGTCTGCCGCCAGTAGTAGTGTCTCGGTCGAGCGTTGCGCTAGAGAAAGGTTTGAGATTGAAAAGACTGTGACGGAACGATCGCTGCCGATCTCCAAGGACAGTTGGCCATTCTTGTAGAATAAACGCTGCTTCCAGTTCTGTGCCATGATCAGCCTGCTGGTGCGAGAAGTACTGAATTTAAATTACCTTCATGCAAAATAGACAGGCGCGCAACTGGCAGTTTTGCCAGTTGCATACACTCATGAAATAAGTATGTTGACAGTGCCGGCCCTTTCGCGGGCTCGCCCGCTCCCACAGGTTATATGTATATCTCAAGACCTATGCAGTACCTGTGGGAGCGGGCGTGCCCGCGAAGAGGCCGGTGCAGGCGACTACATCAGCTACGTATGAACGCCAGCAAATCCGCATTGATCACATCGGCATGGGTGGTCGGCATGCCATGCGGGTAGCCTTTGTAAGTCTTCAACGCGCCATTGGGCAGCAGCTTCGCCGACAGCACTCCGGAGTTCTCATACGGCACGATCTGGTCATCATCGCCGTGCATCACCAGCACAGGTTGCTGGATGCCCTTCAGGTCCTCGGTAAAATCGGTCTGGGAAAATGCCACGATGCCATCGTAATGGGCCTTGGCGCTGCCGATCATGCCCTGGCGCCACCAGTTACCAATGATGCCCTCACTCGCTTCTACACCAGGGCGGTTGTAGCCGTAGAACGGCCCGGCCGGCACATCGCGGTAGAACTGCGCACGGTTGCTGGCGACCTGGGCCTGGAAACCGTCGAACACCGATTTGGCCAGGCCACCGGGGTTACCGGGAGTCTGCACCATCAATGGCGGTACGGCGGCAATCAACACGGCCTTGAGCACCTTGTCTTCAGGGTGCCGGGCCATGTAGCGCACCACTTCACCGCCACCGGTCGAGTGGCCGACATGCACGGCGCCCTGGATGCCCAGGTGAGCGACGACCGCCGCCACATCGTCGGCGTAATGGTCCATGTCGTGGCCGTCCCATACCTGGCTGGAGCGGCCATGGCCGCGGCGGTCGTGGGCAACCACGCGGTAACCATGGGCGAGGAAGAACAACATCTGCGCATCCCAGTCGTCGGCGCTGAGAGGCCAGCCGTGATGGAAGTGGATAACCGGTGCATCGCGCGGGCCCCAGTCCTTGTAGAAGATCTGTACGCCGTCCTTTGTAGTTACATAGCTCATGGTCGGGTCTCCTGTGTGCAGGAAGCGAAGGGAGCTATTGAGAATAGGAGAGATTTCTGCGCAGTAAGCGCCGGCCGTCTTCAGATACGATCGCGCATCCTGTACCAGGCCTTGGCGGCGGCTTCCAGCGGTGCGGCCAGCAGGTCGCCGCCGGGGAAGCGGCCGTTGTCGATGCCTTGGTAAAGCGTCAGCAGGTCGTCGTCACCGAGGATGGCGTCGCTCACGGCCCGGGCTGCGGCCAGGGTCGGCAGCACGCCATGGCCGGAGAAGCCCTGCAGCCAGTAGCGCTGGCCCTCGCGGCCGACATCCGGGGTGCGCTGGATGCTGCAGTCGATATGGCCGCCCCAGGCATAGTCGATGACCACCCCGGCCAGCTGCGGGAACACCCGCTCCAGGTAGGGGCGGGTGGCGCTGGCGACATCTTTGGGAATACCGCCCAGGTAGGTGCAGCCGCCGCCGAACAGCAGGCGATGGTCCGGGGTAATGCGGAAATAGTCGGGCACGAACTGGTTGTCGATCACGCAGCTATTACGCGGCAGCAATGATCGGGCGAAATCGGCGTCGAGCGGCGCGGTGGCGACCTGGTAGGAACCGACCGGCAACAGGCGACGCGACAGGTTACGGTCGAGGCGGTCGATGTAGGCGTTGCAGGCTAGCACCAACACCTGGCAGCGTACTTCGCCGCGGTCGGTACGGGCGACATAGCCGTCGCCAGCTCGCTGGTAGCTGAGCACCTGGCTCTGTTCGTAGATACGCCCGCCGGCCGCCTCGATGGTACTGGCCAGGCCCTGGGCCAGCTTCAGCGGGTTGAGGTGGGCGCCTTTGGCGTCGTATAGCGCGGCCTGGTAGCGCGGGCTGTCGATCCATTGAGGCAGCTCGTCGCGGCCGATCAGGCGCAGGGCGTCGTAGCCCCATTTGTGTTCGGCCTCATGCAGGGCTTCTTCCAGCATCTTTACCCGGCGCGGCAGCACGGCGGTCCACAGGCTGCCCAGCCGGTAGTCGATGTCGAAGCCATGGCGCTCGGGCAGTTTGCGCATTTCATCGGCGGCCCAGCACATGCTGGCCCACAGGCGTTGGGTGCGTTCGGTGCCCAAGGCCTTTTCCAGCGGCGGCATGTCGCACGACCAGCCGAGCAGTGCCTGGCCGCCGTTGCGGCCGGACGCGGCCCAGGCCACGCGGCTGGCTTCCAGCAGCGTTACACGCTTGCCGGCCTGGGTCAGGCGCAAGGCGGTGTGCAGGCCGCTGAAGCCGGCGCCAATGATCAGGACTTCGGTGTCGTGGCTGCCTTGCAGGGTAGGGTGCAGGGGAATGCTGGCGGGGTAGGTCTGGGCGTAGTAGCTGGCGACGTGCTGGGCGGATTGTTTGAACATGCAGGGGTCTCATGAAATTTGCTTTAATTATTTTCATGAAAATTTAGCATTAAAAATTCATGGCGCCAGTATGTTGGTCAGGTTTTGTGGTTTGTCTGAATTCTCTGTATTCCTGGCCTGGCCCTATCGCCGGCAAGCCAGCTCCCACAAGTCCTGCGCAGGTTTTGAAAGCTGTGTGGTACCTGTGGGAGCTGGCTTGCCAGCGATAGGGCTGTAATGACAGTGCAAAAGCCTCAGGTTGAAGCTTTTCTCTTGGGCTGCCGCGGCTTGCTGGCAGCCTTGCTTCCAGCCGCTTTACTCTTCCCACTCCCTCTACGCTTTTTCTTCCACGGCGGCGCAGCCCCGGCTGCCGGCCCGCTGATGGTCATGCGCATGCCGCTGCACCGTTCGACCAGCTTGCCCATCCATGCCGACTGCCGGGCGACGAACTCTTCCAGCGTCATCTCGCCACTCTGCACCATGTCCAGCGCCTGCTCCCAGATAGCTGTGGTACCAGGGTCGGCAATGGCGCGAGGTACGGCGTCGATCAGGCTGAAGGCCGCAGGGGTGGCGGACAGCGCCTTGCCGTTCTTCACCAGGTAGCCGCGGTCAAGCAGGCCCTGGATGATGCTGGCGCGGGTGGCTTCGGTGCCGATACCGGTGGTTTCCTTCAGCTTCTGCTTCAACCGCGGGTCGTCCACCAGCTTGGCCACGTTCTTCATTGCCTTGATCAGGTCGCCTTCGGTAAACGGCTTGGGCGGCTGGGTCCACAGGTCTTTCAGTTGCAGGCCCTGCACCGTGCAGTCCTGGCCTTCGCGCAGCGCCGGCAGCACCTGGGCCGGTGGTGCCTCGCGGCCCTTGGCCGGGGTCAGCGCCTCGGGCAGCGCACGGCGCCAGCCTGGTTCGACGATCTGCTTGCCTACGGCACGCAGGGCATGGCCGGCGCAGTCGAAGTCGGCCTGGGTGCGGTCGTACTCGTGGTTGGGCAGGAACTGCGCCAGGTAGCGGGCGCGGATCAGGGTGTACACCGCCTTGTGCTTGGCTGGCAGGCGCGACGGGTCGCTGGCAGCGGCAGTGGGGATGATGCCGTGGTGGGCGCTGACCTTGGCGTCGTTCCACGCCCGTGAGCGGCGTTGCGGCTCCAGGTAGGGCTGCAGCGGCGCCAGGCTGGCATCGGAACGTTGCAGGGCGGCGAGGATGGCTGGCGCTTCGGCGTGCTGGCTTTGCGGCAGGTAGCCGCAGTCGCTGCGCGGGTAGGTGATCAGCTTGTGGGTTTCGTACAGGGCCTGGGCGATGTCGAGGGTTTCCTGGGCGCCGAGGCCGAACTTTTTCGAGCACAGCTCCTGCAGGGTGCCAAGGTCGAAGGGCAGGGGTGCTGCTTCACGCACGCGTTCGGTGGTCACCTTCACGGCCCGGGCAGTACCCGCATTGCCGATGTCGGCGGCAGCCTGCTGCGCCAGGGCCTGGTTCAGGCAGCGGCCCTGGTCGTCGCAGGCGTCATCGGGGGCGCGCCACTGGGCGTTGAAGCCAAAGCCTGCGTGTTCGAGCTGCACGTCGATGGCCCAGAACGGTACCGGCACGAAGTCGGCGATGCTGCGGTCTCGATCGACCACCAGGCGCAAGGTGGGCGTTTGCACCCGGCCCACCGGCAGTACGCCCTGATAGCCCGACTGGCGGCCCAGCAGGGTGAACAGCCGGCTCATGTTCATGCCGATCAGCCAGTCTGCGCGCGAACGGCCCAACGCCGAGTGGTACAGGTTGAAGGTTTCGTGGCCCGGCAGCAGCCGCGCCAGGGCCTTGCGAATGGAGGCGTCGTCCAGTGCCGACAGCCACAGGCGCTGCACCGGGCCGCGGTAGCGGCAATGCTCGACCAGTTCGCGGGCGATCATTTCGCCTTCGCGGTCGGCGTCGGTGGCGATCACCAGTTCGCGTGCTTCGCCGAGCAGGCGCTTGACTGCCTTGAACTGGCTGGCGGTCTTGGGCTTGACCAGCATTTTCCACTTTTCCGGGATGATCGGCAGGTCGGCCAGGTTCCAGCGCTTGTAGCGTTCGTCGTAGCTGTCGGGCGGGGCGGTTTCCAGCAGGTGGCCGATGCACCAGGTCACGCAGACGTCGGTGCCTTGCCAGCAGCCATCGCCCTTGCGGTTGGCGCCGAGCACTTTGGCGATGTCTTTTGCCTGGGAGGGTTTTTCGCAGAGGAACAGGCGCATGGCCGGAGACGCTTCATCGGGGGTGATGGGCGATAGGATGCGCAAGCGAGGGCGCGGAGGCAAGTTTTATCTGGATGGATGTACAGGTTTTTGTCAGGGAAGATGTATTTTGCTGTGCCGGCCTCTTCGCGGGCAAAACCGCGAAGAGGCCGGTACAGGGATCAGGCGCGCGAGTCGCGCACCATGTCCACGTGCGGGATGCCGGCTTCGAGGAACTCTTCGCTGACTACGCGAAAGCCCAGCCGCTCGTAGAACGGCGTGGCGTGCACCTGGGCGCTGAGCATCTGCTGCTTCAGGTCGCGGTTCTGTGCTTCGACAATCACCGCGTTCATCAGCGCGTCACCCACTTTCAGCCCGCGCCAGTCCTTCAGCACCGAGACCCGGCCGATGGTGCCGTCAGGCAGCAGGCGCGCTGTGCCGATCGGGTAGTCGCCTTCCAGGGCCAGGAAGTGCGCGGCGGTCGGGTCATCCGAATCCCACTCCAGTTCTGGTGGAACGTGCTGTTCGGCAATGAACACCGCTTCGCGGATGCGGCGGATGTCGGCGTTGTCCTTGTGCCAGTCGGCGAGGCGCACACGAATCTTATTCATTGGCGAATCCCAGGCTTCCTTGTTTGACCAGCTGCTGTACCAGCATAAGGCCATCTTCATCCTGCAGCCATTCGCCCAGGTTGTCGATGTGCAGGGCGTCGGCCGCGCAAACCAGCTTCAGCAGCTCGCGCAGTTTGCCCGGCAGCGGGCAGCTGCGGCCGCTGGCGAACAGCAGCAGGTCTTCTTCGAACTCCGACCAGGCCAGGCGCGCGCTCGGGTTGCGGATCAGGATGGCGCCTTGTTCCAGGGCATCGATCAGTTCTTCCTCGGACAGCTCTTCACCGACGATCTGCTCGGGGTAGCGCGGCTCGGTCATGAACTGGCCGAACCAGGTCAGCAGCAGGTCCTTGTCGCCCATGTGCTTGTCGAGCAGCGCCTTGAGGCGGTCGAGGGCATCGTGCTGGATCTGGTGCGGGTCACTGACCGGCTGGGCGTCGGCGTCGCTGTAGCGTTCTTCATCGGGCAGGAACTGGCCGAGGAAATCGGTGAAGTGGGTCAGCACTTCGGCGGCGCTTGGCGCGCGGAAGCCTACCGAGTAGGTCAGGCAGTCGTCCACGGCCACGCCGTAGTGGGCCAGGCGTGGTGGCAGGTAGAGCATGTCGCCCGGCTCCAGGGTCCACTCATCGCTCTGCTCGAAATCGGCGAGGATGCGCAGGTCGGCGTGCTCCAGCAGCGAGCTGTCGCTGCTGCACATCTGGCCGATTTTCCAGTTGCGCTGGCCGTGGCCCTGCAGCAGGAAAACGTCGTAGTTGTCAAAGTGCGGGCCGACGCTGCCACCAGGGGCGGCGAAGCTGATCATCACGTCATCGATGCGCCAGCTGGGCAGGAAGCGGAAGTTTTCCAGCAGTTCGGCTACTTCCGGGACGAACTGGTCCACGGCCTGCACCAGCAGGGTCCAGTCCTTTTCCGGCAGCTCGGCGAAGGTGTCTTCGGTGAACGGGCCGCGGCGCAGCTCCCACGGGTGCGCGCCGTGCTCGAGCACGATACGCGACTCTACTTCCTCTTCCAGGGCCAGGCCGGCCAGCTCGTCGGGGTCGATCGGGCTGATGAAGTCCGGGAATGCCTGGCGCACCAGCAGCGGCTTCTTCTGCCAGTAGTCGCGCATGAATTCGCGGGCCGAGATGCCGCCGAGCAGCTGCAGTGGAGTATCAGGATTCATGTTCAACCTATTGAAAAAATGTAATTTTCGTCCGGGAATAAAAACGCCCGGCCAGGCCGGGCGTTGAACGCGACGGTCAGCTTAGATGCGTTTGGCCTGTGCTGCCGCGTTGCCGATGTAGGTAGCAGGGGTCAGCTGCTTGAGCTCGGCCTTGGCTTCGGCTGGCATGTCCAGGCCGTCGATGAAGGTCAGCAGCGCTTCCGGGGTGATGCCCTTGCCACGGGTCAGCTCCTTGAGCTTCTCGTAGGGGTTTTCGATGTTGAAGCGGCGCATCACGGTCTGGATCGGCTCGGCCAGCACTTCCCAGCAGGCGTCCAGATCGGCGGCAATGCGGGCTTCGTTGACTTCCAGCTTGCCGATGCCTTTCAGGCTGGCTTCGTAGGCGATGACGCTGTGGGCAAAGCCCACGCCCAGGTTGCGCAGCACGGTAGAGTCGGTCAGGTCACGCTGCCAGCGCGAGATCGGCAGCTTGCTGGCCAGGTGCTGGAACAGCGCGTTGGCGATACCCAGGTTGCCTTCGGAGTTTTCGAAGTCGATCGGGTTGACCTTGTGCGGCATGGTCGACGAGCCGATTTCGCCGGCAACGGTCTTCTGCTTGAAGTAGCCCAGCGAGATATAGCCCCACACATCGCGATCGAAGTCGATCAGGATGGTGTTGAAGCGGGCGATGGCGTCGAACAGCTCGGCGATGTAGTCGTGCGGCTCGATCTGGGTGGTGTACGGGTTGAACTGCAGGCCCAGCTCGTCTTCGATGAAGGCGCGGGCGTTCTGCTCCCAGTCGATCTGCGAGTAGGCCGACAGGTGGGCGTTGTAGTTGCCCACGGCGCCGTTGATCTTGCCCAGCAACGGCACGGCGGCAACCTGGGCGATCTGGCGCTCCAGGCGGTACACGACGTTGGCCAGTTCCTTGCCCAGGGTGGTCGGCGAAGCCGGCTGGCCGTGGGTGCGCGACAGCATCGGCACGTCGGCGTGGGCGTGGGCCAGGGCGCGGATGGCGTCGGCGATCTGGCGCATCAGCGGCAGCAGCACTTCGTCACGGCCGGCGCGCAGCATCAGGGCGTGGGACAGGTTGTTGATGTCCTCGCTGGTGCAGGCGAAGTGGATGAACTCGCTGACCTTGGCCAGCTCAGGCAGCTTGGCGGCCTGCTCCTTGAGGAGGTATTCGATCGCCTTGACGTCGTGGTTGGTGGTGCGCTCGATTTCCTTGACGCGTTCGGCGTGCTCGAGCTTGAAGTCGGTGGCCAGGCTGTCCAGCAGGGCGTTGGCTTCGGCGGAGAACGCCGGCACTTCGCCGATCTGCGGGTGGGCGGCCAGGCGCTGCAGCCAGCGCACTTCGACCAGGGCGCGGAAACGGATCAGGCCGAATTCGCTGAAAATGGGGCGCAAGGCCTGGGTTTTGCCGGCATAACGGCCGTCTACAGGGGAAACCGCAGTGAGCGAAGAAAGCTGCATGGGGTGTTCTCGGACAGTCAGGCTTTTGGAAGGGCGCATATCATACATGAAAAATGCGCTCAGGTCGGGTGGCTGACCAAAGGTCGGGCCTATAAAAATATGTCACAGGCTCTGTGTAGGAGCAGCCTTGTGCTGCGAATGGGCTGCGCAGCAGCCCTGGCAATCTGTGCAAGAGCCCAAATCCTGGGGCCGCTGCGCTGCCCATTCGCAGCACAAGGCTGCTCCTACATTGGGTTCGGCGTCGCTTTTTCAGGAGGGCGAACGCATCATGTCGTACAGTTCGTTCAACAGCTTGCGCCGGCTGAATACCAGCTGCCAGCGGTGCCCGCCCAGCTGGCGCCACAGGCGTGCGGCGCGGATGCCGGCCAGCAACAGGGCGCGGATTTTCGAGGCATTGCTGGCCTGCTGCAGGAAGCGCATGTCGCCATGCACCTGGATGCGCTGGCGCAAGGTGCTCAGGGTGTCCTGGTACAAGGCTCCGCTGGAAGCGATGACGTTTTCATGAACCAGGCCGAAATGCTCGGCCTGGGACTGGATTTGCGGCAGGCGGTTGCCGATGGTGTCGAGCAGGTCGCCGCGCTTGTTCAACTGGCGTTCAAGGCCCAGCATCGACAGGGCGTAGCGCAGTGGCTCGCGCTGCAGGCTACTGGGGTCGCGCTCCAGCGCACCGACCAGCGCGCGATAGCCGTCGCGCAGGTTCAGGTCGTCACCGCCGAAAACTTCCAGGGTGTCCTTGGGGTCACGGACCAGCAGGCTGCCCAGCATGCAGCCGATGTTGGCCTCGCTGGCCTGGCCGGTGCGGGCGATGCGGTCGACCAGTACGGCGGCCTGGAACACACCGCCCAACGCAATCAGCTGCTCCTGCAGGTTGCTCATGCGCGCGGGCTCCACGGCTCGGCAGCTTCGATCACGCCGCCGCCCAAGCACACTTCGCCGTCGTAGAACACCACCGACTGGCCCGGGGTGACGGCGCGTTGCGGTTCGTCGAACACTGCGCGGTAACCGCTTTCGGTCAGTTCCAGGGTGCACTGCTGGTCGCTCTGGCGGTAACGCACCTTGGCGGTGAGCTGGCGCGGGCTGCTGAGGTCGACCGGGTTGACCCAGAAAATTTCCGAAGCAAGCAGGGCGCGGGAGAACAACCACGGGTGTTCATTGCCCTGGCCGACCACCAGCACGTTGCGGGTCAGGTCCTTGTGCAGCACGTACCACGGCTCGTCACCGGCGTCCTTCAGGCCGCCAATGCCCAGGCCCTGGCGCTGGCCGATGGTGTGGTACATCAGGCCGTGGTGGAGGCCGATCACTTCACCGTCGGTTGTCTCGATGTTGCCCGGCTGGGCCGGCAGGTATTGCTTGAGGAAGTCGCTGAAGCGGCGCTCGCCGATGAAGCAGATGCCGGTGGAGTCCTTCTTCTTGGCGGTGGCCAGGCCGTGCTTTTCGGCAATGGCGCGTACTTCGGGCTTTTCCAGCTCGCCAACCGGGAACAGGGTGCGGGCGATTTCCTTGCCGCCAACGGCGTGCAGGAAGTAGCTCTGGTCCTTGTTCGGGTCCAGGCCCTTGAGCAGTTCGGTGAGCTCGCCGGTGTCGCGGCGGCGCACGTAGTGGCCGGTGGCGATCAGGTCGGCACCCAGCGACAGGGCGTAGTCAAGGAACGCCTTGAACTTGATTTCGCGGTTGCAGAGGATGTCCGGGTTGGGCGTGCGGCCGGCCTTGTACTCTTCGAGGAAGTGCTCGAACACGTTGTCCCAGTATTCGGCGGCGAAGTTGGCGGTGTGCAACTTGATGCCGATGCGGTCGCACACGGCCTGGGCGTCGGCCAGGTCTTCACGGGCGGTGCAGTATTCGGTGCCGTCGTCTTCTTCCCAGTTCTTCATGAACAGCCCTTCCACCTGGTAGCCCTGCTCCATGAGCAGAAGGGCGGAGACGGAAGAGTCCACGCCGCCGGACATGCCGACGATGACGCGGGTCTTGGCGGGGTCTTTGAGTGCTGGGCTGGTCATGGGTACCGGTGTGTATCAAAGGGGGAAAAACGCCAATTCTATCAAACCTGCGGCGGCGCGTCAGTCGCGCAGCAGGTCGAGGCTGTGCAAGGGGCCTTTGAGGTAATCGTCGAGGCAGCGTGGCACCAGTTCGCTGCGCCAGCGGGCGGGGTTGGCCAGCAGTTCGTCGCGGGTCAGCCACACGGCGCGGACGATGTCGCTGTCCAGCGCCAGGTCGGCGTGATGGCGCACGGGGCGGGCGGCGAAGCAGATGCGCTGGTAGGTCACGCCGTTGCTTGGGGCGGTGTACAGGTAGATGCCGACCACGCCGGTGAGCTCGACTTCCCAGGCGGTTTCTTCGAGGGTTTCGCGCAGGGCGGCCTGGGGCAGGGTCTCGTTGGGTTCGAGGTGGCCGGCGGGCTGGTTGAAGACGTGCTGGTTGGCTTTGAACTCTTCGACGAAAAGGAACTTGCCTTCGTGTTCGACGATGGTGGCGACGGTGATGTGGGGTTGCCAGGTCATTTGTATGTCCCTTCAGATTGGTGGGGCCGCTTTGCGGCCCATCGCCGGCAAGCCAGCTCCCACAGGTGCAGTGCAAGCTTGAGGCATTCACAATACCTGTGGGAGCTGGCTTGCCGGCGATGGGTTGCAGAGCAACCCCATTTCCCAGAAAGCACAAACCCCGGTGCGTGGCCGGGGTTTGTGCTGTTACTTCAAGCGAACCTTACAGGGCGGCAATGGCGCTGTTCAGGGTCTGGCTTGGGCGCATCACCTTGGCGGTCAGCTCGGCATCCGGAGCGTAGTAGCCACCGATGTCGGCCGGCTTGCCCTGGACGGCGTTGAGCTCGGCGACGATGGTCTCCTCGTTCTCGGTCAGGGTCTTGGCCAGTGGTGCGAAGCGTGCCTGCAGGGCAGCGTCGTCGTTCTGCGCAGCCAGGGCCTGGGCCCAGTACAGGGTCAGGTAGAAGTGGCTGCCGCGGTTGTCGATACCGCCAACTTTGCGCGAAGGCGACTTGTTGGTGTCGAGGAACTTGCCGGTGGCCTGGTCCAGGGTGTTGGCCAGCACTTTGGCGCGCGGGTTGTCGTAGGTGTTGCCCAGGTGCTCCAGGGAAGCGGCCAGGGCCAGGAATTCACCCAGCGAGTCCCAACGCAGGAAGTTCTCTTCCACCAGCTGCTGCACGTGCTTCGGTGCCGAACCGCCGGCGCCGGTTTCGAACAGGCCACCGCCGTTCATCAGTGGCACGATCGACAGCATCTTGGCGCTGGTGCCCAGTTCCATGATCGGGAACAGGTCGGTCAGGTAGTCGCGCAGCACGTTGCCGGTCACCGAGATGGTGTCCTTCCCTTCGCGGATGCGGGCCAGGGAGAACTTGATGGCGTCGACCGGTGCCAGGATGCGGATGTCCAGGCCGGTGGTGTCGTGATCCTTCAGGTACTTCTGCACCTTCTCGATCATCACGCCGTCGTGGGCGCGGGCCGGGTCCAGCCAGAACACTGCAGGGGTGTTGCTCAGGCGGGCACGGTTGACGGCCAGCTTGACCCAGTCCTGGATCGGCGCGTCCTTGACCTGGCACATGCGGAAGATGTCGCCGGCTTCGACGTTCTGCTCGAGAACGACCTGGCCTTTGCTGTCGACCACGCGCACGACGCCGTCAGCCTTGATCTGGAAGGTCTTGTCGTGGGAGCCGTATTCTTCGGCCTTCTGTGCCATCAGGCCGACGTTCGGTACGCTGCCCATGGTGGTCGGGTCGAAGGCGCCGTTGGCCTTGCAGTCTTCGATGGTGGCCTGGTAGATGCCGGCGTAGCAGCGGTCCGGGATGATCGCCTTGGCATCCTGCAGTTCGCCGGCGGCGTTCCACATCTTGCCCGAGTCACGGATCATGGCTGGCATCGAGGCGTCGACGATGACGTCGCTCGGCACGTGCAGGTTGGTGATGCCTTTGTCGGAGTTGACCATGGCCAGGGCCGGACGCTGGGCGTACAGGGCCTGGATGTCGGCTTCGATCTCGGCCTGCTTCTCGGCTGGCAGGTCCTTGATGCGGGCATACAGGTCGCCGATGCCGTTGTTGGCGTTGAAGCCAACTTCAGCCAGGGCGGCGGCATGCTTGGCCAGCACGTCGTTGTAGAACTCTTCGACGATGACGCCGAACATGATCGGGTCGGAGACCTTCATCATGGTGGCTTTCAGGTGTACCGACAGCAGCACGCCGGAGGCCTTGGCATCGGCGATCTGCTCGGCAATGAAGGCTTTCAGGGCCTTGCGGCTCATGGTGGCGCAGTCGATGACTTCGGCAGCTTTTACCGCAGTCTTTTCTTTCAGTACGGTGGTGTTGCCGTCTTTGCCGACCAGCTCGATGCGCAGGCTGTCGTCAGCTTCGATCAGTGCGGCTTTCTCGCTGCCGTAGAAGTCGCCCTGGGTCATGTGGGCAACGTGCGACTTGGAGTCGGCAGCCCAGGCGCCCATCTTGTGCGGGTGCTTGCGGGCGTAGTTCTTGACCGACAGCGGCGCGCGGCGGTCGGAGTTGCCTTCGCGCAGGACCGGGTTCACGGCGGAACCTTTGATGCGGTCGTAGCGGGCGCGGGATTCTTTCTCTTCCGCAGTGGCCGGCTCGTCGGCGTAGTCAGGGATGTTGAAGCCCTTGCCTTGCAGTTCCTTGATCGCGGCTTTCAGCTGCGGTACCGAGGCGCTGATGTTCGGCAGCTTGATGATGTTGGCTTCAGGGGTGGTAGCCAGCTGGCCCAGTTCCGCCAGGTGATCGCCTACTTGCTTCTCTGCGCCCAGTTGCTCCGGGAAGGCGGCGAGGATGCGGCCAGCCAGGGAGATGTCGCGGGTTTCGACGGCGATGTCAGCCGAAGCGGTGAAGGCTTCGATGATTGGCAGCAGCGAGTAAGTGGCGAGGGCGGGGGCTTCGTCGGTGAAGGTATAGATGATCTTGGAACGGGTGGGCATGCGGGTTAACTCTCTGTGTGCTGAGCGTGCTCGAGTCTCGTGGTGCGCAGGGTAGGCGCATCGCCCTGGCAGCGCCATGAGCGGAAAGTCGAGAGGCTGCGAGCGGTGATGGTGGATGCATCAGTCGAGCGTCAAGTGCTGAGCTGCGGTAACAACCCAGGCTTTATGGCCAGGCTTTGTGTCCATTCATGGCCAAGGGCGGTCCGCATTTTTCCAAGGGATCGCCCCGATGACCCTTCGGTCGCGGCGGAGTATACCAAACCATTCGGGCTAATCAGCAAGGCCAAGTGATATCGGCCCATTTATAAGACCAAAGACTAAGCGGCAATGTGGCGGGTTGTCGCATGCCTTGCAGGTCGGCAGATGTGGTTTAGGCTCAGTGGATCGCATGATGTCCAATCACACCCGACAGCGGAGTAGTGCAAGCATGGGATACCAGAAAATCAAGGTTCCGACCGACGGCACCAAGATCACCGTCAATGCCGACCATTCGCTCAACGTTCCTGACAATCCGATCATTCCTTATATCGAGGGCGACGGGATTGGCGTCGATGTCTCGCCGGTAATGATCAAGGTGGTCGACGCCGCCGTGCAGAAGGCCTACGACGGCAAACGCAAGATCGCCTGGATGGAAGTGTACGCCGGCGAGAAAGCCACCCAGGTGTACGACCAGGACACCTGGCTCCCCCAGGAAACCCTCGATGCCGTACGTGATTACGTGGTGTCGATCAAAGGGCCGCTGACCACCCCGGTGGGCGGTGGCATCCGGTCGCTCAACGTGGCCTTGCGCCAGCAGCTGGACTTGTACGTGTGCCTGCGCCCGGTGCTGTGGTTCCAGGGCGTGCCCAGCCCGGTGAAGAAGCCAGGCGATGTGGACATGGTGATCTTCCGTGAGAACTCCGAGGACATCTATGCCGGCATCGAGTGGAAGGCCGGCTCGCCAGAGGCGAACAAGGTGATCAAGTTCCTCAAGGAGGAAATGGGCGTTACCAAGATCCGCTTCGACCAGGACTGTGGCATTGGCGTCAAGCCGGTGTCTCGCGAGGGCACCAAGCGCTTGGTGCGCAAGGCCCTGCAGTACGTGGTGGATAACGACCGCGAGTCGCTGACGCTGGTGCACAAGGGCAACATCATGAAGTTCACCGAGGGTGCCTTCAAGGACTGGGGTTATGAAGTGGCGCGCGACGAGTTCGGGGCCGAGTTGCTCGATGGTGGCCCGTGGATGAAGTTCAAGAACCCCAAGAGTGGGCGCGAGGTCATCGTCAAGGACGCCATCGCCGACGCCATGCTGCAGCAGATCCTGCTGCGCCCGGCCGAGTACGACGTGATCGCCACCCTCAACCTCAACGGTGACTACCTGTCCGATGCCCTGGCGGCGGAAGTGGGTGGTATCGGCATTGCGCCGGGTGCCAACCTGTCCGACACCGTGGCCATGTTCGAGGCCACCCACGGCACCGCGCCCAAGTATGCCGGGCAGGACAAGGTCAACCCGGGTTCGGTGATCCTGTCGGCGGAGATGATGCTGCGGCACATGGGCTGGACCGAGGCGGCAGACCTGATCATCAAGGGTACCAACGGCGCGATTGCCGCCAAGACCGTGACCTATGACTTCGAGCGCCTGATGGACGGCGCCACACTGGTGAGCAGTTCAGGCTTTGGCGATGAAATGATCAAGCATATGTAGGGCAATGGAAAACCGGCCGCTTCCATTAAAGAAGCGGCCGGCTTTGTTCGTATACCGGCAGGCGGCTCAGCAGATCAGGCGTCGGCAGTGCTGCCGGCTGGCCGTGCGCTGGTCGGCGCAGGCGCGGCAGTGGAAGCGCTGCAGATCTTGACTGCGTGCAGGCCTTTGGGGCCTTGGATAATCTCGAAACTCACGGCCTGGCCGGCCTTGAGCGTCTTGTATCCGTCCATCTGGATGGCTGAGTAATGAGCGAACAAGTCTTCATCCTTGCCCTCTTCATTGATGAATCCGTAGCCCTTGGCATTGTTGAACCACTTGACTTTACCGCTTGCCATCCCTATGTCCCTCTGCAAAGGACTCCATCACTGGAGTATCATCCACTCATCCGCATACGAACCATGCGAAAAATCTGGTTGACTGCGCGGATCTTTATCGACCACGGTGGGTTCTTATTGGTTGTAACACCGTTTTGCCGATAGTCAAGGTCGCCCGGCGCCTGCGCTGGCCGTGCCCTTCGCAGTCAACCCACAACCTTAACCTGTCGCTCATGATGAAATTCTTTCCATGCATGCACCTAGTGAGATTCGACTAACATTCAATCAGGATCGCCCGCAATCGAATGAGGACGACGGCTCAGGTCTTGCAGTTCAGGAAGCCAAGCCGATCCTGCAGGCGCCACCTATGTACAAGGTGGTTTTGTTCAACGATGACTACACGCCGATGGATTTCGTCGTCGAAGTGCTCGAGACGTTCTTCAATCTGAACCGCGAGCTGGCGACCAAGATCATGCTGACCGTCCATACCGAAGGGCGGGCAGTGTGCGGATTGTTTACCCGTGACATCGCCGAAACAAAGGCTATGCAGGTCAACCAATACGCCAGGGAAAGCCAGCATCCGCTACTCTGTGAAATCGAGAAGGACGGTTAATCGCCGACCACTTGGGTATGAGGTGAAGCTATGTTAAACCGCGAGCTCGAAGTCACCCTCAATCTTGCCTTCAAGGAGGCTCGTTCGAAGCGTCATGAGTTCATGACCGTCGAACATCTGCTGCTGGCACTCCTTGACAATGAGGCTGCCGCGACCGTTCTGCGCGCCTGTGGCGCCAATCTCGACAAACTCAAGCACGACCTGCAAGAGTTCATCGATTCCACCACACCCCTGATTCCGGTCAACGACGAAGATCGTGAAACCCAGCCGACCCTGGGCTTCCAGCGTGTACTGCAGCGTGCCGTGTTCCACGTGCAAAGCTCCGGCAAGCGTGAAGTCACTGGCGCCAACGTGCTGGTTGCGATCTTCAGCGAACAGGAAAGCCAGGCCGTGTTCCTGCTCAAGCAGCAGAGCGTGGCCCGCATCGACGTGGTCAACTACATCGCCCATGGCATCTCCAAGGTGCCGGGCCATGGTTCGCATTCCGAAAGCGACCAGGAAATGCAGGACGAAGAGGGCGGCGATACCGCCTCTTCGAGCAACCCGCTGGATGCCTATGCCAGCAACCTGAACGAGCTGGCCCGTGCCGGCCGTATCGACCCGCTGGTAGGCCGCGAGCAGGAAGTGGAGCGCGTGGCGCAAATCCTTGCCCGTCGGCGCAAGAACAACCCGCTGCTGGTGGGTGAGGCAGGCGTGGGCAAGACCGCCATCGCCGAAGGCCTGGCCAAGCGCATCGTCGATGGCCAGGTGCCCGACCTGCTGGCGCAGAGCGTGGTGTATTCCCTCGATCTCGGCGCACTGCTGGCTGGTACCAAATACCGGGGCGATTTCGAGAAGCGTTTCAAGGCGCTGCTCGGCGAACTGCGCAAACGCCCGCAGGCGATCCTGTTCATCGATGAAATCCACACCATCATTGGTGCTGGCGCGGCGTCGGGCGGGGTGATGGATGCGTCCAACTTGCTCAAGCCACTGCTGTCGTCGGGTGAAATCCGTTGCATCGGTTCGACCACCTTCCAGGAGTTCCGTGGCATCTTCGAGAAGGACCGTGCCCTGGCACGGCGCTTCCAGAAGGTTGATGTCAGCGAGCCGTCGGTCGAAGACACCGTGGGCATCCTGCGTGGCTTGAAAGGGCGCTTCGAAAGCCACCACAACATCGAGTACAGCGACGAAGCCTTGCGCGCCGCCGCTGAACTGGCCTCGCGCTACATCAATGACCGGCACATGCCGGACAAGGCCATCGACGTGATCGACGAAGCCGGTGCCTACCAGCGCCTGCAGCCGGAGGCCAACCGCGTCAAGCGCATCGACGTGCCGCAGGTCGAAGACATCGTCGCCAAGATTGCGCGCATTCCGCCGAAGCACGTCACCAGTTCCGACAAGGAACTGCTGCGCAACCTCGAGCGTGACCTGAAGTTGACCGTATTTGGTCAGGACCAGGCGATCGATTCGCTGGCCACCGCTATCAAGCTGTCCCGCGCCGGCCTCAAGTCGCCGGACAAGCCTGTCGGTTCGTTCCTGTTCGCCGGCCCGACCGGCGTCGGCAAGACCGAAGCAGCACGGCAGCTGGCCAAGGCGCTGGGGGTTGAGCTGGTGCGCTTCGACATGTCCGAGTACATGGAGCGCCACACCGTGTCGCGCCTGATCGGTGCGCCTCCTGGCTATGTTGGCTTCGATCAGGGTGGTTTGCTGACCGAGGCGATCACCAAGCAACCGCACTGCGTATTGCTGCTCGACGAAATCGAGAAGGCCCACCCGGAAGTCTTCAACTTGCTGCTGCAGGTGATGGACCACGGCACCCTGACCGACAACAACGGGCGCAAGGCCGACTTCCGCAACGTGATCCTGATCATGACCACCAACGCTGGCGCTGAAACCGCCGCGCGGGCCTCGATCGGCTTTACCCATCAGGACCATGCGTCCGATGCCATGGAAGTCATCCGCAAGAGCTTCACGCCGGAGTTCCGCAACCGCCTGGACACCATCATCCAGTTCGGCCGCCTGAGCCACGAGACGATCAAGAGCATCGTCGACAAGTTCCTTATCGAACTGCAGGCGCAGCTGGAAGACAAGCGTGTGTTGCTGGAGGTCAGCGATGATGCGCGCGGTTGGCTGGCGGCCTCGGGTTACGACGTGCAGATGGGTGCGCGGCCGATGGCGCGGTTGATCCAGGACAAGATCAAGCGGCCGCTGGCCGAGGAGATCCTGTTTGGCGAACTGGCCGAGCATGGTGGCGTGGTGCACGTCGACCTGCGCGATGGCGAGCTGGTGTTCGACTTCGAGACCACGGCTGAGGTTGCGTGACAGCGGGGGCCGCGTTGCGGCCCGTTCGCAGCACAAGGCTGCTCCTACAGGGAATGCATGCTCCCCTTGTAGGAGCGGCCTTGTGCTGCGAGCGGGCTGCAAAGCAGCCCCCTGCAATCTGACAGGCACAAAAAAGCCCGGCACATGGCCGGGCTTTTTCATGGCTAGAGCTTAGCGCGCACGGTAGGTGATGCGGCCCTTGCTCAGGTCGTAGGGCGTCAGTTCGACGCGGACCTTGTCGCCAGTGAGAATACGGATGTAGTTCTTGCGCATCTTTCCGGAGATGTGCGCGGTTACGACGTGCCCGTTTTCCAACTCCACGCGGAACATGGTGTTGGGCAGGGTGTCGACGACAGTACCTTCCATTTCGAAGCTGTCTTCTTTCGACATGCAGTAGAGCCCTCGGATCCAGTGTTGGCCCGACGCATAACCGCACCGGGCAAAAAAGTGGCGTGGATTATGCCCGAAAACTGTGTGTCAAGCCAATGCCTTTCAGTTGAGGGTGACCCAGCGCTGGTTTATCAGCAATTCGATAGGTCGATACTGTGTCTTGTAGTTCATTTTCTTGCAGTTCTTGATCCAGTAACCCAGGTAAACCGCTTCCAGGTCCTGGCGCAGGGCTTCGGTAATCTGCCAGAGAATGGCAAAGCGGCCCAGGCTCCGGCGTTCTTCGTCCGGCTCGTAGAAGGTGTACACAGCCGACAGGCCGTTGGGCAGCAGGTCGCACACCGCCACCGCCATCAAGCGGCCTTCCAGGCGGAACTCATAGAACCAGCAGAACGGCAGGTCGCGCACCAGGAAGGTGGAGAACTGATCGCGGCTGGGCGGGTACATGTCACCGTCGGCATGGCGCGTTTCGATATAGCGCCGGTACAGCTCGAAGTACTCTTCCTTGAACGCCGGGCGTGCGGCGGTCACGGTCAGGTCGGCGTTGCGCTTGAGGATGCGCCGTTGCTGGCGGTTTGGGATGAAGCGCGCCGCCGGGATGCGTGCCGGCACGCAGGCATTGCAGTTCTGGCAGTGCGGGCGGTACAGGTGGTCGCCACTGCGGCGGAAGCCCATTTCCGACAAATCGGCGTACACGTGCACGTCCATCGGCTGGCTGGGGTCGAGGAACAGCGTGGTTGCCTGTTCGTCGGGCAGGTAGCTGCAGGAGTGGGGTTGAGTGGCATAGAACTTCAACCGCGCCAACTCTGTCATGATCAACCCCCTCGGTGAGACTTTGTTTAAGTGTAAGCCAGCTACGGGAACTCGCCTAGGGAAGCCATGTGGCGCTGTTGGGCTGGTCGAGGTGGCGTGCCAGGTAGTCGGCAAACTCGGCGCGGCTGATGGCATGGGCTCCCAGGCTGTGCAAATGGTTGGTTGGCATCTGGCAGTCGATGAGGACGAAACCGGCCTGGCGCAGGTGGTTGACCAAAGTCACGAAGCCGACCTTGGAAGCGTTGTCGGCGCGGCTGAACATCGATTCACCGAAGAACAGCTGGCCCATGGCCAAGCCATACAGACCGCCGACCAGCTCGCCGTCCTGGTGCACCTCCACCGAATGGGCGATGCCGCGTCGGTGCAGCTCGCAGTAGGCGGCACGCATGGTGTCGGTGATCCAGGTGCCGTCGGCGTAGTCACGTGGCGCGGCGCAGGCGGCGATCACCGCGGGGAAGTCTGTGTCGAAGCTGACCTGGTAACGGCCCTGGCGCATCAGCTTGGCCAGCGAGCGCGACACGTGCAGCTGGTCCGGGAGCAGCACCGTGCGCGGGTCGGGTGACCACCAGAGGATCGGCTGGCCGTCCTGATACCACGGGAAGCAGCCATGGCGATAGGCCTGCACCAGGCGCTCGGGGCTCAGGTCGCCGCCGGCAGCGAGCAGGCCGTTGGGGTCATGCAGGGCCTTTTCCAGAGGCGGGAAGGTCAGCGAGTCGCGGGTCAGCCAGGTGAGCATGGTCTATCGTGCGGTGGGGGAGGGGAGAGGGCAGCATGGCGCGGGTGAAAAGCAGGGTCAATCTCTTTGGCTTCTTCGCGGGCGCGCCCGCTCCCACAGGCCATGTGCAGGCTCTGAAGCCTGCGGGGTACCTGTGGGAGCGGGCAAGCCCGCGAAGAGGCCGGCACAGGTGATGAAAATAGGCAATTTCCTACACATTCATGAAACCGCAGGCACCATCCGCTACATTTGCTGTCACACCTGTGCAAAAACACAGCATAAGCCTTTGTCACAAAAGAAAATGCATGCTCAAATTGCAGCTATATGAAAGTCGCCCCCGGCCAAAACCCCATCTGGCGTGCCGCCATGGCGGCTGGCGGGCAGTAATGTTAAAAGTAGTGGTTCATTGGCCGCACCGTCGGCCGATCACTATTGGACGCGCAGCACGCGCAGGAATAGACGCGTTTTGAAGAAATCCACCGCAACTCCAGCTCCCTTGCCCGTCCCTCTGTGGCGGCAGCAGCTGCATTATCGCCTCAAGGAAGGTGCGTTGATCGCTGTCGGCGCCCTGTGCCTGTACCTGTGGATGGCGCTGCTGACCTACGATACGTCGGACCCGGGCTTCAGCCACACCAGCAACGTCGACCAGGTGCAGAACGCCGCCGGGCGTGCCGGTGCCTACTTCGCCGACATCCTGTTCATGGTGCTGGGGTACTTCGCCTACATCTTCCCGCTGCTGCTGGCGATAAAGACCTGGCAGATCTTCCGCGAACGCCACCAGCCCTGGGACTGGAGCGGCTGGCTGTTCTCCTGGCGGCTGATCGGCCTGGTGTTTCTGGTGCTGTCTGGTGCGGCGCTGGCCCATATCCATTTCCACCCGCCTGCGAGCATGCCGTTCTCCGCCGGTGGTGCATTGGGCGAGAGCCTCGGCGACCTGGCGCGCAACCTGCTGAACGTGCAGGGCAGCACGCTGATGTTCATTGCCCTGTTCCTGTTCGGCCTGACCGTGTTCACCGACCTGTCGTGGTTCAAGGTGATGGACCTGACCGGCAAGATCACCCTCGACCTGTTCGAGCTGGTGCAGGGCGCCGCCAACCGTTGGTGGGAAGCGCGCAACGAGCGCAAGCGCCTGGAGGCGCAGCTGCGCGAGGATGAACCGGTGGTCAAGGCCGCGCCAATGGCCGCCGACAAGCGCGAACCGGCCAAGCCGGCGCTGCGCGAGCGCATTTTCAAGCGTGAAGAAGCACCTGCCCAGCCGGTCGAACCACGTGAGCCAACCCTGTCGCGCGAGCCTGTGGTGCCACGTGAGTCGCCGGCACCTCGTGAGCCGGTAATCTCTCGCGAACCACCTGCCGCGGCCCCGATGATCGTGCCGCCGACACCCGCCAGGGCGCCGGAGCCGAGCAAGCGGGTGATGAAGGAGAAGCAGGCGCCGCTGTTCGTCGACAGCGCGGTGGAAGGCACCTTGCCGTCGATCTCCATCCTCGACCCGGCCGAACAGAAGAAGATCGAGTATTCGCCGGAATCCCTGGCCGGTGTCGGCCAGCTGCTGGAAATCAAACTCAAGGAATTCGGCGTGGAAGTGGCGGTGGACTCGATCCACCCGGGCCCGGTGATTACCCGTTACGAAATCCAGCCGGCCGCCGGTGTGAAGGTCAGCCGTATCGCCAACCTGGCCAAGGACCTGGCGCGTTCGCTGGCAGTGACCAGTGTGCGTGTGGTCGAGGTCATCCCCGGCAAGACCACCGTGGGTATCGAGATCCCCAACGAGAACCGGCAGATGGTGCGTTTCTCCGAAGTGCTGGCCACGCCGCAGTACGACGAGCAGAAATCGCCGGTCACCCTGGCCCTGGGCCACGACATCGGCGGCAAGCCGGTGATCACCGACCTGGCCAAGATGCCGCACTTGCTGGTGGCCGGTACTACCGGTTCCGGTAAGTCGGTGGGTGTGAACGCGATGATCCTGTCGATCCTGTTCAAGTCCAGCCCGGAAGACGCGCGGCTGATCATGATCGACCCGAAAATGCTCGAACTGTCGATCTACGAGGGCATCCCGCACCTGCTGTGCCCGGTGGTCACCGACATGAAGGACGCCGCCAACGCCTTGCGCTGGAGCGTGGCCGAGATGGAGCGGCGCTACAAGCTGATGGCGGCCATGGGCGTGCGTAACCTGGCCGGCTTCAACCGCAAGATCAAGGACGCCCAGGAAGCCGGCGAGATCATCCATGACCCGCTGTACCGCCGCGAGAGCATGGACGACGAGCCGCCTGCGCTGAAAACCCTGCCGACCATCGTGGTGGTGGTCGACGAATTCGCCGACATGATGATGATCGTCGGCAAGAAGGTCGAAGAGCTGATCGCCCGTATCGCCCAGAAGGCGCGGGCCGCCGGTATCCACCTGATCCTCGCCACCCAGCGCCCGTCGGTGGACGTGATTACCGGCCTGATCAAGGCCAACATCCCGACCCGCATGGCGTTCCAGGTGTCGAGCAAGATCGACTCGCGGACCATCATCGACCAGGGTGGTGCCGAGCAGCTGCTGGGCCACGGTGACATGCTGTACATGCCGCCGGGCACCAGCCTGCCGATTCGCGTGCACGGCGCGTTCGTCTCCGACGACGAGGTGCACCGCGTGGTCGAAGCGTGGAAGCTGCGCGGCGCCCCGGACTACAACGACGACATCCTCAACGGCGTCGAGGAGGCCGGCAGCGGCTTCGAAGGCGGCGGTGGTGGTGGCGATGGCGAAGATTCGGAAAGCGACGCCCTGTATGATGAGGCCGTGCAGTTCGTGCTGGAAAGCCGCCGCGCGTCCATCTCGGCCGTGCAGCGCAAACTGAAGATCGGCTACAACCGCGCCGCCCGCATGATCGAAGCCATGGAAATGGCCGGCGTGGTCACCCCCATGAACAGCAACGGCTCGCGGGAAGTGATAGCCCCGGGCGGCCCGCGCGACTGACGAACACCTTGCCGTGCGCCAACGGTGGCGCCCGGCCTTTTCAATGCTCGATGAGGACTCCCATGCGCGCGATTCGCATGCTGTTGGTTTCTGCCCTGGCCGCGGCTTCTGTGTCGGCCACCGTATCGGCTTATGCCGGTGAGCAAGACGTACAACGCCTGACCCAATTGCTGGAAAAGTCGCAGACCATCGAGGCCAACTTTTCCCAGCTGACCCTGGACGCCGGCGGCACCAGCCTGCAGGAAACCTCCGGCAAGATGACCGTCAAGCGCCCTGGCCTGTTCTACTGGCACACCGATGCGCCGCAGGAGCAGGTGGTGGTATCCGACGGCAAGAACGTCACCCTGTGGGACCCGGACCTGGAGCAGGCAACCATCAAGAAACTCGACCAGCGCCTGAACCAGACCCCGGCGCTGCTGCTGTCCGGTGACGTGTCGAAGATCAGCCAGAGCTTCGACATCAGCTCGAAGGAGCAGGGCGAAGTGATGGACTTCACCCTCAAGCCGAAGACCAAGGACACCCTGTTCGACTCGCTGCGCGTGTCGTTCCGCAAGGGCCTGATCAACGACATGCAACTGATCGACAGTGTCGGCCAGCGCACCAACATCCTGTTCAATGGCGTGAAAGCCAACCAGGCGGTGCCGGACAGCAAGTTCAAGTTCGACATCCCCAAAGGCGCGGACGTCATCAAGGAGTAACCAGAGCTCGCCATGGACCTGTTTCGAAGCGAACCCGTCGCCCAGCCCCTGGCTGCTCGTCTGCGCCCGTCCAACCTGGACGAGTACGTCGGCCAGGAGCACCTGCTGGCGCGCGGCAAACCGCTGCGCGAAGCGCTGGAGCAGGGTGCGCTGCACTCGATGATCTTCTGGGGGCCGCCGGGCGTGGGCAAGACCACCCTCGCGCGGCTGCTGGCGCAGTTCTGCGATGCGCACTTCGAAACGGTGTCGGCGGTATTGGCCGGGGTGAAGGAGATTCGCCAGGCGGTCGAGGTGGCCAAGCAGCAGGCTGGCCAGTACGGCCGCCGAACCATCCTGTTCGTCGACGAAGTGCACCGCTTCAACAAGTCGCAGCAGGATGCCTTCCTGCCCTATGTGGAAGACGGCACCCTGCTGTTCATTGGCGCCACCACCGAAAACCCGTCGTTCGAGCTGAACAACGCATTGTTGTCGCGGGCGCGGGTGTATGTGCTCAAGAGCCTGGACGAGGCGGCGCTGCGCAAGCTGGTCAACCGCGCGTTGACTGAAGAGCGCGGCCTGGGCAAGCGCAACCTGCGGGTTGGCGACGACGCCTTCAAGATGCTGATGGCCGCCGCCGACGGCGATGGCCGGCGCATGCTCAACTTCCTGGAAAACGCCTCGGACCTGGCTGAAGACGGCAGCGAGATCGATGTCGAGATGTTGCAGAGCCTGCTCGGCGACAGCCGCCGCCGCTTCGACAAGGGTGGCGAGGCGTTCTACGACCAGATTTCCGCGCTGCACAAGTCAGTGCGTGGCTCCAACCCCGATGGCGCCCTGTACTGGTTCGCGCGCATGCTCGATGGCGGCTGCGATCCGCTGTACATTGCCCGCCGCGTGGTGCGCATGGCCAGCGAAGACATCGGCAACGCCGACCCGCGCGCGCTCAGCCTGTGCCTGGCGGCCTGGGATGTGCAAGAGCGTCTGGGCAGCCCCGAGGGCGAACTGGCGGTAGCCCAGGCCATCACCTACCTTGCCTGTGCGCCGAAGAGCAACGCGGTGTACATGGGCTTCAAGACCGCCCTGCGCGAGGCCGCCGAGCATGGCTCGCTGGAAGTGCCGTTGCACCTGCGCAACGCCCCGACCAAGCTGATGAAGCAACTGGGCTACGGCGACGAGTACCGCTATGCCCACGATGAACCCGACGCTTATGCCGCCGGCGAAGACTACTTCCCCGAGGAACTCGAGCCGCGCCAGTACTACCAGCCGGTGCCCCGTGGCCTGGAACTGAAGATTGGCGAGAAGCTGCGCCACCTGGCCGACCTTGACCGCAACAGCCCCCGCCAGCGGAGAAAGCCGTGATTGCACTGATTGCCGCCGTCAGCGCTGGCGGTATTGCCGGTACCTTGTTGCGCTTTGCCACCACCAACTGGGTGTCTGCCCACTGGCCACGGCACTTCTATCTCGGTACGCTGGCGGTCAACCTGGTTGGCTGCCTGCTGATCGGCCTGCTTTATGGTCTGTTCTTGCACAAGCCGATCGTGCCGGTCGAGCTGCGCGCCGGGCTGATCGTCGGCTTCCTCGGCGGCCTGACGACTTTTTCCTCCTTTTCGCTGGATACCGTACGCCTGCTGGAAAGCGGGCAAGTGCCCTTGGCTTTGGGCTATACCGGTATCAGCGTGGTGGGCGGGCTGCTCGCGACCTGGGCCGGCCTGTCCCTGACCCGATTCTGAACCAACACCTACACATAACGAGAGAACGATATGCTCGATTCCAAACTGTTACGCGGCCAACTTCAGGAAGTGGCGGATCGCCTGGCCTCCCGTGGCTTCAGCCTGGATGTCGCGCGCATCGAATCACTGGAAGAGCGCCGCAAGGCGGTGCAGACCCGCACCGAGCAGCTGCAGGCCGAGCGTAACGCCCGTTCCAAGTCCATCGGCCAGGCCAAGGCCAAGGGCGAAGATATTGCGCCGCTGATGGCTGACGTCGAGCGCATGGCCAACGAACTGGCTGCCGGCAAGACCGAACTGGACGGCATCCAGGCCGAACTGGATGGCATCCTGCTGACCATCCCCAACCTGCCGGACGCCAGCGTGCCGGTTGGTGCCAGCGAAGACGACAACGTCGAAGTGCGCCGTTGGGGTACGCCGAAGGCTTTCGACTTCGAAATCAAGGACCATGTCGCCCTTGGCGAAGTCAGCGGTGGCCTGGACTTCGAAGCTGCCGCCAAGCTGTCTGGCGCGCGTTTTGCCGTGCTGCGTGGTCCAGTTGCCCGCCTGCACCGCGCCCTGGCGCAATTCATGATCAACCTGCACACCGGCGAGCACGGTTACGAGGAGCACTACACCCCGTACCTGGTCCAGGCCCCGGCCCTGCAGGGTACCGGCCAGCTGCCGAAGTTCGAGGAAGACCTGTTCAAGATCAGCCGCGAAGGCGAGGCCGACTTCTACCTGATCCCGACTGCCGAAGTGTCGCTGACCAACCTGGTGGCCGGTGAAATCCTCGATGCCAAGCAGCTGCCACTGAAGCTGGTTGCCCACACCCCGTGCTTCCGCAGCGAAGCCGGTGCTTCCGGTCGTGACACCCGCGGCATGATCCGCCAGCACCAGTTCGACAAGGTCGAGATGGTGCAGGTGGTCGAGCCGTCCAAGTCGATGGAAGCCCTGGAAGGCCTGACTGCCAACGCCGAGCGCGTGCTGCAGCTGCTGGAGCTGCCGTACCGCGTGCTGGCCCTGTGCACCGGCGACATGGGCTTTGGCGCGGTGAAGACCTACGACCTGGAAGTGTGGGTACCAAGCCAGGACAAGTACCGCGAAATCAGCTCGTGTTCCAACTGCGGCGATTTCCAGGCGCGCCGCATGCAGGCCCGCTGGCGCAACCCGGAAACCGGCAAGCCAGAGCTGGTGCATACCCTCAACGGGTCCGGCCTGGCCGTAGGCCGTACCTTGGTTGCCGTACTGGAAAACTACCAGCAGGCCGACGGTTCCATCCGTGTGCCGGAAGTGCTGAAGCCTTACATGGGCGGCGTCGAGGTCATCCGCTAAATGGATTACCTGCCGCTGTTCCACAAGCTGCAGGGCGGCCGCGTGCTGGTCGTTGGCGGCGGTGAGATCGCTTTGCGCAAAGCGCGCCTGCTGGCCGACGCCGGCGCCGCGCTGCGCGTGGTTGCACCGGATGTCGACGGCCAGTTGGCCGCGCTGGCCCGGGAAGGTGGCGGCGAGGTGCTGGTGCGCGGCTATCAGGCAGCCGACCTGGTCGGTTGCCGGCTGGTGATTGCGGCCACCGACGACCCGGGGCTCAATGCCCAGGTGTCGGCGGATGCGCAGGCACTCAGCCTGCCGGTCAACGTGGTGGATGCGCCGGCCCTGTGCACGGTGATCTTCCCGGCGATCGTCGACCGTTCGCCGTTGGTGGTTGCGGTGTCCAGTGGCGGTGATGCTCCGGTGCTGGCGCGTTTGATTCGCGCCAAGCTGGAGGCCTGGATCCCGTCCGCCTACGGCGAACTGGCCGGCCTGGCCGCACGCTTCCGCGACAAGGTCAAGGCCTTGTACCCGGACGTTAACCAGCGCCGTGGCTTCTGGGAAACCGTGTTCCAAGGGCCTATTGCCGAGCGTCAGCTGGCCGGGCAGGGCGCCGAGGCCGAGCGCCTGTTGCAGGCGATGGTCGACGGTGCACCGGTGCAGCAGGGCGGTGAGGTGTACCTGGTGGGGGCTGGCCCGGGCGATCCGGACTTGCTGACCTTCCGCGCCTTGCGCCTGATGCAGCAGGCCGACGTGGTGCTGTACGACCGCCTGGTGGCACCGGCGATTATCGAGATGTGCCGACGTGATGCCGAGCGTATCTACGTGGGCAAGCGTCGCGCCGACCATGCCGTGCCACAGGACCAGATCAACCGCCTTCTGGTCGACCTGGCCCGGCAGGGCAAGCGTGTGTTGCGCCTGAAGGGCGGCGACCCGTTCATCTTCGGCCGGGGCGGCGAAGAGATCGAAGAGCTGGCCGAGCACGGCATCCCGTTCCAGGTGGTGCCGGGCATTACCGCAGCCAGCGGTTGTTCCGCCTATGGCGGGATTCCGCTGACTCACCGCGACTATGCCCAATCGGTGCGTTTCGTGACCGGGCACCTGAAGGATGGCACCAGCAATCTGCCGTGGCATGACCTGGTAGCGCCGGCGCAGACCCTGGTGTTCTACATGGGCTTGGTGGGGTTGCCGACCATCTGTGCCGAGCTGATTCGCCATGGCCGCGCGGCCAGTACCCCTGCGGCGCTGGTGCAGCAGGGGACTACGCGTAATCAGCGGGTGTTCACCGGCACCCTGGCGGACTTGCCGGACCTGGTGGCGCAGCATGAAGTGCATGCGCCGACCCTGGTGATTGTCGGGGAAGTGGTGCAGTTGCGTGACAAGCTGGCCTGGTTCGAAGGTTCGCAGAATAGCTGAAATCGTTGGGGCCGCTTTGCGGCCCGTTCGCAGCACAAGGCTGCTCCTACAGGGGGCCGCGTTTCCTGTAGGAGCAGCCTTGTGCTGCGAACGGGCTGCAAAGCAGCCCCGACAGCCTCAAACCTGCCAAATCCCCTTGCCTGCCAACTGCTCCCGATCATGCGGCAGGTTGAAGTCCTGCAGCGGCCCCTTGGGCACGATCCCGTTCGGGTTGATGGTCTTGTGGCTCATGTAGTAGTGCTTCTGGATATGCTCCATGTCCACTGTGCCCGCCACCCCCGGCCACTGGTACAGTTCACGCAGCCAGTTCGACAGGTTGTGATAGTCGCTCAGGCGGCGCAGGTTGCACTTGAAGTGCCCGTGGTACACGGCATCGAAGCGCACCAGGGTGGTGAACAGGCGCACATCGGCCTCGGTCAGGTATTCCCCGGCCAGGTAGCGGTTGCGGCTCAGCAAGTCTTCCAGGTAGTCCAGTTCGTTGAACACTTCGTCAAACGCAGCCTCGTAGGCTTCCTGCGTAGTGGCAAAGCCTGCGCGATATACGCCATTGTTCACCGCCGGGTAGATGCGCTCGTTCAGCGCCTCGATGGTCGGGCGCAGCGGCTCTGGGTACAGGTCCAGTGTATTGCCGGTCAGTTCGTTGAACGCGCTGTTGAAGATGCGGATGATCTCCGACGACTCATTGTTGACGATGCGTTTCTCTTTCTTGTCCCACAGCACCGGTACAGTCACGCGGCCAGTGTAGTGCGGGTCATCCTGGGTGTAGCGCTGGTGCAGGTACTGCAGCGCGTCGAGGTGGTCGCCGCTGGAACCTTGCTGCTGGTCGAAAGTCCAGCCATGGTCCTGCATCAGCCAGCTGACCACCGACACGTCGATCAGTGGCTCCAGGCCCTTGAGGGCACGGAAGATCAGGGTGCGGTGTGCCCATGGGCAGGCCAGCGAGACGTACAGGTGGTAACGGCCAGCTTCGGGAGCGGGCAGCTGATTGCGGCGTTGGGCGTTTTCGCGTTTGAACGTGCCGTCCTTGCCGTTTTCATACCACTGGTCATGCCAGCGGCCGTCGATCAAAAGGCCCATGGTGAGCTCCTCGGAACAAAGTTGTTTGTCGTTGGAGCCCAGTCTAGGGAAAAACGTTCGAATAACTAGCGCAAAGACTGCACTCTTACTATCTAGTTATTAGATTGGTTGCGTGCGCCCCAGTAACCGCGTGCCGTGGCGAAAGCCTGCTCACGGTCTTGGCCCAGGCCGCGCAGGGCAAGGGCGATGGTTGCGACCACGGCCATCTCACCGTAGCTGTCCTCGGTCTCGCCGCGCCAGACCGCCAGCAATTGCTCCGGCTGCAGGCTTGGCGGCTTCACGTGGCGGCGTTCGCTCAGCGCTGGCCATTCCTCGTCCCAGGCTTCGCCGGCGGTGGTGCCGTATAGATGGCTGATGACATCGGGGTTGACCTCAATCTCGCCGCCATCACCCTTGATTACCACGGCATGGTCGCCCAGCAGGCGGCTGGCCTCGCGGTGTACTGCCTGGTAGCCGGGGTGGAAGATGCTCTGCAGGCCACAACGCGCAGCCAGCGGGTTGAGCACCCGGGCCAGCGAATGGATGGGCGAACGCAGGCCCAGGGTGTTGCGCAGGTCGATCATGCGCTGCAACTGCGGCGCCCAGTCCTGCAGCGGGAAGAAGGCCAGGCGCTGCTGGTCCAGGGCCTGGCTGACGGCAGCCCAGTCACGGCACAGCGGGATGTCCAGCAAGGACAGCAACTGCTCGGTGTACAGGCGCCCGGCGGTGTGCGCACCGCCACCGTGCATCAGGATGCGCACGCCATTGTTGGCCAGGCATTTGGCAGCCAGCAGATACCAGGGCAGATGGCGTTTCTTGCCGGCGTAAGTGGGCCAGTCCAAGTCCACGGCGATACGCGGTGCCTGCAGTTGCGCGCGCAGGGCTTCGGTGAAGCCGGCCAGTTCTTCGGCGCTTTCTTCCTTGTGCCGCAGCAGCATGAGGAAGGCACCGAGCTGGGCATCTTCGACCTTGCCTTCCAGCAGCAGAGTCATGGCCGTGCGGGCTTCTTCACGGGTCAGGCCACGCGCGCCGCGCTTGCCTTTGCCAAGAATGCGCACGAACTCGGCGAACGGGTGTTCGGCAGGGGTTTCCAGGGTAAGCGGGCGAGGTTCTGTCATATGCAGTTGGTCGGCTTGGGCAGGCCCGCCAGCTTGGCGGCCAGTTTGGCGGGAGTGCCGTTGAACAGGCGGTTGAGGTGCGGGCTGTTGCCCTTGTCCGGGCCCAGTTTGAGGGCTGTGTACTTGATCAGCGGGCGCGTGGCCGGGGACAGCTGGTATTCCTGGTAGAACTGGCGCAGCAGTTCGAGGATTTCCCAGTGGTCCGCCGTCAAAGGGATGCCCTCGCGCGCGGCCAAAGCCTCGGCGGCGGCATGCGACCAGTCTTGCAGGTCGACCAGGAAGCCGTCCTTGTCCAGGGCGATCGCCTGATCGCCAACGTTGAGGGTATTCATAGCCAGCTGTTGACCTTGTCGTAATGCAGCGACAGTTCGACGAACCCGGCGTAGTCCACGGCCTTGGCCAGTTCGTTGGCGATCGCGCGGGCCTGCACGTCTTCTTCCAGGGCGAACAGGCGCTGGGCCAGGCCGGCGTCTTGCAGCCGGCGGTGCGGTTCGCTGCCGGTGCGCAGGGCATATACAGCATCGCCGCACAGCAGCAGGGCGTCGTCGGTGCCGAGCAGGCGCAGGCAGCTGGCCAGGCGCTCGTCGCCAAACGGTGAGTGGGCAATTACATGCAGGGTCGTCATCAGAGCGTTACCACCTGGTCGAAACGGGCGATCAGTGCGGTCAGGGCCGCGTCGTCCAGCACTTGCACCGGCAGCGCCAGATTGTCGGCTGCCAGGCCGCGGCGAGTGAGGCTGTGGCTGCAGGCGAACAGTTCCTCGACGCCGAACATTGGCAGCGCCTGCAAGTTGGCGGTCAGGTTCTTCTGTTGCACGACGGTGGGCTGCTGGTCTGCGGCGAGCTGGAGCACGCCGTCATCGAGGAACAGCATGCCCAGCGGCAGATCGAACGCGCCGCCAGCCAGGGCGATGTCCAGTGCTTCACGGGCCGATGGGCCGTTCCAGGGCGCCTGGCGGCTGATGATCAACAAGGATTTGGCCATTTCAGTCGCCTCCGAAGCAGACAAGGCGATCGGCAACTTGCGCCGCCTCATGAAGCTGGCCAAGCCCCGACAGCTCCCAAGGCTTGGGCAGGTTCACGGCCGGGCGCTGGTAGCGGTTGGCCTCGGCCTGGTCGAGCACGCCACGGCGCAAGGCAGCGGCGATGCACACCACCGCGTCCAGCTGGTTGGCTGCAATGAAGGCGCGCCATTGGCCGGCAACATCCAGCTCGTCCTGGGGGGCGACCACGTTGGCAGAGGCACTGTGTACCCCGTCCTGGTAGAAGAACAGCCGGGCAATCTCATGCCCGCCGGCCAGCACCGCCTCGGCGTAGCGCAGGGCACGCCGCGAGGAGGGCGCATGGGCCGGGGAGAACACCGCGATAGCGAATTTCATGGATAACTCATGCAAAAGGAATGGTGCCATGATAAAGCAAAAAAGCCCGCGCCCGCTTGTGCATGGCGGGGCGGGCTTTCTGTCTTGAACCAATCTGAAGGCCGGCGCTATCCCGGTAGGGGCAACTGCCTTGTGTTGTCTGTACTGGCCTCATCGCTGGCAAGCCAGGCTCCTACAGGGACTGCGCATGGCTTCAGATCAATGCGGTCGAGGTGGGAGCTGGCTTGCCTGCGATGGGCTGCGCAGCAGCCCCATGGCCCTGACAGTCGAACACCAGGCTCAAGCCTGTTCCTTGCTCTCCGGCAAGAACCAGTTCAACACCAGGGCACAGATACCCCCGGTAGCCACGCCCGACTCCAGCACATTGCGAATCGCCGCCGGCATGTGCGCCAGGAACTCCGGCACCTGCGCCACACCCAGGCCCAGGGCCAGGGATACAGCGATGATCAGCAGGGCACGACGGTCCAGGCGAGTGCTGGCCAGGATATTGATCCCCGAAGCCGCAACCGCCCCGAACATGACCATGGCCGCACCGCCCAGCACCGGCTCCGGCACCGCCTGGATCACCCCGGCAACGCTCGGGAACAGCCCCAGCAGCACCAGCATCACGGCAATCCACATGCCGATATGGCGGCTGGCGATCCCTGTCAGCTGAATCACGCCATTGTTCTGGGCAAAGATCGAGCTCGGGAAGGTGTTGAACAAACCGGCCAGCAGCGAGTTGGCCCCGTTCACCAGCACACCGCCCTTGATCCGCTGCATCCACACCGGCCCTTCGACCGGCTGGCGCGACACCTTGCTGGTGGCGGTGACGTCACCGATGGCTTCCAGCGAAGTTACCAGGTAGATCACCAGCATCGGGATGAACAGTGCCCAGGAGAAGCCCAGGCCGAAGTGCAGCGGCGTCGGCACCTGGAACAGCGCGGCTTCGTGCATGCCGGTGAAATCCAGGCGGCCCAGGTAGCCGGCCAGCGCATAACCGACCGCCAGGGCGATAACGATGGCGCAGCTGCGCATCCACACCACCGGGATGCGGTTGAGGATGACGATGATCGCCAGCACCACGCCCGACAGCAGCAGGTTCTCGCCATTGGCGAAGGTGCCATTGGCCATGGCGCCGAAGCCGCCACCCATGCTGATCAGGCCGACCTTGATCAGGGTCAGGCCGATCATCAACACCACGATGCCGGTTACCAGCGGGGTGATCAGGCGTTTGACGAAGGGCAGGATGCGCGACACGCCCATCTCGACGAACGAGCCGGCGATTACTACGCCAAAGATAGCTGCCATGACGCCTTCCACCGGGGTGCCTTGCTTGACCATGAGCGCTCCGCCGGCGATCAGCGGGCCGACGAAGTTGAAGCTGGTGCCCTGGACGATCAGCAGCCCGGCACCGAATGGCCCGAAGCGCTTGCACTGGACGAAAGTGGCGATACCCGAGATGACCAGCGACATGGAGACGATCAGGTTGGTATCACGTGCCGAAACACCCAGAGCCTGGCAAATCAGCAGGCCAGGGGTGACGATCGGCACGATGATCGCCAATAGGTGCTGCAGTGCTGCCAGCAGGCCGATCAACAGCCGTGGCTTGTCCTCCAGACCAAGCACCAGTTCATTGGCAGGCGCCGCCGCGCCTGGGCTGTGTTCGTGTGAGCTCATTGCGAAAAGCTGCCCCGGAAGAAAAAAGGAGCGCATTCTACGGGGTGATGGCGAATTGGGGTAGAGAAAAGCACGATGGCGGCATGATCGACGACCATTCGCCCGGTTATCTGACTTTATGGTCAATTATTGGTGCTTTTGGCCTGAATCCTGCGCGGACCCTGTGGGAGCGGGTTCACCCGCGAAGAAACCAGCGCGGTGCCTGGCACCGGCTGCGCCGGTGTTCGCGGGTGAACCCGCTCCCACAAAAAAAGCCCGCCGAAGCGGGCTTTCTCTTGCAGCAATCAATCAGTCATCACGACCCATGATGCCAAACAGCTGCAGCAGGCTGACAAACAGGTTGTAGATCGACACATACAGGCTGATGGTCGCCATGATGTAGTTACGCTCGCCACCGTGAATGATCGCGCTGGTCTGGAACAGGATGCAGACCGACGAGAACAGCACGAAGCCAGCGCTGATCGCCAGTTGCAGGCCGCTGATCTGGAAGAAGAAGCTGGCCACGACAGCACCCAGCAGTACAAAGAAGCCCGCAGTGATGAAGCCGCTGAGGAAGCTCATGTCCTTGCGGGTAATCAGCACATAAGCCGACAGGCCGCCGAACACCAGGGCAGTCATGGCAAATGCCGAGCTGACCACCTCGGCGCCACCGGCCATGCCCAGGTAGCGGTTGAGGATAGGGCCGAGGATAAAGCCCATGAAGCCGGTGAGCGCGAAGGTGGATACCAGACCCCAGGCCGAATCACGCAGTTTGTTGGTAAGGAAGAACAGCCCGTAGAAGCCGATCAGTACCACGAACACGTTCGGGTAGCCGACGCGCATCTGCTGGGCCACGAAGGCCATGACACCGCTGAAGGCGAGCGTGAGCGCCAGCAGGCTGTACGTGTTGCGCAGGACCTTGCTGATCTCCTGCTGCTCGACCTGCTGGCCGTGGTGTACGGCGTAATCCTGTTCGCGCATGGCGACACTCCTTGGTAAACCTGTGGTTTTCAAACGTTCAGATGCTAGGAGTCTATCAGAGCTCCCGCAACCCGCGACACAGAGAGTTTGACAGCTTGTTTCATTACGGTATTATGGCGGCCGCAAAACGAGCTGGAAGCGTGGCCGAGTGGTTTAAGGCAACGGTCTTGAAAACCGTCGATGGGCAACTATCCTAGAGTTCGAATCTCTACGCTTCCGCCATATTCAAAGCCCTGATTATTCAGGGCTTTTTGCGTTTCTGGGGCATAGGAAACCATCCACGGGACCATCCGTGGGAATGGTTTGTTTCGGCGCTTCCGATACTTCTTGCTTGGTCGGTTTCGCCAAGGCTCCAACTTACCTGGCTTCATCCCATTCTTACAGGCACGAAAAAGCCCGCCGAGGCGGGCTCCTCGCTTGCTACTGAGCGCTAGCCGCAGCCTCTCAAGCCAAATTGCATTACTGACAACTGCGCGGAAATCGGATCCGTAGGCTGGACCCAACCTTGCTCCACATCAGTAGCCTGCAGGCGTTTGATGCAGGCGTGGTCATGCCCGCTCCCGCAGGTTTTATTGCAGGGTCACTGGCTTCATCTCATCCGGTAATTGACGAATAGCTGCCTCTATCCGCTCGATCGGTGCCGCAAGTTCGTCCGCCTCCTTGTCCTTGCCCTCCCTTCTCAGGCGGTCACGCTCAAGGCGCAGGTTAAGCAAATTCTTCTGTAGTTTCAGGGCCGAGGTATTGAACGGATCCATGCTTTTCTCATGCTGTAGGCTTCCGTGCCGCTGTAGGAAAACTGGACCGTAGCAGTTCGAATTTGCTGGAGAAACTGATGTTTCATACAGGCAAATCCCACTACATAGATTCTTCCTACATTGCGCGGTAAAAGATCCTACAGTCAGCGTTTCAAATCATGTCTTTCAAACCCTCCTGAGCCCGCATGGTAGGTGGCGATGATAGGTGTTTGGCAATGCAGGCCCTCAAGGCGGATTGATCCAGAGGCTGCAGTGCTTTTCGAAACCTTATGTAGCAATTGCCGCCCCGCGCGCTACAGGTGGTCCGCATCCATCACCGCCTAGGTGAATGTCTGAGGCGCTTCCTGCGGCAAGTTGTTAAGCGGGTCGAAGTCATCCGCCGCTGTAGCGGCTGGCTGGGGCTGCTGTGCTGCAGCCGTGGTGATGTCCGCCGTCAGCAGGCCAGGTGGCAGCAGGGTACAGGCGAGCAGTGTACGGCTGAAACGGTGTGGCAGGGTGGTGGTCGAGTGGCGGGTAGACATCGGGCATCTGCGCCCATCCGCTTCGCCAAGAGCAGGTGCAGATGGTGCGCCCGCTCAATGGCTGGGTCTGGTGTCGCCGCCATGGCAATGACGAGTTGGCTGGTTGCCTGCGCAGAAGCTTCAGCGGTTGACCTGAAGCGAGTCAGCAATCAGAACCTGCTCCGTGCGCAGGATGCGCGCGTAATCCAGAGCCAGGTTGCTCAACGACAGCGCATGTAGATCCTCCGCCGGCCAAAGCCGGCCTTGCAGGTCGTGCTGGTCAAAGGTGAAGCAGGCATCTTCCACCACCACCACATCGAAACCGAGATTGCCCGCCGAGCGTGCGGTGGATTCCACGGAGTTGTTGGTAATTACCCCGGCGATGACCAGTGCGTTGATGCTGCGCGCATGCAGCCAGCGCTCCAGGCCGGAGTTGGCGAAGGCATCGGGCACATGTTTGTCGAACACGGTTTCGCTGGCCAGTGGGGTAAATGCGGGCTGGAATTCGCAACCGGACTGGCCCGGCCAGAACACCGAGTCTACCGAGCGGGACAGGTGGCGCACATGGATCACCGGGCGTCCTGACCGACGCCACGCAGCCAGCAGATCGCCTATACGCAGTTCGGCCTCATGGTTGTTGCGCCGGCCCAGGCGCGGGTGGTGGATACCAATCTGAAGGTCGATCAACAACAAGGCAGCGTTGGTCGCGAAAGCGGTCATGAAGGGATGGCACTCCTGGCAGGTTCGAGCGCTTGACCCTAGCACAGCGTGGATGACTGCAAAAATTGCTGTCACGCGTAAGGGCCAGATGCGCCGCTCTTGTGGGAGATGGCCCAGCTCTTTGGGCTGCGCTGTCGCGTAGATAACTGAAATTGCAAGCAATCCGCGTACCCGGTGGGAGCGGCTTTAGCCGCGAAGAATCCAACGCGGTGCATGGCACCGGCTGCGCCGGTGTTCGCGGCTGAAGCCGCTCCCACAGGGCCCCTGCTAATTCAATGAGTTATGTGCAGTTTTATGGGAGCGGCGCCTTGTGTCGCGAAAGGGGCGCGCAACGGCCCCAGGTTTTCGATGCATCCCTCAAGATTGCCGGGGCCGCCCTGCGGCCCTTTCGCGACGCAAAGCCGCTCCCACAAAAGAACCGGTGCCTCACATCTGATCCGCTTTTTTTCCATAAAGCTGAATCTGTAACGGTATCAGCCCAAGCCCGACAATATGCCCATTCCCGCATCACACTTGTAGAGGTTCCAATGGGCAAGCTCGCGCTATTCCTGGGTGGTTTTCTGCTGCTGACCATTCTGATCGGTATCCTTGGCACCATTCCGCCAAGCTGACGTTCACCACACCTATCCCTCGCGGCCTGCCTGTCCTTCGGGCGGGCCCATTCCTCTTCATTGTTGGCCGATTCACCCTACCGATTTGTACGATAAGTCATTCTTTGCACTGGGAAAACTGTCCACAAAAAACGTGGGTAGGTCTGTGGATAAAGTTCTGCAAGCCAAGCCCGTGGCGGGCTCTGTCAAATTGAGCAGAAATTGAACAGCCGTTTCAGGGCGTTGTTTCAGTAGGCCAGGCCGGCGCGGCGCAGGGCTGCCAGCAGGTCGCGTACCCGCGCCGGCAGCTCGCCGGCGGGGTACACGGCATGCATCTGCGGGTCCCGGCCGTTGCTGGAGGTCAGGCGGTACTGCGGGCATACCCGCACCAGCCGCCCGGCCTTGACCTGCGCTTCGCCGACCCAGGCGGCCAGGCGGGCGATACCGGCGCCGGCCAAGGTGCTGTGGTACACCGCGTCACCTGAGTCCAGGCGCAGCCTGGGCCTGGGGCGCAGGCTGGTGATCTGGCCGTCGCGGCAGAAGTGCCAGGCCTTGAGGATGCGCGGGGCGGTGTGCAGGATCAGCGCGTGGCCCTCGAGGTCCTCGGGTTGTTGTGGCGTGCCGGCCAGTGCCAGGTATTCAGGGCTTGCATACAGGTGACGCTGGTAATCCCACAGCGGGTAGCCGATCAGCTCGCTCGACTGTGGGAAGGCACCGCGCACCACGAAGTCGAACTTGCCTTGCAGCGGGTCCAAGGCCCCGTCGCTGTACTGCACGTCCAGGGTTACCTGGGGGTGGCAGCGGGAAAACTCGGCAAGCACCTGGGGCAGGACATGTTCGCCCAGTACCTGCGGCACGGCGAAGCGGATCCAGCCTTGTGCACTGCCGCTGAGCGCGGCCAGTTCGTCGGCGGCATCACGTTGCACATCCAGCAAGCGTTCGGCGTGTGGCAGCAGGCGCTCGCCGGCTTCGGTCAGGGTCACGGCATTGGCGTTGCGGTTGAGCAGTTTGCTCCCGGCGTTGTCTTCCAGGGTTTGTACCGCGCGGGTTACCGCGCTGGGGGAGCGCCCCAGGGCGCGGGCGGCGGCGACGAAGCTGCGCTTGTGCGCCACGCTGACGAACGCCTGGATTTCCCGCAGCATGTCCAATGCCATTGCCTGCTCCTCGTTGCAGTTTTCGCAATATGGCATTTCAACACAAGCGCGGCACTTTGATTAGCCTTGCAGGCGTCTTCACTGCCTGGAACCGCGTCATGATGGATATCGCTGTGCTTTCCGTGTTCGCCTTCGCCGCTGGGCTGATCGACGCCGCCGTGGGTGGCGGTGGGCTGATCCAGATTCCGGCCTTGTTCAACGTGCTGCCCACCGCGCAACCGGCGGCATTGCTCGGAAGCAACAAGCTGGCGTCGGTGTGTGGCACGGCCTTCGCTGCGCGTTCGTTCATCCGCAGGGTGACGCTGGACTGGGGGTTGATCGTGCCGGCAGCGCTCAGTGCGTTCGTAATGTCTTTCGCCGGTGCCGCCACGGTGTCGCTGGTGCCGCCCAGCGTGATGCGCCCGGCGGTGCTGGTGCTGATCGTGCTGATGGCCATCTACACCTTCTGCAAGAAGGACTTCGGCACGCTGCACAAACCCACAAGGATCGGCCGCAAGGAGCAGTGCCTGGCGGTGCTGATCGGTGGCGCGATCGGTTTTTACGACGGCCTGTTCGGTCCGGGTACTGGCAGCTTCCTGATCTTCCTGTTCATCCGCTTCTTCGCTTTGGACTTTCTGCACGCCTCGGCGTCGGCCAAGGTGGTGAACATCGCCACCAACCTGGCGGCGCTGGTGTTCTTCGTGCCATCAGGCAATGTGCTGTACGCCATCGCCTTGCCCATGGCGGCTTGCAACATCCTCGGCGCGCTGACCGGTACCTGGCTGGCGGTGCGCAAGGGCGCGGGCTTTGTGCGTGGGTTGTTCCTGGTGCTCTTGTGCGTGCTGATCGCCAAGTTGACGTGGGACCTGCTGGGTGGCTAGTTCACATCGCCTGGCGTTGTGGCTCGGCCTGTTCGACGCGATTGCGGCCATGGGCCTTGGCGCGGTACAGCGCCTGATCGGCGCGTGCCAGCAGTTCATCGAGGGTGGGGGCCGGCATGTCGGCGGCACAACCGGCCAGGCCGATACTGACGGTAATCTGCAGGGACTGGCCGGCCTGCATCACATGCAGGTCCTGCACCGCACGGCGCAGGCGCTCGGCAGTGAACTTGGCCCGATCTGGCGCCAGACCCGGTAGGACCACGACAAATTCCTCGCCGCCCAGGCGAGCGAACAGTTCACCATCGTGCAACTGGTCCTGCAGGGTGCTGGCGAACTGGCGCAGCACCTGGTCACCGACCGCATGGCCATGGACATCATTGATCGACTTGAAGTGGTCGATGTCCAGCATCATCAGGGTCAGCGGCAGCGCCTGGGCGTGTTGCTGGCGGCTTTCCAGCAGCGCGTTGGCGCGGCGGGTGAAGGCGCTGCGGGTGAGCACACCGGTGAGGTGGTCGATGCTGGCCTGATGCGCCAGGCGGGCCATCAGGCTGCGGTTTGCCTGGCTGACGCAGGCCACCACCAGCGGCCCGAGCACCAGCATGGCGATGCCCAGGCGCGCCGACATCAGTGTGGTCACTCCGGGCTCGCTTTGCGGCACGCTGAAATGCATGAGGTTTTGCGCCACCGCCACGATCAGCGTGCTGCCAGCGGTGAGTGTCAGCAGAGAAACCAGGAACGGTGAGTAAGTCCAGGCGCACCACAGCAGCGCGGCAATCGGGAAGGCAATGGCCCCGGGGCCGCCGAAGGCAATGCTGAACGCCAGCGAGGCCAGCAGCACCAGCAACGGCGCCAGGCGGATGGCCTGGGCGCCACCGCGCACCAGCGCTCGTGCCGTAGGGGCTGTCAGCAGCACTGGCAGCACCAGCACGCTGGTCGAGAACTGTTCACTGAACCAGGCCAGCCAGGTGGCGCGCAACGACTGTTCGAACCACGGCGCGGCCACTGCCGCCGCCATGCTGGCAGCCACTATTGCCCCGGCGGCACTGGCGCCGAACACGCTGAGGACGCCGTGGGGAGTACGCATCCGTCGGTGCAGGCGTGGCAAGCGCGAGAGCATCAGCCAGAGGGTGACCACCACGCCCAGGTTGCACAGGTTGAACCACAGGGCAGGCACCCAGGCGCTGCCGCACAGCAGGTCGGCGCCGACCATGGCCAGCCAGACCAGGGTAAACCCCGTCAGCGTGGCTTGGCGGGGGTAGCGCAGTAGCACCCCAGCCAGGACCGCATTGACCGGCCAGAACAGCGACAGGGATTCGATCGGGCGGGCCAGGATGCCGCCCAGGGTCAGGGCGAAGGTCAGGCCGAGTAGAACGACGTAGTGCAACAAGCGCGATTGGGCTGGAAAAACCATGGGCTCGACCGGCAAGGCGGGAACGAAATCCAGGACAACGGCTTGAAGCACCTGGGGCAATTGCGCATAAGTGTGTTTCGTCAGGGGACTTGATGTCAATCTGCCGCGATCGGTCGAGATAATGCCAAATTGCCTTCATTCGTAGCCAAACCCTACAGCCCAAAGAACCACGGCACCATCAACACGGTCACCAGCATCACCAGTATGGTGAACGGCACGCCAACTTTGACAAAGTCAGCGAAGCGGTATTGCCCCGGGCCAAGTACCAGGGTGTTCACCGGCGATGACACCGGCGTCATGAAGGCCGCCGAGGCAGCCAGCGCCACGGTCATGGCAAACGGGTAGGGCGACATGCCCAGCTGCGTGGCGGTGCTGACGGCCACGGGTGCCATCAGTACCGCAGTGGCCGTGTTGGAGATGAACAGGCCGATCACCGCCGTGACCGCGAACAGGCAGGCGAGGATGGCGCTGGGGCCGGCACCGCCCAGCACGCTGACCAGGCCGCCCACTGCCAGGTCGATGCCGCCGGTTTTCTGCAGTGCCTGGGCAAAGGGCAGCATACCGACGATCAGCACCAGGCTTTGCCAGTGGATGGCCCGGTAGGCGCTGTTCATGTCGATGCAGCGGCCTGCGCCCATCAGCAGGCAGCCGATCAGCGCGGCAATGACATTGGGGACCGCGCCGCTGACCATCAGCCCGACCATCACCGCCAGGCTCAGCAACGCCTGTGGTGCGCGGGTGCGGGCGGGCGCGACCAGGTCGATTTCTGCGGGCAGGCTCAGTACCAGGAAGTCCTTGGGCTTGCTTTGCAACTGGCGCACGGCTTTCCACGGGCCGACTACCAGCAGGGTGTCGCCCAGGCGCAGCTTTTCTTCCACCAGCTGTTCTTCGATCGCCACCTGCTCGCGGCGCAAGCCGACAACGTTGAGGTCGAAGCGAGTGCGAAAGGCCAGTTCGAGGATGCTCTTGCCGAGCAGTTTCGAACCTGGTGGCAGCAATACCTCGGCCATGCCCAGCTCCTGGGACTGGTCAATGAAGTAGGCGGCCTTGAAGTGCAGCGGCTCCAGCTGCATGGTCTGGCACAGGCTGCGCAGGTCGTCGCGGTTGGCGAACAGGTCGAGCAGCAGCACATCGCCCTGGTGCAGCACGGTGCTGGAGTCGGCGGCGATCACCCGCGTGGTGAACTTGTGCTGGCGCTCGATACCGATCACGTTGGCGCCATGCCGGGTGCGCAGCTCCAGCTCGCCCAGGGTATGACCGATCAGCGGTGAATGGGGGCGGATGCGCAGGCGCCGTTCACGGCCATTGAGCTTGTAGTCCAGCACCAGGTCCAGCAGGGTGCGGCGGCTTTCCACGCGGCCGTCCTTGCGCACTTCGCCATTCAGCCAGTGCCGGGTCAGCAGCATGTAGCCGATGCCCAGCACCAGCACCACCAGGCCGAACGGGGTGAAGCTGAAGAAGCTGAAGCCCGCTTCGCCATGGCGTACCAGCTCGCTGTGTACCACCACGTTGGGCGGTGTGGCCACCAGGCTGAGCATGCCGCTGATCAGGCCGGCGAAAGCCAGCGGCATCATCAGGCGGGCGGGCGAAAGCTGCAGGCGTGCAGCGATGCTCAGCACCACCGGAATGAAAATGGCCACCACGCCGGTGGAGCTCATCATCGAACCCAGCCCCGCCACGGCTACCATCAGCAACACCAGCAGGCGTGCCTCGCTGTTGCCGGCCCGCTCGCTCATCCATTCGCCGATACGGTAGGCAATGCCGGTGCGCACCAGGCCTTCACCGATCACGAACAAGGCGGCGATCAACACCACGTTGGGGTCACTGAAACCGGCCAGCGCCTGCTCCACGGTGAGGATGCCCGACAGCGGCAGGGCGAGGATCACCAGTAGCGCGACCACGTCCATGCGTGGGCGGTTGATGACGAACAGGGTGATGACGATGGCCAGCAGGCCGAGGACCCATAGCAGCTCTTGGTTCATGGGGAGGGGGTGTTCCTTCACACGGGGGCACGATAGACAGTAGCAGCCAGTGTGCCGGATTGTGCTGAAGGGGGTGTTGATGTACTGCAGGGTTTGCAAAACAAAAGGGGCCGCATTGCGGCCCCTTTGTCACTGGAATCAGTGACGGTGACGGTGGTGCTTGCCGTTGTTGTCGCCCAGGTGGTTGCCGATGGCACCACCGGCCGCACCACCCAGGCCGGCACCCACGGTGGAGCCGGTCTTGCCGCCCACCGCGCCGCCCAGCAGCGAACCGCCCGCCGAGCCCAGGCCACCGCCAATGGCGGCTTCGGTACGGTTGCCCTTGCGTGCACCTACCGCACTGCCGGCTGCGCCGCCGAGGCCGGCGCCGATGGCCGCCCCCGTTTTGCCGCCGATCTGTTGACCGACAACGTTACCCAGAACACCACCCAGGCCACCGCCAATGGCGGCGGTACCGTCACCGGCGAAAGCGCCCTGGCACAGCAGCAGGCCGAGGGCAAGGGAAGGCAGAGTCAGACGCATGATACGAACCTCAAAGGAATCATCAGGTTAAGGTGCCGCGCAATGGGCGGCGGGCCAGGGTTGAAAAAGACGTTTCAGCGGTAGTAGCGGTCACCACGATATCGACGATAGTCGTCATCATCGTCGTCGCGGTCATGCCGATGGTGGTGGCGATGGTCACGGTCACGGTCACGGTCACGCCAGCCATCGTCGTCGTCGTCATGGTAGCGATGGCTATGGCACCCGGCAGTCAGCAGGACAACAGCAATCAGCGAAAGGCTTGCAAGACGGGTCATCACGATATAGGTCCTTGATCCGCAATGGTTTACGGCACACCTCCTGAGACTGGAAAGGATCCATTTGGTTTCGCTGGCAGGCAAAAAATTGTCGTGCCAGCGAGAGCGGCGGGAGTGAAGAGTGTTGAATCAGCGGGCTGGCTGGATCGCCAGCACCACACCGTTGGTGATCTGCACCAGCACGTAGCGCCCACCCATGTTTACCCAGTGGCTTTCCTTTTCCGGTGCTGGCAGGCCCTTGGCTTTCCAGTCCTTGATAGCCTGGTCATCGCGTTTGTACTGGTCGGGTGCCTTGTCGCCGACCTTGAGCTCTCGGTTGTGGGTTTCTGGTGTGGTGACGCTTTCTTCGCTGGAGGGGGCTGCGGTGGCAGCCAGGGGCAGGCTGGCAAGGACGGCGAACAGCAGGTGGTGCAGTTTCATGGTTATCTCCTTGTGACGGAATGCCTTATCTGCGACAGCCACCTGAGCGCGACAATTCACTCGCGATGCTTGCCAGTGCTAGAGTCGCCTTCTTTTTTATCCTGAGGATGGAACATGCGTGCGATTCTGCCGATGGCCGCGGCGTTGATGCTGGTCGGTTGTGCTTCTGCGACCATGGAAACGGCCCGAGGCGGCAAGCCGACCGCGCAGCTCGACTCGCACAAGGCGCCAGAGCTGGTGGCCCAGTGCATCCAGTTCAGCTGGCAGGAAGAGAAGGTATTCGGCGACGACGCCAGTGGTTATCTGGAACCACGCAAGCAAGGTGGCTTCACCGTGTATACCCGTGAGGCCGAGGCGTTCGTGGACGTGTACCCGCAGGTGGGTGGGGCGCGGGTGGATTACTACGCGCAGAAGAACGACGGTGTGGCCCTGCAGCGCCGGGCGGCGGCGGCGACCTGCCTGTAACGGCTGGCGACTTCACATGGCTGGTTGACTTGGCAGGGGCTCTGTGGGGTCGGGTGGGAGCGCGCCAGCTTTACAATTTTTAGCAAGGCAGTCCTGTCGCAGGGAGATTGGTGGGGGCTAGCATGAGCCCCCACGAATCAAGGAAGACACCATGGACCGCTCACTGCAACTCAACCGCGCCAGCTGGGATGAACGTGCCCCGCTGCACGCTGCTTCCAACGACTACGAAGTCGAACGGCTCGTCCAGCATCCCGAACACCTTTCCGAGACCGTACGCTTCGACCTGCCATTGCTTGGCAATATCGACGGGCTCAACGCCGTCCACCTGCAGTGCCACATCGGTACCGATACCCTCTCGCTGGCGCGCCTTGGTGCCAAGGTCTGTGGCCTGGACTATTCCGCGGCTTCGCTGGCCGAGGCGCGTGCGTTGGCCCAGCGCTGTGCGGCACCCATCGCGTATGTCGAGTCCGACGTCTACGCCGCCGACAAGGTGTTGCCGGCCGGCACGTTCGACCTGGTCTACACCGGCATCGGCGCGCTCTGCTGGCTGCCTCGCATCGAGCCGTGGGCGCGTACTGTCGCGGCCCTGCTGAAGCCGGGTGGTCGGTTGTTCCTGCGCGACGGGCACCCGATGCTGATGGCAGTCAACGAAGACCACCAGGACCGCCTGCAACTCGAATACCCGTATTTCGAACACGAAGAGCCGACGGTGTGGCACAACGACCAAACCTACGTCGAAACCGAGCAGCGCCTTTCCCACACCGAAACCCACGAGTGGAACCACGGCCTGGGCGAGGTGATCAGCGCCTTGCTGGCCCACGGCCTGCAACTGACCGCCCTGGTCGAGCACCAGAGTATCCCCTGGGAGGCGCTGCCGGGGCAGATGGTCAAGGGCGACGACGGTGAATATCGCCTGCGCGAGCAGCCCGCACGCCTGCCCCTGAGCTACACCCTGGTTGCAGTAAAAGCCTGATCAGGACAGGTAGCCACCGTCGACATTGAGTGCGGTACCGGTGGTGTAGCTGGAAGCATCGCTGGCCAGGTATAACACGGCGCCGGCCATTTCCTTGGGGTCGGCCACGCGCTTGAGCGGGATCTGCTGCAGCGCGGCGTTGAGGATGGCGTCGTTCTTCACCAGTGCCGAGGCGAACTTGGTGTCGGTCAGGCCTGGCAGCAGGGCGTTGCAGCGGATCCCGAACTGCGCGCACTCCTTGGCGAAGACCTTGGTCATGTTGATGACTGCCGCCTTGGTCACCGAGTAGATGCCCTGGAACAGGCCGGGTGAAACCCCGTTGATAGACGCCACGTTGATGATGCTGCCGCCACCATGCTCGCGCATCAGCTTGCCGGCCTCGACCGACATGAAGAAGTAGCCCCGGATGTTCACGTCCACGGTCTTCTGGAAAGCACCCGGGTCGGTATCCAGCACGTTGCAGAACTGCGGGTTGGTAGCGGCATTGTTGACCAGGATGTCCAGCCGCCCGAATTGTTCGCGGATGCCGGCAAACACCTGCTGGATCTGCTCCAGTTCACCGATGTGGCAGGCTACCGCCGTTGCCTTGCCACCGGCGGCGATGATGGCGTCAGCCACCTGCTGGCAACCGTCGAGCTTGCGGCTGGACACGATCACATGGGCACCTTGCTGGGCCAACAGGTGGGCGATGGCCTCGCCGATGCCACGGCTGGCGCCGGAAACGAAGGCAATCTTGCCGTCGAGGTCGAACAGGTGGGTCTTGGACATGCTGTTTTCCTTGTTATCCGTCGTCTAGGTCGGGGCTCAGAGGCTGGACTTGGCGATGACCTGCATGGTCATCTGCTCCAGCAAGCGGTTCATGTGGATGAACTGGGCGAAGCGCTTGTCCTGGGTCTGGCCGTGGTAATAGCGGTAGTAGATCTGCTGGACGATGCCGGCCAGGCGGAACAGGCCATAGCAATAGTAGTAATCGAAGTTGTCCAGGCGGATGCCGGCGCGCTCGGCGTAGTAATCGACGAACTGGCGGCGGGTGAGCATGCCCGGCGCGTTGCTCGGCTGGCGGCGCATCAGCTGCACTGGCGCCGGGTCGTCGGCCTCTATCCAGTAGGCCAGGCTGTTGCCCAGGTCCATCAGCGGGTCGCCCAGGGTGGCCATTTCCCAGTCCAGCACACCGATGATGCGCATGGGGTTGTCGGCATCGAGGATCACGTTGTCGAAACGGTAGTCGTTGTGCACGATGCCGGGCCGCGGGTGGTCGGCGGGCATTTTCTCGTGCAGCCAGGCGGTCACCTGTTCCCAGCGCGGGGCGTCAGGGGTCAGGGCCTTTTCATAGCGGCTGGTCCAGCCCTCGATCTGGCGCTGCACATAGCCTTCCGGTTTGCCCAGGTCGGCCAGGCCGCAGGCGTTGTAGTCCACCTGGTGCAGTTCCACCAGGCGGTCGATGAAGCTCTTGCACAGGGCTTCGGTGCGGTTGGCGTCAAGGTCCAGCTCGGCCGGGATGTCCGAGCGCAGGATGATGCCCTTGACCCGTTCCATCACGTAGAACTCGCCGCCGATCAGGCTGCTGTCGGTGCAGTGCACATAGGCCTTGGGGCAGTAGGGGAAGCCGCTGTTGAGCTGGTTGAGGATGCGAAACTCGCGGCCCATGTCGTGGGCCGACTTGGCCTTCTGCCCGAACGGTGGACGGCGCAGCACGAAGTCGCGGCCCGGGTAGCTGACCAGGTAGGTAAGGTTGGAGGCGCCGCCAGGGAACTGGCTGATGCTCGGCAGGCCATCCAGGCCGGGGATGTTGGCTTTGAGGTAAGGGTCGATGACAGCCGCGTCGAGTTCTTCGCCGGGGCGTACCTGGGTGGACTGGTCGGTGAGCGTCATGCGTTTTCCTTATTCTCGATCGCAAGGACTATTGGCTAATCTAATGGTCCGCCGGGGATGGGACAAGCGTGCCAGATGCCATATAGGTGAGGGTGTTGCTGTTTGATCAACTGCCTTGATAGCGCTCACTTGTTTTTGTGGAAGTGCCCACAAGCCAGGCGGCCTTGTGCGGGCTGTTGGGCACGGGCAAAAAAAAACCGAAGCCGGTCAGGCTTCGGTTTTTCGATCATCCGCTATTTCCAGCCCTCAGGACGGGAACAGCTCGCTGAGCTTCATCGACAGCATCATGTCGCCTTCAACGCGCAGCTTGCCGCCCATGAATGCCTGCATGCCGTCGGTTTCGCCGCTGACGATACCCTTCAGGGTTTCGCTATCCATCACCAGGGTGCAGTTGGCATCCGGGTTTTCGCCTTCCTGCAGGTCGCAGGTGCCGTCCTTGACGATCAGCGCGTAGTGCTTGTCTTCGTCGGTGATGTTGAAGCCGAACACCAGGTCCAGGCCGGCGGCAGCGGATGGGTTGAACTTCTCTTGCATCTTTTTGACGGCATCAGCTACGGAGGTCATGGCGCATTCCTTATAGAGTGATTTACACGTCCCCGCAGGGACACAACAAGCCGGGCTCATCGATAGGTGACAAGCTCCGGCGCCCTCAACAGCTGCACATGGGCCTGGCTGTTGAAGGAAGCCAGTGCCACGTCGCGGCCGCGGAACTTCAGCTGGCTGAGCGACGTGTTGATGATCTGCCAGTTCAGCGCGAACGCCTGTCCGGGGGTAATACGGGTAACCAGGTGGAGCAGGGCGGCAATGGTACCGCCCGAGGTGAAGATGGCGATATTGTCGCCGCTACCGGCAGCATCCAGTACGCGCTGCAGGCCGCCTTGCACGCGGGCGGTGAACGCCTGCCAGGTCTCCAGGTCATCGTCGGCATGTTCGCCATCGTGCCAGCGCTGCACCATCAGTGCGAACAGGCGCTGGAACTCGCTGCGGTGCTGCGCGCCATTGCGCAGGATGTGCAGGGCGTCGGGCTCCTGAGGCAGCAGCCCGGGCAACAAGGCGCGGATCACACCATCGGCATCGAACTCATTGAATGCTGTATCGGTCTCAACAGCCGGCACCGGGCAGCCATTGGCGTGCAATGCATCCAGGGCTAGGCGCGCGGTATCCTGCTGGCGGCGCAGGTCGCCTGCCACGCAGCGGTCCAGCCTTACACCGAGCTGGGCCAGGTGCTCACCCAGGGCCTGGCTCTGGCGCACGCCCACGGGCGAGAGGACATCGTAGTCATCGGCGCCGAAGGAGGCTTGGCCATGTCGGATCAGGTAGAGGTTGCCCACGAAAGGTTCCGGCCTGTTGGAGGTTGCTGCGAGGTTAGGATGCGGCACACGGGCTGTCAACGAAAAAACATACAAGCGTTTGAAAAGGTTGTTTGAAAGGTGTTGCCAGCGTTTGCCACGGCTGGCAGCACCTCAGGCGCAACGGTATGCTTGCTACAGTTACGCGCCGTAGTGGCGCAAGTCTTTAAGGAGTCAACGTGGAGTTTCTTGCTGAATACGCAAGCTTTCTCGCCAAAACCGCCACCCTGGTCATCGCCATCCTGATAGTGCTGTCGGCCATCGCCGGGCTGCGCGGCAAGGGGCGGCGCAAATCGGGTGGGCAATTGCAGGTCACCCGCCTGAACGAGTTCTACAAGGACCTGCGCGAGCGCCTGGAATCCGGCCTGCTCGACAAGGCCCAGCTCAAGGCCCTGCGCAAGCAGCAGGCCAAGGCGGAAAAGCGGCAGAAGAAGGGCAAGGCCGAGGAAAAGGGCCGGGTCTTCGTGCTGGATTTCGATGGCGACATCAAAGCTTCTGCCACCGAAAGCCTGCGCAACGAAATCACCGCGCTGCTCACCCTCGCCACCCCGCGCGACGAGGTGGTGCTACGCCTTGAAAGCGGTGGTGGCCTGGTGCACAGCTATGGCCTGGCCGCATCGCAGCTGGCGCGCATTCGCCAGGCCGGCATCCCGTTGACCGTGTGCATCGACAAGGTAGCCGCCAGTGGCGGGTACATGATGGCCTGCATTGGCGAGAAGATCGTCAGCGCACCGTTCGCCGTACTGGGTTCCATTGGCGTGGTGGCGCAGCTGCCAAACGTCAACCGCCTGCTGAAGAAGCACGACATCGATTTCGAAGTGCTGACCGCCGGTGAATACAAGCGCACCCTGACCGTGTTCGGCGAGAACACCGAGAAAGGCCGGGAGAAGTTCCAGGAAGACCTGGACATCACCCACCAGCTGTTCAAGGACTTCGTTTCCCGCTATCGCCCGCAGCTGCACATCGACGAAGTGGCCACCGGCGAAGTCTGGCTGGGCGTCGCGGCACTCAACCGCAAGCTGGTGGACGAGTTGCAGACCAGCGACGAGTACCTCAGCGAACGCGCGCGCAACGCCAACCTGTTCCACCTGCACTACGCCGAACGCAAGAGCCTGCAGGAGCGAATCGGCATGGCTGCCAGTGGCACCGTGGAGAAAACAGTGGTGGGCTTGTGGAGTAAACTCGGCCGCCTGCGCTAACACCTTGAACCCGTTGAAATTTTTTTTCGTTCAGGGGGTTGCAAGGTTAAAGGAATGAAGACATAATGGCGCCCATCGAAACGCAGCAAACTTTGAAAAAGGTTCAGCGTTTCAAGGAGATAGCGAAGCGCAAGCTGCTAGATCCGACCTTTGAGGCCGAGTAGCAAAGTGGTTATGCTCCGGATTGCAAATCCGTCTACGCCGGTTCGATTCCGACCTCGGCCTCCACCATTCGAAAGCCCCGCAACCATTGAGGTTGCGGGGCTTTTTTAATGCCTGCGGATTTTGTTGACCCCGGCCATTTGGGACAATCCTGGGGCTCACGGCTGATACCTCTCATCAATCCAGCGCCCAGGCGCCAGAGCGGGTGTAGGTTCGGGTTGGGTTTCGTGCGGGGAAAGCTGGAGCTGGTTGCCGGCCTGCAGCTGGCTGTCGGGGATGCAACTTATGCCGTCGCGCCAGTCGAAACCGAAGGTCCAGCAGGTTGCGCCGCGCTCGTCGTCGTGGAAGACGTCAACACCTTTGGGCAATTCGCCTGCGCTGGCGCCGGTGGCCAGCAGCAGGAGGCAGAGGGCGAGGCGGGTCATTAATAGTCATCCCGGTTCAGTTCTTTGATGAAGTCGCCACCCGAGCACAGTCGCTCGTCTGCAATCGCGTCCACGCCATTGAGATCTTCCAGAGCAGTCTTGGCACGCTCCATGGCGAGCTGGGCATGTCCGAGCTGGTGCCGCTTCCTCACTTTGTAGGAATGAAGGGCCTTCGCTTTATCCGGGTACGCAAACCGGCGCCTATCCCGTCAGTGCTAATCTCGTCGATATAGCGGAAGTGGTCCGGCCAAGCCGGTTGCTGTCTTCAGGCATGACTTCGTCCTTGGCCGCCATATCGCGGCAGTTGGCGAAAAAAGTTTAAGTTCTGGTGACTTTAATCTGTGGCGGGGTGTCCACCGGTCACGAGGAGTGCTTCGCTCCTCATTAGCGGTGGATCACATGAGCTCTATTAGCAAGGATCAACAGTTTCATGCGTACGAACTGCTTCGAAAGCTCGATACCTACACGGCTCAAACGATGAGTCAGGTTGTGTATGGTGTGACGTCCTCCTCCAGCTGGCGATCGGATTGCGACCAGCACCGACGCATTTTTGAAGAATGGATGGCTTTTGCTGCAACGATGCACCTGCCTGAGCCGCCGGACGAAGACTGATCGCCGCTTGTCCGATTCAGTTTTCAGTATCTCCCGCTGCGGTTGATAACCGCTTCGTGTTCGCTATTGTGAAAGTTCACCTATCGCATACAACTAAAGTCGTAGGAGATCGACATGAGGATACGCGGTGAAGTTTTCTGGCAATGGGCTGATCCTTCGCTTCACCACCGCACTCATGACGAGACCCTTGGCGATGGAACGCACATAGATGTACAGGTGCGACTGTCGCGCGCAGGTAACACGCAAATGTTCATTGGAGTCTATGCCTCGACGGGCATGGCCCTTCACGAGGAGGCGTTCGATTCCCGTCCCGGTGAATCAATGACCAGGGCTTTAGCCTGGGGCGTCGGACGGGCTCGCCGCATTGCCACAGAAACTCTCCCAAAATTCGACCAGGTAGCCTGCTCGTGATAGGGGAGAGGGGTTGCTGGTGCGTTTCGCGGTAGCCAGCCAGGAACAGCAGGTAGTCGCTGTGGGTGCGCTGGTCTTCGAAGTCATTACTGTCCTTGCGCAGTACTTGCTCGCTCAGGCCGAGCGGGTTGAGCCTGATGAACACATCGCGTGGGTCGGTGTTGCTGGACCGGTTTTCTGTGGGCTGGGAAAGCCTCAATTACAAGATGCGCGCCTGTCGCACGGAGGACGCGCAATGTCGGGAACTGATAGCTTTAAGAATCTGTACAAGAAGCTGGATGCCACGTCGAAAACTAGGTTTTATGCCTCTCGGCGCCTGCGCCTGCATGCGAAGCTTTCGACCTATACGGTCGTCATCCTGTCGGGTTGCTCGGCCCAGAGAGCTGCCACGTCCACCTTGATGACGCCGGCGACGTAGGATGGGCATACGCATCGGCGCTGAAGCCCAGCATGGACAGGGCTTTCTTGATGGCGTCGGTCAACGACTTCTTCGGCGCCTCACCATCAGAGGTCATGCCGTACTTGGTCTTGTACTGGTGCCGGGTGCACCCGTACTGCTCGACCTCGCCGCGCTGGCCGTCCTGCATGAACCAGAGCTGGATTTTGACGGTGTGGCCGATCTCCCGGCCCAAGCAGATTCGCTTGTCGCCTTCGCCGGAAAACACCTCGTGACCGTCGTCGAATCGCTCCTCAAGCACCTTCCAGCCCCAACCGATACCGACCGGGCCGAACATTTCGGTCGCCTTCATGACCATCGCGGTGCCGTTCAGGTTGGTGATCTTCTGGCCGCCGACCTCGGCGTTCTTGGTGTAGCGGGTATCGGTGGTCTGCACCTGCTCCCAGATGCGCATGTTGGTTGTGGACATTGGAAAACCTCGCGCCAGGCCGGCGCCGTCAGTTGTAATAGGGGAAATGCCAGGTCAAGCCCTGATGTAGGCCAAGCGGCCTGGGCGTCGGCTATGGTTGTGCGCTCTGGCGGGCATTTGCGCCTCACCGGGACGCGAAGAAAAGCGGCGATAAATGCTTGCAGATGCTGCGTTATAGCGGCGGCGGATGGTTTGGTTTACGGATTTCTAAACAAAACTTGCAGGATTTTGCGTTTATTATGTTGGCATTTTTCAGTATCTGGCTCTAATTCCCACGGGTGCTTCAAATTCCCTGTATAGTGGCTGCGTAGCCGTTTTCTGCGGCTTCTCACTAAGAGGTAGCTTTTATGCACCAGGCCATTTCCCCAGAGACGCAGCGTGCCCATGAGCGCTTGAATGAACAGACTGACTTGTTCATCAAGCAGGGAGGCCAGATTGAAAGCGTTCCTTCTGGAGTCAGCGGCGTGCTAGCGAGCAAGCCGAAGGTCGTTTGGACGAACCCTCACACGGCCAAGCCGATTCACAAACGATAGCGCGCCCAGATGCACTGCTTGCTCGCTCCATGGTGAACGTGAGGGCACAACCGTGTTTGATGCGCCAAGTGATTCAGATATTGCCGTGCGGATTGGAGTGAGCGAGGCGGATGTAGCTCTTTACCGGGGTGATACATTTCGATTGAAAGATGGTTCGTGGCTCATCCATTTTTCCTTCGCAATGCCCCAAAAGCTACGGCAAAGCCTTACCGGCAGTTTCACCCTCCTTTTCAAAATGAAAGAAACAGGCGACAGGCGTATGAGTGAGCTGGATTGAGCATACGATCTGGATGCCAACTCAGCCCAAGCCCTGTCCCAGTGGTCCGCTTTATCTCTTCTGGAAGAGTGGGAAGCGCATACTCAAATAGCTCAGGACTTCTGAGCATTGAGAGGTGTGTATGTCCAGAGATAGGTATGGCGTAGATAGTGACAGACAGGTCAGTCAGCCAGCCGATAATGAGGGGCGGCTACAGAGATCAGTCGATCAGAGTGAGAGCGCTTTCCAAGAGAACTGTGACGACAATTTCGACAGCCCTCCCTTTCGAAGAGGGCAGAAGCAGGGCCCGCCGGACCCATCGAGGGTATCCCATGCAGAGCGTTATAGTTATCACAAGCGCCCATTGGAATAACGTTCAGCTGTAGATGGGCCTAAATGTAAAAGCCTGGCCCGGTGCCGGGCTCTTTGGGTGTTGATTTCGCGCCAAATGACCAAGTGGCGGGCCCGCTGGTAGGAGTTCACACCCGAACCTCGTAGCCCAAGGTCGACTCTCCGCAGATGCAGGCCCGGCAGTTCCAGGCCTGCGGATTTTCGATACTGGCCAGTTCGGCCTGGTGCATCGCGGCCGCGAAGGTCGGACCCTTGAACAACATCAGCACCCGGTCGCCGGGCATTGCCTGACTCTCGGGCAGTTCAGCGACCTGCTCATCAATGAGCGTGGTGATCAGTGGCGTTGTCATGCAGCCTCCTTGCGCCGAACGGCAATACGCCGAATGCGCTCGCAGTAATGTTTGAACTCGTTGGAGTCGATGACGAGGATCGAGGATGGAGAAGTAGGCGACGACCATCGTCTCGGCCTTCGCATCCTCCACCGGGCCAGACCCGGTAGAAGCATCGTCTCGATTGCTGCCTCGATGGCGCTCACCGCCACGCTGTGGGGATTCATTCCGCGTCCTCGGCCTGGGCCAGCACCGTTTCCTTGGCAAAAGGAGTGAGTAGCTGCCGAGCTATCTCTTCAAGCTGGCCCATCGCGAACTCATCCACCGCTTGGGCGAAGCGCTCGTAGGTCACGCCACGCTGGTGGAAGTTGCGCTGGAAGACTACGTTACGGCGCGCCAACAGCTCCGCGATGCCATCGTCGAACCAGCGCGCCTCAGCTTCCTCAGCCGCGCTCTCGCTCACCGGAGGCGGCAACTGGTTGTCGTACTGCCATTGTGCTGCTCGAAGTGCGCCCATGGCGGTCCTCCTACACAGATGGGGTGGATGGTAGGTTTGTTTGTGGGCGGGGTAAGTCGTGAATAGCGCTCGGATAAAGTCGCGTAGTGCGCTGATGTATGCAATTGCCTTAGAATGCTCGCCTTTCACCCCTCAAAGGAATGAATACGTGGTGAGCAATAACGCAATCTGCTGCCCGCAATGCCAAGGTCAAAACGTCCAGCTTCTGTCTATCATCCATGCTGCTGGCACTTCTCACATACAAGCAACCCACCAAGCGCAGTCCCAATCCGGATTCGGACCAAGCGTGACCGTTGAAACTTCAGGTCGGCATCAGACCAATTTGGCGGCAAGCGTCGGTCCACCTCCAGGTAAGCGCTTGCTTGGCCCGGTCATCCTTACGGGGGTTGGTGCAATCATCTTGTACGATGGCCTCAAGCTTATGAACACCTTCTGGGGCGTTGATTGGTCAAGGTTCTTCATAGGCGCGACATTTATCACCGTCGGTGTAATTGGATTCGTTCGCCACTGGAAATTCAACGTCGCACAGTACGACAAACTGGAAGAGTGGCGCCGCACTTGGATGTGCCACGCTTGTGGCACTCGATTCATTCCGTAAACGGTATTGAGAGGGCACCTGCGGGTGCCTTTTCTTTTGGCAGAGCTGTTCAGTATTGCGCTGGAGGAGAGGAACAATGCCGGACGCTATCGTCCCATGGCATCCGTATCAGCGAACCCTTGATCAGCCTAAATCCCCCTCAACGATAAGCAACTCACGACGATAGGCGCGTAATGCCATCGCCTTTGCTTGCGAATAGGCGGGATCGGCATAGCACGCCTGGGCCTGGGCATAACTGTCGAACTCGACCGCCAGCGCCCGTGTGCTGGTATGCGACTCGACCAGCGCTGTCGAATCGAGAGCCTTGAGCCTGGCGCCATAATGCTCGGCGATTGGCGCCCACAACCGGCCATATTCCTGCTGCGCCTGCGTGTCGGTAACAGCAGTCCCCAGAATGATCCAGTAACCTTTCATCAATTACTCCTGTTTGCATGTTCTGTACGAGAAGCCTGCCTCAGGGAGCCAGCCAGCAGGATTGCCACAATCCTTCATGGCGCAGGAAGCGCGCCCGTTGCTGAATGGGTCGTGTGAGATCCAGCCACTCAAGCGCTCGCGGCTCGATGCATAGGATTGCGAAGTGCTCGAAACCGCCCTGGATGCGTTCGTAGGCGACTTCAGGGCTTTCAATCACCTGCCCCGGCACAGCGCCATGACGGAACAATGCCTGTGTCTTGTCACGCGCCGTCGACCAGCAGCGTCGTCGATACTCGATGTCCTCGACCAGGGTGGCAAGCCCCTCCATGCGCACCTGGGTCAGGCCGCAAGGGCTCAGTGCCGTTAGTGCAACGCGTGGATCAACGGCAATCTGCGTGCATTTTGCCGAGCGCCTGTCCGCGTAAAAGTACAGCGCGCCTGCACGGGCGTCGGCATCTCGCAGTACAACTGTCCTGGAGACGGGCCATCCTTGCTCGTCCAGGGTGGACAGTTGCATGAGCCGATAAGGGTTGCGCACCGGGCCGACCGGGATCGCCAGTTGCGCCCATATGCTTTGAAACAGATCGTCCAGCATGAAAAAACCAGGCTCCATGAAACGAGGGCCGCAGCAGTGCTGCGGCCACGGACGATCAAATGCTGCGTGTTACGCCGCCATCGACCCTGATGTTCTGCCCAGTGATGTAGGCCGCGCCTTCGCTAGCAAGGAACGCAATGGTCGCAGCGATTTCTTCGCTGGTGCCGTAGCGCTTGAGCGGCACGCTGTCGCGGCGTTGCTCGGTGCTCGGCAAGCTGTCGATCCAGCCGGGGAGGACATTGTTGATGCGCACGTTATCGCCGGCGAAATTGTCGGCGAAGATCTTGGTGAATGCGGCAAGGCCCGAGCGGAATACCGCAGAAGTCGGGAACAGCTCGCTGGGTTCGAACGCCCAGGCAGTGGAGATGTTGATGATCACTCCGCTCTTCTGACGCTGCATGTAAGGCGTCACCAGGCGAGTCGGGCGAATGACATTGAGCAGGTAAGTATCCATGCCCTTGTGCCAATCCTCGTCGCTGATTTCCAGGATTGGCGCGCGTGGACCATGGCCGGCGCTATTGACCAGCACATCGATACGGCCCCACTTCTCCACGACAGCGTCGACCAGGCGTTGCAGGTCTTCAACCGACTGGTTGCTACCGGTTACACCAATACCGCCGAGCTCGGCAGCCAACGCCTCGCCCTTGCCCGAAGAGGAAAGAACCCCAACCTTGAAGCCTTCGGCGGCCAGGCGTCGTGCTGCCGCAGCGCCCATGCCGCTGCCACCTGCCGTGATAATTGCAACTTTTTCTACTGACATGCTGCCTCCAATCTCTCAATGCTGATTTTTCAGGTGCATTCACCTTAGCAGCAGCCCCATTGGTGAGGGAGACAGCTAAACTTCACTATTACGATAGATTAACTATCGGCAGCTTGTTGCTTGAGCCAGCATTGGACCACGCTCAACGAGTCTGGCTGTTTCATCTTGCGTGGCCAGACCAGATAAAACGACTTGTCGATCCTGAGTTGCTGGGTAAAAACCTGCATCAGCCGGCCTGCGGCAATGTCATCACCGACGAACGCAGGGCTGGCCAGGGCAATGCCCTGACCGCTGATTGCCGCTTCAATGGCCAATGAGGTCTGATTGAAACGCAGGTTTCTGGCTGTGGGCTGCATGTGTTGTGGGAACAGCTCTGCAAGGAACTGAGGCCAGAAATTATGGGCATCGTGCAACATGACGAAATCCTGCAATTGCGCAAAGCTTGCAGGTATTTCGCTGCCTTCGAACAGCTTTGGGCTGGCCACCGCAACGATTAGCTGCTCCATCAGCAGTTCGCTATTCAAGCCCGCTCCGAACTCGGGCTTGCCATAACGGACAGCGATATCCACACCATCGGTGCTGAAGTGCGACAGCCGATCGGTTGCCAGCACACGCAAATCGATGTCTGGATGACTCTGCGCAAAATTGCCGAGCCTGGGAATCAGCCATTTTGAGGCGAAGGTAGGTGTAACGCTGACTGTCAGGTGAGAAGTCTGTGGCCGAAGCAGGCGTGTTGCCTCGTCGATCATGGCCAGTGCACTTCGAATGCTCCCGCTATAGCCCAGGCCTGCATCAGTCAACGCCAAACCGCGGGGTAGGCGTTCAAACAAACGCAGATCCAGGCTCGCTTCCAGCCCGCGTATCTGCTGGGCAACTGCGGCCTGGGTCACACCCAGTTCCTCGGCAGCCACACGGAAGTTCAAGCGGCGAGCCACCACTTCAAAAACACGCAACGCGTTCAGCGAGGGCAAATCAGGGAAACCGTCTGGCATGGCAATGAAAATTCTATCGAGTTGTGCAGTTTTTCTGTTTCTCTGATGCCTTCACAAGGCTGATAACCTGATCGGGCTCGAAAGATTCACTGTGTCGAGGCTACTCCCCGAAAATAGCTAAAGAAACCCGTGCCAATCGAAAGCATCGCTTGGCTAGCTTGCTGAAACGTTTCTTCGAGTCTATAAAAGGGAACAACTCCAAGAAAGGCAACCTGCCATGCCCCTCCTCAAACTATTCGTTGCGCTTGGCGCCCTGACTGCGGCTTCCAACACCCTGGCCTGGGATTACGTTTTGCTCGACACCGACAAAGCCGCCCAGAACTGGCAGATCACCAGCCAGCAACTTGGCGTAAAAACCGACAAGCCCTTCAGCGTTACCTTGCGCACCTTGCACGGCGGTCGGCAAGAGGGTGTCAGCATCGTCGACATCGATAACGGTACGATGAAACTTTCGGTCGTGCCGACCCGTGGAATGAACGTTTTGCAGGCGTCGGTCGGCAATGTGCGCATGGGCTGGGATTCGCCGGTCAAGGAAGTGGTCAACCCGTCCTTCATCGACCTCAACGGGCGCAATGGCCTGGGCTGGCTGGAAGGTTTCAATGAACTGGTCACCCGCTGCGGTTACGAATGGGTCGGCCACCCTGGCGTCGACAACGGCGAACTGCTGACCCTGCACGGTCGGGCTGCCAACACTCCTGCGAACCAAGTCACCCTGCACATTGATGAGAAGCCCCCTTACGCCATTACCTTGCGTGGTGTACTGAAAGAGCAGGCATTCAAGAAAGTCGACTTCTCCGTCGTGACCGAACTGGTCACCGAACCCGGCAGCGTGAAGTTCGCCCTCAACGACACCTTGACCAACAGCGGTGACTATCCGACGGAATACCAGGCGCTTTATCACAGTAACTTCAGCACCCCGTTTCTGGAGCAGGGCGCTCGTTTTGCCGCGCCAGTGAAACAGGTGTCGCCATTCAACGACAAGGCAAGGGCAGATCTGCCCGACTGGCAAACCTACCGAGCGCCTACCAAGGACTATGACGAAACGGTTTACAACGTGGTGCCGTATGCCGATGACCAGGGCAATACGTTGACCGTGTTGCATGACAAGGCTGGCAATCTGGGCGTTTCGGTCGGCTTCAATACTCGGACATTGCCTGTATTTTCCCTGTGGAAAAATACCGATACACAAGGCCAGGGTTATGTGACCGGGCTCGAGCCGGGGACGAGTTTTTCCTACAACCGCCGTTACCAGCGGCCACTGAACCTGGTGCCGACAATCGGGCCGAAGGAACACAGGCAGTTCCACATCAGCTACAGCTTGTTGGCGGACAAGGTGGCAGTGGACAAGGCCTTGAAGCAGGTTGGCGAGATACAAGGTGGGCGCGAAACCGAGGTGCGGCAGACGCCATTGGTTGATCTGACCAAGGGGTAACGCCGACCAGGGCATGTCGGCCCTGTCGACTAGTCAGATCTATCAAGTTGTTGGGTTCATACCTTTGCTGAAAGGCTGCTTTCGACCCACGGCGGACACTGATCCAAAGCTCTGTAGTCAGTACCGGCCTCATCGCCGGCAAGCCGGCTCCCACAGGAATATCACCAGCCGTCAGGCATGCGCTGTACCTGTGGGAGTCGCGCTTGCCGGCGATGGGCCGCGAAGCGGCCCTGGTTACAGATTTCCGCTATGGGTCGATAGCTGTCTGTCGACTACGGCCCTAGGATCCATCGCCCGCCGCTCCGCCCATTCAAACGCTAGCCTTCAGGCGGGGATATCCCACAAACGAATTCATCCGATCCCAGGCGGTGCGAGCCGAACTCCACAACATAGCCTGCCCCGCGGCGCACCGCCTCGGCCCTGGCGGTCCTCTGGTCGGCAAACACATCGACGAAATGCCAGGGATGCCGGTCTCTCAGTACGCCCCATCCAAGTACCCAGCCGTCATTGTCCGGGTCGGGTGGCAGGTTTTTCGCCAAGCTGCGGATGCCCATACGTTCACTCCGATGTGCTAGCCAGTCTTCTGCTTGCGAACCGACTACAAACCACGACTTGGATAAAATCGTGTATCAAGCATAGCGCTTACCTGAAACCAGGACCTAAGGCGCGCCCATTTCAGGGTAGTGTGCGCTGCACCAACAGCCAGCGCACATGGGTCATCACCCCTCGAACTGAATCACCATCCGCCCTTTGATCTTGCCCTCCAGCATCTCATCGAAGATCTGGTTGATATCCTCGATCGGTCGCAGGGTCACCTTCGGCACCACTTTCCCTTCCGCCGCAAACTGGAAAGCTTCCTGCAGGTCCTGGCGGGTACCGACCAGCGAGCCGATCACTTCGATACCGTCCAGCACCAGGCGAGGGATGTTCAGGTTCATGGCTTCCGACGGCAGGCCGACCGCAACCAGGCGGCCACCCGCACGCAGGGCGTCAACGGCCGAGTTGAAGGCAGCCTTGGCAACGGCGGTAACCACGGCGGCATGGGCGCCACCGGTCTTGGCCTGGATGACCTTGGCGGCATCCTCGGTGCGTGAGTTTATGACCAGGTCAGCGCCCATCTCGCTGGCGAAGCGCAGTTGCTCTTCGTTGACGTCGATGGCGATCACTTTGGCGTTGAAGACGTTCTTGGCATATTGCAGGGCAAGGTTGCCCAGGCCGCCGAGGCCGTAGATGGCGATCCATTGGCCGGGGCGGATGTTGGAGATCTTCACCGCCTTGTAGGTGGTGACGCCGGCGCAGGTAATACTGCTGGCGGCAGCGGAGTCGAGCCCGTCGGGCACTTTGACCGAGTAGTCGGCCTTGACGATGCAGGCTTCGGCCATGCCGCCGTCCACGGTGTAGCCGGAGTTCTTCACTTCGCGGCACAGGGTTTCGTTGCCGCTGTTGCAATACTCGCAATGCCCGCAGCCCTGGTAGAACCAGGCCACGCTGGCGCGGTCGCCCGGTTTGAGCGAGGTGACGCCTGGCCCTACTGCCTGGACCACGCCGATGCCTTCGTGACCTAGCACCACACCGGTCTTGTCACCGAAGTCGCCATTTTTCACATGCAGGTCGGTGTGGCACACACCGCAGCATTGCATCTTCAGCAGCGCTTCACCGTGCTCGAGGGGGCGCAGGGTTTTCTCCACCACTTCCACGCGACGGCCTGGTGCAACAACAGCAGCTTTCATACGAGCCTCCGTATCCTGTTCCGAATGGGCTTGCTTATCGCCGGCTAAGCATAGCCCTGGGCCGATACGGTAAAACTGCCTCAGGTCATGGTCAGAGGCACTGTGCATGCCACAAAAAGAAAAGCCCGCGGCAACGATGCGGCGGGCTGTAAGAACATAGGGAGCAGGGTTAGTGTGCCCAGCGGGATGTCAGCATTTTGTGAAGCTCAGGTGATGGACTTGTCATGCATGGCTCAGCTCGAGTGTGGTCAGCATGGGCCGGGTTCCATGTGATTTCACTGCACTGGACGCAGGGGGAGTGGCAGCAATAAAAAAGCCCGCCGGGTATGGCGGGCAAGCAACGTTTGAAGGGAGAGCCTGCAGCTTGGGTCCGGCCGGTTAACCCAGCATTAAGCGGTAATGCATTGACCTGTGCAGCCGATCCGCCTATACAGGCCTGCCACCAGCCCAGGAGTCAGCATGCGCGACGAAGATGACCTGCACGAACCCGAACATGATCACCTGCTTGATCACGAATTCCTCTACGACGACACTGAGGCAGAAGCCGATGCCAGAGGCGTCGAGGATGACATCGAGGAAGACGAAGAAACGCTGGATGACCTTGATGAAGAAGAGCGTGGTCACCCAGCCTGGTTCGACGACTGCGAAGACGACTGACTCAGCGCCCGTCCACCGAAAAACGCCCGGGGCCGCTTACCGCCAGTAACAACATGCCGCCCATGATGCTGAGGTTTTTCAGGAACTGGGTCATGTTGGCGCTGCGCTCAGGGTCGACCATGTTCCAGAACGGGTGGCCCAGCAGCGCCGTGCCCAGCACGAACAACGCAAACAGGAAGGCCAGCGGCCGGGTGTAGAATCCGAGGATCAGCAGGATGCCAACGGCGAATTCCATGAGCACGGCTACTGCCGCTGCCAGCATGGGGGCAGGAGCGCCCAGTGAAGTCATGTAGCCGACCGTGCCTTCGAACCCGGTCAGCTTGCCCCAGCCAGACAAGACGAACAGGATCATCAGCAGCACACGGGCAATCAGGATAATGATGTCGCGTTGACCATCGAACAGGGAGTAGCGCATGGCGGCGTTCCAGTGGACGGGTTCAAGCTCCACTCTAGCAGCTGCGCAACACCTTGCAGGCGGGCAGCAAAAAGGCGCCGCGAGGGCGCCTTTTGCGAAGAAATTTGGTGCGAGTGGCGGGACTCGAACCCGCAAGGCTCACGCCGACAGATTTTAAGTCTGCTGTGTATACCAATTCCACCACACTCGCACGCTTGAAGGGGCCGTAACGACCAGCTCGCTTCTAAGCAGAAGGGCTTCGCAATCAAGCGCGCTTTATAACCCATTGTTATAGTTGAGTCAACCACAGCGCCTATGATCAACAGAATGAAGGTCGATCGAATGGGCAATTGACACCTTGCTATCATTACGCCACTGTTGCCCTTTTATTGGATCCAAAGAGTATGCGGTGATGACTCTGTCCGATACTCCCGAGCGTATAGTGCACCCACGGCTATTGTGGCGACTTTTGTTCGTGCTGGTCGTCGTGCTGGCGGCATTTCTCTACCTGAGCCTGATCAGCCTGGGCGGTTATCTGCTGATGCTTGGGTTCGATGCCGAACACTCTCAACCGCAGCGGCTGATGGCCCTGGCCGGTGGAGGGCTTATCCTGCTGGTCGGCTTGTGGCTGCTGAAAGTGGCGATGCCTCGGCGCATCAGCCTTGTGCTGGTTGAGCCTGGGCGTTGAACCTCGCAATGTTTTCCCTCCTGCTGTGCCGGTGGAGTTCGCATGGTTTCAGCTGACTGTCTCGACCACTCTGTCATGCCTGCCCACCGCTATGAACAGCTGGTTCAGTCGGTGGTGGATTACGCCATTTACATGCTCGATCCTTCCGGCCATGTGGTGTCGTGGAACGCAGGCGCGCAACGTATCAAGGGGTACCGTGCCGATGAAGTGATCGGCCAGCATTTCTCGTTGTTCTTCACCCCGCAGGATTGCACCGAGGGCCGCCCGGAGCGCTTGCTGCGCCAGGCGCTGGAGCAGGGCGAGGCGCAGGATGAGGGCTGGCGCGTACGCAAGGATGGCACGCAGTTCTGGGCGCTGGCCGCCCTGGATGTGATTCGCGATGACCAGGGCCAGATTGTCGGCCTGGCCAAGGTGACCCGGGACATCACCGACCGTCGCGAGACGGCGCTGCAACTGGACGCGGTGCGCGCCCAGCTGTTCCAGGCACAGAAGCTGGAGGCCCTCGGCCAGTTGACCGGTGGCCTGGCGCATGACTTCAACAACATGCTGACCATCATCATCAGCTCGGCGCGCTTGGCGCTGGCCACCCAGGACCCGGCACGCGCCCAGCGCATGTTGCAGCACATTCTCGATGCCGGGCAGCGGGGCACCGAGCTGACCCAGCAGTTGCTCAGCTTTGCCCGCCACCGCAAGCTTGATGTGGCTTGCGTCGCCCCGGCGAACCTTGTTGCCGCCACCCGTGGTCTACTGGAGCATGCGCTGCCTGGATCGATTGACCTGGAGGTGGTACTGCAACCGGACCTGCCCCTGATCGAGGTGGATGCCGGGCAACTGCAGATGGTACTGCTCAACCTGTTGTTCAATGCCCGCGATGCCATCACGGGGCAGGGCCGGATCGGCTTGACCGTCGAGGTGGTCGAACTGACCGGTGAGGTGGAGGGCCTGCACGGCGGGTTTGTGCGTTTCGAGGTCGAAGACAGCGGCGAGGGCATCGCGCCAGCGGTACTGCCGCGGATCTTCGAACCGTTTTTCACTACCAAGCCCTTTGGCAAGGGGACTGGCCTGGGCCTCAGCCAGGTGTATGGTTTTGCCAGGCAGACCGGTGGTGCCATTTGCGTCGACAGTGAGCCCGGCCGGGGAACTTGCATGCAGCTTTACTTGCCAATCTATCAGCACACGGACAGCCAACTCGACAGGTAGAACACCATGGCACAGGCACTCAGGCGGCTGGTGACGGGGATCGATGGGCTCGATGCGTTGCTCCAGGGTGGCCTGGTGGCTGGCGCGTCCTACATCATTCAGGGCCCGCCGGGGGCGGGCAAGACCATCCTCGCCAATCAGCTGGCCTGCGGGCATGTGCGCGGTGGTGGCCGGGTGCTGGTGGCCACCTTGCTCAGCGAGTCGCACGAGCGGCTGTTCCAGTACCTGGCGACCCTGGAGTTCTTCGACCCGGCGCTGGTAGGTGATCCGATCCAGTTCGTCAGTGCCTTCGATACCCTGGAGCAGGAAGGCCTGGACGCCGTGGTACGGCTGCTGCGCCAGGAAATCGCCCGCCAGCAGGCCAGCCTGCTGATCGTCGATGGCGTGCTCAATGCCCGGGTGCGTGCGGAAACCGCGCTGGACACCAAGAAATTCGTCTCCGAACTACAGGGCCATGCGGCCTTTGCGGGCTGCACCGTGCTGCTGCTGACCAGCGCCCGGCTGGAAGAGGGCAGCCCGGAGCACACCATGGTCGACGGGGTGATCGAACTGGGCGAGCAACTGTTTGGCAGCCGCGCCGTGCGTCATATCCAGCTGCGCAAGACGCGGGGCAGTGCGGCGTTGTCGGGGCGCCATGAATGCCTCATCGATGAAACCGGCATGCATGTATACCCGCGCCTGGAGTCACTGTTCAGCCACCCCAGCCAGGCGGGCAGCGCCACCTTGGAGCGCATCCGCAGCGGGGTGGCGACCCTGGATGAAATGCTCGGTGGCGGCCTGGCCACGGGCTCGGTCAGCTTGCTGATCGGGCCCTCGGGTATTGGCAAGACGTCATTGGGCCTGGCATTTCTCGGTGCCAGCAGCCTGCAGGCGCCGGGGCTGCATTTCGGCTTTTACGAAACGCCGGAGCGCCTGCGTATCAAGGCCGCGTCGCTGGGTTACGATTTTGCAGCCATGGAGCAGGCTGGCATCCTGCAGCTTTGCTGGCAGCCGACTACCGAGGGCCTGCTGGACCAGGTCGGTGCGCGCCTGCTCGAGCGGGTCGAAGCGCAAGGCAGCAAGCGCGTGCTGATCGACAGCCTGGGGGCGTTCAGCCGCCTGGCCATCGACCCGGCGCGGCTCAATGCGTTTTTCCGCGCCTTGGTCGGCGAACTGCGCGCGCGCGATGTCAGCGTGATGCTGACCTGGGAAATGCGCGACATTTTCGGCGCGGAAATCAGCGCCCCGGCCCCGGACCTGTCGAGCATCGTCGACAACTTGATGCTGATGCGCTTCGTCGAGCTGGATTCGCAGCTGCGGCGCATGCTGTCGATCCTCAAGGTGCGTGACAGCCACCATGACCCTGCCTTGCACGAGCTGCTGATCGGGCCGCAGGGCATTACCCTGCGCAAGGCGTTCGAAGGCGCTTGCGGTGTGCTTTCGGGAACGCCGGTGCCGCAGGGGAGCGGGTGACGGGGCGGGCGATGAACACCATCCTGATCGTCGATGACGAGTACCTGATTGCCGACATCCTCGGTTTTGCCCTGGAGGACGAGGGTTTTCTGGTGGAAAAGGCGAGCAACGGCTGCAAGGCGCTGGAGGCACTGAAGGAAAAGCGCGTTCAGCTGGTCATCACCGACTACATGATGCCACTGCTCAACGGTGAGGAGCTTGTGCGCTCGATGCGTGAAGACCCGGCCTTGAGCGAGTTGCCGGTCATCCTCATGAGTGGCGCGCAGGCCAACCAGGGATGCCCGGAACTGTTCGCCGCGGTGTTCGACAAACCGTTCGACATGGACTGTATGATCGCCAAGGTGCGCGAACTGCTGGGCACCTGAGGCGCGGCGCGATCAAGCGCGTCCGTGCGGCTTGAGGCAGGTCGCTCAGTGCGAGTCGTCGTGCTTTTCCGGGGCCGGGCTGCCGGCCTGAATACGCTTGAAGATCTCTTCTCGATGGACCTGGACGTCTTTCGGTGCATCGATACCGATCCTCACCTGCATCCCTTTGACGCCCAGAATGGTGACTTTGATGTCATCGTTGATGACGATGCTTTCGCCAACCTTGCGGGTGAGTATCAGCATGTAGTTCTCCTTGGTGATGTAAAAGTCCGTCGGGCTAGTTGCCACGGCGGCGGGAGCTTGTCCCTCTTCCTTCTCATTAAAGACGCTTTCGGCGGATAGTAATTCCCCGACAGACAAATTCTGTTGCGTGTCTTCAGTCGCAGGTGCCGAAGCAAACCGCCAGCGGTTTGTCGGCCAAAGTGCTCGTGGCAAGAATAGGGGGCTTGGCGGCCAATGGGAAATTTCTTCGCATCATGGTCTGAATAGACCGGGTTAATGGTCATCCTGTTCCTCGAGTGCCTGAAGAAATAACAGCAAGGCTACTTCTTCACGGTCCAGGCCTTTGCGCACACGGTTCTTCGGCAAGTTGGCCAGGCGCCCCAGGGCATAGTGTTCAAGTACAGCCGGGTGAATGTAGCAGCGCCTGCACACTGCCGGTGTATTACCCAGGCGTGATGCTACCTGACGGACGATGGCGGCGACCTGGCGCTTGGCTTCGCTCTCGGGCTCCCAGGCCAAGGGCCTCAGCAGGTCCAGGGCGAGGCTGCTACCGGCCCAGGTGCGGTAGTCCTTGGCGGTGAAGTCGGCACCGGTCAGCTGCTGCAGAAACTGGTTGACCTCGCTGGAGCCGACGCTATGGCGCTGGCCGTCGTCGTCCAGGTACTGGAACAACGCTTGGCCGGGCAGTTCCATGCAGCGCTTGAGCAGGTTGGCCAGGCGCCGATCGTTGAGGCTGACGTTGTGCTCGACGCCGCGCTTGCCGCGGAACTGGAAGCGGATGCTGCTGCCCTTCACCTCGACATGGCGGTTGCGCAGGGTGGTCAGTCCATAGGACTGGTTGTCACGCAGGTAGCGCTGGTTGCCGATGCGGATCAGGGTGTGGTCCAGCAGGCTGATCACCAGCGCCATCACCTTTTCCCGGTCCAGGCCTGGTCGGGCAAGGTGGTCGTGCAGCTGTGCGCGCAATTTCGGCAGGGCCTGGGCAAACGCCAGCATGCGCCCGTACTTGTGCTGGTCGCGTATTTCGCGCCACTGCGCGTGGTAGCGGTATTGCTTGCGGCCACGGGCATCGCGACCTGTGGCTTGCAGGTGGCCTTGCGGGTCGGCGCAGATCCACACCTCGGTATAGGCCGGGGGGATTGCCAGTGCAGCGATGCGGGCAAGGGTATCGCTGTCACGCACTCGCTGGCCGTCGGCATCCAGGTAGATGAAGCGCCCTCTCCAGCGCCGCCGGGTCAGGCCCGGCTGGCTGTCATCGACGTAGTGCAGGGTGCGCGGCAGGGGGCAGTCAAGCATGGTTGGCAGGCCTCGATCAGGTCACTGATCAATGGACACCAGCGACGGGGCCGATGCTCAGCCCAGCAGCGCCACCGACTTGATTTGGGCAAACAGCACCTGGCCCGGGTGCAGGCCGAGCTGGTCTGCCGAGAAGCGGGTGATGCGCGCGAGCAAGGCATTGCCGCCAGCATCCAGGCTGACCAATACATGGGCCGGGTTGGCGGCCGGGCGGCTTTCGCGCACGCGCACCGGCAAGCGGTTGAGAATGCTCGAAGTGCTGTCGGCTGCCAGGGCCAGGCTGACGTCACGCGCCTGCACCTTGACCCGCAAGGTGCTGCCCATCACCTGGGCAGGGTGGGTGATACGCAACAGCGGCCCGTCGTTGCCGGGCAGGCGCAGGTCGAGCAGGTCGTAGTGCGCGTCATGTGCCACCACCAGGCCTTCAAACACCACGCCGGCATCCTCGCCCTCGGCCAGCGACAGGTCGAGACGGGCCAGGGTTTCGCCGATCGGGCCGCTGGCCACTGCCTGGCCTTGCTCCAGCAACACCAGGTGGTCGGCCAGCCGCGCCACTTCTTCCTGGGCATGGCTGACATACACCAGCGGAATGTCCAGTTCGTCGTGCAGGCGTTCCAGGTAGGGCAGGATTTCGCGTTTGCGCGGCCCGTCGAGGGCAGCCAGTGGCTCGTCCATCAACAGCAGGCGCGGGCTGCTGAGCAGGGCGCGGGCAATGCCCACTCGCTGCGCCTCGCCACCGGACAAGGTCGCCGGCCGGCGTGCCAGCAAGTGGCCGATACCCAGCAGCTGGCAGGCCAGGTCTAGGCTGACCTTGCGCTCGGCAGCGGCCACCCGGCGCCAGCCGAACTCCAGGTTGCCGCGTACCGACAGGTGCGGGAACAGGCTGGCCTCCTGGAACACGTAGCCTACCGGGCGCAGGTGTGGTGCCAGGAAGAATCCGCGGGCGCTGTCTTCCCAGACTTCGCCGTTGACCTCGATGTAGGCGCTGGCGGCCCGTTCCAGCCCCGCCAGGCAACGCAGGCAGCTGGTCTTGCCAGAACCGGAGTGGCCGAACAACGCACTGATGCCGCGGCCGGGCAGGTGCAGGTCTACGTCCAGGGTGAAGTCGTCGCGTGCCAGTTGCAGGCGCGCCACAATCGATGCGCTCATTTCAGCTCCAGCCAGCCTTGCCGCGGCGTCCTGCGTAAAGCAGGAGCAGCACCAGGAACGAGAACACCAGCATGGCACCGGCCAGCCAGTGCGCTTGCGAATAGGCCATGGCCTCGACATGGTCGAAGATCTGCACCGAGACCACGCGTGTCTTGTCGGGGATGTTGCCGCCAATCATCAACACCACGCCGAACTCGCCCACCGTGTGGGCGAAACCGAGGATGCTGGCGGTGATGAAGCCCGGACGGGCCAGCGGCAGCACCACGTGGACGAAGGTATCCCAGGGGCTGGCGCGCAGCGTCGCGGCCACTTCCAGCGGGCGCTGGCCAATGGCGCCGAAGGCATTCTGCAGCGGCTGGACCACGAACGGCATGGAATAGATCACCGAGCCGATCACCAGGCCGGTGAAGCTGAACACCACGCTGCCCAGGCCCAGCGCCTGGGTCGCCTGGCCCAGCCAGCCATGTGGGCCGAGGGCGATCAGCAGGTAGAAGCCGATCACCGTGGGTGGCAGCACCAGCGGCAAGGCCACTACCGCGCCCACCGGCCCGCGCAGCCACGAGCGCGTGCGCGCCAGCCACCAGGCGATGGGCGTGCCGACGATCAGCAGGATGAGGGTGGTCATGCTGGCCAGTTTCACGGTCAGCCAGATGGCACCCAGGTCACTGGCATCCAGTGGCATCAGATTTCATAACCGTAGGATTTGATCACTGCCGCGGCTTTCGGGCCTTTCAGGTAGTCGACCAGGGCCTTGGCGGCGGGGTTGTCCTTGCCTTTTTCGAGGATTACCGCGTCCTGGCGGATGGGTTCGTGCAGGGACGAGGGAACGATCCAGGCCGAACCGCTTTCGACCTTGCCGTCCTTGTAGATTTGTGAAAGGGCGACAAAGCCCAGCTCGGCGTTGCCGGTGGATACGAACTGGAACGCCTGGGTAATGTTCTGCCCTTCGACCAGCTTGGGCCGGGTGGCTTCGGTCAGCTTCAGCTTGTCCAGCACCTGTGTGGCGGCCAGGCCGTAGGGCGCGGTTTTCGGGTTGGCAATGGACAGTTGCTTGAACTGGTTGTTCTTCAGCACTTCGCCGTTGGCGTCGACATAGCCGGGCTTGGCCGACCACAGCGCCAGGGTGCCGATGGCGTAGGTGAAGCGTGAGCCCGGGGCAATCGCGTTTTCCTGCTCGAGCTTGGCTGGGGTGCTGTCGTCGGCAGCGAGAAATACCTCGAACGGCGCGCCATTCTTGATTTGTGCGTAGAACTGGCCGGTGGCGCCATAGGCAGCGACCAGCTTGTGGCCAGTGTCTTTCTCGAAGTCCTTGGCAATGGCCTGGATAGGAGCTGTGAAGTTCGCTGCGACCGCGACCTGGACTTCATCGGCCCAGGCAGTGTTGAGGGCAAGCAGGCTGGCCAAGGCGGTGGCAGCCACGTGGGGCGGGCGGATACGCATGAAGACAGCTCCTTGGGGCTTATCGTTATATCCTTAACTATATAGCGATAGGTCATGGGCCGGGAAGAGGGGGCAGGATGATGTATGGGCAGGTCCGGCCCCTTCGCGGGCTTGCCCGCTCCCACAGTACTGCGCAGCATTCAAAACCAGTGGTGAACCTGTGGGAGCGGGCAAGCCCGCGAAGAGGCCGAACCTGCTTATGCAGACGCCTGGCGGCCGATCACTGCCAGCGCCTTTTCGGCAATCTCCCGGGTCAACTCACCCGCCGGCATATGCCTGCCCAGCCGCAACGCCTGCCCCGACCAGAGGTTGCTGAAATCGCTATTGCCCTGCGGATCCGTAATCGCCCGCAAAGGCATCAAGGCGCCGCCGGCCAGCGGGAAGTGCGGGGCCAAATCGCTCATCGGCCCCAGCTCGCGCATGATGCGGTTGTTGATGCCACGCGCCGGTCGGCCGGTGAACAGGTTGGTCAGCGCCGTGTCGCTGGCCGGGGCGCTGTCCAGGGCCTGGCGATGCGCCGGCGACACCTTGGCCTCGGGGCAGAACAGGTACGCCGTTCCGATCTGCACTGCCGAAGCACCCAAGGCCAATGCCGCCAACAGGCCGCGGTGGTCAGCAATGCCGCCAGCGGCAATCACCGGCACGCTGACCGCATCGGCCACCTGCGGCACCAGCGCGAAGGTGCCGATCTGGCTGGTGATATCGTCGCTGAGGAACATGCCGCGATGGCCGCCCGCCTCATAGCCCATGGCAATGATCGCATCACAGCCGTGATGCTCCAGCCACACGGCTTCCTCTACTGTAGTGGCGCTGGACAGCACCTTGGCACCACTGGCCTTTACCCGTTGCAGCAGGCCGGCATGTGGCAGGCCGAAGTGGAAGCTCACCACCTCCGGGCGCAGTTGCTCGACCAGCTGGCAGCTATGTTCGTCGAAAGGCGCCCGGTTGGACACCGGCGTGGGCGCCGTGAAGTCGGCACCCACTTCGCTGTAATAGGGCTGTAGCGCCTGCTTCCAGCGTGCATCGCGCTCGGCATCGGGCGCTGGCGGCTGGTGGCAGAAGAAGTTCAGGTTCAACGGGCGGCCCGGGCAGCCGGCGCGGAAGGCGGCGATCTCGGCGCGCACCTGGTCGCCCGTGAGCATGGCGCAGGGCAGGGCGCCCAAACCGCCCGCCAGGCCCACGGCAATGGCCATGCCCGAGCCCGTCGCACCGGCCATGGGGGCCTGCAGAACGGGCAACTCGATGCCCAGCAGGTCGAGGATGCGGCGGTCGGGCCAGTGGCTCATGCGATTCTCCTTGCGCGGGCGGGCGGGCGGTACGGTGGGGCGGGTATTTACAAGGCTTTGCTGACCTGGATGTCGCTGATCTTCTCGGCGTCTTCGCCGTGAATCTTGCGCAGGGCTTCCAGGGCTTGTTCGAGGGAGGCGTCGGGCATCAGCGCGAAGTCCCAGCGGCGCTGGCCGTCGAGTTTGTACTTGATGACGTACTTGGTGGTCTGGGTCATGGTGGCCTTATCTGAGTTTCGACGATGAACGACGGACGATCTTGATCTTGTGGGTCAAGGTTGGCTTGCGGGTAACCGAGATCGGGCGGGTGGTCACGGTATCGATGGTGATGTTCCAGAAACCGGTGCTTGGCACGGTTATCTTCGCCGGGAACTTGTCGAAATGGCCACCGTGGTAGGTATGACGACCGCCGTTCTTGAAGCTGCGGAAGTTGGCGTCGTTCATCAGGCGGATATTGCAGCGCTGGGAGCACTCGATGACGACGATATCGTCCTCGTTCAGGTGCTCGCGCTGGTGTACGAATTTCATGTGATGCTCCGCAAGGATTGGTTCTGCAAAGACGAAAGATACCACGATGTCGGGTTACACTGCCGCGCTGTTCCGCCCGGCATAGATAAATCTGCCAAAGCAGGGAGCAAAACAGCCTGGCTGTGGTCAAAGCGGATTCTTGAAGGCAGAGGTGCTGCAAATGAAGTGGATGGTGGCGGCGTTGGCGATGACGCTGGGTGGCTGTGTGAGTGTTACGGAACTGGAACAGTCGCATGAAACGCTGGATGTAATCTCGGGCAAGTCCCCACGCGCGTATGCCGATTGCGTCAAGCAGAAGCTGGCCGATACCCGGGACCCGCTTGTGGAAGAGCAGCGTGGCGATGGCCTGCGGCTGATCGTGCCGCAAAAAATCAGCTCGGGCGTGGGCCCGGCGGCGCTGGTGGATATCGACAAGCGTGGCAGCGGCAGCAGCATCAAGTTGCACGAGCGGCTGAACAATTTCCCGCTGCGCCTGGGCGACGTGCGCACCGCAGCCACCCAATGCATTTCCGGTAGTTGATCCAGGGCAACTGATCACGCTCCTTTTACTTATATGTTTTAAGCCTAAGCTTATAACAATAGAAAAGGAGATTCGTGATGACACCGTTGAGTCGCGCCTTGGTCGGCAGCCTGCTGATCCTGGCCTGGCCCACGGCGCATGCCGCCGATGGCCAGAAAGTCTTCACCCAGGGTGGGGCCAACCCCGCCGCCATGGCTTGCCTGGGTTGCCATGGCCCGGACGGCAAAGGCATTGCCGCTGCCGGCTTCCCACGCCTGGCCGGGCTGCCGGCCGCTTACCTCAGCAAGCAATTGCATGATTGGCGCAACGGCAGCCGCAAGCAGCCGGTGATGGAGCCGCTTGCCAATGCCCTGAGCGAGGATGAGATCGAGGCGGTCAGCACCTATCTGGCCAGCCTGCCGGCAGACCCTGCCGGCGACCTGCGTCGCCAGCAGATCGCCGATGACCCCACCACCCGCATGGCCCTGTACGGTGACTGGAGCCGGCAGATTCCTGGTTGCGTGCAATGCCATGGCCCGGGCGGTGGCGGGGTTGGCGAACACTTCCCGCCCTTGGCCGGCCAGCCCGCCAGTTACCTGGTGGCGCAGCTCAATGCCTGGCGTGACGGCACGCGCAGCAATGACCCCAACCAGCTGATGGTCGGCGTGGCCAAGGCCATGACCGATGACGAGATCAAGGCCGTTGCCGAGTTCTTCGCCCGCCCCGCCAGCCAGGAGGTCAAGCCATGAAACCGATGATTCCAGCCCTGCTGCTGCTGGCCATGGGCAGCGCACACGCCGCCCAGATTGCCATGGAAGACCAGTCGCAGTTGAAAGTGCCTGGCGTGCAGGCCGCGCCGCAGTTCGTGCCACCAGCGGAAAGCGAGTTGCCTGACAATGCCTTTGGCAAGATGGTACGCGAGGGGCATGCCTTGTTCGTCGACACCCGCAGGTTGATGCCCCAGGCTGTGGGCAACGGCATGAACTGCAGCAACTGCCACCTTGACCAGGGGCGGCTGGCGCATTCCGCGCCGATGTGGGGGGCGTACCCGATGTACCCCGCCTACCGCAAGAAAAATGACAAGGTCAACACCTATGCCGAGCGCATCCAGGGCTGCTTCCAGTTCAGCATGAACGGCAAGCCGCCTGCGGCCGATAGCCCGCAGATGACGGCGCTGGCGGTGTATTCGTACTGGCTGTCGACCAAGGCGCCGACCGGCGTCGAGATTGCCGGGCGCGGGTACCCGGAGGTGCCGCAGCCAAAGGGCGGATACGACTTCAAGCGCGGTCAGCAGGTTTATCGTGAGCAGTGTGCGATTTGTCACGGCGACAATGGCGAAGGGCAGAAGGTGGCGGGCGAGTACGTGATGCCGCCGTTGTGGGGCAAGGACTCCTACAACTGGGGCGCCGGCATGCACCGGATCAATACCGCGGCGTCGTTCATCAAGTACAACATGCCGCTGGGCAAGCCGGGCAGCCTTAGCGATCAGCAGGCCTGGGATGTGGCGGCCTGGGTCAATCGCCATGAACGGCCGCAGGACCCGCGGCTGGTGGAGGGTTCCATCGAGAAAACGCGGGTGAAGTTCCATGCCAATGACGGGGTGAACCTGTATGGGCAGAAGGTCGATGGTGTGCTCATAGGGCAGGGCACCGGTAGCTGATGTATTGCCTGTACTGGCCTCCTCGCGGGCTTGTCCGCGAAGAGGCCAGTACAGGAAACCCCGATTTCCTGTCATCCATCTGTCATGGATGACAGCAATATTTACGATCCCCCGGAACTATCTACACTGGGTTATCTCTATCTTCCCATCGATCGGCCACAGGTAGGGCATTGTAAGGTGACTGCCGCCTGATTAGACTGCGCCGAATTCCACTGGCCTAGCCTTTTGTAAGGACGTATATGATCAAAAAATGCTTGTTCCCGGCAGCCGGTTACGGCACCCGCTTCCTGCCCGCTACCAAAGCCATGCCCAAGGAAATGCTGCCGGTGGTCAACAAGCCACTGATCCAGTATGGCGTTGAAGAGGCACTGGATGCCGGTCTGAACGAGATCTCCATCGTCACCGGGCGCGGCAAGCGTGCTTTGGAAGACCACTTCGACATCAGCTACGAGCTGGAAAACCAGATCAAGGGCACCGACAAGGAAAAATACCTGGTTGGTATCCGTCGCCTGCTCGACGAGTGCTCGTTCTCCTACACCCGCCAGACCGAAATGAAAGGCCTGGGCCACGCCATCCTGACTGGCCGCCCGCTGATCGGCGACGAGCCGTTCGCCGTGGTGCTGGCGGACGACCTGTGCGTGAACCCGGAAGGTGACGGCGTACTGACCCAGATGGTCAAGCTGTACAACCAGTTCCGTTGCTCGATCGTCGCCATCCAGGAAGTCGATCCGCAGGAAACCAACAAGTACGGCGTGATCGCCGGCGACATGATCCGTGACGACATTTTCCGTGTCACCAACATGGTCGAGAAGCCAAAGCCGGAAGACGCCCCGTCGAACCTGGCGATCATTGGTCGCTACATCCTGACCCCGGACATCTTCGACATCATCGCCAACACCGAGCCGGGCAAAGGTGGCGAGATCCAGATCACCGACGCCCTGATGCAACAGGCGCAGAACGGCTGCGTGATCGCCTACAAGTTCAAAGGCAAGCGTTTCGACTGCGGTGGCGCCGAGGGTTACATCGACGCGACCAACTTCTGCTTCGAGAACTACTACAAGACTGGCAAGGCTTACTGATAAGCCGCTACTTGTATCAAAGCTGATAACTGGGGCTGCTTTGCAGCCCTTCGCGGGCACGCCCGCTCCTACAGGTATTGTGCAGGCCTTCAAGGTTGCGCCGGTACTGTGGGAGCTGGCGGGCCCGCGAAGGGTCGCAAAGCGGCCCCAGTGCGTTATGCTGGGCGCCTGCCTAGGAGAGTGAATACATGGCCTACGATTTTGATCTGTTCGTGATTGGTGCCGGGTCCGGCGGTGTGCGCGCGGCGCGGTTTGCCGCCGGCTTCGGGGCAAAGGTGGCAGTGGCCGAGAGCCGCTACCTGGGCGGCACCTGCGTCAACGTCGGCTGTGTGCCGAAAAAGCTGCTGGTGTACGGCGCACACGTCGCCGACGAACTGGAGCAGGCCGCAGGCTTCGGCTGGACCCTGGAAGAAGGGCACTTCGACTGGGGCACCCTGATTGCCAACAAGAACCGGGAAATCGAGCGCCTCAACGGCATCTACCGCAACCTGCTGGTCAACAGCGGGGTTACCTTGCTGCAGGGGCATGCGCGTCTGACCGGTGCCAATGAAGTGGAAGTGGAAGGCCAGCGCTACACCGCCGAGCACATCCTCATCGCCACCGGTGGCTGGCCACAGGTGCCGGACATTCCGGGCAAGGAACTGGCCATCACCTCCAACGAGGCCTTCTACCTCAAGGACCTGCCACGCCGGGTGCTGGTGGTGGGCGGTGGCTACATTGCCGTCGAGTTCGCCGGCATCTTCCAGGGCCTGGGGTCGGCTACCACACTGCTGTACCGTGGCGACCTGTTCCTGCGTGGCTTCGACGGTTCGGTGCGCACGCACTTGAAGGAAGAACTGGAAAAGCGCGGCCTCGACCTGCAGTTCAATGCCGACATCCAGCGCATCGACAAGCTCGAGGACGGCAGCCTCAAGGCCACCCTCAAGGATGGCCGCGAGCTGGTCACCGATTGCGTGTTCTATGCCACCGGCCGGCGCCCTATGCTGGACAACCTGGGCCTGGAAAACACCGGCGTCGAGCTGGATGCACGCGGTTACATTCGCGTTGACCAGCAGTACCAGACGACCGCGCCGTCGATCCTGGCCATTGGCGACGTGATTGGCCGCGTGCAACTGACCCCGGTGGCTCTGGCCGAGGGCATGGCCGTGGCCCGGCGCCTGTTCAAGCCTGAGCAATACCGCCCGGTGGACTACCAGAACATCCCCACCGCAGTCTTCAGCCAGCCTCCCATCGGTACCGTGGGCCTGACCGAAGAGCAGGCGCTGGAGGCCGGGCACAAGGTGCAGGTATTCGAGAGCCGCTTCCGTGCGATGAAACTGACCCTGACCGACATCCAGGAAAAGACCCTGATGAAGCTGGTGGTCGATGCCGAGACCGACAAGGTGCTGGGCTGCCACATGGTTGGCCCCGACGCCGGCGAGATCATCCAGGGCCTGGGCATTGCCCTGAAGGCCGGTGCGACCAAGCAACAGTTCGACGAAACCATCGGCGTGCACCCGACGGCGGCCGAAGAGTTCGTGACCATGCGCACCGCGACGCGCTGACTCAACGGAACGCATACCGTTGTAGGAGCGGCCTTGTGTCGCGATGGGCTGCGAAGCAGCCCCCAGTATTTCTGCAATCGTGAGATACACAGGGGCTGCTTCGCAGCCCATCGCGACACAAGGCCGCTCCTACAGGAGTGACACGACCATGGAGTCAGGGGTATGACCCCGCAATCCTTTGCTCAGCCCATTCCCTTCTATTAGTTACTACCGGTTATAGCCAAAACCAATCAAAAGCATGAGCTTTGCCAATGAGCCTTTATCGGGACCAGCGGTTAGGATTCTCTCCATCAACTGATTCCAACCCCATGAAGGAGCGTCTCTCATGCCAATCATCAACAGCCAGGTCAAACCGTTCAACGCCACCGCCTACCACAAAGGCGAGTTCGTCCAGGTCAGCGAAGCCGACCTGAAAGGCAAGTGGTCTGTCGTGTTCTTCTACCCGGCCGACTTCACCTTCGTCTGCCCGACCGAGCTGGGTGACCTTGCTGACAACTACGCCGAGTTCCAGAAGCTGGGCGTGGAAATCTACGGTGTGTCCACCGACACCCACTTCACCCACAAAGCCTGGCACGACACTTCGGACACCATCGGCAAGATCCAGTACCCACTGATCGGTGACCCGACCCACGTCATCTCGCGCAACTTCGACGTGCTGATCGAAGAAGCCGGCCTGGCCGATCGCGGTACCTTCGTGATCAACCCGGAAGGTCAGATCAAGATCGTCGAACTGAACGACGGTGGTGTAGGTCGCGATGCTGCCGAACTGCTGCGCAAGGTGAAGGCTGCCCAGTACGTTGCCGCTCACCCAGGCGAAGTTTGCCCGGCCAAGTGGAAAGAAGGCGAAGCCACCCTGGCCCCGTCGCTGGACCTCGTCGGCAAGATCTAAGCCGATGTGTATGTCGCGGGCGGTAGCCAGCCGCCAAAGCTGAAGTTCCTACCGCCCCGTAAAGCGCCCGGGCGAGTTCGCCTGGGCGTTTTTGTATCCGAGTTTTGAAAAAGGAATCGCCCGTATGTTGGACGCCACGCTTAAATCGCAACTGAAAACCTACCTGGAGCGGGTCACCCAGCCGATCGAGATCGTTGCCTCCCTCGACGACGGCGCGAAATCCCGCGAATTGCACGACCTGCTGGTGGAAATTGCCAGCCTGTCGAACCTTATTACCTTCAGCGCGGACGGCAGCGATGCCCGTCGTCCATCGTTCTCGCTGAACCGCCCGGGAGCCCACATAAACCTGCGCTTCGCCGGCATCCCCATGGGCCACGAATTTACCTCGCTGGTGCTGGCACTGCTGCAGGTCGGGGGCCACCCGTCCAAGGCCAGTGCCGAAGTGATCGAACAGATCCAGGCGCTGGAAGGCGAGTTCACCTTCGAGACCTACTTCTCGCTGTCGTGCCAGAACTGCCCGGACGTGGTCCAGGCGCTGAACCTGATGGCGGTCCTCAACCCCAACGTGCGCCACGTGGCCATCGATGGAGCGCTGTTCCAGGCGGAAGTGGAATCGCGCAAGATCATGGCGGTGCCGAGCATTTACCTGAACGGCGAAGTGTTTGGCCAGGGCCGCATGGGCCTGGAAGAAATCCTCGGCAAGATCGACACCAACGCAGGCAGCCGTCAGGCCGAAAAGATCAACGCCAAGGACGCCTTCGATGTGCTGGTGGTCGGTGGTGGCCCGGCCGGCGCCTCGGCAGCCATCTATGCCGCGCGTAAAGGCATCCGCACCGGTATTGCGGCCGAGCGTTTCGGCGGCCAGGTGCTCGATACCCTGGCCATCGAGAACTTCATCTCGGTACAGGAAACCGAAGGGCCGAAGCTGGCCACGGCGCTGGAAGAGCACGTCAAGCAGTACGACGTGGACATCATGAACCTGCAGCGCGGTGAAGCGCTGATCCCGGCCACCGATGGCGGCCTGCACGAAGTACGTCTGGCCGGCGGTGCCTCGCTCAAGGCCAAGACCGTGATCCTGGCTACCGGTGCCCGCTGGCGTGAGATGAACGTGCCGGGCGAACAGGAATACCGCGCCCGTGGCGTGGCTTACTGCCCGCACTGTGACGGCCCACTGTTCAAGGGCAAGCGCGTGGCGGTGATCGGTGGAGGCAACTCGGGTGTGGAAGCGGCCATCGACCTGGCGGGTATCGTCGCCCAGGTAACGCTGATCGAGTTCGACAGCCAGCTGCGTGCCGATGCGGTACTGCAGCGCAAGTTGCACAGCCTGCCGAACGTGAAGGTGATCACCAGTGCGCTGACCACCGAAGTGCTTGGCAATGGCGAAAAGGTGACTGGCCTGCGCTACAAGGACCGCACCACCGACCAGCAGCATGAAGTGGCGCTGGAGGGCATCTTCGTGCAGATCGGCCTGCTGCCGAACACCGACTGGCTGAAAGGCACCGTCGAGCTGTCGCCACGTGGCGAGATCATCGTCGATGCCAAGGGCCAGACCAGCATCCCTGGTGTGTTTGCGGCGGGTGACGTGACGACTGTGCCGTACAAGCAGATCGTGATTGCGGTGGGTGAGGGGGCCAAGGCATCGCTGGCGGCCTTTGACCACCTGATCCGCACTTCGGCACCGGCATAAGCCTGTACCGGCCCTTTCGCGGGCATGCCCGCTCCCACAGGTACTGCACAGGTCTTGAGATTTGTGAGGAACCCTGTAGGAGCGGGCATGCCCGCGAATGCGTCAGAACTGACAAAGCTGAATCTGAGGATGTCTATGATTAATGCAGACACCCTCAGGAATCACATCCATGACCCTGATCAGCCGCGAACCCTGGTGGCTAGTCCCCCCAAAGCCCGGGCAGCAAGAGCAGGACCTGCACTGGGGCTACCTGGAAATCTATGCCGACGGCCGCACCGTGTTCGTCGACCAGCGCCCCAGTGACCGGGAGCTGGCCGAGCGCAAGAGCTGCCGCAACTTCCCCGACCCCGAGCCGTGACGGCTCAGCCTTCCAGTTCGGCCAGGCGTGCTTCCAGCGCCGCGATGCGGGCTTCGAGGGCTTCGATGCGTTCTTCCGACACATTGCCGCCGCTGCTGCGTGCCCCACCTTCTTGTTGCCGGGAAGCCAGGATTGCCTCGATTTCGGCCGGGTCGCCCAAAGCATGGGTGTAACGGTCTTCGCGCTGGCCGGCCTGACGCGGCAGGTGCAAGGCCAGGCCGCGCGAGATCAGGCGCTCCAGCTGGTGCTGGATCTGCTCGGTGTCGTCGAAGTCGTGCAGGCGGTTGCTGCGGGTCAGCAGTTCGTTGAGGGTTTGCGGCCCGCGCAGGAACATCAGGCCCATCAGCACCAGTTGCGCCGGCACCAGCTCAAGCGCCTTGTCCACCCGTTGTTCCCAACGGTCGGCGCGGCTGCCCATCTGCAGGCGGGTCATGTCCTGCCCTTCGAGGGCGCGCAGGGCTTGGCCGACCTGGCCTTGGGTGAGGTTCATGACCGGCTCGCGACTGGTCTTCTGGTTGCAGGCCAGGACTAGGGCGTTGAGGGTCAGCGGGTAGCTTTCCGGGCTGGTGGCCTGCTTCTCGATCAGCGAGCCGAGAATACGGATCTCGATGCTGTTGAAGCGGCCTTCGCCGGCGGTTTCGTTTTCTGACATGGCCCTGTCTCATTGCTGGGGAAAGGCCACTAGCCTAGGTAAAGCGCCAGGCTTAAGCAATCACTGGGATCATCGCCGGCAAGCCAGCTCCCACAGGTACAGCACAAGCCGTAAGGCCGGCACTATCCCTGTGGGAGCTGGCTTGCCGGCGAAAGGGCCGCAAAGCGGCCCCGGCAAACTCAAGCGTTGCGCCGCTCTTCAGCCTGGCACGCCGCCGCGGTAAACAGCACATCGGTCGAAGAATTCAGCGCCGTCTCGGCCGAATCCTGCAGCACGCCGATGATGAAGCCAACCGCCACCACTTGCATGGCAATTTCGCTAGGGATACCAAACAGGCTGCACGCCAGTGGAATCAGCAGCAGCGAGCCACCGGCCACGCCCGAGGCGCCGCAGGCACACACCGCCGCCACCACGCTGAGCAGCACGGCGGTCGGCAGGTCCACCATAATACCCAGAGTATGCACTGCCGCCAGGGTCAGCACGGTAATGGTGATGGCGGCGCCGGCCATGTTGATGGTCGCACCCAGCGGGATCGACACCGAATAGGTGTCCTCATGCAGGCCAAGGCGCTCCGACAGGGCCAGGTTGACCGGGATGTTGGCTGCCGAGCTGCGAGTGAAGAACGCGGTGATACCGCTTTCGCGCAGGCAGAGCAGGGTCAGCGGGTAGGGGTTGCGGCGGATTTTCCAATATACGATCAGCGGGTTCATCACCAGCGCCACGAACAGCATGCAGCCGATCAGCACCGCCAGCAGGTGCAGGTAGCCGAGCAGGGCGTCCAGGCCCGACTGGGCCAGCGTGGCGCTGACCAGGCCAAAGATGCCCACCGGGGCGAAGCGGATGACCACGCGTACGATCAGGGTCACGCCATTGGACAGGTCCTCTACCACGGTGCGGGTGGTTTCGCCGGCATGGCGCAGGGCTACGCCCAGGCCGATGGCCCAGGTCAGTACGCCGATGAAGTTGGCGTTGAGCAGGGCGTTGATCGGGTTGTCGACCGCACTCAGCAGCAGGTTCTGCAGCACCTCGGTAATGCCCCCCGGCGCGCTCAGCGCAGCGTCGCTGGTAGTCAGCACCAGGTTGGACGGGAACAGCATGCTGGCGACCACGGCGACTACCGCTGCGCTGAAGGTGCCCAGCAGGTACAGCCAGAGGATCGGGCGAATATGGGTTTCCTGGCCGTGACGGTGGTTGGCGATCGATGCCATGACCAGAATGAACACCAGCACGGGCGCCACCGCCTTGAGGGCGCTGACGAAGACTTTCCCGAGGAAGGCCATGTCGCGGGCGATGGCGGGCGCAAGCAGGGCCAGGGCGATGCCGGCGATCAGGCCGATGACGATCTGCGTCACCAGGCTGGTGCGGTTGAGGAAGCGGAGGACGGGGGTCATGTGCAACGATATCCCAGCATGTTCAAAAAGGGCGCGACTTTACCATAGACCTTCGTCGAGCAGGGCGGCCTGAAGAAGTCAGCGCCCGCGCCGCCGCGACACCCGCGCCTCGATGTTCTTGCGCCCGATCAGCAGTGGCGGCTTCTCCACTACCGGCTCGTCCGCCAGCCACTTGTACATCACCAGGCAGTCCACCAGCCCCAGGCGGGCATGGCGATAGGCCTTGGGCAAGCGGCCAACGGTTTCGAAGCCCAGCTTGTGCCACAGCGCCACCGCTACCTCGTTGGTGGCCACCACCGAGTTGAACTGCAGGGCCAGAAAGCCCTCCTGGCGTGCCTGTTTCTGTGAGTGCTCGCACATCAAGCGCGCGACGCCGCGGCCGCGTGCCGTTTCACAGACCATGTAGCCGCAATTGCCCACGTGCCCACCGGGCCCGGCGGCATTGGCCTTGAGGTAATACGACCCCAGCATCGCGCCGTCTTCCTCGGCCACGAATGTGCGCATGGGCAGTTCCAGCCACAGCTGGCGGGCCTGTTCAAAGCTGAGGGCCGGGTCGAATGCGTAGGTTTCACGGGCTTGTACGACGGCCTGGAAGGTGGGCCAGAAGCGCTCGAAGTCTTCCGGCGTCATGGGGCGGATGTGGATCATGCGGGTTCCTGCAAGGGCTGGGCCGCCCAGTCTGGGTGGCGCGGCGCCGTCGCGCAAGGGCGGCGACGCCATTTGCGCTCAGCTGTTGGCCTTGCCCACTGCATCCATGGCACGTGCCGAGTAGACCAGCGCGGCGCCGGCATTCATCGCCACGGCCACGCCCAGGGCCTCGGCGATTTCCTCGCGGCTGGCGCCGTGTTTGACGGCCTGCTGTGAATGCACGGCGATGCAGCCATCGCAGCGGGTGGTCACGGCCACGGCAAGGGAGATCAGCTCGCGGGTCTTGGCGTCCAGGTGGTTGGTCTTGGCCCCTGCGCCGCTGGCGGTCATGTAGCCAGCCACGGTGTCAGGGGATAGCTGCTTGAGATCGCCGATGCCGGCCATCAACTGCTTACGGTAGGCGTCCCAGTCCATCATGCTCATCGTCTTCACCTTGGGGAGGTTGCGAGTGGAGCTTTCAGGCTAGTCGAAGAGTGGAAAGTGTGAGGCTTGTACTTTGGTTGGTTGCGCGCAGGCCTTTGGACTGCGCGCAACCATATCGATCAGATATAGATGAACACCAGCACCAACGCCGCGACGAACGCCCACTTCTCCAGATAGTAGCGCGTGCGGTTGCGCTTCTTCAGCGCCTTGCCACGTTCGCGGATCTTGTAGATGCGGGTGAACAGCCGGTTGATGCCACCGGTCTTGTCGCCGGCATCGTTGGGGGCGGCGGCAGCGGCCATGACGTTGCGGCTGAACCAGCGGTTGAACGCGGTTGCCCAGCGGTACTTGAGCGGGCGTTCCACGTCGCAGAACAGGATGATGCGGTTGTGCTCGGTGGTATTGGCCGCGTAGTGGATGTAGGTCTCGTCGAAGACCACGCCCTCGCCATCGCGCCAGGAATATTTCTCACCGTCCACATCGATGTAGCAGCCATCGTCGTTCGGCGTGTCCAGGCCCAGGTGGTAGCGGTACGAGCCGGCATACGGGTCGCGGTGGCGCACCAGCTTGGCGCCCGGTGGCAGGGTGGCGAACATGGCGGCCTTGACCGTGCCGATGCCTTTGAGCAACTCGGTGGTGCGTGGGCACAGGGTCATCGCCGAAGGGTGGCTTTCGCCGTACCACTTCAGGTAGAAGCGCTTCCAGCCGGTCTTGAAGAATGAGTTGAAACCGACATCATCGTAATTGTCGGACTTCTTGATTTCGCCCACATGCAGCAGTTGCTGGGCTTCCTCGCGGATTTCCTGCCAATGGTCCTGCAGCGTCTGCAGTTCGGGGAAGGCCTCCACCGGCAGGTACGGCTTTGCAGGGTGCCGGGAAAACAGGTACAGGAAGCTGTTGATCGGCGCCAGGAAGCTGGAGTGGTCGCCCAGCTGACGGGTCAGCTTGTGGCGGACGCGACCGCGCAGGTGAACATAGGCGATCGAGAGGATGAAGATGAGGACTAAGGCGATTTTCATGGGCGGATACGTCAAGTAATGGCCATGCGTGATGGCTAAGCCCGCCAGCATAAACAATCGAGCCGATGCTTTGTAGGAGAATGTTACGCAGCGATGGCAGACCTTGGTACAAGCGTCACCGCTGTACCAAGGTCTGCATGGCGATGCATCAGGCCAGAGTGACCTCGATGCGGCCATCCGTGATGCGATGGTCCCTGCCTTGGTAACTGACTACATAATCAGTAAAGTCGGCGGTCAGGGTCTTTTTATCCACGTTCCACTCATGCTGCAGGCGGCCCCCGCTCAAGAGATAGTGCATACCGCCAATCGAGAAGAACAGGCGTGCATGTTGTTCACTGAACAGCATCATGATGCCTTGGATTGCGTTGTCCACTTGCTGTCTGGCGATGAGTTGGATGCGGCCGTCCTGAAGTATCTTGGATTCGATGGTTTGAGCGTCAAGGTTACCCAGCGAGGGGAAAATGGCGGGGTCGAGGTTGGCGGTGACCTGGCCGGTGCCGTTGGTCCTTGCATCGTCGGCCAGTGACAAGGACAACGAGCCATCCACGATCTCGACCATGCCCATGGTGTGTTCAATGGTGTAGTGGAACGTTGCGGCAAATGCCTTGGAAGCCTCATCCATCTCGGTAATATCGATTGAGCCCCCGGTCGCCCAACCTGAGCGACCAATCGAAGTCGAACCGAAATAGGCGTTGATCTCGGCTTTCTCGCCTGCACCGATCTTGAGGGATGCGCCCGCCACCAGGTAACGTTCCGGGATATTCAGGAATATATAGCTATAAGCGGTATCTGATCCCTCCGTGTACTGAATGGCGAAAAATGAGCGGTTGCCATTACTGACATCTGTATCTATGACATCAGTCGTGAACTCGCGCTCACGCTGGTTGCCCCACTTCAGTTTCGCTTGCATGGCAGGCTGGGTATTCCGTGTTTGCTGTTGCTGTTTCATGGCCGTATCTATGTGATTGAATTGAGGCCTCAGCGTATGGTTTGGGTGCCTGCCCGCGAAACTGACAGACCTGCGGGTTTCCCAACGCATCAGTACGTGCTTTGCCATCTTGAGGAGCGGCACGATGACACCGGTCAGCGGACGTATCGAAAAACCATTCAAGCGCCTGTTCTTCGCCTTGCCGGTCAGCGATGCCCAGCGCCGCGCCCTGGCCCAGTGGCGACGTGGCCTGAACCTGCGCAGCGGCAAGCCGGTGCCGGCCGCCAACTTCCATGTGACACTGCTGTTTCTCGGCGATGTGGATACCGCCCATGTGCCTGCTATTTGCGCGGTGGTCGACCAGCTGGCGCTACCGGCCACGGCACCACGGTTGTTGCTGGACCGCCTGCAGGTGTGGCAGCGGGCCAGTGCACTGGTGCTGGAGGCGCAGCAGACCCCACCGGCCCTGTTGCAACTGGTGTACAGCTTGCAGCAGGCGCTGCTGCCGTTGGGGGTGGAAGCGGCCGACCGCGAGTATCGCCCGCACCTGACGCTGGCCAGGGATTACCGCGGCCAGCCGCCAGAGGCCAGCAGCGCGCCGGATTTCTACCTCGCCGCCCGCCATTTCACACTGTACGAGTCGCGCAAGGGCGCTTACTGGCCATTGGCGCAATGGCCGCTTTCAGGCTGATTCAGGCCATGGCCTCGCAGTCTGCGAACATCTGCTCGCCCAGCGTGCGTGCAGTGTGCAGGTGCAGTGCCGGGGCTGCGCCTTCGCTGTCGTCCAGCAGGGTGGAGCTGAGCACCTCGGCGCCGCAGTATTCGAAGATGCCGTGCTCGATCTGCACGCGCATCGCCTCGCCATAGCCGTGACGTTCGAAAGTGCCGCTGTCGGCACCGGCGACACCGACCAGGTGCACCTTCATGCCGCGCAACTTCTTGACGGTGATGCCCCCTTCATAATCGAAGGCCCAGCCATTGCTGAACACCCGCTCGACCCAGCCTTTGAGCAAGGCCGGCAGCGACCACCAGTAGATGGGGTAGACCAGCACCAGCGCATCGGCGCGTTCAATACGCGCCTGCTCCCTGAGTACATCCGCCGGCGGGGCTGCCAGCCTGCGGTGCACCGCATGGTCGGCCAGGCCGAAGCGCGGGTCGAAACCTTCACTGGCCAGGTCGGCGATTTCGCTGCCGTGGCCGGCGTTGGCCAGGCCGGCGGCGATCTGTCGGGCCAGGGCATGGGTGAGGGATTGCGGGTCGTGATGACCGACGACGATCAGGGCATGCATGGTGGGCTCTCCAAGATTGGGATGCAGGGTTACCCAGAGCGCTATATACTCAAGGTAAGTTACGTTTAGTAAGTTACTTTTGGTAGGTAAGCGATGTCAAGCGATGATCAAGGCCGCTCGCGCAAGCGACTGAGCCGCGAAGAGCGCCGTCTGCAGTTGCTCGATGTGGCCTGGCAGCTGGTACGGGAGGAGGGCACCGATGCCTTGAGCCTGGGGCGTTTGGCCGAGCAGGCGGGGGTGACCAAGCCGGTGGTCTATGACCATTTCGAGACCCGGACCGGGTTGTTGGTGGCGCTGTACCAGCAATACGATGCACGGCAGTCGCGGATGCTGGAGCAGGCGCTGGCGCGTTGTGACGCTAGCCTGGCCAGCCGCGCCGGGGTGATTGCCGAGGCGTATGTGGACTGTGTGATGAGCCAGGGGCTGGAGATACCCGGAGTGTCGGCGGCATTGGCCGGCTCGCCGGAAATGGAAGCGCTGAAGCGGGCCTATGAACAGCCGTTTCTGGACAAATGCCGTGAGGCGTTGGCCAGGTTTTCGCCCAGTGGCAACATCGGGGTGGCGGGCATGCGCTTGCTGGTGGGGGCGGCGGATGCCTTGTCGCAGGCGGCTGCTGCGGGGGAACTGGAGGTGGGGCAGGCCAAGGCCGAATTGCAGGCAGCAATAGTGGCGATGGTCGAGCGGCAATGAAGCCTTGAGAGTGCCGCGGCTGCTCTGCAGCCCATCGCCGGCAAGCCACCACCTCGACTGCATCGACCTCAAGCCTTGTGCAGTATCTGCGGGAGATTGCCCAGCCCTTTTGGGCTGCGCTGTCGCGCAGAGAACAACTATCGCTCGTTTGCCGCGTCCTTTGTAGGAGCAGCCTTGCTGAACCAATAAGTCATGTGTTGTTCCATGAGAGCCGGCTTGCCGGCGATGGGGCCAGGGCAGGCGATTACACCGGCAGGCTCTGGTACGGCAATTCATCCCCCGGGCTGCGGGCGAACTGGCGCTTGTACTCGCGGCTGAACTGCGAGGTGCTCTGGTACCCCACCCGGTGCGCGGTCTGCGCCACCCCCAGGCCTTCGCCGATCAGCATCTGCTGCGCCTTCAGCAGCCGCAGGCGCTTGAGGTACTGCATCGGCGCCATGTCGGTGCAGCGCTTGAAGTGCTCGTGGAAGGTCGAAACGCTCATGTTGGCGCGTGCGGCCAGCGCTTCAACGCTCAGCGGCTCGGTGTAGTGTTCGCGCAGGTGGGCAAGGGCGGCGCCGATGCGGGCGAAGTGCCCTTGTTGCTCCACCAGCGCCCGCAACACGCCCGCTTGTGGGCCGCGCAAGGCGGTGTACAGCACCTCGCGTACCCGCGCCGGGCCCAGCACCTTGGCGTCCACCGGGTCCTGCAGGCAGCGCAGCAGCCGTTCCACGCATTCGCGCATCGGCGCATCGAGTGCAGCCGAGGTCATTGAATGCGGGGTTTGCGCCTGCACCGCGGCATCCGGCGCCAGGGCCATGCTTTGCACCAGTTCACCCAGCACGCCGCGGTCGATGTCCACCGCCACGCCCAGCAACGGTGCTTCGGGGGTGGCAAAGGTTTCGCACATGAACGGCACCGACAATGCCTGCACCAGATAATGCCCGGCGCCATATTCCAGGGTACGCGGCCCCAGGCGCGCCAGCTTGCTGCCCTGGGCCAGGATCATCAGGCTGGGTTCGTAGATCTGCGGGCTGCTGGCCACATAGTGGTCCCAGCTCAGCACCTGCACCTGGGGCAGGTGCGTGGGCACGAAGCCCGGGCGCGTGGCAAGGCTGCGGATCAGTGTGCAAAGCGGCGCATTGGCGTCGACGTGGCGGGTCAGTTGCATGATGGACCTGGGCAGAGAATCAGACAGTTTGATCATCGCAGAATGAACGCTCGGCGCCAGATGCTGCATGGCATCTTCGGAGAATCAGGCATCGATACCGGAGAATCAGTCGTGGGCGAAGCGACGCATGGCGCGCAGAATGTGCAGCCTGAATCGTTTCACTTCATAGCGAGGCCCTGCATGTATACCGCCATCGGTTACGCCGCCCAGACCCCCACCAGCCCTCTGGCTCCCATGACCTTCGAGCGTCGCAGCCCGCGCCCTGACGACGTCGCCATCGACATCCTTTACTGCGGCGTATGCCACTCCGACATCCACCAGGCGCGCAACGAATGGGGCATTGCCGTGTACCCGCTGATGCCTGGCCACGAGATCATCGGCCGCGTCACCGCCGTGGGCGACAAAGTGACCACGCACAAGGTCGGCGACCTGGTCGGCGTTGGCTGCATGGTCGACTCGTGCCGACACTGCGAAGCTTGTGCCAAGGACCTGGAGCAATATTGCCTGGAAGGCCCGACCATGACCTATGCCACCCCGGACCGAGTCGACGGTAGCAACACCATGGGCGGTTACTCCAGCAGCATCGTGGTCAGCGAGCACTTCGTGGTGCGCATCCCGGCCGGCATGGACCTGCCCAGCGCCGCGCCAATCCTCTGCGCCGGCATCACAACCTATTCGCCACTCAAGCACTACGGCGTCGGCCCTGGTCACAAGATCGGCATCCTCGGCATGGGCGGCCTGGGCCACATGGCCATCAAGCTGGCCAAGGCGCTGGGCGCCGAAGTGACCTTGTTCACCCGTTCCCAGGCCAAGGCCGACGAAGCCCGCCGCCAGGGTGCCGACCATGTGATCGTGTCCACTGATGCCGAGCAGATGCGAGCAGCAGCAGGCCGTTTCGACTTCCTGCTCGACACCATCCCGGTGCAGCACGACCTCAACCCGTACCTGGAAACCCTGAAATTCGATGGCGTGCACATCCTGGTCGGCCTGATCGAGCCAATCGACCCGGCGGTTCATGCGGCCAATCTGGTGATGAAGCGCCGGGTGCTGGCGGGGTCGTTGATCGGTGGTATTGCCGAGACACAGGAAGTGCTGGATTTCTGCGCCGAGCACGCGATTCGTTGTGATATCGAGTTGCTGGATATCCGCAACATCAACCAGGCGTATGAGCGAATGATTGCCGGGGATGTGAAGTACCGGTTCGTGATCGATATGGCGACTTTGCATAACTGATTGGTTGCCTGCCCCGGCCTGCTCCCACAGGTAAATCACAGCTTTCGAAATCTGTGCAGTACCTGTGGGAGCGGGCGAGCCCGCGAAAATGCCGGTACAGGCAATGAAGATGCTGCAACTGTTACCAGGCCAATGCCCTGTCCCAGCCTTTCCAGAACAACCACCGCCGTACCTCGCCATGCGCTCCGGTACCGATCTGCCAGGCTGGCCGCCCGTTGTCCAGGGCAATCACCGAAACGAACCCGGCATGGCTCGCCGCTACCAGCGTACGCCCGTTGGCACTGATATCCAGCGCACTGATGGTCGACCCCAGGTAATGCTGCCAATGCTCCGTGCCATCTTCGCCAAATGCCCGCAGGTAACCATAGGCATCCCCCACGATATATTCGCCCTCGCGCGCCACGCCGGCATACACCCGTGCGCCATCCTGTACCAGCGGGGTACGCGGGTCCTGGCTGTAGTAGTCGGTATCCAGCCCCGGCAAGTCGGCCACCCTGACGGCCAGCGTGGCACCGCTATAGAAATGGCAGGCATTGACTATCAACTGGTCACCTGCACGATTGAACAGCGCAAAGTGCGGATACTCGCTGGCCGGGCCGATGGCCGCCACGGGCCGGAGCTGGTCATCCAGCACCAGGTGGCGGCTGCCTTGCTCGCCAACCACGATCAACCGACCATCCGCCGATACCGCACCGTGCTCCATGCTCAGCCCCAGGCTGATGTCGTCCGGGTCGGTGCCTTCGTCCAGTTCGTCGAGCACCCGCGCCTGGTGCGGCAGCAGGCGGGTCGCGCCTTGGCGGGTCAGCAGGAAGATACCCTCGGCGCTCACCAGCAGCACCCGCTGGCCATCCGGGAAGGGGATCAGCGTGGTCGGCGTGGGCGGCAGGTCGAAGGGCTCGAACGGGTAACCCGGCGGCAACCCCTCCAACCCCGTGGGCCAGGCCAGGCGCAGCACCTGCGGGCCGCCCCAGCCATCGGTCACGCGTATGCCCTCGGCATTGGCCAGGGCGAAATAGCGGCGGGCCGGGCAGCGGCCGAAGTGATCGACGCCGATCACCGGGGTCACCCCGAGAGGGTCGATGCGCACCACCTGGCCTTTGTCATGCGGCATGCCGATACGTGCCAGCAGGCTGCCATCCTCCAGCAGCAGGACGTTGCCGATACCTTGCCCGTGCTCCTTGATCAGCGGCAGCAAGGGGTGGTGGGCGGGCGGCCAGGCTTCGCGGAAGGCTTGCTGCTCAAAGGCTTCGACGCCGGGCCGGTTGGCTGCTTGCAGGGCCTGCAGCCAGGCATCGAGCAAATGCTCGGTGGCCTGCGGCAGGGGCTCTTCGAGGTCATCCCAGCCTTGCGCGCGGCCCTGCGCGACATAGTCGTTGACGGCCTGGGCATAGGCGGTGACCGCCTGCTGCCACTGTTGCTGCTGGGAGTGCTGCTGGTCCATGAGCGGATCGGGCTCCTTGTTGCATACGCGTTCGCACAAAGCGCGCATGTTACTCCTTCTGCCCGCCTCGCGGTTGTGAGCCCCCGGCTTGACGCGTACCATGCCGGGCATTCCTTCCAATAACAAAGCGTGCGTCGACACCCCGGCAAGTGGGTGGCTGACGTGCGTCCTGTTGCCTTGCCTGCGGAGAAGCGGTTTGTACCCATGAATGGACCCATACCCACCAACATGCCACCCACGGCGGGTAGCGGCAGCTGGCTGAGCGTCATTGCCCTGGCCCTGGCGGCCTTCATCTTCAACACCACCGAGTTCGTCCCGGTGGCGCTGCTCAGCGACATTGGCCGCAGCTTCGACATGAGCACCGCGCAAGTCGGCCTGATGCTGACCATCTACGCCTGGGTAGTGGCGCTGGCCTCGCTGCCGATGATGCTGCTGACGCGCAACATCGAGCGGCGGCGGCTGTTGCTGTTCGTGTTCCTGGTGTTCATCGTCAGCCACTTGCTGTCGTGGATGTCACAGAGCTTTGCCATGTTGCTGGTCAGCCGTATCGGTATAGCCCTGGCGCATGCGGTGTTCTGGGCCATCACGGCTTCCCTGGCGGTGCGCGTGGCGCCGCCCGGGCAGCAGGCCAAGGCGCTGGGCCTTTTGGCCACTGGCACCACCCTGGCCATGGTCCTGGGTATCCCGCTGGGCCGCGTAGTGGGTGAAGCGCTGGGCTGGCGCATCACCTTCCTGAGCATTGCCGGAGTGGCGCTGGCGACCATGCTGTGCCTGATGAAGTCGTTGCCGCTGCTGCCCAGCCAGAACTCGGGCTCGCTGCGCAGCCTGCCGATACTGTTCAAGCGCCCGGCGCTGGTGATCACCTATGTGCTGGTGACGCTGGTGATTACCGCGCAGTTCACTGCCTACAGCTACATCGAACCGTTTGCCCTGCACGTGGCGCAGATAGGCGGAGAGCGCACCACGCTATTGCTGCTGCTGTTCGGCGGCGCCGGGGTGTTCGGCTCGGTGCTGTTCAGCCGTTACAGCGACCGCTTCCCGCATGGCTTCCTGGTAGGTTCGATCGGCCTGCTGGCGGCGTGCCTGTTGCTGCTGTTGCCGCTGTCGGGCAACTTCTATGTTTTCGCCGCGTTGAGCATGTTCTGGGGTGTGGCGATCCTCAGCTTCAGCCTGTCGCTGCAATCCAAGACCCTGAAACTGGCGTCCGATGCCACCGATGTGGCCATGGCGCTGTTCTCGGGTATCTACAACATCGGTATTGGCGGTGGCGCGTTGCTGGGCAGTATCGTCAGCAGCCAGCTGGATGTGGCGGATATCGGCCTGGTGGGCGGTAGCGTGGCAGTGGCCGGGTTGCTGCTGGCTGTGGCCAGCACCCGGCAGTTCCGCGAGGTGCTGGGCGGGGGGCAGGGCATTCCTGAATGACCGTGCTGTTTTTTTCGCGGGCACGCCCGCTCCCACAGGTACTGCATCAACTTCAGGCGCGATGCAGTACCTGTGGGAGCGGGCGTGCCCGCGAAGAGGCCGGTACTGGCAATAGCGGGCTCAAGCCAGTACGGCAGCCCATGCAGAAATCAACAGCACCCCCGCCAATACCTGGTTGAACACCCGCAACCGCCGCGGTGCCTGCAACCATCGCGCGCTGCCCACCCCCAGCAGCGCCCACGCCGCCATGCATGGCAGGGCAATCAGCCAGAACACCAGCGCCAGCTGCCATACCGGCAACGACGGCGAGGCAAACACCCCGACCACCGCGACGGCCATCAACCACACCTTGGGGTTGACCACCTGCAACGAGGCTGCGCTGAGTGCGCTGAAGCCTTGCGCCGTGGTCGCCTGCAGCGGGGCGGCGGCACTGCGCAGCATCTTCCACGCCAGCCAGCTCAACCACAAAACCCCGGTCCAGCTCATCAACTGCTGGGCCAGCGGGTGGCGCAGCAGCAGTTCACCCAGCCCCAGGCCCACCATCAGCACGATCGCCGCTGCGGCACCGCAGGCCGCAACGACCTGCGCCAGGCTCGCGCACAGGCCAAAGCGTGCCCCATGGGCAAGAATCAACAGGTTGGTCGGCCCGGGGCTGATGCTGGATACCAACGCAAACAGGATGAAGGGCAACAACGACTGCGACATGATCAAGGGCTCCGGATAAACGAAGCACCATGCTCGCTGCCCGCCGCCTTTCAGTCTGGAAGGTTTGAGCAGCGCCTGCGGTAGTCGGCCGGGGTCAGCTGGTAGGCACGGCGGAACCAGCGCCCCAGGTGGCTCTGGTCGGCAAAGCCCAGGGCCATGGCCACTTCGGTGGGAGTCTGGCCCTGGGCGAGCAGGCGCCGCGCCCGGGCCAGGCGCAGCTGGATCAGATAGGCATGCGGCGCCAGGCCGAATGCGGCCTTGAATGCGCGGGTGAGGCGGAAGCGGTCGATGCCACAGGCTTGGGCCAGGTCTTCCAGGCCGATGTCGCGCTCCAGGTTGGCGTGCAGGTAATCCCGCGCGCGCTGCGCGGTCAGCGGCAGGCGCGGGTCCGGGTTCAGGCGCCGGCGCCAGTGCAGGTGGCGGGTCAGGCAGGCCAGCAGGTCGTCCATGGCCGTCTGCCGTACAATGCGCAAGTCCTGGGTATGCACGGCCTGGAAGGCGAGGGCAGTGGCACGCGCCAGGCGCTCATCGTGGCACAAGGTATCGGCGAAGCTGGGCAGGCTGTCGCCCGGCGCGTGTTCGAAAAGTGCCCGCAGTTGGCTGTCCACCCAGGTGGGTTCCAGGTACAGGGTCGAATAGGTGAAGCCGTCCTCGGTGGGCGCATGGCCGTTATGGATTTCACCGGGCTCCAGCAGGAATACGTTCCCCGGCGTGCTGCGATGGCGCACTCGCCGGCAATCGAATTGCTGCACGCCCTGCTCGGTAACGCCAACCAGGAAGCTGTCGTGCCAGTGCGGGTCGTAGGCATGCCCGACGAAATGCGCGCGGACCGACTCGATGCCGGTGTCGGCGTCTTGCTTGAGGTCGATCCAGTTGCTCATGGGGGCGTGCCGTGGCAGAAATCGCTACCTTAGCGCAACGGCCAGGCTCAGTCTGGAACGATTGTGCAGCCGTTGGCCAGCGCCCGGTTGCGCAAGGCCTCGAAGCGTTCGCGCAGCCACAGATGCAGTTGCGCCACTGCGGGCGTGAGCTGCTTTCGGTGCGGGCACACCAGGGTGACCGGGGCGGGTTCACCAAAGTGCTCGGGTAGGATGATTTCCAGTTCGCCGGCCGCGATGTTGGCGCTTACGTCCAGCCACGACTTGTAGACGATGCCTTCGCCCTGCAAGGCCAGGCGGCGGATCACGTCGGCATCGTCGCTGACCAGCGGCCCACGCACCTGCACGGTGCGGTTGCCCACCCGCCACTTGTCGTAGACCCGGTTGTGCTGCATATACAGCAGGCAGGCATGCTGCTGCAGGGCGTCGGGCGTGAGGGGGCGGCCGTGACGGGCCAGGTAGTCGGGCGCCGCCACCAGCACCCGGCGGTTCCAGTCTGCCAGCGGCAGGGCAATGTAGTTGGCGTCCTGGTTGAGGCCGTAGCGGATCGCCACATCTACCGGGTCGCGGTTGAGGTCGGCAATCTGGTCAGACAGGAAGAAGCGAAGGTGCAGGGCCGGGTGCTCGCGGCGGAAGGCGCTCAGCCACGGCAGCAACATGTTGCGGCCCAGGTCGGACGGTGCCGAAACCTGCAGAGTACCGCGCAGGGTGTTGGCGTTGCCATGCAGGTCTTCACGCCCCTGGCGCAGGCTCTCCAGCACATTCAGGGCAGTCGGCAGGTACAACTCGCCTTCGGCGGTCAGGCGCAGGCTGCGGGTAGTGCGGGCGAACAGGCGCACATCCAGGTCGCGCTCCAGGCGCTTGATCGCGGCGGCCACCTGCCCCGGCAGCAGTTCGGCCTCATGGGCGGCGGCGGTGAAGCTGCCCAGCACGCTGCTGCGGACGAACAGTTCGAGGTCGGTGATGCGCAGCATTTTCACTCCAGGGATGAAAGTGTTGCTGCATTGTGCCGGTTTTTCTTTTCTGCAGGAAAGATAAGATGCCCGGCAAATCCTCTGTTCATTCCCGGAGTTGTTGCATGGATACCGTCTCTCTGGCCAAGCGCCGCTACACCACCAAAGCCTACGATGCCTCGCGCCGCATTCCCCAGGCGACTGTCGATGCCTTGCTCGAACAACTGCGCCACAGCCCGTCTTCGGTCAACTCGCAGCCGTGGCATTTCATCGTTGCCGACAGCGCCGAAGGCAAGGCTCGCCTGGCCAAGAGCACCACAGAGCGCTATGCCTACAATTCGCCGAAGATCCTCGATGCCTCGCATGTGATCGTGTTCTGCACCCGAACCGAGATGACCGAAGCGCACCTGGATGCCGTGCTCCACCAGGAAGCCGCCGATGGTCGCTTCCGCGATGAGCAGGCGCGTGCCGGGCAGAACCAGAGCCGCCGGCATTACGTCGACCTGCACCGCTTCGATCAGAAGGACCTGCAGCACTGGATGGAAAAGCAGACCTACCTGGCGTTGGGTACTGCCTTGCTGGGGGCTGCGGCACATGGGCTGGATGCCACCCCGATCGAAGGCTTCGACAGCAAGATTCTTGATGCCGAGCTGGGCTTGCGTGAGCGTGGGTTCACCAGCGTGGTCATTCTCAGCCTGGGCTATCGCAGCGAGGCGGACTTCAATGCCGGGCTGAACAAGTCGCGGTTGCCGGCTTCGCAGGTGTTCACCTTCCTGTGAGTTTGCCGGGGCCGCTCTGCGGCCCCGTCTTTCCGGTCGGCTTGCAAAATACGGCATATGCCGCATACTTGTCGGCAAACGCCGGAAAGGAGAGCGCCATGCTTGCCGAAGTGCTTCGCGACAATGGTTACCACGAGTACCGGGCGCGCCTGCATGCACTGCTGGAAATCCCCGAACTCGCCAGTGACTTCGAAATCCACACCCGTATCACCCATGGCTTCGCTGCCACCTGGCTGGTGAAACTGACCGAACTCGGCGTGTTCACCCCTGTGGAGCGTGACCAGATCATTCCCCTGCGCACGCTGAAAACCCGCATCGAACGTGACCAGCCGTTGACCGTGGAAGAAAGCGACCGGCTGTTCCGCTCGGCCCATATCACCGCCATGGCCGAAGCCGTGTTCGGTGAAGCGGGCAAGGCAAAACGCTGGCTGTCCAAGCCCAAGGAGCGCTTCTCGGGGCTGACGCCGATGCAGATGCTCACCACCCAGCAGGGCACCACCCAGGTCGAGGAGATGTTGCTGCAGATCGCCGAGGGCTTCGGCCTGTGATTCTGTGGCGTATCAGCGCCTATGCAGACTTGAGCGGAACGGGCGGCTTGCGTGTCAGCGGCCGCTGGCACCAGGCGGGCCGGCCAGTGGTATATGCCGCCACCAGCCCGGCCGGGGCAATGCTGGAGGTGCTGGTGCACCTGGAGATCGACCCTGAGGATTTCCCCACCACCATGCGGCTGCTGCGTATCGAGTTGCCCGACACCGTTTCGCAAGCGCAGTTGCCCGCCTTGCAGCCTGGCTGGTCGAGCCAGACCGAACTGACCCGGGGCCTGGGCAACCGTTTTCTGGATGAGTGTTCGGCGTTGCTGCTGCCGGTGCCGAGCGCGATCATGCCCAGCACCACCAATTACCTGTTCAACCCGCGCCATCCGCAGGCAAACAGCGCCAGGCTCGAGGTCGAGGACTTCACCCCGGACAGTCGGCTGTTTTAGGGAAGTTTCACCAAAGTGCCGCTGACGCCGCTGTCAGCACCTGGCCAAACACTTCGAGGGCCTTGTCCACTTCGGCCTCGTTGCTGAAACGCCCGATGCTCAGGCGCACGCTGTTACGTGCCTGGCGTTCATCCAGCCCCAACGCGAGCAGCACATGCGAGGCTGCATTGCTCGCCGAATTGCAGGCCGAGGTGGTCGACAACGCCAGCTCGCTGGCCAGCGCCGCGCTGTTGAAGCCCTTGCTGTCGATACACAGGTTCAGCGTATGGGGAATGCGTTGTTTGGCGCAGCCGTTGAGGGTGACGCCGGGCAGGGCCAGCAGGCCTTCACGCAGGCGCCTGGCCAGTTGTTCGAGGCGCAGGTGTTCGCTGTCGCCGGGCTGGCCGGCCAGGGCAAAGGCGCTGCCCATGCCGGCAATCTGGTGGGTCGCCAGGGTGCCGGAACGCAGGCCTTGCTCATGGCCGCCGCCGTGCATCTGCGCACGCATCAGCGTGCGGGCGCGTGGCCCCACGTAGAGCGCACCGATGCCCTTGGGCCCATACACCTTGTGCGCCGAGAACGACATCAGGTCCACGGCCATGGCGTTCAGGTCGATGGCCAGTTTGCCCACCGCCTGCGCCGCATCCACGTGCAGCAGGGCACCGTGGGCACGTACCTGTTCACCAATCGCGGCAAAGTCGGTGATCGTGCCCAGTTCATTGTTCACCGCCATCAGCGATACCAGGCGGGTGTCGGCGCGCAACGCTGCCTGCACCGCCGCAGGCTGAATCAGGCCGGCGGCATCCGGTGCCAGGCGGGTCACGGCCCAACCCTGGCGCTCCAGTTCGGCCACCGTATCGAGCACGGCCTTGTGTTCCAGTTGGCTGGTGATCAGGTGCCCGGGCTGGCCGAGGCCCTGGGCAATGCCCTTGAGCGCCAGGTTGTTGGACTCGGTCGCACCTGAGGTCCAGACCAGTGCATCGGCCTGTGCGCCGACGCGTTCGGCCACTTGCTGACGGGCCTGCTCCACGGCGTGGCGGGCTGCCTGGCCGAAGGCATGGCCACTGGACGCCGGGTTGCCGAAGTTGCCCTGGCTGCCAAGGCAGGCGAGCATGGTTTCGATGACCCGGTCGTCGACCGGAGTGGTGGCGGCGTAATCGAAATAGAGCGGGGCGCTGGGCATGAGGGCGGGTCCGTGTCTGTCGCCGTGAAATCGGCAATCGTTGGAGCAAGCGTACCCGCTACTTCGGAGATATTTTTCACTTCCAGCGGCTCTATTCTGGAAATGATCAAGAAAAATTTCTATCTATCGAGTTTTTCTTGGAATTTTTTTCTCCGCATCCCGCCATTCTGTTCAGGCTGGTTCCAAGGCCCTCTCTTCCTCGGCCACCACACGTTCGCACAACTCGGTGATCTGCTCGCGCATCCAGCGGTTGGCCGGGTCCTGATCGGTGCTTTCATGCCAGTACAGGTGCGTTTCCAGCGCAGGCACCTCGACCGGCAGTGGCTGGTAACGCAGCTGATGGCGGCGGGCGAAGCGCTCGGGGACGGTCATCGCCATGTCGGTCTGCTGCAACACCTGCGAGGCCATAAGGTAATGCTGCGAGCGCAAGGCAACCTTGCGCTGTACGCCCATCTTGCCCAGGGCCAGGTCGACATAGCCCAAGCCGTTGCGGCGGCTGGAAATATGGATGTGGGTCATGCCCAGGTAGTTGTCGAGGGTCAGCTTGCTGTCGGCCAGCGGATGGCCCTGGCGCAGGGCGCAGACATAGCGGTCTTGCATCAGTTTGACGTGGCGTACCTGCGGGTCGGTGTTCAACGGTGCGTCGATGGCGAAGTCCAGGCGGCCGGCGGCAAGTTCCTTGGTGGTCTCGCGGCGCTTGCACAAAAAGCTTTCGATCAGCACCGCCGGCGCCAGGCGGCGCAAGCGCTGGAACAGCGGCGGCAGGATGACCGCTTCGGTCAGGTCGGTCATGCTGATGCGGAAAGTCTTGTTGGCCTGTTGTGGGTTGAAGATGCGGCTTTCCTGCACCGAGGTGCGCAACAGTGCCAGGGCATTGCGCACCGGGCCGATGATGTTCTGCGCCATGGGCGTTGGCACCATGCCTTGCGCGGTGCGCACGAACAGCGGGTCATTGAAGGTTTCGCGCAGCCGCGAAAGGGCGTTGGACACTGCCGGCTGGGTGATGCCGACGATCTGCCCGGCGCGGGTCAGGTTGGCTTCGGTGTAGATCGCATCGAACACGATGAACAGGTTGAGGTCGACCTTGCTGAGGTTCATGGGCGCCGCTCTTTGTTGGAATTATTGGCCGATCATATATCGGTTATGAATGTTTATACACGCGGAAAATAGGCTAGGTGGATGAGGCCATGCTGCTCTAGGCTCTGGCCCATGTATTCCGAACCGTGAAGGTAGCCCCGATGGATTTCGCCTATTCGCCCAAGGTCCAGGCACTGCGTGAGCGCGTCAGCGCGTTCATGGACGCCTATGTCTACCCCGCCGAGGCGGTGTTCGAGCGCCAGGTCGCCGAGGGTGACCGCTGGCAGCCCACCGCGATCATGGAAGAACTCAAGGCCAAGGCCCGCGCTGAAGGGCTGTGGAACCTGTTCCTGCCCGAATCGGAATACGGTGCCGGCCTGAGCAACCTGGAATACGCCCCGCTGGCGGAAATCATGGGCCGTTCGTTGCTCGGCCCGGAGCCGTTCAACTGCTCGGCGCCGGACACCGGCAACATGGAAGTGCTGGTGCGCTATGGCAGTGAAGCGCAGAAGCGCCAGTGGCTGGAGCCGCTGCTGCGTGGCGAGATCCGTTCGGCGTTCGCCATGACCGAACCGGACGTGGCTTCCTCGGATGCCACCAACATGGCCGCCACCGCCGTGCGTGACGGTGACCAATGGGTAATCAACGGCCGCAAGTGGTGGACCTCTGGCGCTTGCGACCCGCGCTGCAAGGTAATGATCTTCATGGGCCTGTCCGACCCTGAAGGGCCACGCCACCAGCAGCACTCGATGGTGCTGGTGCCCACCGATGCACCTGGGGTGAAGATCGTCCGCCCGCTGCCGGTGTTCGGCTATGACGATGCTCCCCATGGCCACGCCGAGGTGCTCTTCGAGAATGTGCGGGTACCGTATGAGAACGTGATCCTGGGTGAAGGCCGTGGCTTCGAAATTGCCCAGGGGCGCCTTGGCCCTGGCCGTATCCACCACTGCATGCGCTCGATCGGCATGGCCGAGCGCGCGCTGGAACTGATGTGCAAGCGCTCGGTGGAGCGTACCGCCTTCGGCCGGCCACTGGCGCGCCTGGGCGGCAACGTCGACAAGATTGCCGACTCGCGCATGGAGATCGACATGGCCCGGCTGCTGACGTTGAAAGCGGCCTACATGATGGACACGGTCGGCAACAAGGTGGCCCGCAGCGAGATTGCGCAAATCAAGGTAGTGGCGCCGAACGTGGCATTGAAGGTGATCGACCGGGCGATCCAGATTCATGGGGGGGCAGGGGTGAGTGGCGATTTCCCGCTGGCTTACATGTACGCCATGCAGCGCACCTTGCGCCTGGCCGACGGGCCAGATGAAGTGCACCGGGCGGCGATTGGCAAGTATGAGATCGGCAAGTACGTGCCGGCGGAGATGATGCGTAGCGGGCGGTGATTTACCGGCTTGTTCCGGCCTCTTCGCGGGCTTGCCCGCGAAGACGCGCTTGAAGGCTCACTGGTTCCTCTGGATGGTCAGACCCGCATCTGCGGGTCTTCCTCCTTCTCGCTGACTGTACGATCGGCATTTGAAGGCTGCTTGGATTGACCATTCTTGATTTCCGGCTTTCCCCCCCGCGTCTTGACCAACGAAACCACCACCCCACCCAGCAACAACCCGAACGTCACCCCCAGCGACAGCAATGCCGGCACCTTGCCCACCATGCCGTGGTAGAAGATCTTGCAGCCAATGAAGATCAGCACCAGCGCGAGCGCGTACTTGAGGTAAACGAACCGGTGCATCAGCGCCGCCAGCGCAAAATACAACGAGCGCAAGCCGAGGATGGCGAAGATGTTGGAGGTGTAGACGATGAACGGGTCCTGGGTGATGGCGAAGATTGCCGGGACGCTGTCGACGGCGAACACCAGGTCGGCCAGTTCGATCAGCACCAGCGCCATGAACAGCGGGGTGGCATGGCGTAGCGCCTTGTGCTGCCCGGGCGGGGTCTGCTGCACGAAGAAGTGCGAGCCGTGGATCTGCTCGGTGACCCGCATGTGCCGGCGCACGAACTTGAGGATCGGGTTGTTGGCCAGGTCGGGGCGGCTATCTTCCTTCGACAGCGCCATCTTCACCCCGGTAAACAGCAGGAAGGCACCGAAGATATACAGTACCCAGGCGAAGTTCTGCACCAGCGCCGCGCCCACGCCGATCATGATCGCCCGCAGGAACACCACCCCGAGGATGCCCCAGAACAGCACGCGGTGCTGGTAGCGGCGGGGGATGGCGAAATAGCTGAAGATCATCGCCATGACGAACACGTTGTCCATCGACAGCGACTGTTCGACCAGGAACCCGGTGTAGAACTCCAGCGCCGACTGCGCGCCCAACTGGTACCAGACACCGACGCCGAACAGCACGCCGACGCTGAAATAGCCCGAATACAGCAGCAGGCTCTCGCGCATTTCGATTTCCCGGTCGTGGCGGTGCAGCACGCCGAGATCGAGTACCAGCAAACCGATGACGATGGCCATGAACACCAGCCACAACCAGGTGCTGGTGCCGAGGAACGGGGTGGTGAGGAATGTGTGTAGAGCTGTCATGAGCCCCTCCTTGAATGTCGACGTTGCATGGCAACAGTGATCCGACATGGCGGCCTGGCAGCCGTCAGAGGGGCCCGGTATCACATGGGCTTGAGCCTAGACCCGTTTGCCGGTGATGCCGAATGGGGAGCTGTTACATTTCTTTGCCAAGCACGGCACACACTTAAGCACGCTTCTTGTAGGAGCAGCCTTGTGCTGCGAAGAGGCCGGTCAACCTTGCACAAATGTGTTGGCCATACTGGCCTCTTCGCAGCACAAGGCTGCTCCTACAGGGATGTGTGCTGCTTTCAGATCAATGCACCCACACTTCCACCCGGCGATTGCGCAGTCGCCCTTGCTCCAGTTCGTTCCCTGCCACTGGCAATTCATCTCCCATCCCGGTCACCTCCAGCACCTCCACGCCATCGCGCGCCAGCTCGCGGCGCACCGCCTGGGCCCTTAGGCGGGACAGTAGGGCGGCGCGACCGGGTGTTTCCTTGGGGTCGCCAAAGCCCACCAGCACCGCCTTGCGCTGCAACTTGCCCGCTTGGCGCAGGTAGTCGGCAACGCGCTGGACATCGCGCAGGGCCTTGTTGTCGAGGCTGGCGCTGCCTTCCTGAAAGCGGAAGTTAACGCTCAACCGCTGTGCCTGCTGGGCCAGGGTGCGATAGCGCGGCGGCATGTCGGCCTGGGGTGCTACAGATTGGGCCTTGATCTGCTGCGAAACGAAACCCTGCTGGGCGACGATCGCCTGGCCCGCCGGGCTCTGAGCGAAATCGGCCAGGGCCTTGGCCTGGGGCTTGGGGTTGGCCGGCAGATAGAAATACAGGCGCCGCGATAGCGGGTAGTCCTCGCTGGCCACCAGTGCACGCTCCGGCAGCATGGCCGGCGCGTCACCCTCGGCAACCGCCAGCACCTTGGCCCCATGCACCGCCGCCAGGCTGCTGAAGCCGATGGCCTGGCGGTCGGCGCCCACTCGCGCGGCCAGCTCGTCGCTGGACTCGAAGCGTTGGGCCTTGGGCGAGAGCTCGCTTTGCTGGGGTTCCAGCACCAGGGCCTTGAAGGTCTCAAAGGTACCGGAGCGGTCGTCACGGGCGTACAGGTGGATGGCCCCGCCGGCAACACCCAATTGCTCCCAACGCTGGATCTGCCCGGCAAAGATCTGTGCCAGTTGCCCCGTGGTGAGCTGTGGCAGCGGGTTGTCGGGGTGAACGATGACCGCGACGCCATCCAGGCCGATGACTTGTTCGGCGGCAGCAGCGCGCAGGTCGCCCAAAGCCTGCAGTTGGCTTGCTTCGTTGTCGTTGACAGGTCGCGACGCGGCGGCCAGATCGGCCTCGCCATGGCCCAGGGCGACGAAGCCGGTGCTGGAACCGTGTGCGGCGATGTCGATGCGCAAAGGCTGGCCACGCGTGTCGCGAGCGGTGATGACAGTCTCGTTGGCCAGCTTGCCCGGGTATTGTTCGATGGCGGTAGCTTGCTGTGCGCGCAATTGCCCTTGCACCAGCGCCGGCAGCAAGGCCGCGCCGATGGTGTTGGAGCCTTGCACGCGCAGGTGAGCGGGCTCGGCCAGGGTCGCCAGCGGTAGCAGGGTGAGCAGCAAGACAAGCAGGCGGGGCATGCCGGAAGGCCTATGGCATAGAGATGGCCGGCAGATTACGACAGTGGCGTGATGATAATGTGACAGTCCATGGGGCAGTGGGCTTTGCCTGATGCTTGTAAGTTCGCGTTAATGGGGCTGCTGTGCAGCCCATCGCCGGCAAGCCAGCTCCCACAGGGGCCGTGCCAATCCTGAAATCTGCGCTGTACCTGTGGGAGCTGGCTTGCCGGCGAAAGGGCCGCAAAGCGGCCCCAGCGGTATCAATGCGCCCCGGCAGACTTGCTCAGGTCACTTTCTGCCCACTCGGTATAGATGCACGCATCCGCCACCGCCCAGCGCACCTTCACGGTATCCCCCGGCTGCATCGGCATGCCCGCCGCCGACAACGCCTTTACCGTCAGCTCTGTACCGCCCGCTGTCACCACATGGCAGGTCTGGCTCTCGCCCAGGAACAGCACTTCGCCAACCTTGGCGCTGACCTGGTTCCACCCCGCCGGCAGCGGCTCGCGCGCGGCCTGTTCGGCGGTCAGGGCCAGGGCCTTTTCCGGGCGCACCATGATCAGTGCATCCTGCGAGGCGGCCAGGCCCGGGGTCAGGCGGATGGCCACCGGCTGGCCCTCGAAGCTGCCCGCGCCATTGCTGCTGGCCTTGATCCGCAGGAAGTTGGAGTTGCCCAGGAACGAGGCGACGAAGGCATTCGGCGGGTTCTGGTACAGGTCGTAACCGGTGCCCAGGCCGACGATCTTGCCATGGCTGAAGATGGCGATGCGCTGGGACAGGCGCATGGCTTCTTCCTGGTCGTGGGTGACGTAGACGATGGTGATGCCCAGGCGCCGGTGCAACTGGCGCAGTTCGTCCTGCAGGTCTTCGCGCAGCTTCTTGTCCAGCGCGCCGAGCGGTTCGTCCATCAGCAGGATGCGCGGTTCGTACACCAGCGCCCGGGCGATAGCCACGCGCTGCTGCTGGCCACCGGACATCTGCGACGGCTTGCGGTGGGCGAACTTCTCCAGCTGCACCAGCTTGAGCATGGCATCGACGCGCTTGCTGGTTTCGCTGGCACTAAGCTTGCGAATGGCCAGCGGAAAGCCGATGTTGTCGCGCACGTTCAGGTGCGGGAACAGCGAATAGCGCTGGAACACCATGCCGATGTCACGCTTGTGCGGCGGCACGTTGACCAGTGACTGGCCATCGACCAGGATCTCGCCGCTGCTCGGCGTTTCGAAGCCTGCCAGCATCGACAGGGTGGTGGACTTGCCCGAGCCGCTGGAACCGAGGAAGGTCAGGAACTCGCCGTCCTGGATTTCCAGGTCGAGGTTGTCCACGGCGGTGAAGTCGCCGTAGTGCTTGTTCAGGCCGCGCAGGCTGACCAGGGTCTTGCCGTGCGCGTTGTCTTTGATCACTGCACTCATTGTTGTTTTCTCCGCGCGCTCAGGCGTTGGCTTCGGTGCGCCGGCGCAAGGCGGCGGCAATGAACATGACAAGCAGCGACAGGCCGATCAGCAGGGTCGAGGCCACGGCGATGACCGGGCTGAGGTCCTGGCGCAGGGTGGTCCACATCTTCACCGGCAAGGTCTGCAGGTCGGGGCTGGCCATCATCACGCTCAGCACCACTTCATCCCACGACACCAGGAAGGCGAACAGGCCGCCGGCGATCATCCCCGGGCGAATCGCCGGGAAGGTCACCTTGAAGATCGCCTGCAGGCGCGAGGCGCCGCAGATCACCGCAGCATCCTCGATGGACTGGTCGAACAGCTTCAGCGAATTGATGATCGAGATAATGGTGAAGGGCAGGGCGACGATCACGTGGCTGACCACGAAGGCGAACAGCGTGCCGGTGTAGCCGAGCTTGAGGAACAGCGCGTACACCGCCACGGCAATGATCACCAGTGGCACGATCATCGGCATGGTGAACAGCCCGTACAGCAGCTCGCGGCCCGGGAAGCGGCCGCGCACCAGGGCAAACGCGGTGGGCAGGCCGAGCAGCACGGCGGCGATGGTGGTCAGCACGGCCACCTTCAGGCTGGCCAGCGCGGCGTCCATCCACTCCGGGTTGGAGAAGAACTGGCCGTACCACTTGAAGGTCCAGCCCGGTGGCGGGAACACCAGCCACTGCGACGAGCCGAACGACAGCAACACGATGAACACCACCGGCAGCAGCAGGAAGGCCGCGATGACCCCGGTGGTCAGGTACAGGCCCGTACGCAGCGGGCGGCCCATGGCATTGGGAGACAGGAGCATGGCGGTTTACCTCGCGTTGCCAACCGGGGATTCCGGCTGCAGCTTCAGGTACAGGTAGAAGAGCACCAGGGTGATCACCACCAGCAGTGCGGCGGCGGCGCTGGCCAGGCCCCAGTTGAGGAACGACTGCACCTGCTGGATGATGAACTCGGGCAGCATCATGTTCTGTGCACCGCCCAGCAGGGCCGGGGTGACGTAGTAACCGAGCGACATCACGAACACCATCAGTGCCCCGGAGAACAGCCCCGAGCGGCACAGCGGCAGGAACACTTTCCAGAAATTGGTCCACGGGCTGGCGCCACAGATCGAGCCGGCCTGCAGCACCATCGGGTCGATGGCGTGCATGGTCGCCTGCAGCGGCAGCACGATGAACGGGATCATGATGTAGCTCATGCCGATCACCACGCCGGTCAGGTTGTGCACCATTTCCAGCGGGGCATCGATGATACCCATGGCCATCAACGCCTTGTTGATCACCCCCGAGCTCTGCAGCAGCACCAGCCACGAGTAGGTGCGCGCCAGCAGGCTGGTCCACATCGACAGCAGCACGATGTTCAGCAACCAGCGGCCCCAGCCCTTGGGCACCAGGGTAATTGCCCAGGCCAGCGGGAAGCCCAGCAGCACGCTGATCAGGGTGACCACGCCGGCCACCGAGAAGGTGTTGAAAAGCACCCGCGCATAGGCCGAGTTGGCGAACAGCTGCTCGTAGTTGCCCAGGCCCGGCGTCGGCTCCAGCACACCGCGCAGCAACAGGCCGGCGAGCGGGGCGAAGAAGAACAGGCCAAGGAACAGTAGCGCCGGCAGCAGATTGCGGCTGCCTTTCCAGCGCTGGCTCAGGCTGACGCGGCGGGGGGCCGTTCCCGGGGCGCCGGTGCCCGTGGGGGCACCTTGCGCGTTATGCAGGGCGTTGATGGCGACTTTCATTTGACCAACCACTCATTCCAGCGGGCTGCGATGGCCTGGCCGTTCTTGGCCCAGTAGGCGAAGTCGAGGGTGACCTGGTCCTGGGCGTAGGCGGTCGGCAGGTTCTGCGCAAGGTCTTTGTCCAGCTTGGCCACGCTGTCGACGTTCACCGGCGCGTAGGCGGTCTTGTTGGCGAACTCGGCCTGGCCTTCGGCGCTGCTGGCGTTGGCCAGGAACTTCATGGCCGCGTCCTTGTTCTTGGCACCTTTGGGGATGACCAGGAAGTCGGCCATGACCAGGTTCTGCTTCCAGCTCACGCCCACCGGTGCACCGTCTTGCTGCAGGGCATAGACGCGGCCGTTCCAGAACTGGCCGAGCGAGGCTTCACCCGAGGCCAGCAGTTGCTGCGACTGGGCGCCACCGCCCCACCAGACGATGTCTTTCTTGATGGTGTCGAGCTTCTTGAAGGCGCGGTCCAGGTCCAGCGGGTACAGCTTGTCGGGGGCTACGCCGTCGGCCAGCAGGGCCAGTTCCAGTACGCCTGGGCTGGGCCATTTGTACAGGGCGCGCTTGCCAGGGTAGGTCTTGGTATCGAACAGGGCGGTCCAGTCCACCGGTTTGTTGGCACCGAGCTTGCCTTCGTTGTAGCCGAGCACGAAGGAGAAGAAGAACGAGCCGACGCCATGGTCGGAGACGAAGCGCGGGTCGATCTTGTCGCGCTTGATTTGGGTGAAATCGAGGGGTTCTAGCAGGCCTTCGCTGGCGGCACGCAGGGCGAAGTCGGCTTCGACGTCGACCACGTCCCACTGCACGTTGCCGCTCTCGACCATGGCCTTGAGCTTGCCATAGTCGGTGGGGCCGTCCTGGACGACTTTGATGTCGGTGGCTTTGGTGAAAGGTACGGCCCACGCTTCTTTCTGGGCGTCCTGGGTGGTACCGCCCCAGCTGACGAAGTTCAGGCTGTCGGCGGCCTGGGCAGCCTGACATGCCAGGGTCAGCAGGCTGGCGGACAGCACTGCGGTTACACGTTTGCTCAACAGCATGGTTACGCCCTCGTTGCTTTTGTTATTCGAGGCGGGGCTTGTGGTGCGCCCGCCAACAGTGTTCGGGGAGCAGCTAAAACAAAGTGTTTTTTGGCCGTTTTTGATTGTAGGTGCCGGCCTGCAGATTCAAGGTCTACGGGATATCATATTATGGTATTCCAAACTTTTGGCAAGAGGTATGAGGCTACCGGCCATCACTCCGCCCCTTTCAGAAACAGCGCGGGCCTGTGGGAGCGGGTTCACCCGCGAATGCGTTGGTGGCTTCACCATCGCATTCGCGGGTGAACCCGCTCCCACAGGGCCCTGCCAAGTCAGTTGCTTCGGTGTTTTAGCCGACCATGTCCGGCTCGAAGGGGATGCTTTGCACGACCTCCAGCTCATACCCCGCCAGCCCCGCGTATTTCAGCGGCGGGCCCAGGTGGCGCAGCTTGCCCACGCCCAGGTCCTGCAGAATCTGCGCGCCTGTACCCACCTCCGAGTACACCTTCGATTGCCCACGCTGGTAAGGCCGCACCGGCTGGGTCAGCTGCGGCACGCGTTCCAGCAGCGCCTGCGAGGACTCATGGTTGGCCAGGATCACCACCACGCCGGCGCCTTCCTCGGCCACTTTCTGCAGCGCCGCCCAAAGCGTCCAGTTGGCGGGGCCGGCATATTCGGCGCCGACCAGGTCGCGCAGCGGGTCGATCACGTGCACTCGCACCAGGGTCGGCTGCTCGCGGCGGATATCGCCCATGACCATGGCCATGTGTACGCCACCTTCGATGCGGTCTTCGTAGGTGACCAGGCGGAAGGTGCCATGCACGGTCGGCAGTTCGCGTTCGCCGATGCGCTTGATGGTCTGCTCGGTGCTCAGGCGGTAGTGGATGAGGTCGGCGATGGTGCCGATCTTGATGCCGTGCCGGGCAGCGAACACCTCCAGGTCCGGGCGGCGGGCCATGGTGCCGTCATCGTTGAGTACTTCGACGATAACCGACGCCGGGGTGAACCCGGCCAGGCGCGCCAGGTCGCAGCCGGCTTCGGTGTGGCCGGCGCGCGTCAGTACACCGCCTTCGCGGGCGCGCAGGGGGAAAATGTGGCCGGGTTGCACCAGGTCTTCCGGGCGGGCGTTGGGGGCCATCGCCGCTGCCACCGTACGTGCCCGATCAGCAGCGGAAATACCGGTGGTAACGCCCGTGGCAGCCTCGATCGACACGGTGAAGGCGGTGCTGAAAACGCTGCCGTTGGCCGGCACCATCTGCTCCAGGCCCAGACGTTGGCAGTGATCGTCGGTCAGCGTCAGGCAGATCAGCCCGCGCGCTTCACGGGCCATGAAGTTGATGGCCTGGGCGTCGCAACGCTCGGCGGCGATCAGCAGATCGCCTTCGTTTTCCCGGTCCTCGTCATCCACCAGCAGGACCATCTTGCCTTGCCGGTAGTCCTCGAGAAGTTCTTCGATGGTGTTGAAAGCCATGTTGCACGCTCACTGTGGTGGGATGATTATTATGGTATACCATCATACACAAATATTGCCGTAACAGGAGAGCAGCGCATGAAGGCCTATTGGATCGCCCATGTGGACGTGAACGACCCCGAGCAATACCAGCAGTACACCCAGCGCGCCCCGGCTGCCTTCAAGGCATTCGGCGGCCGTTTCCTGGCCCGTGGCGGGCGTAGCGAGGCAATGGAAGGGCGGCCTACCCCTCAGCGTAGCGTGGTGATCGAGTTCGATTCGTACGAGCAGGCGCTGGCGTGTTACCGGTCCGGGCTGTACCAGGAGGCTTGCAGCCATCGCCAGGGGGTGGCGAAGGCTGAGGTGATCATCGTCGAAGGGTTGAGCCCTGAGTGATGGCTGATGGCCCTATCGCCGGCAAGCCAGCGCCCATAGAACAACACATGACTCAATGGTTCGGCGAGGTTCTGTAGGAGCAGCCTTGTGCTGCGAAGAGGCCGGTACTGACAAAGCCTGTCTGTTGCTTGTACCGGCCTCTTCGCAGCACAAGGCTGCTCCTACAAAGGCCGCGTCAGACGAGCGATATTTGTTCTCTGCGCGACAGCGCAGCTCAAAAGGGCTGGGTAATCTCCCACAGGTTAAACACTGCCTTGAAGACCTGTGCAGTACCTGTGGGAGCTGGCTTGCCGGCGATAGGGCCATTACTGTCGAAGCAGAAACTCAAGGCATGCCCGGCAATTCATGCGGCCGCAGGTCGAACACCAGCACCTCGGCATCCACCCCGTTGCCCAGCTCAAGCACCTGTTCCTGCCTCACTCGCACCCCATCCCCTTCATTCAGCACTTGCCCATTGAGCTCGATGCTGCCCCGGGCCACATGCACGTAGGCATGGCGGTTTTCCGGCAAGTTCAGGGTGGCACGCTCGTCACCGTCGAACAGGCCGGCATACACCCGCGCATTCTGCCTTACCTGCAATGACCCCTCGGCGCCATCCGGCGAGATGATCAGGCGCAGCTTGCCGCGCTTTTCCTCGGCACTGAAATGCTGTTGCTGGTAACGCGGCGTTGCCCCCTGCATGTTCGGTACGATCCAGATCTGCAGGAAGTGCACCGGCTGCACCTGGCTGTGGTTGACCTCGCTGTGGGCCACGCCGTGGCCAGCGCTCATCAGCTGCACATCGCCCGGGCGGATCACCGAGCCGGTGCCCAGCGTGTCCTTGTGCTCCAGCGCGCCTTCCAGCACGTAGGAGAAAATCTCCATGTCGCGGTGCGGGTGCTGGCCAAAGCCCTTGCCGGGGATGACGCGGTCGTCGTTGATCACCAGCAGGTCCGAGAACCCTTGCTCGCCCGGGTTGCGGTAGTGGCCGAAGGAGAAGGTGTGGAACGATTTGAGCCAGCCATGAAAGGCCAGGCCGCGGTCTTTGGCGTTGCGAACGGTGAGCATGACGGACCTCCTGAACCGGCAGGGCACCAGGCCCTGCCGCATGCGTGGATAAGGTTACTGCAGGTGCACTTTCAGCTCACCGGCGGCCTGGCGCATGGCCGCTTGCACGGCCGGCACCTGATGCAGCGGGTTGAGCAGCCCGTAGTCATGGATCATGCCGTTGTACCGCACTGAGGTCACAGTCACGCCAGCGGCATTCAGCTTGCGAGCATAAGCCTCACCTTCATCGCGCAGCACGTCGAACTCGGCCGTCTGCACCAGTGCCGGCGGCAGGCCCTTGAGCTGTTCACTGCTGGCCCGCAGCGGCGAGGCGTAGATCTGTTCCCGGGCCTTGGCGTCGGTGGTGTAGTTGTTCCAGAACCATTTCATCATCCCGGTGGTAAGGAAGTGCCCCTCGGCAAACTGCTTGTACGACGCAGTCTCGAAGCTGGCATCGGTCACCGGCCACAGCAGCAGTTGGAAGCGCAGGGCCGGGGTACCGGCCTCTTTGGCTTTCAAGGCCACTGCTGCCGCCATGTTGCCGCCGACGCTGTTGCCGGCCACGGCCAGGCGCTTGCCGTCCACGCCAATTTCCTTGCCGTGCTCGGCCACCCAGCGGGTGGCGGCGTAAGCCTGGTTGATCGCCGTCGGATAGTGCGCTTCCGGCGACGGGGTGTAGTCGACGTAGACCGCCACTGCGCCAGAGCCAACCACCAGGTCGCGGATCAGCCGCTGGTGGGTCGGGAAATCGCCGAGCACCCAGCCGCCACCGTGGAAGAACATGAACACCGGCAGGTCACCCTTCACGTTGGCCGGGCGCACCACTTGCAGTTTGATCGACTCGCCGTTGGCCTGGATGGCGCGTTCCTTCACCTCGATACCCGAGAGATCGACCTTGACCGAGGCCTGGGCACCGGTCAGCACCGCGCGGGCGTCTTTCGGGCTGAGCTGCTCCAGTGGCTTGCCGCCGCCTTGTTCCAGGGCTTCGAGGAAGGCCTGGGTGTGCTGTTCGATACCCGGGCTGCCAGCGGCGAAGGCGCTGGAAACGGACAGGGCCAGAAGGGAAGCGGTAAGGGTTTTGTGGACAATGTTCATGAGCGAATCCTTTTCTGTTGAATGTTGGTAGTGGGCGTCTTGCCTGGCCTTCAGGGCCATCGCTGCGACTTGTGCGTAGATTAGGGAGATGCGTTGATGGGAAAAAGCCGCTATAAAGCGTTTGACTGTCACCAAGAGCGAGACAATGAACCCTTACGAAGACATGCGGATCTTTGCCCAGGTCATGGAAGCTGGCAGTTTCACTGCGGCTGCCGACCGCCTGGGAATGTCCAAACAATCGGTCAGCCGGCGCCTGATGCAGCTTGAGGAGCGCCTGGGCGTGCGCCTGCTCAACCGCTCCACGCGGCGCCTGGATGCCACGCCGCTGGGCCAGCACTACTACCAGTCGGCGCTGCGCCTGCTCGGCGAAGTGCAGCAGGTGGAGCACGACATCAGCGGCCAGGCCCAGGCCTTGCGTGGCACCTTGCGTCTGAGTGCGCCGCTGTCGTTCGCCATGGCGCACCTGGGGTGCCTGCTGACCGAGTTCCTGCAGTTGCACCCGCAGGTGGATGTGGAGGTGGATTTGAGCGACCGCGCAGTGGACCTGATCGGCGAGGGCTATGACCTGGCGCTACGGATTGGTGCGCTGGAGGATTCCAGCCTGATTGCGCGGCGCATTGCCAGTGTCGAGCGGGTGTATTGCGCTAGCCCGGCGTACCTGGAAGCGCGGGGCGTGCCGGCCAGGCCGGAGCAGTTGGCTGGGCATGATTGCCTGCCATATGGGCATTCGCGGCAGGTGCAGTGGCAGTTCGGCCAAGGAGGCAAGACCCAGGCGATCCAGGTGGCCGGGCGGATGCGGGCGAACAATGGCGAGCTGCTCAGGGATGCCGCGATAGCCGGGATGGGCGTAACTTATCTGCCAACCTTCATCGTGGGCCAGGCACTGGCGGATGGGCGGCTGGTGACGGTGCTGGATGAGTGGCGGCCTCCGGCGCTGCAGCTGTCGGCGGTGTACCCGCAGCACCGACAGGTGGCGCGGCCGGTGCAGGGTTTTGTGAACTTCCTGCGTGAGCGGTTGGTGCAGCTCTGACCTTCGGGAGATTGCCCAGCCCTTTGGGCTGCGCTGTCGCGCAGAGAACCAATATCGCTCGTCTGACGCGTCCTTTGTAGGAGCAGCCTTGTGCTGCGAAGAGGCCGGTACAGCCAATAGACAGGCTTTGTCAGCCCCGGCCTCTTCGCAGCACAAGGCTGCTCCTACAGGACCTCGCCGAACCAATGAGTCATGTGTTGTTCTATGAGAGCGGGTTTACCCGCGAAGAGGCCGGTGCAGGTCAACGCATCAGTTCATCTACCCCGACCCACCCACCATCGAACTCATCCATGGCATCCAGCACCGCTTCACGGAAATACGCCAGCGATGCCCGATCAAACAGCAACTGCAGCGCCGGCCTCTCATCGCTCCCCACATTCAGCACGATCACGTTGATCCGCGCCGCCGAGGTCTGCGCCACCGCCCCAACGGGAAACGCCCGGGCGCGCAAGTCCACCCCGCACAACTTGGCCATCACCGCGCTGCAATGCACCCCCGACAGCTGCAGCCAGGCATGGCTATCCTGGCGCGGCAGCAGGTAGTTGCGCCGAGCATCCTGCACCCACCCAGCCTCTTCGGCAGCCACCCGTGCACCGCCGTCGGCCAGGCTGCCCAGCAGCAGGTACTCGGTCTGCGACAAGCGCGCTACCCAGCCACCGTCTTCCTGGCGCACGGCCTGGTTGGGTAGCGACGGCAAGCGGTAGCCACGCACCTGCAGGCAAGCGGCACTGTCGCCCCCACGAAACCCGACCCGTGCCAGATCGGTCAGGTCAGTCAACGCGCAGGTATGCAGCAGTTCGGCCCGCGGGCCGGGTGAAATAAAAGCTTTGGCTTGCAAACTGGTCATGGCTCAGAGCTCCTGGCGCAGGTTGTCGGGATCGTGAAACGGCAGTGGCACCACCTTGGCATTGACCATCACACCGCCCTCCACGCGGATCGGGATGTGCATGCCAGGCGTGGCCTGATGGGCACCGGCGTAAGCCAGGCCGATGATCTGCCCCAGGGTTTGCGAGTATTCGCAGGATGTGACGTTGCCGCTGATGTCCGCCCCGTCCAGCACCAGATGCCCCTCCAGCGGCTGCGGGCTGCCCTTGGGCAGGGTGAAGCCGACCAGTTTGCGCTTGAGCGGCTGCGCTTCGAGGATCTCGATCGAGCGTTTGCCGACGAAGAATGGCTTCTTGCGGCCGATGGCCCACTGCATGTCGATCTCCGCCGGGTGGGTCATGCCGTCGGTGTCCTGGCTGATGATCACGTGGCCCTTTTCCAGGCGCAGCAGGCGTTGGGTCTCGACGCCGAACGGGCGAATGCCCAACCCCGCGCCGGCCTGCATCAAGGTATCCCACAGGCGCTCGGCGTGGCGCGCCGGCACGTGCACTTCGTAGCCCAGTTCACCCACAAAGCCCACCCGCAGGATGCGCGCGGCAATGCCGGCCACTGTGCCCTGGCGTACGCCGAGATAAGGGAAGGCCTCGGCCGACAGGTCCACATCGTCACACACCTTGGCCAGCACCTGGCGTGACAGCGGCCCGGCCAGGTTGACCGCGGCCAGGGCGGCGGTGACGTTGGTGACGTCCACATCCAGGCGCCATTGCGCATTCCACTTCAGCATCTGCTGGTAGATGCGGTCGACACCGCTGGTGGTGGCGGTAACGTAGAAGTGCTGCTCGCCCAGCCGGGCGCACACGCCGTCATCGATCACCACGCCATGCTCGTTGGTCATCAGCGCGTAGCGGGTGCGGCCGATGGCCAGCTTGGCGAAGCCGAAGGTGTAAAGGCGCTCCAGCAGTTCGGCGGCGTCGGGGCCGCGCACATCCAGGCCACCGAGGGTGGAAACGTCGATCAGGCCGACCTTCTCGCGCACATGGCGGGCTTCCTCCTGCATGCAGCGTTCGCGGTCCTCGGGCTTGCCATAATAGGCCGGGCGCTGCCAGATGCCGGCCGGCATCATCTTCGCCCCGGCTTCCAGGTGGCGGCGGTGCATGGGCGTTTGCCGGTACGGGTCGAAGGCGCGGCCGGCGACGTGGGCCAGTTTTTCCGCCTGGAACGGTGGCCGGGCGGTGGTCACCCCGGTTTCGCTGATGCTGCGCCCGGTGGCGTGGGCCACCAGGCGGGCGGTCGGCAGCGCCGAGTGGCGGCCCTGGGACGGGCCCATGCCGACCGTGGAGAAGCGCTTGACCAGTTGCACATCGCGGTAGCCGCTGCGCGTGGCGTTGACGATGTCGCGCACTTGCAGGTCTTCGTCGAAGTCGACGAAATCCTTGCCCTTGGGGTGGGGGAAGATCGGCCAGGGGAAGTTGACCTTGGCTTCGGCACTGAACACGGGCTGCACCGGCGCTTCCAGGCCCAGCGCTGCCAGCGCATCGGCAGCCCCGCGAGTGGCGTCGGCCAGCACATTGCCCAGTGCGTGACGGCCGTTCACCGAGCCGGCGATGTCCAGCCCGGCCGGCAGGTTGCTGATGGCGAACTCGTCGCGGTTGACGTCGTAGGCCAGCTTGCCGCCAGCCTGGCACGGCAACTGGTACACCGGCATGTAGCCTGCCGACATGCACAGCAGGTCGCAGGCCAGGCGCAGGCCATGCGGGCCGACCTTGCCCTGGCCGGTGATCGGGCGAATATCCACGCCACTCACGTGGCGCATGCCCGCTTCGTGCAGGGCTTCGTACACGGTGCTGCCCAGGTGCACGGGTATATCGCGGCGCTTCAGTTCTGCGGCCAGTGCGGCATCGGCTGGCGCAGCGCGCATGTCGACCACCGCGGCCACGGCCACGCCTTGGTCCTGCAGGTCGAGGGCGGCCAGGTAGCCGTCATCGTGGCCGGTGAGGATTACCGCGCGCTGGCCGGGTTTTACCGCGTACAGCTTCATCAGCCGCTGCACGGCGCTGGTCAGCATGACCCCCGGCAGGTCGTTGTTGCGGAACACAACTGGCTGGTCGAACGAACCGGCCGCCACCAGGCAGCGGCTGGCGCGCACCTTGTACAGGCGCTTGTGCTGGATCACCGGCAGGTAGTTGTCGGTGAACCAGCCGTTGCAGGTGGCGTCCAGCAGCACCTGGATGTTCGGGTGGCCCTCGACGGCAGCCAGCAGTTCCTGGCGCAGGCTGGTAGCGCGGGTGCCTGCAATGTCGAAGCGGGCGTAGGTGAGCGAGCCGCCAAGTACCGGCTGTTGCTCGATCAGCAACACCTTGGCCCCGGCATTGGCCGCGTCCAGTGCCGCACGCAGGCCAGCCGGGCCAGCGCCGATGACGGCCAGATCGACGAACAGATAGGCCTTGTCGTAGTACTGCGGCCTGAAGCCTAGGTCGAGCACGCCCAGGCCGGCCTTCTTGCGGATCAGCGGCTCCCACACCTTCCACATGCCCTTGGGCTTGTAAAAGGAGCGGTAATAGAAGCCCACCGGCATGAAGCGCGAAAACTTGCCCAGGTAGGCGTCGCGATCATGCGTCAGGCTACCGTTGAAGTTCTGCCCTTCGACTACCTGGCCATCGCGGGCGGCTTCCAGGTCGGCCAGCACATTGGGCTCGTCCGGCAGCTGCACCAGGGTGTTGGCATCCTGCCCGGCCATGCTCAGCGGGCCGCGCGGGCGGTGGTACTTGAACGAGCGCGACAGCAGCCAGCGGCCACTGCCGAGCAGGGCGCTGGCGATGCTGTCACCGGCAAAGCCCTGGCAGGCCTGGCCGTCGAACTGGAAGTGCAGGGGCTGCTCGCGGTCGATCAGCAGGCCCATGGGCGCGGGGAGGCGAGTGTGGCTGTTCATCCGGCAATCTCCGGGGTGGCGGCGGGGGTGAAGTCGACGCGGCGGTCGAACAGTTCTTTCGGGTCAAAGGTGCGCAGCACCTGGTCGCTCACCGTGTGGCGTTCGGCCAGGAACCAGTAGCTGGAGGCATTGTGCAGCCACCACTCGGTCACCACCCCGGCCAGGTTGTCGCTGTTGAACACATAGTCGGCCCATTGCGCATCGCTGCAGCTGGCCGGGTCGGGCATGTGCCTGAATTCGCCGCCGTAGGTGAACTCGCTGATATTGCGCGGGCCGTTCAAGGGGCAGGTCAGGATCTTCATCGTCGTCGCTCCTTAGTGGCTGGCCGCGGTGGCGCCCATTTCGTTGACTTGCTGGAAGCGGCTGAAGCGCTCCAGGGCAAAGGGTGCGATCAGTTCCGGCACCTTGCCGCCACTGGCGACCAGCTCGGCCATGGTCTTGCCGCAGATCGGCGTGGCCTTGAAACCCCAGGTGCCCCAGCCGGCGTCCAGGTAATAGTTGTGCACCGGCGACAGGCCCATGATCGGGCTGTAGTCCGGGGTCATGTCGGTGATCCCGGCCCACTGGCGCATCAGCTTGGCGTTGGCCATGAACGGGAACATCTCGATGGCGTGTGCCAGCAGGCTCTCCTTGAGGTCGAGGGTGGAGCGGGTGTTGTACAGCGGGTAGGGGTCGGAGCCGCCGCCAAAGACGATCTCGCCGCGGCTGGTCTGCTGCACGTAGCAGTGCAGCGCCGAGGAGCTGACCAGCGGATCGAGAAACGGCTTGAACGGCTGGGTGACCATGGCCTGCAGCGGGTAGGTGTGGATCGGCGCACGAATGCCGGCCTTGGCCATCAGCAGCGAACTGGCCCCGGCCACGGCCTGTACCACGCAACCGCACTGCACGGTGCCACGGTTGGTCTTCACCGCCTCGATGCGGCCATTTCGGATCAGCAGGTCCTGCACTTCGGTCAGCTGGTGGATCTCGACGCCGCGCTTGGCAGCCTGCTTGGCGTAGCCCCAGGCCACCGCGTCGTGGCGGGCGGTGGCACCATCGATGTGCCAAAGGCCGGCGAGTACCGGCAGGTGACCGGGGTCGAGGTTCAGGCTCGGCACCAGCTCGCGGATCTGCTGGCGGTCGATCATTTCAGTGCGCCCGCCAAAGTGCTTGTTGACCTCGGCGCGCTGGCGAAAGGCGCGCACGGTGGCGTCGGTGTGCGCGAGGGTGAGCTGACCGCGCTCGGAATACATGATGTTGAAGTCGAACTCGTTCGACAGATTCTGGAACATGCGCACCGATTCTGCGTAGAAGCGCACACCCTCACTGGTGAGGTAGTTGGAGCGGATCACCGCTGTGTTGCGCGCAGTATTGCCACCGCCCAGGTAGGCCTTCTCCAGCACGGCGACATTGGTGATGCCATGGTACTTGGCCAGGTAGTAGGCGATGGCCACCCCGTGGCCGCCGCCGCCGATGATCACCACGTCATAGCGTGGCTTGAGTTCGCACGGTGGTGGCAGGTCGACCTCCACCGGGTAGTCGGCGCTCAGGCCGTATTTCAGCAGGGCGAAAGGCATGCGGTGCGCTCCTGGTGGGCGGCCTGTTGTTGCAGGTCGAGGGCGAGCAGGGTGTTTTTCATCAGGTAGGCGATGGTCATCGGGCCGACGCCGCCGGGTACCGGGGTGATGCCGGCCACCTGGGGCAGGGCGGCGGCGAAGTCGACATCGCCGACCAGGCGGCTGTGGCCGCCTTCGTCGATGCGGTTGATACCGACATCGATCACCACCGCGCCAGGCTTGAGCCAGTCGGCACCGATCAGCCGTGGCTTGCCCACTGCGGCCACCAGGATGTCTGCCTGGCGACACAAGGCCGGCAGGTCGCGGCTGCGCGAATGCACCACGGTCACCGTGCAGTCGGCCTGCAGCAGCAGGGCGGCCATGGGCTTGCCGACGATGTTCGAGCGGCCGACCACCACCGCATGCTTGCCACGCAGTTCGCCACAGGCATCGCGCAGCAGGCGCATGCAGCCGCTGGGCGTGCACGGGGTGAGCACATCGCGGCCCTGGGCCAGGCCGCCGACGTTCTCGCTGTGGAAGCCGTCCACATCCTTCAGTGGGCTGATCGCCTGGAGAATGCGGTGTTCGTCGATATGGGCCGGCAACGGCAGTTGCACGAGGATGCCGTTGACCTCGGTGTCGCGGTTGAGGCGGTCGATCAGGGTCAGCAGCTCGGCCTGGCTGGTGTCTGCGGGCAGGCGATGCTCCAGCGAGCGGATGCCCACCTCTTCGGCACGCAGCACCTTGTTGCGCACGTACACCTGGCTGGCAGCGTCGGCGCCGACCAGCACCACCGCCAGGCCCGGTTGCACGCCGCCCTGGCGCAGCTCCTGCACCTGCTCGCGTACCTCGGCCAGCACCCGCGTCGCGGTAGCCTTGCCGTCGATCAGCTTGATACTGGGAATGGCGTTCATTTGAAGATCACCGTGCGGTCGTGGTTCAGGAACACCCGATGCTCCAGGTGGTATTTCACGGCGCGGGACAGGGCGATGGTCTCGGTGTCGCGGCCGATGGCCACCAGGTCATCCGGTGTGTAGGCATGGTCCACGCGCTGCACTTCCTGCTCGATGATCGGGCCTTCGTCCAGGTCGCTGGTGACGTAGTGGGCGGTGGCACCGATCAGCTTCACCCCGCGCTGGTAGGCCTGGTGATAAGGCTTGGCGCCTTTGAAACCGGGCAGGAACGAATGGTGGATGTTGATCGCCCGGCCTGACAGCTGGCGGCACAGGTCGTCGGAGAGGATCTGCATGTAGCGCGCCAGCACCACCAGTTCGGTGCCGGTGTCCTCGACGATGCGCAGCAGCGCGGCTTCCTGTTCGGCCTTGGTGTCCTTGCTGACCGGCAGGTAGACGAAACGGATGCCCTGGCGCTCGGCCATCGGGCGCAGGTCCAGGTGGTTGGAGACCACGGCGGTGATCTGCATGTCCAGCTCGCCCTTGGCATGGCGGTACAGCAGGTCGGACAGACAGTGGTCGAACTTGCTCACCATCAGCAGCACGCGCATCGGCCGGGCACTGCTGTGCAGGCTCCACTGCATGTCGAAACGCTGGGCGACATCGGCAAAGCCGGCTTCCAGCTGCGGTGTGTCACCCGTGACACCGGTGTTGTAGCGGAACACCGCGCGCATGAAGAAGCGCCCGTTGTCCTCGTCGTCGAACTGCGCCATCTCGCTGATGTAGCAACCGTGCTCGGCCAGGTAGGTTGTCACCGCGGCGACGATGCCGGACACGGCCGGGCAACTGACGCGCAGGATGAAGTGATCGGGAGCGGGATGCATGTCGGATAGGCCTCGTGATGGAGTGGGGCAGGTCGGGCACAAGGGCAAAAGAGGCTTCGCGTGGAGGCGAAGAAATATTTCTTGGTAGGAATATAAATTTCCTTTTGGCGATTTATAGGCGAAGAGGCGGGTGACGGTCTAGAGTTTTGTGAATTTTTTTTGCCTGGCAGGAAAGTTTTAGCCGGGACCTGTAGGAGCGGGTTCACCCGCGAATAGGCCGGTACAGGCTATGATTGCTCCATGAGCACTACACCGCCTCTGCGCCAACCTTGCCCCCCTGGCGCCTGCGACTGCGGCCGCGAACACCTGGTCGATCACCCGCAGGCCGCTCAGCGCATCCTCCTGCTGACCCGCCAGGAAGAGAAACGCCTGCTCGACCGCCTGGAAAACCTCAAGGACCTGGAAGACCTGCAACGTCTGCAGCAGCGGATGTATGAAAACCTCGGCATTCGCGTGCACATTGCCCCCGGTTTCAACGAAGTGCGAACCATGCGCGGCATCGTCATCGAACTGGACGACCAGCCCGGCCTATGCCGCAAGACCCGGCAGTCGATCCCGGCGGCGATCCGCCGTGGGCTGGAGCGCAACCCGCAGGTGGCCTTCCGCTTGCTCGATACCCACGACCTGTTGCGGGATACCTGAAGACCGCGTCAGCCCCACTAATTTTTTCGCCACTCGCCACGTCTACTTGAAAGCCCCCCTGCGCCAGGCGCGCAGCGGCACCCATCACTCAAGGAGACAGGCAATGACTTCCGTTTTCGACCGCGACGATATCCAGTTCCAGGTAGTGGTCAACCACGAAGAGCAATACTCGATCTGGCCCGACTACAAAGCCATCCCCAGCGGCTGGCGTGCCGTAGGCAAGAGCGGCCTGAAGAAGGACTGCCTGGCCTACATCGATGAAGTCTGGACCGACATGCGCCCGCTGAGCCTGCGCCAGAAAATGGCCGAAGCCGCCGCCCAGTGACTGCATTGAACCTGCTGTGCCTGCCGTATTCCGGGGCCAGCGCCATGGTCTACAGCCGCTGGCGGCGCAAGCTGCCGACGTGGCTGCAGGTGCGCCCGGTGGAACTGCCCGGGCGTGGTGCGCGCATTGCCGAGCCACTGCACACCGACATGCAGGCCCTGGCCCGGCAACTGGCTGCCGAACAGCGCCTGGCGGCCAGCACCCCCTACGCGCTGCTCGGCCATAGCCTTGGCGCCTTGCTGGCCTTCGAGCTGGCCCATGAGCTGCAAGCGCTGGGCTGCCCGGCGCCACTGGCCCTGTTTGCCTGCGGTACCGCAGCGCCGACCCGCCGCGAGGACTACGATGGCAAGAACTGGCGCGAGCCCAAGAGCGACGCCGAGTTGATCGGCGAGTTGCGCGAGCTTCAGGGCACGCCCGAGGAAGTGCTGGCCAACGCCGAGCTGATGAGCCTGACCTTGCCCACCCTGCGCGCCGACTTCCTGCTGTGTGGTACCTACGCCTACCGCCAGCGGCCGGCGTTGCAGTGCCCACTGTACGTGTTGGGCGGCATGCAGGACCGCGCCAGTGACGAGCAATTGCAGGCCTGGCGCAAGGAAACCCTCGGGGCGTTCTCGCTGCAGATGTTCCCAGGCGGCCACTTCTTCATCCATGAGCATGAAGACCGGGTGCTCGCTGCACTCACCGCGTCGCTGCAACCGCTTCGGCTGTCCGCCTGATTGACGTCACCGCTTGCCTGGGGGAGGCTAGGCCTTTTCCCAGGCAAGAGGCAGACAATGCTGATCGATCCCCACAAGGCCACGCTGCTGGTCGTCGACATCCAGGAAAAACTCATCGGCGCGATGAGCGACCCTGAAGGCACCCGCGCGCGGGCCCGATGGCTGCTGGCAGCGACGAACGAGCTGGAACTGCCGACGGTGATTTCCGAGCAGTACCCCAAGGGCCTGGGCCATACCTTGGCCGAACTGCTGGCCGCAGCGCCGGCCGCCGAGGTGGTGGAGAAAAGCCATTTTTCCTGTGTGGCCGCCGAGTGCCTGCCAGCAAGTCTGATGGCGCGCGAGCAAGTGATTGTCTGTGGCATGGAAACCCACGTCTGTGTGTTGCAGACCGTGCTTGGCCTGCTGGCACTGGGCAAGCAGGTGTTCGTGGTCGAGGATGCCTGTGATAGCCGTACGCCGGCGAGCAAGGCCGCAGGGCTGGCGCGCATGCGGGCCGCGGGGGCGCAGGTGGTGACCCGCGAAATGGTTCTGTTCGAGCTCATGGGCAGTGCCAGCCACCCGCTGTTCCGGCACATCAGCAAGACCTACCTGGTCGGTGAACAGCCCTGAACGGCCGGTTACTGGCTGCCGGGTTGATGGCCCTGGCGCTGCTGCAAGGCTGCGCCGGGCGTCGTGAGGAAGCGCCCGAAACGGACCCGGCCAAGGTCCGCGCCCAACTGCTGCGGCTGTTACCCGCCCAGGCCAAGGACCGCGAGGGCTGGGCCCGGGACATTCAGGTGGCGTTCGAGGCCCAGCGAATTGCCCCCAGCAAGAGCAACCTGTGCGCGGTGCTGGCGGTGACCGAGCAGGAGTCGACCTTCAATGCCGACCCGCAAGTGCCCAACTTGGGGCGTATCGCCCGAGAGGAAATCGACCGCCGCGCTGCGCGCCTGCACATCCCCAAGCTGCTGGTCGACGGTGCACTGAAGGCGCCGTCGGGTAATGGCAAGAGCTACCAGCAACGTTTGCAGGCGGTGCGCAGCGAGAAGCAGCTGAGCGAACTGTACGACGAAGTCATCGCTCGCGTACCGCTGGGCAAGACCTTGCTGGGCGGGCTGAACCCGGTGCATACCGGAGGGCCGATGCAGGTCAGCATCGACTTTGCCGAAAAGCATGCGCGGGATTACCCCTACAGCCACGACGGCAGCATTCGCCAGGAAGTGTTCACCCGGCGCGGCGGCATGTATTTCGGTATCGCCCACTTGCTGGGCTATTCGGCCAACTACGATCGCCAGCTGTACCGCTTTGCCGATTTCAACGCGGGCTGGTACGCCAGCCGCAATGCGGCATTCCAGGCGGCACTGAGCAAGGTGACGGGGGTGACGTTGGCGCTGGATGGCGACCTGGTGGCGCCGGGCTCGATCATGCCCGGGACCACTGAAAAGGCGGCACGCAAACTGGGAGGAAAGCTGGGCTTGCGCAACCCGCAGATTCGCAGCCAGCTGGAGCAGGGCGATAGTCTGGCCTTCGAGGACAGCAAGCTGTACAGCGGGGTGTTCGCCCTTGCTGATGCTGCGGCCGGCAAGCCGGTGCCACGGGCGGTGCTGCCGGGGATCCAGCTGAAAAGCCCGAAGATCACCCGCAAGCTGACCACGGCGTGGTTTGCCGGGCGGGTGGATGAGCGTTATCAGCGGTGCATGAAGCGTTAATGGTGGCCTGGCTGGCGAGCGCGCTCCTACACAGGGACCGTGCAGGCCTGTGGGACTGCGAGGAGAACATCAGCTTTCGCCCAATGCCCCAACCACACGGTCGACGCTGGCTTTCAGCCCCGCAAACGCATCCTCAGGGTCACTTTCCACCAACACCAGCTTCGCCCCGGACGCCTTGATCACCTCGGCCACAGCCGCTTCCGGCTGCCGATGGTCCAGCACCAGCGCCACATCCTGCGCTTTCAGGTTGTCCCCTAGCGCCTTCAGCGCAGTCGCATCCCACTCGGCTGGCAGCGGCTGCTCGACCACGTCCAGGTTCAACCCGCTGGCCAGATAACCCAGCCGTTCCGACAGGCTCACCACCGTCAGGTTGTCGACCTTGGCCAAGCGTGTCTGGCTGCTGGCCGAAAGCTCCAGCAACTGGCGTTTGAGCCCGGCCAGGTTGCCCTGGATCTGCGCCTTGTCGCCCGGCGCCAACCGCTCCAGGTCATTGGCTACCACGTCGGCCATGCGCCCGAAGTTGGTCGGGTTGAGCCAGGGGTAGGCGCCATAGGCCTCGTCGCCGCTCACCGCTATGCCCGGCAGCGCGCCATCCACTGGCCGTGCTGCGTCGATTTCGACGATCCGGATATTGCTACGCCGGGCCATCGGGTACAGCGGGTCGTCACGCCAGATCGAGCGCACGCCGATCACCGCATCGGCCTGCTGCGCGGCCTTGTGCAGGCTGGCGCCACCGCGACCGCTGAAATAGGAAGGCTGGCGGCTGGCAGGCAGGTTGGCGGGTGCTGCACGCTTGAGTTGCACCTTGGTGCCCTCGAGCAAGGCGCTGGCCAGGCTGTGGGTGACGGGCAGGGTGGTCAGCACTTGCGTGGCGAAAGACAGCGACGGCAGGCTGGCCAGGGCCAGCGCCAGGGTCAGGCGTTTCAGGTTCATGCCGGGTTTCCTTGCAGGCGGGGGACGAGGGCGCGGGCCAGCGCCGCCAGCGCGAAGCAGATGCCCGCGACCAGGATGATCGCGGCGCCGGACGGCACCGGCAGGTCGAAAACGATTGGCAGCAGGATGCCCAGCAGCGTGCTCAGCGTGGCGATCAGCACCGACAGGAAGAAAAAGCCCTTCAGCGACTGGCTGACCAGGCGTGCGGCGGCAGCGGGGATCACCAGCAGCGCCCCGACCAGGATCGCCCCGATCACCTTCACCGAGGCCACGGTGACCAGGGTCACCAGCACCACGAACAGGTAGTCCAGGGTTTTCACCGCCACCCCGCGCACGGCTGCCAGCTGTGGGTTGAAACTGGCCAGCATGATGCGGTTGTACAGCGGCACTGCCAATGCCAGCACCAGCACCGCGACGATGCCCAGCACCACCAGGTCCTGGCTGCTGACGGTCAGCACCGAGCCGAACAGCACGTTCTCGAGGATGTGCACGTTGATCTTGCCTGCCAGCATCAGCAGCAGGCTGGCACCCAGCGCCAGCGACACCGACAGGAACACGCCGATCAGCGTGTCCGGCGACAGCCCGGTGCGGTTGCGCAGGAAGTTGAGCAAGATGCCGAACAGCAGGCAGTAGCCGAACAGGCTGCCGTAGGGGCCGGTGTAGGGCTCGCCCAGCAGGATGCCGATGGCCACGCCGGTCAGCGCGGCATGGCCGACCGCCTCGGAGAAGAAGGCAAAGCGCTTGACCACCACCAGGGTACCCAGGCCGCCCAGCACCGGGCCGATCATCAAACCGGCCAGCAAAGCGTTGACCACGAAGCCGTAGGCCAGCGCCTCGGGCAGGTAGCCGGCAGTGGCCCAGTTCTGGACCGTTTGCCGAAAGATTTCAAAACTCATCAGGCAAGGCTCTCGCTACGCGGGTGAACGGAGAACAGGCCGAGCAGGCGCTCTGGGGTAAGGGCCTGGGCGGGTGGGGCGTCGAACAGTACCTGGCGGCTCAGGCCGGTAACCCGGTCGGCCAGGCGCAGCACCGCCTCCAGGTCGTGTTCGATCCACAGCACGGTGGTGCAGGCCTGGCGCCAGCCCTGCAGCAGTTGTTCGAACACCTGGATGCCGGCTTCGTCCAGGGCCGACATCGGCTCGTCCAGCACCAGCAGTTGCGGCTCGGGAATCAGGCCCTGGGCCAGCAGCACGCGTTGGCGTTCGCCACCGGAAAGCGCGCCCATGCGCCGTTTGCGCTTGTCGAGCATGCCGACCTGCGCCAGGGCTGTGTCGATGGCCGGCTGCACGCGACGCGACAAGCCGAGGAAGGCAGGGCGGCGCTGGCACATGGCAGCCATGAAATCGTCCACGGTCATCGGCAGGCCACGGTCGAATTCCAGCGCCTGCGGCACATAGCCGATCACTTCGCGTTCGCCGGGCCAGTGCAGGGTCAGCTGGCCCTGGTGCGGCATCTGCCCGAGCAGGGTCTTGATCAGCGAACTCTTGCCGCCGCCGTTGGGGCCGACGATGGCATGCACGCTGCCGGCGGCGACGTTGAAGCTGACCTGTTCGAGGATGCGGGTGCGGCCCAGGGTCAGGTCGATGCCGGCAAACTCGACGCGCGGCCCGCAGGCTGTCACCAGGTTGGCGGCGGCGGTCATGCGCGGTTCTCCTGGATGGCGCGGACCACGGTGTCGAGGTTGCGCTTCATCTCTACTTCGTACTTGTCCTTGGTGTATTCGCCGTAGGAAATGTGCGTAAGCGGGTACAGGCGCACGCCGGATTCACGCTGGATGGTTTCGACATAGGCCGACGGGAAGTCCATTTCCGAGAAGATCACCCGCACGTCCAGCGCCTTGAGCTGGTCGATGGTCTTCTTCAACTGGGCCGGGCTGGGTTCGATGCCATGGGCTGGCTCGACCACCGCAGTCACCTCCAGGCCGAAGTCACGTACCAGGTAGTCGTAGGCGGCATGGATAGTGGCGACCCGGAAGGTGGCGCTGGGCGCCTCGGTGACCTTGGCCAGTGCTTCGGCGCGCAGTGCGCGCAGGCGCTTGGCATAGGCGCGGGCGTTTTGCGTGTACAGCTTGGCGTTGTCCGGGTCGAGCTTGCCCAGTTCGCGGGCGATGTTGTTGACCTGGGCGATGGTGGTGCTGATCGACAGGAAGGTGTGCGGGTTGACCACCTTGCCGGCGCCGCGGGCGGCAATGCCGGTGGCCGCCAGCAAGGGTACGTTCTGGTTGGCCTCTATGGTGTTTATGTCGGGCTTCTCGCTGGCGGCGATCATGCGGTCGGCGAAATCGTCATGGCCGACGCCGTTCAGTACCACCACGTCCAGGGTACCGATGCGCTTGATGTCCTCGGCCCGTGGCTCGTAGGCATGGGGGTTGAACCCTGCCGGAATCAGCGGCACCACTTCGGCCTTGTCGCCGACGATGTTGCTCACATAGCTGTAGTAGGGGTGCAGGGTAATGCCGATACGCAGGGGCTTGCCGTTATCGGCCAGGGCCTGTGCCGGCAGGGCAATGGCCAGGAGCAGGGCGAAGGCGGAGCGGAGCATGGGGAAGTCCTTGGGTTCAATGACGGTGTTCGCGGGTGACCCCGGCGTCGTAATGGCTGACCACCTGCTGCCAGCCAGCGGCGATCAGGGCGGCCTGGCCAAGGTCGTCCGGGGTCACGGCGGCGCTGTCGCGGCGCAGCCAGACATCGGCCTGGCCGGTGCTGTCGGCCGGCAGGATCAGCAGCAGGCTGCCGGCCACTTCCGGGGCCTGGCTGCGGCCAAGGTAGGCCCCGGTCTCCAGCCACGACCATTGGTGGCTGCCGCGGCTCTGGCTGCCGGCATCGACCACGAACGGTGGCAGGCCCTCCTCGGCAAGTGCCTGTACGCTGGGCGCAGCGGTGTTCTCTTCACGCAGCAGCTGGATTTCGTCGAAGGCCACCCGCAAGTCGGTGTACAGGCCTTGCTCGGCGGCGGTCAGGTCGCGACGGGCGTCTATCTGGTGGCTGGCGATGGCCTGTTCATCCTCGCGTTCGCCGCGCAGCAGCACCACACCGATGGCGAGTACCGCGATCAGCAGGCTGACCAGCAGCACGTACAGGGTTTCGTGCCCGGCTCCGGCCGGGCGAATCACTTGGGCGCGGCTCATGGCTGGGCTATATCGGCGTAGTCGACTTCCACCACGTGCCCGGGGCCGGCATCGAACAGCACGTAGAACTCGCCGTCCGGGCGCTTGAAGGTCAGGGTCGAGTCATCACCGAGCTTGCCGCCGACCAGCACCTGTTCGTCGTAGCCGATCACATCCAGGGTAACTCCGGGGGCGCCGCTGCCGTCCGAGAAGCCGCCGGTGCACTTGACCTGGCCGCCGGCCAGCTCTTCACACTCGCACATCGGGTTGTGCGCCAGGGCCGGGCAGGCGGCCAGCACCAGCAAGGGCAGGGCGAGGGTGCGTATCAGGTGTTTCATTTCTTGCCTCCTTGTTTCTCGAGCCAGGCCACGGTGGCTGGCGATGCCTTGGCCAGAGGGACCGACGCCTGGTGCATGCTGCCGTCCCAGCCTTCCAGGGTGATCCAGATCTGCGCGTCGGGCTTGGTGCGTGGCGGGATCGGCAACGAGGTGCCCATGTTGTACGGCGCACCGAAGAAAATCGTGCCGGCGGCGCGCAGGCTGCGTGGTTTGCCGATGCGCAGGTAGGCCGCCTTGACGCCGTTGACGCAGGCCTTGCACAGCGATGCATTGAAGACCTTGAAGTGGCCGGCCGGGCCATCGGCGCGGGGAGCCTCGTCACGCATCTCGGCCAGGTCCAGGGTATAGGGGCCGACCTGGATGTCGTGGATCACATTGGCGCCAAGCCCCGCTTCGCCGCGAAACAGCTTGGCCTCGGCGAAGTACTTGGGCATGAAGCCCAACGGGATGAGGATCAGCAGGATGTTCAGGTGAAAACGCCACTTCAGCCACAGTTGCTTCAGCGGGCTGGCTGGCACGGCTTGGGCCTGGCTCATGGGCGGATCTCCACGGTGGGTTCATGGCGCGCCATGCGCGGTGCGCGCTCGCTGCGCTTGAGGGCGGCGGCGGTGGCCTGGGCGGTGCGTTTGGTCCAGATCAGCAAACCGCTGAACACCATCAGGGTGAGGACCAGGCCGAAGAAGAACCACACCAGCTTGATCGGCAGGCCGCCGAAATCGCCGGTGTGCAGCGGGCGCATGGATTCGGTGACGAACTCCAGGGCGGAGCGGTCGCTGATCAGGAACTGACTGTCGACATTGCGCGTGTACGGGTTCACCGAGGCGCTCTGGAACATCAGCGGGTACCAGCCTGGTCCGGCCAGGGTGATGTGGCTGTAAGCGGTAGCCGGCAGCGAGATGAAGCTGATCTCCAGCCCCGGGACCGCCAGGCCGGCGATGCGTGCCGCTTCATCCAGGTCGATGCGCGCTGCCGGGCTGCCATTCGGGGTTTGCGGCACGTCTTCACGGGCGATTACCGGCACGATGGGCCGGCTGGAAATGGTGATGTGGTTGTCGGCCAGGATTGCCTGGATCAGGAACCAGGTGCCGGTGATGGAAATGACCGCGATGAACCAGATCGACCAGACCCCGGCCAGGCGGTGCAGGTCGCCCCAGAAAATTCGCGAACCATGGCCGGTGCGCACTGGCTTGAAGAAGCCCCTCCAGAACTTCTTGTACACCACCAGGCCGGTTACCAGCGAAGCCAGCATGGGCAGCCCGAGCAACGACACCAGGTACCAGCCCCAGCTGAAACCGCTGGTGAACGGCACCAGCCACCAGCCGTGCAGGGCGCGGGTGAAGGCTTCGAAGTTGAAGTCCGGAGTCTTGCCCTGGATGGCCCCGGTGTAGGGGTTTACATACAGCGTCGGGCTGGTGCCGTCAGGCAGGGTGACATTGGCCTTGACCGCGAAGTGCGAACCGTCGGGCTGGATCAGCCGCTCCACCACCATGTCCGGCTCGGCCTTGTGCAGGGCGTCCAGTACCTGCTGGAAGCTCAGGCGCTCGGCGTCGGCGTCGGGCTTGTTGGCGCGCACGGCGGGGTCGGCCAGCCAGACGATTTCCTGGCTGACCACCGCGAGCATGCCGGTGAAGCAGACGATCAGGACAAAGAACCAGATCGGCAAGGCGAGCCAGCTGTGGACCAGGAACCACAGCCTGGATTTGGATTTTTTCGGTGATTTGGCCATCTGACGGTCTTCTGCAATGGGGAGTCGAGCGTGTGCCCAGCCAAAGAGGGGCTGTATTGATAAGGACGAATGAGAATCGAAAACCTGCCGTTTTAAATGCAAGCAAATGTTTCGGGCAAAGAAACCTGAAAGCTGGCGCGACCCTGTAGGAGCAGCCTTGTGCTGCGAAGAGGCCGGTACTGACAACAGAGATGCACTGTCAGTACCGGCCTCTTCGCAGCACAAGGCTGCTCCTACAGGTGCTGTTAAATGCCTAGGGGATCAGGCGCGGGTCAGAGCCACTGCCGGTTGCGGCTTGCCGTGCAGCTGCGCCAGGTCCTGGTACAGCGCGCGGCCAATTTCCGCAGCGCGCGCCGGCAGCACCGAGAGCAGGGTGTCACTCAGGCCGTGGCTGTTTTCGCAGAAGCCCTGCAGGTACACCGAGGCCTGCAGGTCGGGGCTGGTCAGCACGCGGTAGTTGCGGTCGACGTTGAAATCGTCCAGGTAGCCGGCCAGGGGCGTCAGCAGGTCACGGTGCGAGCGGCGCTCGTAACCGGTGGCGAGTATCACCGCATCGTAGCGGTGGGTCTGCTGCTGGCCGGTGGCGAGGTCGCGCAGTGTCAGCTCCAGGCCTTCGCGGGTGGCCACCACGGCTTCGACCTGGCGCCGGCACAGCACATTGTGGCGGTACTGGTGGGCGACCTTCTGCCGGTAGAGGATGCCGTAGATGCGTTCGATCAGGTTGAGGTCGACCACCGAATAGTTGGTGTTGTGGTATTCGCCCAGCAGCTTGCTGCGCTGGTCGGCCGGTTCGTTGTAGACCAGGTCGGTGTAGTCCGGCGAGAAGATCTCGTTGACGAACGGGCTGTCATCGGCGGGCTTGAGCGCCGAACCGCGCAGGATCATGTCGACCTTGACCGACGGATAGCTGTCGTTGAGGTCGATGAACGCCTCGGCGGCGCTCTGGCCCGAGCCGATCACGGCAATGCGCATCGGCTTGCCGGCGGTGCATGGCAGCTTGTTCAGGCTGCTCAGGTACTGGGAGTGGTGGAATACCCGCGGGTCGTCCTTGAAGGCACCGAACTTTTCCGGGATTTTTGGCGTACCGCCGCTGCCGACCACTACCGAACGGGTGCGGCGGCTATATTCGCGGCCTTGGGCGTCGCGCGAGACCAGGCGCAGGTGCTCGACCCGGCCCGCCTGCACGTCCGGCTCGATGCGCAGCACTTCCTCGCCATATACCGCCTGGGTGGCGAAGTGCTCGGCGGCCCAGCGCAGGTAGTCGTTGTACTCGAGGCGGCAGGGGTAGAAGGTGCCGAGGTTGATGAAGTCGGCCAGGCGCTGCTTCTGGTGCAGGTAGTTGACGAAGCTGTAGGGGCTGGTGGGGTTGCGCAGCGACACCAGGTCCTTGAGGAACGAGATCTGCAGCTCGCTCTGGGTGGCCAGGGTTTCGCCATGCCAGCGATAATCCTGCTGCTTGTCGATGAACAGCGCGTCGAGGGCATGGCCGTGGGACTCGGCGAGTTCTTCCAGGGCGATGGCCAGGGCCAGGTTGGAAGGGCCGAAGCCCACGCCGATCAGGTCCTTGATGGTTTCCGGTTTTGCAGACTGGCTCATGGCTGCGGTTCCATAATGGTCGAATGTTGACGCTCGCCGGGAGAGACCGGCGCCTGCGTTTGTACATTGGGTGGAACGAGCCAAACGATGGGGAATTTACTGGCGGCCGATCGGCCACTTGCAGCAGGGGGCTAAAGGCCTGCGCCTGTCGGCCGATAGGCAGAACAACCCAAGGACCCATTTGCAACGCAGGGAGAAAGACATGACAGGTATTGCAGCAGTCAGCATCAGCACCACGAGCCAGGCGCTGAGCACAACCCAGGCCGCCGACAGCCAGGATGCGCAAAAGACTGAAGAGAATGGGGCCGGCACTCAGGCCGACACGTCGAAGGTGAACGGTGGTGGCCAGACTCAAGGTGCCCAGAGCAGCAGTGAAAGTTCGGAGCCTGCGCACATCAGGCAATTGCGCGAGATGATCAAGAAGCTGCAGAAGCAATTGGCCGAGGAGCAGAAGCAACTGGCCCAGTTGATGGCGCAGAAGATGGACGAAACCACCAAGCTGGCAGCTGTGTCCGCCAAGCAAGCGAGCATCGCCACCATCAATGGTGAAATCCTGCAGGCCACCGCGCAGTTGCTCGAAGCATTACAGAAAACGGGTGGCAGCAGCGCGGGCGGGATGGTCAGCACCACGGCCTGACGAACTTGGGGCTGCTGTGCAGCCCATCGCCGGCAAGCCGGCTCCCACATGGACTGCGCATGGCAGTTGCTCTCGCAGGCCTGGTGTTGTCACTGTGGGCGCTGGCTTGCCGGCGATAGGGCCGGTGCAGGCCCCATCATTCCGGCTTCGGTCATTCGGCCGCCAGGCGCCCCTTGTTCTGCCGCTCTGCCTTGTACTGCATGGCCACCGCCGGCGCCGGCTTGGCAGCACCGGTTTCCAGCCACTGACGCATGCGGCTGGCATCGGCGAAGTGGGTGTACTTGCCAAAGGCGTCGAGGATCACCATGGCCACCGGGCGGTTGTCCATGCGGGTCAGCAGCACCAGGCAGTGCCCGGCTTCATTGGTGAAGCCGGTCTTGGTCAGCTTGATGTCCCAGTTGCTCTTGTTCACCAGGTGGTCGGTGTTGCGGAAGCCCAGGGTGTAGTTGGGCTTGCGGAAGGCCACGGTCTTCTCGCGGGTGGTCGACAGCTCGCTCAGCATCGGGTACTTGCGCGACGCCATCAGCAGCTTGGCCAGGTCACGGGCCGTGGACACGTTCTGCGTCGACAGGCCCGTTGGCTCGACGTAGCGGGTGTGCGCCATGCCCAGGCTGCGGGCCTTGGCGTTCATCGCCTTGATGAACGCTGGGTAGCCGCCAGGGTAATGGTTGGCCAGGGTGTTGGCCGCACGGTTTTCCGATGACATCAGGGTAATCAGCAAGGTTTCGCGGCGGTCGAGCTGGCTGCCTAGGCGCACACGCGAATACACGCCTTTCATTTCCGGGTTGTTGGCAATGGTCATGGTGAGCATCTCATCCATGGGCTGCTTGGCATCCAGCACTACCATCGCCGTCATCAGTTTGGTCACCGAGGCAATCGGCACCACGCGGTCGGCGTGGCTCGAATACAGCTCCTGATTGGTGTTCAGGTCGATCAGCAGGGCGCTGCCCGAAGCGAGGTGCAGCTTGGATGGGTCACGTTGAACCTGGGCCGGGGGTTGTGCAGCAGCGGTCGACGGAAGGGTCGCAGTACCTGTGAGCAACAGCAGCAGGCTGAGGATGGACAGGGATGTTTTCACGTTGAGGCTCACTAAAAGTTGGTATGTCGTTGGCTGTGCAAGGGTTTTCCCCCTAAAAACCGCTGCATTCTGGAGTATGGCTGATTTGCTGTCGAATGCCTTATGACTAAAGGGCGCAACGTGAACGAAATTTAATCCTGTACCAATTACGTTTGTCTCCAGTTTCGCCAGTTCGCCATGTCGCAGCACTGATTTTGGGGGGGAAATCTGGGAGCACCAATTGTCGGGTTGGCTTTCAAACCTGTTGGACAGCCTTGATCACCGCTTCGTCTTGGCTATTTTTTGGATTAATGACCATCCACCAAACGGTTGCAGGAGGGCTGTATGCGCGTGCGCGGCGATGTGTACTGGGCCTGGGCGGACCCTACGCTCCACCACCGATCTCACGAGGAAGCCCTTGTTGACGGCACTTTTATCGATGTGCGGGTGAGGCTTTCGCGCACCGGCAGCACGCAGGTGTTCATCGGTATCTATGCGCGGTCCGGCATGGCACTCCACGAAGAGGCCTTCGACTCCCGGCCAAATGAGTCTATGGCCCGAGCGCTTGCTTGGGGAGTTGGCCGCGCGCGTCGAGTCGCCGATGAGGTCGCTCCCGCTGCAGACCCTGTCACCGCCTCGAGATAGGGGGCAAAACCTATAAGGAAATGCCCGGCTATATGCTGGGCACTACCAGGAAATGCTGAGAGCTAACCTGGGTTCACAAGAAAATCAAATCAACCCGTCAAGTGTAATAGTGAGGGTAGAGTTGCTTGTCTTGTTCCAGTTTTTCAGCATCAGTCACCCGTTTGCGAACCTCTGCATAAAATTGCTGGCTGTGATTCTGAAACCTTTTATAGTCTTGCGCACTAGCTTTCAGGGCAGCCTTGAGTTCGGATCCGCTTAGGCCTTCAGTATTTTTTTGGGAAATTACATACTTTTGCCAGCTGCTTTCTACTTGCGAGAGACCTTGCGCAAGAGCTTGAGTCTCGATTGTCGCCATGGGTGCATCCTCTTCAAGGCCAAATCTGGCCAGGTGGTATGGATCGCGAGAGCGACGATGTAGATGCATGGTGCCGGGGCCATCGAAAAAGCGCCGGAAGGTGGAGCTTAGCTTGTATGTAGCGCTTGGGGGCGGCTCAACGCCAATCGGCATCCCGATGCAACCTGCGCTGGGATGCAGGGCATCGGGATGTCTTGCCAGTTGCCTGGGCTCAGGCATGGATCAACGATAGGTCGCTGATGATGCAGATCGAGCCGTCATCGGCGGGCGTGGTATCGGTGTAGTCCACCTGGTTGTAGACCCCGCCGTGGAACTCGAATAGCTGTGTAGCCCAGGTGCTGTCGAACTGCAGATCGCCGGACGATCCGGTCATCCCGTTGCACTTGGCTGTAACGGTGACCACGCCTGCCGACGTGACATGGATGCTCACCTCGAACTTTGCCCCCAGCGGTACCCCCTTGAGCACCGTCGAGTTGATCGGGTCAGTCTGGTTGTAGGTCCGCCGAAAACCCAGGGTGATGTCGCCCTTTTTCCAGAACACCTTCACGGGCGGGCTGTCGTCCCCGTAGACGTGCATCTGCGCGATGACCACCTTCTGCGCCCAGTTGACCTTGGTCAGTGTCATTTCCTGGCGATTCCAGTGATCCAAGGCGCCGCCCAGGGTCCAGTATTCCGGCTCCGACCACTCGCAGCGGGTCCTGCGGGTGCTTTTGCTCGAAGCGCCTTTGGTGGGGGCAGACAACTGGACCGAACCATCGCTGAGCACTTTCACGTAGTTCGGGTACAGGGCAATCGCTTCGCTGCCGGTGAGTTCGACCGCTACGGTGCTGATCGACGATTCGGCCACCGGAACGGCGATGGTGAGGTTGCTGATATCTACGCTCATGGGGGGAACTCCTGAATGGAAATGTCGGTTGGTGCCGCAGCAGCACGGTGGCGGCTGCTGGAGTGAAAATTAGCCTTGCGCTAAATCATCGTCAATAGCTTATGGCTAAAATTATTTCGCCGAGCGACAAATTACCTGTTGGCGAAAATTTTCCGCAGCGGGGCTTTACGCTTGATTTGGCGGTGAGATAAGCTTCCCTTGAATACTGTACGAATATACAGCTGTCAGGATAAGAATATGTCTAAGCACATGAAGTCGACGCCCCATCAGCGCCAGGAAATGACCGGAATGGAGCGGCTGAGCTTGCGCGTGTCAGCGATGATCAACCACCCGCTCGCGCAGACGCAGCGCTGGGTGACGGTGCATCGCCTGGATACCGACGGTGATGCCGAGTGGGAGGAGGTGATGGGCCTGCTGGCCGAGACGCCCGAGTTGGAACTGACCTTCAACGACGACGAGAGCGTGACGGTACGTTGGGAGCGCGGCAGCGTGGAGGAGCGCGACGACTTTATCGTCGAGCAGGACAGCGAGCAGCAGGCCGAGGAGGCGGCACCTTTCTGAACATCGGAAAATGCCCACTTTGCAGGAGCAGCCTTGTGCTGCGAAGAGGCCGGAACAGGCAACAGATATGCATTGTCAGTACTGGCCTCTTCGCAGCACCAGGCTGCTCCTACAGTGCCCTGCCAGATCAATGAGGCTTACACAAGGTGCGCATTCCACACCAGTAGTACCCTGGCCTGGATGTAGGTCTCTTCCCGGCGAATCATGCGGTCCTTGTGTCGCGAGTTGTCGGAAATCATCTCGAAATGCTCTTCGTCGGCAATTTGCAGCCGCTTGATGTAGATGTGGTCGCCCCAGGAGAAGAAGTAGATTCCATCGCCGACGAACTCGCGGATGCTGACGTCCACGATCAGCGGGTCGCGGTGCTTGATGGTCGGCTCCATCGACTGGCCCCAACCGGTCACCATCTTCAGGTGGTGGTGCTCGCTGAACTCCACGCCCAGCTCGCGCAGATGGCTTGGGCTGACGCGAACATCCTTGAACATCTCGGGGTAGTCGTGGGGGATCTGCCCGCCACCCATGGCTGCGCGGACGTCGTAGTGGGCAATCCACACTTCGTCGCCCACCAGGCCTGGCCGAGCAGGTTCAGCGGCCACCAGTGTCGAATCTGCCGGCTCCTCGGCGGCGGCCAGCAGCCTTTGCCGGGTTTCTTCGGGGATGCCTCTGCCGCTTCTGGCAAGCATCTGCTTGACCAGGTCAGCTGCGGAAAGCTTGCTGTCACCCGCCTCGGCCGGCGCCTGCGTCTGGTCGCCCACTGCCATCGCGTCGAACCACCCCCGCGGCAAGCCTTCGATGCCCTCGATTCGGCGGGCCACGTCATCGCCCAGGTTCTTCGCTGTCTTGTCCGAAAGGATCTGGCTCAGGTGTGCAGGCGCCATCCCCCAGCGCTCCGCGCAGGATCCCTTTCTCTGGTTGCCGATCAGCTTGACCAGGTTGTGCTTGCGAATTTCGTAGATGTCCATGGGGCGAAGCATGCCAGTGTTTAGCTTGCTGCTAAATATGCTCAAGGCTAAATTTCCCTTGTCATGATATTAGCTGTAGGCTAAATTAAATATGCAAGCAAGGAAAGCCACCGAGAAGCTGTTCTCCAGGCTTACGACATCACCATTGGTAATGAGGTTTTCATGGATCCGACTGACCTCGGCCCAGGCACCATCACCTGGCTGGGCGGAACAGGCACCGTGTTGCTGGGTGCATTCCTCTGGCTGCGCAAGTGGCTGTCCAGGGATGCGGCTGACCGTGCCATGGACAACGCTGATATTGGCGTGGTCCGGCGCCTGAACGAGTTGCTCGATATCGAGCGTGATGCCCGAAGGGAAGCGCAGGCCAGGGCCGATCAGTTTGCAAAGGAACGCAATGAACTGGTGATCACTGTAGGGCGCCTGGAAGGCAAGATCGAAGCGCTGACCATTCGGGGCGGCCATCCTCCCCGGCAGGTCACCGTCCAGGGCGAGGGCGTCGCCCGCCTGCGCGGGAAGCAGGGTGAGTGAGGCGGCCCGCAAGACAAATTCTGTTCACGCCCATGCGTATGGGCTTCTTCTGTATGGAGACAACATGGCTCGATTGGATTCTGCCGCTGTCGGCGGTGCGAACGTGCTCGCGTTCCTGGACATGCTGGCCTGGTCCGAAGGTACCTCGACCATCGCTGCCAGCGACGATGGCTACAACGTCCTGGTCGGCGGCCAACTGTTCAATGACTACAGCGGGCACCCGAAGCAGAAGGTGTGGTTGCCCAGCTACGGCATCCACAGTTCTGCGGCTGGGCGGTACCAGATTCTGGCCGGTACCTGGGATGCCATCGTGAGCACCTATGGCTTCAATGGCCGCTTTACCCCTGAGGCCCAGGACCTGGCGGCAATCAAGTTGCTGAGCGAGTGCGGCGCACTGGCACTGATCAAGGCTGGCCGCATTGCCCAGGCGATCGCCAAGGCCGCGCCTATCTGGGCCAGCTTGCCTGGCGCGGGCTACGGTCAGCGTGAGCACCAGTTGGCCGCGTTGTTGGCAATGTTCATAGCCTGCAGTGGGGAGGTGCAGGCGTAACGCCCAGGCAAAAAAAGACCCGCCAGGTAGGCGGGCCAGAAGGGCGTAGGGAGCAACGCACAACAAATACGGGTCAGGCGACCAAAGTGCCTGGTTGCAACTGTTCGACCAGGGCCTGGGCCGAGGCGCGGGTCGGCATCGGGCCGCTTACGGCTTCGCCGTTGCGCACCAGGTACCAGCATGCGAGCAGGCCCTGCTCACGCAGCGAAGCGGGGACGGCACTGCCAACAACGGACATGATCTGGATAGTGGCCATGTGGACCTCCTGTAAACATGGCCCTACCTTACGCAGCAGCCGGTGCGGTTTGAAATTAACTTCCTCGATAGTGGTCATTGGTTCCATCAACATTTACCAGCGCGGCGGGCCGTAATACACCGGTGGCGGGCCGTAGTAGGTGCGGTAGCCCGGGGGCGGTGGTGCTGGCACGTAGTACGGCTGGTAGTACACCGGCGGTGGCGGTGGTTGCATGTACACCGGCGGAGGCCCGTAGTAGACCGGCTGGCGCTCGACGTACACGGTACGGTCACGCCCGCCATAAACCGTCGCCCCGACCACGGCGCCAACCACAGCCGCACCCAGCAGCGGGCCGGGGCCATACCAACCGCCATGGCCATGGCCGCCGTGGGCGACAGCGGGCGCGCTGATGGCCAGGGCACCGACCAGCAGGGCGATTCCGGGAATGTGACGGTTCATGAAGAAACCCTCGCAAGGACACCCCAAGTGTGGGGTCCTATTACTATGACTCCACTCTTCGTCAGCTGAGCACGGGGGAACGGTAAAGGTTGTGTAAGGGACGACCAGCGGTTACCTCTGTTACGCTGAACAAACGTTTCAGTTATGACAAAGGAGCAGGTTATGTCGGCAACTCCAAGCAGAGACACCGTGCTGTGCATCTCCCTGGCCGGCCGCCCCGGCACCTTCGGTGTACGGTTCCACAACCACCTTTACCAGCAGCTGGGCCTGGACTTCTACTACAAGGCCATGCGCACCGATGACCTGCCGGCGGCGGTGGCGGGCATTCGCGCTTTGGGCATCCGCGGTTGCGGGGTATCGATGCCGTACAAGGAGGCCTGCATGGCCCTGGTCGACGAGATCGACCCATCGGCTGCGGCCATCGAGTCGGTCAATACCCTGGTCAATACCAATGGCCACCTGAAGGCCTACAACACCGATTACCTGGCCGTTCGCCAATTGCTGGCGCAGCACAAGGTCGACCCGTCCACGGCGTTTGCCCTGCGCGGCAGTGGCGGCATGGCCAAGGCGGTAGCCAGTGCCTTGCGCGATGCCGGGTTCGCCGAAGGCATCATCGTTGCGCGCAACGAGCAGGCGGGGCGGCAGCTGGCGGATGTGTGTGGTTATCGCTGGGTGGCGGAGCTGGGCGATCTGTGCCCACCCATGCTGGTGAACGTGACGCCGATCGGCATGGCGGGCGGGCCCGAGGCCGAGGAGCTGGCGTTTTCCGAGAACGCCATCGCCGCGGCGGCGCGGGTGTTCGATGTTGTGGCGATGCCGGAGAGCACTCCGTTGATCCGACGGGCGCGGGCGTTGGATAAGCCGGTGATCACCGGGCTGGAGGTGATTGCGCTGCAGGCGCTGGAGCAGTTCGTGCTTTACACCGGGGTGCGACCCACCCTGGCGCAGGTGGAGGCGGCGGTGGCGTACGCCCGGGATATCTGATTACTCCTGTGCCGGCCCTTTCGCGGGCTTGCCCGCTCCCACAGGGACCTCACAGGATCTGAAATCTGTGCAGTACCTGTGGGAGCGGGCAAGCCCGCGAAGAGGCCGGAACAGGCATAAACAAGGTCAAAATACCTTGTGCCCCTCATCCAGCTGCTGGTCGACCAGTGCCCGGCCATGGGCCAGCGATACATGCTGTGCATTCTCGAGGTCGGAGAAGAACTTCATCGGCATCGACATGCGCCTGCTGGTGTGCCCGTCGGGGTCGGTAATCAGGCACCCGGCGGCATAGGGCAGGGGGGAATCGGGGTGGGGCATCACGCTGGCGGTGATGGTGTGCTTGCGATATTCACAGTGAAGAGATTGCATCGTCCTTACCTCGCTGTGGCATGTGAAGCAGTTACCTTCATATACCACAGCAAAGGGCCGGGAGTTCCCGGCCCGACGAGCGAACAGCGATGAATGCTCAGCCTTTGAGTTCGGTCGGCTGGATGACTTCGACCCAGTAACCGTCCGGGTCCTTGACGAAGGCCAGGTGGTTCATGCGCCCGTCCTGCAGGCGTTTCTGGAACGGTACACCCAGTGCCTCGAAGCGTGCGCAGGCGGCGCGTACGTCCGGTACCGAGACGCAGATGTGGCCAAAGCCGCGCGGGTCGGTGTTGCCGTTGTGGTAGGCGAACTCGGCATCGTTTTCTGTGCCGTGGTTGTGGGTCAGTTCCAGCACGCCCGGAATAGACTTCATCCACTGGTGGCGTTCGTTGTCATCGGCCGGGATCTGCGCCGGGTCGACCAGGGCCAGGAAGTACAGGCTGAAGGTAGCTTCGGGGAAGTCGCGCTTGTCCACCAGGCGGAAGCCCAGCACGCGGGTGTAGAAGTCCAGGGACTTCTTGATGTCCTTGACCCGCAGCATGGTGTGGTTGAAGACGAACTGGGCGGTGGCGGCATCCGGTTGGGCGGTGACGCCAGGCAGGGTTTGCAGATCGTGCAGGCTCATGGGAACTCCTGAGACGGGGCCGGGCGCAGGGCACCGGCAAAACAGACAGGCTGGCCATGATACGGCAGTGTGCCGATTGCGCAAATGAAAGCGCCCTGCACAAGGCAGGGCGCTGGAATTAGAGGCCCGCATGTGCGGGCGCGTGATGGGGTCGCTAGTCCTTTAGCTGTCTCGATACTGAGCCAGCCCTTGTGAAAAAAGTGTGAAGTGCGTGTGGACGTTTCATCAGCGTACCCAGCTTTCTACCGTGGCGGCGCCGTATTGTTCTTTCCAGGCCTTGAGCCCACGGTGGTTGCCGCCTTTGGTCTCGATTCGCTCGCCGGTATGCGGATTGGTGTAAACCTTCACCACGCGCGCGCGGCGCTGTTGCTTGGGTGCTGCACTGGAAACCCGGGCCACTGCCTTCGGGTCGAGGATGGCGATGATATCGCGCAGGCTCTTGTCGTAGCTTTTCATCAGGCCGACTAGTTTCTGCTCGAATTCGATTTCGCGTTTGAGGCCGGCATCCTTTTTCAACGCTTCCAGTTGCGCCATCTGTTCCTGGAGCGCTTTTTCGGCAGCACGAAACTCTGCAAGTCTGGACACTGTAATCACTCCTGTACGTCGGTCGTGGCAGGGCGTGACGAACATTGAAGAAGAATAAAAACGCCGGCCACGCGGGTGGGTTCCGCTGTTCGCTGATATCGAGTGTAGTCATTCATGGGCACTGGGTAAACTGCAAACTTTTTGTAAGTAAGCAAGGAACTTTCCTAGTTTTGCGTGCGGTATTGTCCGGATTTTCCGCGGTTGTCTTGTGGCGCGCTTAGACCATGGTCCAATGGCCCGTGCCAGAGCCTTCGCGCGATAATTTCAGATGATGGCCGGCTATTGTTCGGCCCCCTCGCAGTACCGTGGCCAGCACGTGCCACAGGTTGTTTACTCGCCTTGATTCTGGATGTTTTCTCCCATGTTTGCCCCTTTCCCCCTCGCCCCCGGGCGTCGTGTTGCCGGCTTGTTCCTGTTGTGTGCCGGCGTCAATGCCCAGGCCGCCGGTTTTCTTGAAGACAGCAGTGCAAAGGTCGAAGCACGCAATGTCTATTTCAACCGGGATTTTCGTGACGGCCACAGCAGTTCCAGCCAGGGTGCGTCCAAACGCGAAGAATGGGCACAAGGTTTCATCCTCAATGTGCAGTCGGGTTATACCCAGGGCCCGGTAGGTTTTGGCGTGGATGCGCTGGGCATGTTCGGCTTCAAACTTGACTCCAGCCCGGCGGACAGTAACAGCGGCCTGTTGCCGTCTTCCGGTCACGACCCGCGCCACTCGGCCGACCAGTACGCGAAGATGGGCCTGGCGGCCAAGGTCAAGGTTTCCAGTACCGTGCTTAAATACGGTTCGATGATGCCGGATGTACCGCTGCTCAAGTACAACGATGGCCGCCTGCTGCCGACCATGTTCCATGGCGCCATGCTCACTTCCGAAGAGGTGCGCGACCTGAAGTTCACCCTGGCCCGCCTGGACAAGTACACCGCACGGGATTCCACCGACCGCCAGGACATTCGCGTGCATTGCAAGAACAAGCGCTATGCCTGCGATATCGAGGCTGATCACTTTGACCTGGCTGGTGTCGATTACCGTTTCAACGAACGCTTCAGCGCCCAGTACCAGGTGGCCAAGCTGGAGAACATCTACCGCCAGCACTTCCTCGGCCTGGTGGCCAGCCAGCCATTGGCGGTGGGCAGCCTGTCGGCAGACCTGCGCTTGATCAAGAGTGATGACATCGGCAATGCCCGCGCCGGCGAAATCGACCATCGCGCGTTCAGCGGCATGCTCGGCTACAGCCTGGGTGGCCACAAGCTCAGTGCCGGTTGGCAGCGCATGTATGGCGACAGTGCCATGCCATACCTGGATGGCACCAACCCGTACCTGGTCAACTATGCCCAGGTCAACGACTTCGCCGCCGCCCAGGAGCGTTCCTGGCAGGTGCGTTATGACTATGACTTCAAGGCCCTGGGCGTGCCTGGCCTGACCTTCTTCACCCGTTACATCAACGGTGACAATATCAAGGTGCCGGGCAGTACGGCCGAAGGCAAAGAATGGGAACGCGACACCGAGTTCAAGTACCAGGTGCAAAGTGGCACGTTCAAGGACGTAAGCGTGCGCCTGCGTAATTCCACTTACCGCAGCAATTATGAAAAATGGGCGCGTGACATGGACGAGACACGAGTCATCGTCAGCTACAACTTCTCCATCTTCTGACGGGGCGCTTTGCCAAATACCGGCAGCCACCTGACAATGGCTGCTGGTTCCCGCAAAGGGCAGGGCAATGAAAGACCTGTTGTTGATCGGCATCGGCCCGGGTGACCCGCGCCAGGTCACCTACGAGGCGGTCGATGCACTGCGCCAGGCCAGTGTGTTCTTCGTGCTCGACAAAGGCGGCGACAAGGACGAACTGCTGCGCCTGCGCAAGGCCATCCTGCAACGCTACCGGCCCGAGGGCGGCTACCGCCTGGTGCAGGTGGCCGACCCTGCACGCGATGGCCAGGCCGATGACTACCTGGGCGCGGTGCAGGACTGGCACCGGCAGCGTGCGGCGCTGTATGCCCAACTGATCGAACAGGAGATAGGCGACGGTGAAACCGGCGCCTTTCTGCTGTGGGGCGAGCCGACGCTGTACGACAGCACCCTGCGCATCCTTGGCCTGGTCCGCGAGCGTGGTGTGGCGCTGCGCCTGCAGGTCATTCCGGGCATCAGCAGCGTGCAGGCGTTGGCAGCGCGCCATCAGGTGCCGCTCAACCGCATCGGTGAGCCGTTGACCGTATTGCCAGGGCGGCGCCTGGCCGGGCAGGGGCAGATCGACAATGTGCTGGTGATGCTCGACGGGCAGTGCGCGTTTGCCCGGCTCGATGACCCGGCGTTGATGATCTACTGGGGCGCGTACCTTGGGACTGCTGATGAGGTGCTGATTGCCGGGCCGTTGCAAACGGTGAAGGCACAGATACTGGAGGTGCGTGAGCGGGAGCGGGCGCGCAAGGGGTGGATCATGGATAGCTACCTATTGCGCAGGGAGCTGTAGTCAGCATTCCGCGAACCAGGCGACACCGATTTCAAGGGTTACCCAGAATGGCCTGTACCTTGTCGCGCAACTGGTCGATGCTGAACGGCTTGCCGATCAGATGCATGCCCTCCGGTACATTGACGTTCTCGGCATAGCCACTGGCGAACAGCACCGGCAACAGCGGCCGCAGCTCGCGCGCCTTGCCGGCCAGCTCTTCGCCACCCATGTCCGGCAACCCCACGTCGGTCAGCATCAGCGCCAACTCCTGGCCCGGGTCCTCGATAATGCGCAGCGCCGCGCCGGCACTGTCCGCCTCGATGACCGTGTAGCCCAGTTCGTCGAGCACTTCGACCATCAGCATGCGTACGATGTCGTCGTCTTCGACTACCAGAAGGTGCATGGTTCGGATCCTGTGCTAATGAATGTCTTTAATCTGTGCTCCAGATGGCACCAGAAGTTCCCGAGGATACCGGGCACTGCAATCAGATGGAACGTTTGGCGCACGCTGCCTTCAAATACTGGCTAAATGCCCTGCCAGACCCGGCAAAGCTGGTTAGACTCGCTTAACAGGACGGCGCAGTGGCAGATAATGACAACGACAGATCCGCCACACCTTTCAATGGACTTTTAGCTCGGGCGTTTTCACATGATTCAAGCAGCCTCGATGGACCAGCGAAGCTTCCGCAAGCTGTTGAGCCGCAACGTCGGCCTACCCCTGGGGGTTGGCCTGCTGGGGGCCGTGGCCTTCGTTGCGGTGATCAACTACCTGCTTTCGGCCTTGCAGTGGGTCGAGCACACCGACCGCGTAATCGGCAATGCCAACGAAGCGGTCAAACTGTCGATCGACATGGAAACCGGCATGCGTGGCTTCCTGATCACCGGCGATGAGCGTTTCCTCGACCCCTACGAGGTGGCCAAGCCGCGCATTTTCGGCAGCCTGCAGAGCCTGCGCGGCATGGTCGAGGACAACCCGCAACAGGTCGAACGCATCGACCGGCTGATCGCCCTGCAGCAAGCGTGGAACACCTTCGGCAGCGAGATGATCAACTTGCGCCGCAGCCAGGGTGATTACCGCGCCTTGATCGGCAACGGCCGCGGCAAGCGCCTGACCGACGAGATCCGCAAGGAGTTCGACAACCTCATCGGCAGCGAACAACAATTGCGCATGGCGCGCAACGAGCGGGTCAACAGTGTGACCGTCACGGTCATGTCGTCCTTCGTGCTGTTCATCGTCGGCCTCAGCGCCTTGCTGGCCTACCTCGGGCGGCGCGACCTGCTGGCGCTGTCCGCTACCTATGACGAAAACTTCCAGGCCCAGCAGCGCGCCGCCGAACGCCTGGAGCATCAGGCCTGGCTGCGCAACGGGCAGACGCAACTGTCCGAACAGGTGCTTGGCCAGCTGACCCTGCCCATGCTCGGTGACAACATCCTGCGTTTCTTCGCCAGCTACCTGGGCAGCGTGGTAGGCGCGTTGTACGTGCGTGACGAACATGGCCGCCTGGTGCGTGTTGCCAGCTATGGCCTGGATGCCGAGGAGCAGGCGCGCGAGCAGGTACTGGGTGACCACGAGGGGCTGCTGGCCCAGGCCGTGCGCGAAGCGAGGCTGCTGCGTCTGGACGACTTGCCTGAAGACTATTTCCACCTCAGTTCCGGCCTTGGCAGGGGCCTGCCGCGCAGTGCCATGCTGATGCCCTCCAGCGACGACGGGCAGATCAACGGCGTGCTGGAGCTGGGCTTCCTGCGGCCGTTGCAGGAGCGTGACGAAGAGATGCTGCAGCGGGTCCGTGGCAACGTCGGTATTTCCATCGAAAGCGCCCGTTACCGGCAGCGCCTGCAGGAGGTGCTGGCCGAAACCCAGCAACTGAACGAAGAGCTGCAAGTGCAGCAGGAAGAACTTAAAACCGCCAACGAAGAGCTCGAAGAGCAATCCCGCGTGCTCAAGGAGTCCCAGGCCCACCTGGAAACCCAGCAGGCGGAGCTTGAGCAGACCAACGAGCAGCTGTCGGAGCGCACCGAGGCGCTGGACCGCAAGAACGACGAACTGCTCCAGGCCCAGGACGAGCTGCAGGCGCGCGCCGAGGAACTGCAGCGTTCGAGCAAGTACAAGTCCGAATTCCTCGCCAACATGTCCCACGAGTTGCGCACGCCGCTGAACAGCTCGCTGATCCTGGCCAAGCTGCTGGCGGAAAACGGCGAGGGCAACCTCAGCGACGAGCAGGTCAAGTTCGCCGAATCCATCTATTCGGCCGGCAACGACCTGCTCAACCTGATCAACGACATTCTCGACATCGCCAAGGTGGAAGCAGGCAAGCTCGAAGTGCGCCCCGAAAGCACCCAGTTGGAACGCCTGGTCGAAGGCCTGCGTGGCATGTTCGAGCCGTTGGCCGGGCACAAGGGCCTTGCCTTCGAGGTGACCACCGAGGCGCAGGTGCCGGCCACGCTGTTCACCGACCGCCAGCGCCTGGAGCAGATTCTCAAGAACCTGCTGTCCAACGCCATCAAGTTCACCGAGCGCGGCCAGGTCAGCCTGAACATCGGTTACCAGCCTGGCACCGGCATCGTCTTTGCCGTGCGCGATACCGGCATCGGCATCGCCGCCGACCAGCAGCAGGCGATCTTCGGCGCATTCCACCAGGTGGATGGCACCAGCAACCGCCGTTATGGCGGCACCGGCCTGGGCCTGTCCATTTCCCGCGACCTGGCGCATCTGCTGGGTGGGCAGATCAGCGTCGACAGCAGCCCCGGCCAGGGCAGTGTATTCAGCCTGATCCTGCCGGAGCGCTATGAGCGCGTGGCGCAGGAGATCGAGCCGCTCAGCCTGCGCCCTGCGGTCGATAGCCTGCCACCCGCGCCGCAGGCACCAGTGGTGGCGGCACCGAAACGCCCGACACCAGTGTTTGCCGATGACCGTGAGCGCGCGCCGTTCGGCAACCGCTGCATCCTGGTGATCGAAGACGAACCGAACTTCGCCCGCATCCTCTTCGACCTGGCCCACGAGCTGGGTTACAGCTGCCTGGTGGCGCAGGGCGCCGACGAGGGCTTCGAACTGGCCGTGCAGTACATCCCCGATGCCATCCTGCTGGACATGCGCCTGCCCGACCATTCCGGCCTGACCGTGCTGCAACGCCTGAAGGAGCAAGCGAGCACCCGGCACATCCCGGTGCATATCATTTCCGTTGAGGACCGCGTCGAGGCCGCCATGCACATGGGTGCCGTCGGCTACGCGGTCAAGCCCACCAGCCGTGAACAACTCAAGGAAGTTTTCGCCCGGCTGGAGGCCAAGCTGACCCAGAAGCTCAAGCACATCCTGCTGGTGGAAGACGACGACCTGCAGCGCGAGAGCATTGCCCGCCTGATCGGCGACGACGATGTCGAGATCACCGCTGTGGCCATGGCCCAGGATGCCCTGGCGTTGCTGCGCGAGAATATCTACGACTGCATGATCATCGACCTCAAGCTGCCGGACATGCTTGGCAACGAGTTGCTCAAGCGCATGACCGCCGAAGACATCCGTGCCTTCCCGCCGGTGATCGTGTATACCGGGCGCAACCTTACCCGCGAAGAAGAAGCCGACCTGCTCAAGTATTCGCGCTCGATCATCATCAAGGGCGCCCGCTCGCCGGAGCGCCTGCTCGACGAAGTGACGCTGTTCCTGCACAAGGTCGAGTCGCAGCTGTCCAACGAACGCCAGCGCATGCTCAAGACCGCGCGCAGCCGCGACAAGGTTTTCGAAGGCCGCAAGGTGCTGCTGGTGGACGACGACGTGCGCAACATCTTTGCCCTGACCAGCGCGCTGGAGCACAAGGGCGCGATCGTCGAAATCGGCCGCAACGGCCGCGAGGCCATCGAGCGCCTGGAGCAGCATGACGACATCGACCTGGTGTTGATGGATGTGATGATGCCGGAGATGGACGGCTTCGAGGCCACCCGGCTGATCCGCCAGCAACAACGCTGGCGCAAGCTGCCGATCATTGCCGTGACCGCCAAGGCGATGAAGGATGACCAGCAGCGTTGCCTGCAGGCCGGCGCCAACGACTACCTGGCCAAACCGATCGACCTGGACCGCTTGTTCTCGCTGATCCGTGTGTGGCTGCCGCAACTGGAGCGAATTTGACTAGCGAACGTAACACCGATATCGAAATCCGCTTGCTGATCGAGGCCATCTACCTCAAGTACAGCTACGATTTCCGCAACTATTCCGGCGCGTCGATCAAGCGCCGGATCCTGCATGCGCTGCGCCAGTTCGACTGCCTGACGGTGTCGGCGCTGCAGGAGCGCGTGCTGCACGACCCAGGCATGTTCATGCAGTTGCTGCAGTACCTGACGATCCCGGTCAGCGAGATGTTCCGCGACCCGGGGCACTACCTGGCGCTGCGCAACGAAGTGGTGCCGCTGCTGCGCACCTGGCCGTCGATCAAGGTGTGGATTGCCGGCTGCAGCACGGGTGAGGAGGTGTATTCGATGGCCATCCTGCTACGCGAGGAGGGCCTGCTGGAGCGCACCATCATCTACGCCACCGACATCAACCCGCATTCGCTGGACAAGGCCAAGCAGGGTATCTACTCGATGCAGAGCATGCGCGAGTACGCCGAAAACTATCGCATCGCCGGTGGCCGACGGGACTTTGCCGAGTACTACACGGCAGCCTACGGTAACGCCATCATGGACAGCACCCTGCGGGACAACGTGACTTTCGCCGACCACAGCCTGGCCACCGACAGCGTGTTTTCCGAAACCCAGCTGGTGTCGTGCCGCAACGTGCTCATCTACTTCAACAAGGAACTGCAGGACCGCGCCCTGGGCCTGTTCCACGAGTCCCTGTGCCACCGCGGCTTCCTGGTGCTGGGCAGCAAGGAATCGGTGGATTTTTCCGCCTACAGCGAGCGCTTCGAGCCGCTGGTCAAGCCCGAACGGATCTACCGCAAGTCATGAAAGGCGTACGCGCGATGGTGATCGGCGCCTCGGCCGGCGGCGTTACAGCGCTGTTCAGTGTGCTGGGCGCGTTGCCGGCCGGCTTCGCCATTCCGGTAATTTGCGTGCTGCACCTGCCGGATGACCGCCACAGCCAGCTGGCCGAGGTGCTGCAACGTCGCCTGCGGCGGCCAGTGTGCGAGGCCTGTGACAAACAGCCGCTGCGCCCCGGGCAGATCTACGTGGCCGGGCCGGGTTATCACCTGTCGGTGGAGCGTGACCTGACCCTGTCGCTGAGCCAGGAGCCGCCGGTGCATTTTTCCCGGCCGGCGATCGACTACCTGTTCATGTCGGCGGCCGATGCCTATGGTGCCGGCCTGCTAGGCATGTTGCTCACCGGGGCCAACGAGGATGGCGCAGAAGGCCTTGCCTATATCAAGCGCAACGGGGGCCGGACCGTGGTCCAGGACCCTTGCGACGCACAAGTGGCGTTGATGCCAGAGGCCGCACTGGCCCTGCACCAGCCCGACCATATTCTTTCTCTGAGTGGCATCGAGCGATTGCTCGCCGCCCTGGAACCCAGCGCATGCTAAGCCACACCATCGCCAAACTGCTGATCGTCGACGACCTGCCAGAAAACCTGCTGGCCCTCGACGCCCTGCTCCAGGGCCAAGACCGCGAGGTGCACCAGGCCCAGTCGGCCGAGGCAGCGTTGTCACTGTTGCTCGAGCACGAGTTCGCCCTGGCCATTCTCGACGTGCAGATGCCGGGTATGAACGGTTTCGAGCTGGCCGAGCTGATGCGCGGCACGGAAAAGACCCGCAACATCCCCATCGTGTTCGTCACTGCCGCCGGGCGCGAGATGAACTACGCGTTCAAAGGCTATGAAAGCGGCGCGGTGGACTTTCTGCACAAGCCGCTCGACACCTTGGCGGTGAAGAGCAAGGTGTCGGTGTTCGTCGACCTGTACCGCCAGCGCAAGGTGCTCGACCGCCAATTGCAGGCCCTGGAACGCAGCCGCCAGGAGCAGGAGCTGCTGCTGGCCCAGCTGCAGACGGCGCGGGGTGAACTGGAGCATGCCGTGCGCATGCGCGATGACTTCATGTCGATCGTGTCCCACGAGGTGCGCACCCCGCTCAATGGCCTGATCCTGGAAACCCAGCTGCGCAAGCTGCACCTGGCACGCGGCAACCTTGCCGCCTTCAGCGTCGACAAGCTGCAGGCCATGGTCGAGCGCGACGAGCGGCAGATCAACAGCCTTATCCGCCTGGTCGAAGACATGCTCGATGTATCGCGCATCCGCACCGGCAAACTGTCGCTGCGGCCCAAGGCGTTCGACCTGGGCCTGCTGGTGCGCGGCCTGGTGGAGAACTTTGCCGCCCAGGCCAGCGCACTGGACACCCATATCGAGTTGCAACGCTGCGAGCCGCTGCTGGGCGAGTGGGACGAGTTTCGCATCGAGCAGGTGCTGGCCAACCTGTTGTCCAATGCCTTGCGTTATGGTGAGCGCAAACCGGTACAGGTGCGGGTGTTCGAGCAGGACGGCCAGGCCTGCGTGCAGGTGCAGGACCATGGCATCGGCATCTGCGTGGCCAACCAGCAGCGCATCTTCCAGCAGTTCGAGCGGGTCGCCACCCAGCAGGCCAGTGGTGGGTTGGGCCTGGGGCTGTACATATCGGAGCAGATCGTCCAGGCCCATGGCGGGCGCATATTGGTGGAGAGTGAAGAGGGCAAAGGCGCCACCTTCACCTTGCAATTGCCACTGGCAACCTGCGAACAACAAAACGACCAGGCAAGGGCAACCTCTGCGTGAGCCTGGGGTCTGATGGCCAGTTGTAAGTATTTCAAGGCGTTGACATGAGTGAAGATGCACAAGATGTAGTACTGGTGGTCGAGGACGAACCGGCGATTCGCATGATCCTGCGTGATTACCTGGCAGGCGAGGGCTACCACGTGCTGGTGGCCGAGGATGGCGAGCAGGCGTTCGCGATCCTGGCGAGCAAGCCGCACCTCGACCTGATGGTGACGGACTTCCGCTTGCCGGGCGGGATTTCCGGCGTGGACATTGCCGAGCCGGCGGTGAAGTTGCGGCCGGACCTGAAGGTGATCTTCATCAGCGGCTACCCGGCGGAGATTCTCGAGTCCGGCAGCCCGATCACCCGCAAGGCACCGATCCTGGCCAAGCCGTTCGACCTGGATACCTTGCACGAGCAGATCCAGTCGCTCCTGCGCTGACTGTGTTTGCCTCTTCGCGGGCGCGCCCGCTCCCACAGGTTCTGTGCAAACCTTGAAGCCTGCGGGTTTCCTGTGGGAGCGGGCAAGCCCGCGAAGAGGCCGCAACAGGCTAGCGCAGTGTCCGCTCCAGCCCACCCACCAGCATGCTTTCCATCAACCCCAGCCCCTGTTCTTCGGGCAAGGCCTTCAACAGCCCCGGCAACTGGTTCAGCAGTGTCGCCACCACATGCGCCGTGGCCATCAAGGCCTCCCCCTGCAACTTCGCCTGCGGTGCGATCAACCTCAGCAACCCCGCCTCATAGCGCTTGCGCAACAAGGCCAGGCGCGCCTGCTGGTCGTCGCTCAGGCAACAGAAGTCGCGCTCCGCCAGGCGAAACTGCATGGGCCGCTCGGCATGCAGCTGCCAGTGCGCGGCAATCAGGCAGCTCAGCGCCGACGCCCCGCGCGCCATTGCCCGGCGCCCCTGGTCCAGGGTGGCCTGCAATTCCTCGTACAACTCCTCGATCAGGTCGTACAGCAGGTCCTGCTTGCTGGGGAAGTGGTGATACAGCGAGCCTGCGGTAAGCCCCACATGGGCCGCCAGCTCGCGCATGCTGACCTGGCCGAAGCCCTTTTCGGCAAACAGCGCCATGGCCCGGTCACGTCGCTCTTCAAAGTTGGCACAGCGCATCGCGGCATTGACCGGGGGCATGGCGTTCGCTCCTCAGTAGGTGAAGAAACCGCGGCCGCTCTTGCGCCCCAGCCAACCGGCCGCGACCATTTCCTTGAGCAGCGGGGCAGGGCGGTACTTGCTGTCGTTGAAGCCTTCATGGAAGGCCTCCATGATCGCCAGCAGGGTGTCCAGGCCGATCAGGTCGGCCAGGGCCAGCGGGCCGATCGGCTGGTTGCAGCCCAGGCGCATGCCGGTGTCGATGTCCTCGGCACTGGCCAGGCCTTCCTGGCGCACGAAGATCGCTTCGTTGATCATCGGCACCAGGATGCGGTTGACCACGAACCCGGGGCGGTTGCCGGCGGTGATCGGGGTCTTGCCGACCTTTTCGGTCACCACCAGCGCCTGGGCGTAGGTGCTGTCGCTGGTCTGCAGGCCGCGAATGATCTCGACCAGCGCCATCATCGGCACCGGGTTGAAGAAATGCACGCCGATGAAGCGTTCTGGGTGCTCGATGCCGGCCGCCAGCTGGGTGACCGACAGCGACGAGGTGTTGGTGGCGATCAGGCAGTCGGCGGCGACGTTGGCGGCCACCTGCTGCAGGATGCGCTGCTTGAGCTGCAGGTTCTCGGTGGCGGCTTCGATCACCATTTGCGCGCTGCTGAGCTGGGTGTAGTCGGTGCTGGTGCGAATGCGGGTGCGGGCAGCTGCCGCCTTGTCGGCGTCGAGGGTACCCTTGGCGACCTGGCGCTCGAGGTTCTTGCTCAAGGTGGCCACGCCGCGCTCCAGCGCAGCGTCGGACACGTCCACCAGCAGCACCTGGTAGCCGGCCACCGCACACACCTGGGCAATGCCGTTGCCCATGGTGCCTGCGCCGATCACGGCAATCTGTTCAATGCTCATGTGTCAGGCTCCGTCAGACGCGCTCGAAGACCAAGGCGATGCCTTGGCCACCACCGATGCACATGGTGGCCAGGGCATAGCGGCCCTGGATGCGCTGCAGCTCATGGATGGCCTTGGTGGCGATGATCGCGCCGGTGGCGCCCACCGGGTGACCCAGGGAAATGCCCGAACCGTTGGGGTTTACCTTTTCCGGGTCGAAGCCCAGTTCGCGAGCCACGGCGCAAGCCTGGGCAGCGAAGGCTTCGTTGGACTCGATCACGTCCAGGTCCTGCACACTCAGGCCGGTCTTCTCCAGCACCTTGCGGGTGGCCGGAATCGGGCCAAGGCCCATCAGTTCAGGCTCGACGCCGGCATGGGCATAGCCCACCAGGCGGGCCAGGGGCTTCAGGCCCAGGCGGCGCACCGCATCACCAGTGGCCAGTACCAGGCCGCCAGCGCCGTCGTTGATGCCACTGGCGTTGCCGGCGGTAACGGTACCGTCTTTCTTGAACACCGCCTTCATCCCTGCCAGTTGCTCGGCGGTCACCTCGCCACGCACATGCTCGTCGGTGCTGAACTGCACGCTGCCCTTGCGGGTTTTCAGTTCCAGCGGAACGATCTGGCTGGCGAAGCGGCCTTCGGCAATGGCGCGGGCAGCGCGGCGCTGGCTGGTCAGGGCCAGTTCATCCTGCATTTCGCGGGTAATGCCGTGCTTGGCCGCAACGTTCTCGGCGGTGATGCCCATATGGAAGTGTTCGAACGGGTCCTGCAGCACGCCGACGGTGTAGTCGATGCCTTGCAGGTCACCCATGCGAGCGCCCCAGCGTGCCTGCGGCAGCAGGTACGGGCCACGGCTCATGGATTCGGCACCGGCCGCCACGGCCACGTCGGTGTCGCCGAGCAGCAGGCATTGGGCTGCCGAGACGATGGCCTGCAGGCCCGAGCCGCACAGGCGATTGACGTTGAATGCCGGGGTTTCCTTGGGGATGCCGGCGTTCATTGCCGCTACGCGGGCCAGGTAGGCGTCACGCGGTTCGGTGGGGATCACCGTGCCCATCACCAGGTGGCCGACTTGCTCGGCGGCCACGCCCGAGCGCTCGATGGCGGCGCGGGTGATGGCGCTGGCCAGGTCGGCTAGCGGCAGGTCCTTGAGGGAACCGCCAAAACCACCAATGGCTGAACGGACGGCACTGACGACGTAGATTTCTGCGCTGCTCATAGGGGCTCCGATTGCGAAGGCATGGCGGGACCGGGCCAGGCTCTGCGAGAATGGCCGACGATCCCGGAGTGGGACCGAGTCTAGGCAAAGGCTCTGTTGCAGCCTATGCCGGAACTGTTCAGACAACCTGGCACTTTTTGCCACTCAGCATAGACAGCGAAAACCGCCATGCGCGATAGCGATTCGGTCGCCGTGTACTTCCTCAATGCCATGCTCCACGCCCTGCGCGACTGCCCCGCCGAACGCGATGCGCAGCTGCGTGCGGTGGGCATCGACCCACAACTGCTCGAGCAGCCCCAGGCCCGGGTACCGGCCAAGGCCTTCGCCCAGCTGTGGCTGGCGCTGATCCAGCGCCTGGACGATGAGTTCTTCCGCCTCGACAGCCACGGCATGCCGCCGGGCAGTTTCGCCCTGATCTGCCGGGGCCTGATCCTGGAGCCGAACCTGGAGAAGGCCTTGCGCCAGTGCATGGGCGGTTTTGGCCTGTTCCTGCGCGATCTGCGCGGCAGCCTGACGCTGCGTGGCGGGCGGGCGCTGATCAGCGTGCAGTCGAGCATCGCCGACCCGCTGACCCGGGTATATGCCGAGGAAACCTACCTGGTGCTGATGATCGGCATGCTGTGTTGGCTGGCCGGGCGGCGGATCGCCATCGACCGCACCGAGCTGGCGGTGTCGCGCCCGGCCCAGGAAGACGACCTGCTGCTGTGGGGGCCGGACCTGCGCCTGGGCAGCGGGCGCACCGAGGTGGAGTTCGACAGCGCCTACCTGCGCCTGCCGGTGGTGCAGGATGTGGCGGCCCTGAAAACCTTCCTGCGCAGTGCGCCACAGGGGCTGGTGATTCGCTTTCGCAACCAGAACGGGCTGGTGGCCGAAGTATACCGGCACCTGCGGGCGCGGCGTTATGGGCAGTGGCCGACGCTGGCGGCGCTGGCGCAGCAGCAGGGGGTCAGTGCCAGTACTTTCCGTCGGCAGCTGGAGCGGGAAGGGCGTTCGTACCAGCAGATCAAGGATGAGGTGCGCCGGGCAATGGCCTTCGAGCGGTTGCGCGAAGGGGAGCTGAGCATTGCCGAGATTGCCGAGCAGACCGGGTTCCAGGAGCCCAGTGCGTTTCACCGGGCGTTCAAGAAATGGACCGGGCAGAGCCCCGGGAGCTACCGGGCGCGGTTGGCCGGGCGGTAGCGTTCACCTGCACCGGCCCTTTCGCGGGCTTGCCCGCTCCCACAGGTGCAGCACAGCTTTCAGGCCCTGTGCGATCCCTGTGGGAGCGGGCAAGCCCGCGAAGAGGCCGGTACAGGCTACCGCTCAATGATCAGGCCGGCACCATGGCAAACCCGACCCCGAAGCGGTTCCAGGCATTGATGGCGGCAATTGCCAGGGTCAGGTTGGCCACCTCGGCCGGCTCGAAGTGTTCCTGCAAGGTTTCATATTCCGCCTGCGGCGCGCCGTGCTCGGGCAGCCTGGTCAGGCTCTCCACCCAAGCCAGCGCAGCACGTTCGCGCGGGGTGAAGTAGGCGGTTTCCTGCCAGACGCACAAGGTCTGCAGGCGTGCCTCGGTCTCACCGGCCTTGCGCGCATCGTTGGCGTGCAGGTTGACGCAGTAGGCGCAGCCGTTGATCTGCGAAGCCCGCAGGCGCACCAGTTCCAGCAGGGAATTCTCCAGGCCGCTCTTGGCCAGGGCCTGCTCCAGGCCGACCATGGCTTTGTAGGCTTCGGGGGCGTGCTTGGCCCATTCGATACGGTTGTGCATGTTTATCTCCAGTATTCGAGGCTGGCATCGTCCCTGTAGGAGCAGCCTTGCGCTGCGAAAGCGCCCGTACGGGCGCATGGCGCTTTCGCAGCGCAAGGCTGCTCCTACAGGGAAATGCGTTGCTGGTTGAAAGTGAGCTGATGGTAGCGCCGGCCCAGGTCCTCCTCGATAGCCAATCACGCGCATAAGCGGGAGGCCAATCGGCCATTTGGGAGGCCACTGACAGGCATCCAATCTCTTCATTTCTGCCAGGCCGCCGAAGCCCGGATAATGATCAGGTCTTGCAACAGGGGAACCGATTCATGTCCGAAGAACGCTACATGCGCGAAGCGCTCGACCTGGCCCGCGCCAACATTCAGGCCGGTGGCCGGCCCTTCGGCGCCGTGCTGGTGTACCAGGGGCAGGTGCTGGCGCGTGCGGTCAACGAGATCCACAGCACCCAGGACCCGACCGCCCACGCCGAGATGCAGGCCATCCGCAAGGCCAGCCATGCCCTGGGTCAGGCACGCCTGGACGGCGCCGAAGTCTACGCCAGCGGCCACCCATGCCCGATGTGCCTGGCGGCCATGCACCTGTGCGGCATCGAGCGGGCCTGGTTTGCCTACGACAACGCCGAGGGCGAACCCTACGGCTTGTCCACCGCGGCGGTATACGCGCAGATGGCTCGCCCGCCCCAGCAACAGAGCCTGCCGCTGCGCGCCCTGAAGCCCAGCGGCGAAGCCGGTCTTTACCTTGAGTGGAAACAGGCCAACGCACAATGAGAGCGGCATTGAACCTGCTGCTGGTCATCCTGCTGGCACTGAACCTGCGGCCGATCCTGACCAGCATCGGCCCGTTGCTCGAACCCATGCGCGCAAGTACTGGCCTGGGTTACCAGCAGGCGGCCTTGCTGACGGCGTTGCCGGTGCTGTGCATGGGCCTGGTGCCCTTGCTGCAACCCTGGTTGCGGCGCTGGATCAGCGAACATGGCGGCATGCTTGCTGGCCTGTCTGCCATCGCCCTGGCCTGCCTGTGGCGCCTGCAACTGGGCAGCGCCTGGGCGCTGATTGCCAGTGCGGTGGTCGCCGGCCTGGGGGTGGCGGTAGTGCAGGGCATGATGCCGGGGCTGGTCAACCGCTGGTTTCCCGGCCGCCTGGCGGGGGCGATGGGCCTGTATTCGGCAGCGCTGATGAGCGGCGGCGGCCTGGCCGCCGTGCTTGGGCCGCACATCAGTGGCTACTTCGGCCACTGGCAGGTCGGCCTGGGCGTGTGGGCGATCCCGGCTGTGCTGGCGGTGCTGGCCTGGGCCGTGCTGCGGCCGCGCCAGGAGGCGCCGAAACTGGCCGGTGCCGTCGGCGGTCATTGGTTCGGTACGCGTCGGGCCTGGTTGCTGGCGCTGTACTTTGGCTTGATCAACGGTGGCTACACCAGCATGGTAGCCTGGTTGCCGGCCTATCACATCGAGCATGGTGGCAGCGCCCAGGGCGGTGCCGACCTGGTTGGCCTGATGACCATCTTTCAGGTGGCCGGTGCATTGGGCTTGCCGCTGTTGCTGCGGCGCTGGGCAGACCGACGCCCGGGCCTGTGGCTGGCCTTGGCGATCCAGCTGGTGGGTTTTCTCGGCCTGCTGCTGGCACCCACGCTGGCCTCGGGGCTGTGGGTGGCGATGATCGGTTTCGGCCTGGGCGCCTGCTTCAGCCAGAGCCTGACGCTGACCCTGGAGCACCTGAAGACACCTGCCGAGGCTGGCAGCCTGGCGGCGTTCGTGCAGGGCATCGGCTTCATCATCACTGGCATCGTGCCATACGTCACCGGCTGGTTGCGCGACATGAGCGGTGATTTCCAGGCCTCGTGGACGCTGCTGACCGTGACCGTGGTGGCGATGCTGCTGGTTACCACGTGGTTCAACCCTCGCGGTTATGCCGCGGCGATTGCTCGCCCGGTAGTGGCGGGCAAGACCGCGCCGGTCAACTGAGGCGCTGCAGGGTGTCGCGCACCCGGTCCAGCGCCGGGTCGATATCCAGCAGCTCTATGGCGCCGAAGCCCAGTAACAGCCCCGGGCGCACTGGCGCTTCGCTGAAGAACGGCGCGAGCGAATACAGGCCGACCTCCACCTTGCGTGCGAGGTTGGCCAGCAGCTCGACATCGACCCCAGATTTGGCCAGGGCGCTGAGGTGGAACCCGGCGCTGGCGGGGATGGCGCTGAACCACGGTGCCAAGTCGCCGCCCAGCCGCGCGAGGATGCGTTCGCGACGGGCGCTGTAGACCTCGTGGCAACGGCGGATGTGCTTGTTCAGGTGGCCTTCGCCGAGAAAGCGCGCCAGTGCCCACTGCAACAGGGTCGGGCTGTGCCAGTCGCTGAGGTGCTTGGCCACGCAGGCCGCCTTCAGCACGTCGGGCGGCAGTACGGCGTAGCCCAGGCGCAACTCGGGCAGCAAGGTCTTGGAAAAGGTCCCCACATAGGCCACCAGGCCATGGCGGTCGAGGCGCTGTAGAGCGTCTGCGGCTGGGCCGTGGTAGCGGAACTCGCAGTCGTAGTCGTCTTCGATGATCAACGCACCCAGCTCGGCGGCCCGTGCCAGCAGGGCGTGCCGGCGTGGCTCGCTCATCGGCATGCCCAGCGGGAACTGGTGCGAGGGCGTCACATAGATCAGCCGGGTGCCGTCGGCGATCTGCTCCACGCACAGCCCTTCATCGTCCACCGGTACCGATTGCAGGCGCGCACCCAGGGCCAGGAACAGTTGCCGCGCTGGCGGGTAGCCCGGGTCTTCCATGGCTACCTGGCAACCCGGCTCGACCAGTACCCGTGCGATCAGGTCCAGTGCCTGCTGGGCGCCGTTGCACACCAGCAGGTCAGCGGCGCTGCAGTGCACGCCGCGGGCATAGGCGACATGATGGGCAATGGCCTCGCGCAGCTCCGGCAGGCCCTGGGCAGGGAACTGCCGCTCGGGATGGCGCTGGCTGCGGCGCAGGGCATAGTTCAGGCAACTGCGCCACTGGTCGAACGGGAACTGCGCCTTGCTCGAGGCCCCGCCGATGAAGTCGTAACGCGACGGAGCCTCCAGCTGGCGTCGGCTCAGCACGGTGGCGCGCTGCTGCCAGCGCTCGAGCGACGCGGCACCAGCCAGGGGAATGGCGGGCGATTCGCTGCTGCGCAGCGGCTGGCGCGGGGTGACGAAGGTGCCCCGGCCGACCACGCCGCTCAGCAGGTTGTCGTAGGTCAGCCGGGAATAGGCCTCGGCCACGGTCTTGCGCGACACGCCCAGCTGCTCTGCCAGCAGGCGGCTTGGCGGCAGTTGGGTGCCGGCGGCCAGGTGGCCGCTGTCGATGCCGGCGCGCAATTGCTGGTAAAGCTGGTCGGCCAGGCCTTTGCGGCCTTCCAGGCGAATGTGCAGTTCCATGGAGCGGTCCGGAGCGGGGAAGTGCTCAGGATAGCGGATTGGTCGGGGAAGGGCATGGGGCCGCTTTGCGGCCCATCGCCGGCAAGCCAGCTCCCACAGGTACTGCACAATGCTTGAGGTCGGTGCAGTCGAGGTGGGAGCTGGCTTGCCGGCGATGGGCTGCAGAGCAGCCCCCAGGCAAGCGGCCGGTAATCAGAAGCGTGCCGTACTCACCGTGATGTAGCCCTTGTCCGCCAGCGCGATACGTATCACCGTTTCGTCCGCCGGCGCCTTGCGGTTGCGCTTGATGCGCACGCCTTCCACCGCCGCCGCTTTCATATGCTCGGTGATGGCCCGCCCGTTCGGGTCGAAGAACAACTCGCTGGCCAGCAACTCGATACGCTCGATCAGTTGGCGGGAGCGTTCATCGGTGGCGCAGAAGAACATCACCCCCGACAGGTGGGGGTCTTCGTCCGGGTTGTTCATGTCATGGGCCAGCAGTTCGCGCAGGGTGCTGCGCAATTCGGCAGTGGGGTGGGCGTACAGGTGCATGCGGAACCTCCTCTGGATCGCGACCTTGCGTCATCCAGTGCCGATCATGTTTTCAGTGGGCAGGGGGCAACAAGTAGGACGCATCCGAGCAACGCGTAGGAGTTTTCTGAAGATGCAGGAGTGACACCGCAAGCAGGCGGGAGGACGGCGCATGGTTCATCACGAAATGGGGGGAGTGAGCAACCGGCGATGTGCTCGCCTGGAGATGGGGTTAAGGCTATCAAGTGCCTGTCTTGAGTTTTGAGGTGGTGCGTAAATCGAGCGCCGCCCGCGCGGCGCATCGCGAGCTACGCTCGCTCCTACGTTTGTTTCAGGCCAGTCATGCCTGTGCCATCTGCGCGCGACCGCCTTGTTTGTACGACGCGATAATGAGCCATGCGCCAAGGCGTTCGCGCGCAAATCCCATAGGATTAATTGGCCCGAAACAAACGTAGGAGCGAGCGTAGCTCGCGATGCGCCGCGCGGGCGGCGCTCGACCTGACCGGCGCCACAAAACCCACGCCAAGCATTTTTATACGGCTGGACCTCATAGCGGCCCCTGTCAGCATCAGCGCCCAACCTCCTGCTTGAAACGCAAGCGCCAGCCATGCAGTAACGGTTCGGTATAGCCACTGGGCTGCTGCCGCCCCTTGAACACCAGCTCCCGCGCAGCGCGGAAGGCATGCGATGCCTCGAAGCCCGCCGTCATCGGCCGGTACGCCGGGTCCCCGGCATTCTGCTGGTCGACCACGCCGGCCATGCGCTGCAAGGTCGCCTCGACCTGGTCGGCATCGACCACCCCGTGGTGCAGCCAGTTGGCAATGTGCTGCGCCGAAATCCGCAAGGTCGCACGGTCTTCCATCAGGCCCACATCATGGATATCCGGCACCTTGGAACAGCCGACCCCTTGCTCGACCCAGCGCACCACGTAACCGAGGATACCCTGGCAGTTGTTGTCCAGCTCGGCCTGGATTTCGGCTGCGCTCCAGGGCCGCTCGGGGCTGACCGGGACACTGAGCAGGTCATGCAGCAACTCGGCGCGCTCGGCATTCAGGTCAACCTGTTCCAGCGTTTGCTGCACGGCCGCCACATCCACCTGGTGGTAGTGCAGCGCATGCAGTGTCGCGGCTGTGGGCGAGGGCACCCAGGCCGTGTTGGCGCCGGCCCTGGGCTGGGCGACTTTCTGTTCCAGCATGGCCGCCATCAGGTCGGGCATGGCCCACATGCCCTTGCCGATCTGCGCCTTGCCGCGCAGGCCACAGGCCAGCCCCACCAGTACGTTGCTGCGCTCGTAGGCCTGGATCCAGGCACTGCCTTTCATGTCGCCCTTGCGCAGCATGGCGCCGGCTTCCATGGCCGTGTGCATCTCGTCACCGGTGCGGTCGAGGAAGCCGGTGTTGATGAACACCACCCGTGACGCGGCGCTGGCGATGCAGGCTTTGAGGTTGACGCTGGTACGCCGCTCCTCGTCCATGATGCCCATCTTCAGCGTGTGTGCGGGCAGGCCCAACAGGGCTTCGACACGGCCGAACAGCTGGTCGGCAAAGGCCACCTCGGCCGGCCCGTGCATCTTCGGCTTGACGATGTACAGGCTGCCCTCGCGGGAATTGCCACGGCGCTTGAGGTCATGCAGGCCGATCAGGCTGGTGACCACAGCATCGAGGATGCCTTCCGGGATTTCCCTGCCATCGCGGTCGTGGATGGCAGGGTTGGTCATCAGGTGGCCGACGTTGCGGATGAACAGCAGCGAACGGCCTGGCAGGGTCAGTGGCTGGCCGTCTGCGCCGTGGTAGTGGCGGTCTTCGGCCAGGGTGCGTTCGAAGGTCTTGCCGCCCTTGCTGACCTGTTCGCTGAGGTCGCCCTTCATCAGGCCGAGCCAGTTGCGGTAGACGTTGACCTTGTCGTCGGCGTCCACGGCGGCTACCGAGTCTTCGCAGTCGATGATGGTGGTGAGCGCGGCCTCCAGCAGGATGTCCTTGACCCCGGCCGGGTCCTGCTGGCCGATGGCGTTGGCCGGGTCGACCTGGATTTCGAAATGCAGCTGGTGATGCTGCAACAGGATCGCTGTTGGCGCGTTCGGCTCACCTTGGTAGCCACGCAGTTGCGCGGGGTGCCTGAGGCCGACCTGGCGGCCATCGGCCAGGGTTACCTGCAGCGTGCCCTGGCTGATCGCGTAGGCCTTGGCGTCGTTGTGCGACGCACCGTCGAGAGGGGCCGCGGTGTCGAGGAACTGCCGGCCATAGGCGATCACCTTGGCGCCGCGTTGCGGGTTGTAACCCTGGCCACGTTCGGTGCCCTCGGTTTCGGCGATGGCATCGGTGCCATACAGGGCATCGTACAGCGAGCCCCAGCGGGCGTTGGCGGCGTTGAGGGCGTAGCGGGCGTTGCTCAGTGGCACCACCAGTTGCGGGCCGGCCTGCACGGCGATCTCGCGGTCGACGTTGCGGGTGCTGACCTGCACGCTCGCCGGGGGCTCTACAAGGTAGCCGATGCCTTGCAGGAAATGCTGGTAGGCGGCCATGTCACGGATCGGGCCGGGGTGCTGGCGGTGCCAGTTGTCGAGTTCTGTCTGCAGGCGCTCGCGTTCGGCGAGCAGGGCGCGGTTTTGTGGTGCGAGGTCGTGGATCAGGGTGCTGAAGCCTTGCCAGAAGGTGCGGGCTTCGATGCCGGTGCCGGGGAGGACCTCATCTTCGATGAAGCGCTGTAGGGTGGGGGCGATCTGGAGTGGGTGGTTTGGCATTGTCTGTTCGCTCGATGTTCAGTCTTCTGGAAGGTTTTTGCTTGTGCCGGCCTCTTCGCGGGTGAACCCGCTCCCACAGGGCTTTCACAAGGCCTGAGACCTGTGCAGCACCTGTGGGAGCGGGTTTACCCGCGAAGAGGCCGGCACAGGATTCAGAGGGCAGCCGCCCCGGCCTTGGCCACCTGGGCATCCTGCTCGGCCTTGACCCCGGACACGCCGATCGCCCCCACCACCTGGCCATCCACCCGCAGCGGTACGCCACCTTCCAGGCTGGTCAGCAGCGGCGCGGTAACGAAAGCAGTACGGCCACCATTGACCATTTCCTCGTAATCTCGCGTCTCCTTGCGCCCCAGTGCGGCAGTGCGGGCCTTTTCCATCGCGATGTAGGCGCTGGCCGGCGCGCAGCCGTCCAGGCGCTCCAGGGCCAGCGGGTGGCCGCCGTCGTCGACCACGGCAATGGTCACGTTCCATTGTTGTGCCTGGGCTTCCTGGCGGGCGGCGGTCAGCACTTTGGCGACTTCGGCCTGGCCGATAACGGACTTGCTATGCATGGTGGTTCTCCGGGTTCAAGGCTGCTTCGACGATTTCGATCCAGTGCCGCACCGGTGTGCGCCCGGCCCCGTCGAGGTGGGCCTGGCAGCCGATGTTGGCGGTGGCGATGACTTGCGGTTTGCCGCTTTCCAGGGCGTTGAGGCGGTTGTCGCGCAGTTGTAGCGACAGCTCGGGTTGGGTCAGCGAATAGGTGCCGGCCGAGCCGCAGCACAGGTGGCCGTCCGGTACCGGGGTCAAGGTGAAGCCAAGGCGTGTCAGCAATGCCTCCACCGCACCCCCCAGCTTCAGCGCGTGCTGCAGGGTGCATGGGCAATGGAAGGCCAGGCGCTGTTCGACGCACACGCCCAGTTGCTCGACCGGCTCGTCGCGCAACACCTCCACCAGGTCGCGGGACAGGGCGCTGACCCGTGCGGCCTTGGCGGCGTAGCGCGGGTCCTTTTCCAGCAGGTGGCCGTAATCGCGCACGAACGCGCCGCAGCCGCTGGCGGTTTGCACGATGGCCTCGGCGCCGGCTTCGATGGCAGGCCACCAGGCATCGATATTGCGCCGCGCCCGTTGCAGGCCTTGTTCCTGGGCATTGAGGTGATAGTCCACCGCGCCACAGCAGCCGGCCTGCCGGATTGGCACCACGCTGATGCCCAGGCGGTCCAGCAGGCGTGCGGCGGCGGCATTGGTGTTGGGCGACAGGGCCGGTTGCACGCAGCCTTCCAGCATCAGCACCCGCCGCGCATGGCGCGGTGCGGGGCGTTGGCCGGGGGCGGTGACCCGCGCCGGCAGCTTGCGCTTGAGCGTGGCCGGTAGCAGTGGGCGCAGGGCCTGGCCACTGCGGGTCAGGGCCTTGAACAGCGCCGGGCGTGGCACCACTGCACGCAGGCCCTGGCGCAGCAGGCGCTGGCCGAGCGGGCGTGGCACCTGCTGTTCGACCACGGCGCGGCCAATGTCCAGCAGGTCGTGGTACTTCACCCCGGACGGGCAGGTGGTTTCACAGTTGCGGCAGGTCAGGCAGCGATCCAGGTGCAATTGGGTGCTGGCGGTGATCGGCGCGCCTTCGAGCATCTGCTTGATCAGGTAGATGCGCCCGCGTGGGCCGTCCAGTTCATCGCCCAGCAGCTGGTAAGTGGGGCACGTGGCGGTACAGAAGCCACAGTGCACGCAGGAGCGCAGGATGCTTTCGGCCTCGTCGGCGCGGGCCAGGCGTCGGGCGGTTTCGCTCAGGTTGGTTTGCATGGTCTGGCCTCACAGGTCCGGGTACAGGCGGCCAGGGTTGAACACACCCTGGGGGTCGAGTTGCTGCTTGAGCGCTCGGTGGTAGCGCATCAGCGCGGCGGGCAGCGGTGGGCTGCTGGCAGCGCCAGGGACATGGCAGGTGGCGTGGCCACCGACCTTGGCGACCTGCTCGCGGATGTACTGCGCCGGTGCCGTGGACTTAAGCCAGCGCTGCGCGCCACCCCAGTCGATCAGCTGCTGGCCGGGCAAATCCAGCTCGCCGGCGGTGTTGGGCACGGACAAGCGCCACAGCGGCGCGGGGCCAGTAAAGAACGCCAGGCGCTGCTCGCGCAGGTCGCTCCAGAAGCTGCTGTCCAGTGCCTCGCCGCCCAGGCGCTGGCGTGCCGACTGCACCGAGCCTTCGCCGCCTTCCAGGCGCAGGTACAGCGCGTCACCGTCATGGCAGGCCGCACTGATCGGCAGCGGCTGCTGGCCCCATTCAGCCAGCTCCGCCAGCGCCTGGTGGCGGCCCATCGGCAGGCGCAGGCTGAGGCACTGGCGCGGGCGGGGCAGCACTTTCAGCGACACCTCGGTCAGCAGCCCGAGGCAGCCGAAGCTGCCCGCCATCAGCCGCGACACGTCGTAGCCGGCAACGTTCTTCATCACTTCGCCACCAAAGCGCAACAGCTTGCCGTGGCCGGTGATCACCCGCGTGCCCAGCACATAGTCGCGCACCGACCCGGCCCACGGCCGCCTTGGGCCGGACAGCCCGGCCGCGACCATGCCACCCAGGGTGGCGTCGGGGCCCAGGTGCGGTGGTTCGCAGGGCAGCATCTGGCCAGCCTCGTGCAGCGCTGCCTCGATCTCGCGCAGCGGCGTGCCGGCGCGGGCAGTCAGCACCAGCTCGGTCGGGTCGTAGCTGACGATGCCGCGGTGGCTGCGGGTGTCGAGTACCTCGCCGGCCACCGGGCAGCCGAGCATGGCCTTGCTGTTGCCACCCTGGATACGCAGCGGCGTGGCCTGGTTCAGCGCCTGGTTGACCTGCTCCAGCAGGGCCTTGCTGATGTCGCGGTCCATGCTCATCAGAAACGCTCCAGTTCGGGAAAGGGCAGTTGCCCATGGTGCACGTGCATGGCGCCGAATTCGGCGCAGCGGTGCAGGGTGGGGATGTTCTTGCCGGGGTTGAGCAGGCCTTGCGGGTCGAAGGCGGCCTTGATCGCATGGAACAGGGTGATTTCGTCGCTGTTGAACTGTGCGCACATCTGGTTGATCTTCTCGCGCCCCACGCCGTGTTCGCCGGTGATGCTGCCGCCTACGGCCACGCACAGCTCGAGGATCTTGCCGCCGATGGCTTCGGCACGTTCCAGCTCGCCTGGCAGGTTGGCATCGAACAGGATCAGCGGGTGCATGTTGCCGTCGCCGGCATGGAACACGTTGGCCACGCGCAGGCCGTATTCGGCGGACAGGTCGCTGATGCCCTTGAGCACCCGTGGCAGTTCGCGGCGCGGGATGGTGCCGTCCATGCAGTAGTAGTCCGGGGAGATGCGCCCCACCGCCGGGAAGGCGTTCTTGCGCCCGGCCCAGAAGCGCACGCGCTCGGCCTCGTCGCAGGCCAGCCGCACATCACGCGCACCGGCCTGGGCCAGCACGGCGGCGACCCGTTCGCAGTCATCGTGCACATCGGCTTCGACGCCATCCAGTTCGCACAGCAGGATGGCCGCAGCGTCAACCGGGTAGCCGGCGTGGATGAAGTCCTCCGCAGCGCGGATCGCCAGGTTGTCCATCATCTCCAGGCCGCCGGGGATGATCCCGGCAGCGATGATCTCGGCCACTGCCCGGCCGGCGTCCTCGACGCTGTCGAAGCTGGCCAGCAGCACTCGCGCCACCTGGGGCTTGGGCAGCAGCTTGACGGTGACTTCGGTGACGATGCCGAGCATGCCTTCAGAGCCGGTGAACAGTGCCAGCAGGTCGAAACCGGGGCTGTCCAGGGCATCGCTGCCGAGGGTCAGGCGTTCGCCCTCGACCGTGAGGATCTCCACCTTGAGCAGGTTGTGCACGGTCAGGCCGTACTTCAGGCAGTGCACGCCACCGGCGTTCTCCGCGACATTGCCGCCGATGGAGCAGGCTATCTGCGAGGATGGGTCCGGCGCGTAGTACAGGCCGTGGGGCGCGGCAGCCTGGGAGATGGCCAGGTTGCGCACGCCGGGCTGCACACGGGCGAAGCGGCCTTGCGGGTTGACCTCGAGAATGCGGTTGAAACGCGCCATCACCAGCAGGATGCCTTTTGCCAGCGGCAGGGCGCCGCCCGACAGGCCGGTACCGGCGCCGCGTGCCACCACCGGCACACCACGCTCGTGGCAGAGCCTGAGCAGGGCCTGCACCTGCTCCAGGCGCTCGGGCAGCACCACCAGCAGCGGCACCGTGCGATAGGCCGAGAGGCCGTCGCATTCATAGGGCTTGAGGTCTTCCTCGCGGTGCAGGATCTCGAGGTCCGGCAGGGCAGCGCGCAGCGCTTGCAGCAGCGCCGCCCGGTCCACGTCGGGCAGCGCGCCATCGACGCGTTCGTCGTACAGGATATTCATCGGCTCACTCGGCAACGGTTTTTGTTGTTGTTGGCAAAGCGCTCACCCTTGCAGCCTGCGCGTGGTAGCCGTCGGGGTCGAGTACAGGGTGAGCTGGTCCTACCAGTTTTTGCGGCTGGTACTGGTTATTGAAGGCTTTTCCCGGCTAAATTGAGGCAAGTGGTCGAAGTGGTCATACCAGTAGGAGGGGCGCAGTGGGTAGTGAAGGCAAGGCCAAGGTCGCCGACCAGGTGGCCGAACGGGTCGAGCGGTTGATCGTCGACGGCGTGCTCAAGGTGGGCCAGGCCCTGCCGTCGGAGCGGCGTCTGGTGGACAAGCTGGGCTGCTCGCGCTCGGCGCTGCGTGAGGGCCTGCGCATCCTGCGCGGGCGCGGCATCATCGACACCGAGCAGGGGCGCGGCTCGTTCGTCGCCGACCTGACGGGCCATGCGGGTGCCACGCCGTTGATGCACCTGTTCGGCTCGCAGCCGCGCACGCTGTTCGACCTGCTGGAAGTGCGGGCGTTGCTGGAAGCCGAGTCGGCGCGCCTGGCGGCACTGCGGGCCACCGAGGTCGACCGTTTGTTGATCCGCCGGCGCTATGAAGAGATGCTGGCTGCGCACGAAGCCCCCGAAGCGATGGATGCCCGTGAACATGCCCGCCGCGACCATGCCTTTCACCGGGCGATCAGCGAGGCTTCGCACAACCCGGTGCTGGTGCATACCTTGCAATCGCTCAGTGACCTGACCTTGAGCACGGTGTTCGCCTCGGTCAACAACTTGTATTGCCGGCCGGCGCAGAAGCGCCAGATCGACCGCCAGCATGCGCGGTTGTATCACGCGGTGATGGAGCAGTTGCCCGAGCAGGCGCAGCGCGCGGCGCGCGAGCATATCAACGGGATCCGCGACAGTTTGCGGGAGATCGAGCAGGAAGAGCAGCGGCTGGTAAGGGCTACCATGCGCATGGATGGCTGGGGTTGAGGTGTTGCCTGTGCCGGCCCTTTCGCGGGTAAACCCGCTCCTACAGGAGGCTGCGCTGGGTTTGAAGTCGGTGCGGTGCCTGTGGGAGCGGGTTTACCCGCGAAGAGGCCTGTGCAGGATTAGCTCAATCAATCAATGATCGGCTATGCGGTCATCCTGCGAGAGGAGGGCCCGCGCCAGCTCTTCATCATTGGCCTGCAGGCCTGGGTTGTCCTTGCGGGCCTGTTCCAGCGCCGACTCCACATAGGCGCCACGGATTGCACCACCGCTGGCGACGTAGGCCGAAAGCTCGTCACGCGCCGGGATGATCCGTTTGTCGTCCTTGAAGGTCGAGTAAAGCGAAGCGGAAACACCGGCCGAGGTTGCGACGTCGCCTGCGTCGACGTCAGCCAGGGCGGCACCGGCAGGCAGCAGGAGCAGCAGCGCAGGGGCGAGGAGTAGGTGGCGCATGGTGTGTTCTCCAGTAGCGTGAAGCCCAAGTAATTGAACCACTCAGTGATTAAGAAAGCGCAGGTGGGGTGGTAGTTCCCTTCGTATCGGAAACAGGCATTGACCCTGTCGAGCCAGGCGTGATCTGCTCGGGCTGCTGGCCCAATCATTTCAATGGATGAAGGTTCTACCCATGCCCGACTACAAGCTGCATTGCTTCGCCGAATCCGGTAACGCCTACAAGGCCGCCCTGATGCTTGAACTCACAGGCCAGGACTGGCAGCCGGTGTTCGTCGATTTCTTCAATGGCCAGACTCGCGAACAAGCCTGGCGCGACGACGTGAACGAACAGGGCGAGGTGCCGGTGCTGGAACACGCCGGCAAATCCTTTACCCAGTCTGCGCTGATCCTCGACTACCTCGCGGAGAAAACCGGGCAGTTCGGCCCCCGCGACGAAGACGAAAAGCGCGAGATCTGGCGCTGGATGCTGTTCGATAACCATAAGTTCACCAGCTACTACGCGGCGCTGCGTTTTCTTTTCTGCCTGAAGAAAACCGGTGAAACGGATGTGACCCGGTTCCTGCGTGAACGTGCCATGGCGGCTTACCGTATCGTCGACGCGCACCTGGCGAAGACACCGTTCATGGTCGGTGGCCGGCTGACGATCGCTGACCTGTCGCTGGCCGGGTATGTGTTCATGCCGGAGGACACTGGCATTGCGTTGGCGCAGTTCACCCACATCGAGGCATGGAAAGCGCGAATCCAGGCGTTGCCAGGGTGGAAGCACCCGTATGAACTGATGCCCCGCGCGGCATCCTGAGCAATCCGGCTCGCCAGGCCATGGTGCAGTGGGCCTTTGGCGAGCCAGCCATTCTGATGGCCGGTCGGTGACAAGCGCAGCGGCGTGGCTACGCTCAAAAATCAAGAAACATCCCGAAATATTTGGCCGGCAGGCCCTGAAGGATCTCCTTCAACCGCTGCAGATGGAAGGCCGCGCTGGTTAGCAAGTCGCCCCATGGGGGGCCGGAAATCACAGGGTGCGTCGTGCAACCCGTTGCTACTCCAAGCGGAGGCATCATGATGCTCAGGAAATGCTTGTTGGCTTTGGCGATCGGTACAGTGTTGTCGGCTTCGGCCGTGTTGGTGCCAGATTCCATTGACGGTACCTCCAGCGCGTATGCGAAGGATGGTGGCGGTGGCGGTGGCGGTGGCCATGGTGGCGGAGGTGGTGGTAGTGGTGGTGGCGGTGGCCATGGTGGCGGCGGTGGTAGTGGCGGCGGCGGTGGCCATGGAGGTGGCGGTAGCGGCGGTGGTGGCTCGGGTGGTGGCCACGGCGGCAGTGGCAGCGGGCACAGTGGCGATGGTGGTGGGCATGATGGCCGCGGGCGCAATGGTGCTGATGATGGTGCCGACCACGAGGCCAACCACGAGGCCAATCATGAGGCGAATCACGATGTGGGCGAGCCCCACGGTGTAGGGCATGGCGCCGACGATGGGGCTGACCATGACGTTGGGGATGATCGCGGAGGCGATCGGAGCTAGCAATTTGGGTGTCTGTGTCGGCCTCTTCGCGGGCACGCCCGCTCCCACAGGTATCGCGCCGCTTTCAAGGTTGGCGCAGCACCTGTGGGAGCGGGCGTGCCCGCGAAGAGGCCCGAACAGGCCATAGAGCGGCTTCCAGCGATTCTCACGCATGCGGCACGCTGCGAGGCGCTACCCCACCTGCATACTGCGGCTTCAGATGTCCCTGCTCATCCAGTAGATAGGCATCCATCACCTCCCGCACCACCGGCCCTGCCACCCGCCCGCCAGCTTCGCCGTTCTCGATCATCACCGCCACCACCACACTCGGGTGATCAGCCGGGGCAAAGCCTACGAACAGGGCGTTGTCGCGGTGCCGCTCCAGGGTTTTGTTGCGGTTGTAGCGTTCGCCCTGCTTGATCGCCACCACCTGCGCGGTGCCGCTCTTGCCGGCAATCCGGTATTGCGCACCGGCCGCGGCAGCGCGGGCGATGCCGCGCGGGTCGTGCATGACCATCTGCATGCCCTGGCTGACCTGGTCCCAGGCGTGCCTGTCGTGCAGCACGATATCGGGCATCGGGTTGGGGTCTACCGGCGCATCGCCACCCACGGTCATGGCCAGGTGCGGGCGGTGCCACACGCCCTTGCTCGCCAGCAGGCTGGTGGCCTGGGCCAGCTGCAGCGGGGTGACCTGCATGTAGCCCTGGCCGATGCCCAGGATCAGCGTCTCGCCCGGGAACCAGGCCTGGCGCCGGGTGGCGCGCTTCCACTCGGCCGACGGCATCAGCCCGGACGCCTCCTCGAACATGTCCAGCGACACCTTCTGGCCCAGGCCGAACTCGGCCATGTAGTCGTGCAGGCGGTCGATGCCCAGCTTGTGCGCCAGGTCGTAGAAGTAGGTGTCGTTGGACCGCATGATGGCGGTGTACATATCCACCCAGCCATCGCCGCTGCGGTTCCAGTTGCGGTACTTGTGGTCGTAGTTTGGCAGCTCGTAGTAGCCGGGGTCGAACACCCGGCTGCCCGGGGTGATCACGCCGCTGTCGAGGCCGGCGATGGCCACTTCCGGCTTCACCGTCGAACCGGGGGCATACAAGCCGCGCAGCACGCGGTTGAACAGCGGGCGGTCGATGGAATCGCGCAGCGCGGCGTACTGTTTGAAGCTGATGCCCTTGACGAACAGGTTGGGGTCGAAGCTGGGGTTGCTGACCATCGCCAGCACGTCGCCATTGGCCGGGTCGAGCACAACCACCGAGCCGCGGCGGTCGCCCAGAGCCTTTTCCGCGGCCAGTTGCAGGTGGGCGTCCAGGGTCAGGACGATGTCCTGGCCCGGGGTCGGGGCCTTGTGGTTGAGCACACGCATCACCCGGCCCTGGGCGTTGGTCTCGACCTCCTCGTAGCCCACGTGGCCATGCAGCTGGCTTTCGTAGAAGTGCTCAATGCCGGTCTTGCCGATCGACTGGGTGCCCCGGTATTCGGTGCTGTCGAGGGTCTTGGCCTCTTTCTCGTTGATGCGCCCCACATAGCCCACCGAGTGGGCGAAATGCTCGGCCAGCGGGTACTCGCGGATGAACTGTGGTTCCACCTCCAGGCCTGGCAGGCGGAACTGGTTCACCGCCACCAGGGCAATCTGCTCTTCGCTCAGGCCGACCATCAGGGTCACCGGTTCGAACGGCTTGCGGCCACGGCGCAGGTCCTTGTCGAACTGCTTGCGGTCGTCGTCGGTCAGGCTCAGCACCTGGGCCAGGGTATCGAGCACCTTGGCCGTGTCGCCGCCGGCCCGCTCGCGGGTCATGGTCAGGTCGAAGCTGGGCTTGTTGTCGGCCAGCACCACGCCGTTGCGGTCGTAGATCAGCCCGCGCTCGGGGGCGATGGGCAGCACGTGCACGCGGTTGTTTTCCGATACGGCGGTCTGCTGGTCGTGTTGTAGCACCTGCAGCACATAGAGCCGGCCCACCAGGACGGCGACCAGGCTGAAGACCAGGGCGGCGCAGGCCAGAAGCCGGCGGTTGACCAGGTGCTTTTCCTTTTCGTGGTCCTTGAGGGGGATGGGTTGTGGCATCGGTGACTCTGTCCTGACGGGTAGCAGTGCCTGAAGGAGCAGCCTTGTGCTGCGAAGAGGACGGTAGCACCGTAGTAGTTCAGCAGGCCACGACGGCCCATTCGCAGCACAAGGCTGCTCCTACAGGAGGCGCGGTGGTTGTACGCGCGCGATCGGGCCGCGGATGCTACGCAACCTGTACCGCACCCTCAAGGCAAGTGCCGGCTGGCGGTAGGCTGGTATTGGCTGTGTGCCCCGTGATCAGGGCGCTTGCCAGCAAAATGAAGATTTGTTCATGGCGGCGGAGTGGTGATGGAACTTGTTGATGGAACGATGCAAGTTGAGTCCATGAGCACGCCCATGTCGCCATGAACCTGCTATTCCTAAGAAGACACTTGAACCCACCAAGGCCCGTCGATGCTGGTCATCGAAAACCTCCACAAATCATTCCCCACCCCCCAAGGCCCGCTTCCGGTGCTGCAGGGTGTCGACCTGCGCCTGGCGCGCGGCAGCAGCCTGGCGCTGATGGGCGAGTCGGGTAGCGGCAAGAGTACCTTGCTGCACCTGGTGGCCGGCCTGGACCGTGCCGACAGTGGCCGCATCCTGATCGACGACACACCGCTCGACAGCCGTTCCGAGGCTTCGCTGGCGCTGTGGCGGCGGGAGGGCATAGGCCTGGTGTTCCAGCAATACAACCTGATCAGCAGCCTGGACGTGGGGGCCAATCTTGCGTTCCAGGCCCGGCTGGCCGGTCGGCATGATCCCGATTGGCTGGCCTACCTGGCGCAGCGCCTGGGTTTGGCGGATTTGCTGGCGCGTTACCCGGAGCAATTGTCTGGCGGCCAGCAACAGCGGGTCGCCATCGGCCGCGCCCTGGCCGGGCGCCCGGCCTGGTTGCTGGCCGACGAACCCACCGGCAGCCTCGATGAAGCCAGCAGCGATGAGGTGTTGAGCCTGCTGTTGCAATTGGTCGCCGAGGCTGGCAGTGGGGTGCTGATGGTGACCCACAGCCCGCGGCTGGCAGCGCGCCTTCAGCAGCGTTGTTACCTGCAGGCCGGCCGCGTGCGGCCCGAGCAGGGCGGATGAGGCTGCTATCGCTGGCCCTGCTCGCGCTGCTCAGCCACTGGCGGCGCCATCGCGTGCAGTTTTTCAGCATCTTCACCGGCCTGTGGCTGGCCACGGCGCTGTGGACCGGCGTGCAGGCGCTGAACAGCCAGGCACGCAGCGACTATGCCCGGGCCAGTGCGGTGCTGGCCGGGCCGTTGCAGGCGCAACTGGTGCCGCGCCGTGGCGAGCGCTTCGACCAGGCACTGTACGTGCAGTTGCGCAGGCTGGGCTGGGCGGTGACGCCGGTACTGGAAGGGCGCTTGCGCTTTGCTGGTGAGCCGGCGCGCAGCGTGCGGTTGATCGGCATCGAGCCGTTGAGCCTGCCGCCGGCCAGCAGCATCGCCGGTGTGCAGCCCGGAACGTTCGATCTGCAGGCCTTTGTCGGCATGCCCGGGCAAGCCTGGGTCGGGCCGGACACCTTGCGCCAGCTGCATGCTGGCCCCGGGGCCTCAGCACGCGACAGCGAAGGGCAGCTGCTGCCGCCGTTGGTTCTACAGCCAGCGCTGGCCCCAGGGGTGATCGTGGTCGATATCGGCCACGCCCAGGCGTTGCTGCATGCCCCCGGGCAGTTGTCGCGCTTGCTGGTGGCTGCCACGCCGGGGCCGCTGCCGGCGGACATCGCGCCTTACCTTGAGCTGCAACCCCGGCAGGACGATGGCGGCTTGCAGCGGCTGACCGACAGCTTCCACCTGAACCTGACCGCCCTTGGCTTGCTGGCGTTCGTCGTCGGCCTGTTCATTGCCCATGCCGCAATCGGTTTGGCACTGGAACAGCGGCGCGGCCTGATTCGCAACCTGCGCGCCTGTGGCATCAGCTTGCAAACCCTGCTGTGCGCCTTGGTGCTGGAGCTGGGGCTGTTCGCGGTGCTGGGCGGCCTGGCCGGCGTGGCCAGTGGTTACGGGCTGGCCGCGTGGTTGCTGCCCGATGTGGCCGCCAGCTTGCGCGGGCTGTATGGCGCCCAGGTCGCCGGGGCGCTGAGCCTGCCCGCAGGGTGGTGGCTGATGGGCGTGCTGGTGAGCGTGCTGGGGGCGCTGCTGGCGGGTTTGGGCAGTGTACTGCGTGCGGCGCACTTGCCGTTGCTGGCGCAACCTCAGGCATGGCGGTTGGCCCAGGGGCCTTGGTTGCGGCGCCAGGCCCTGGTGGCCGGCCTGTTGCTTTTGCTGGCCCTGGGCTGTGGCGTGCTGGGCGACAGCCTGCCCAGCGCGTTCGGCCTGCTGGCAGGCTTGCTGCTGGCGGCGGCGCTGCTGCTGCCGGCCTTGCTCGACCGGGTGCTGGCCTGGCTGGCGCGCCATTGCCGGCGGCCTTTGTCGCAATGGTTCGTCGCCGACAGCCGCCAGCAATTGCCGGCCCTGAGCCTGGCGTTGATGGCACTGCTGCTGGCGCTGGCCGCCAGTGTCGGCGTGGGCAGCATGACCGAGGGCTTTCGCAAGACCTTTGTCGGCTGGCTTGACCTGCGCCTGTCCGCCTACCTGTATGTCACCCCAAGGGACACCGCCCAGGGCTTGCAGATAGCCGAGTGGCTTGGGCAGCAACCTTCGGTGAGTGTGGTGTTGCCCGGCTGGCGTGTGGAAACACAGCTGCAGGGCTGGCCGGTGCAGCTCCAGGGCATCGTCGATCATCCCGTCTATCGCACTCGCTGGCCATTGCTGGCGCAGCAAAAGCAGGCCTGGCAACAACTGGCCGCCGGGCAGGCCGTGATGCTCAGTGAACAGCTGGCCAGGCGACTGAAGCTGCAGCTGGGTGATCGCCTGAGGCTGCCCGCAGACACTTCGCCAGCCCTGAGCGTTGTGGGCATCTATGCCGATTACGGCAACCCCAAAGGGCACATGCTGGTCAATGCCGGCTGGCTGCGCGGGCACTGGGCACAGGCAACCCTGACCGGGTTGAGTGTCGATCTGGTGGGCGATCAGGCGTCGGCGCTCGAGGCTGCATTGCAACAGCGCTTCGCCCTGGACGACAGCCGCGTGGTCGAGCAGGCGCGTCTCAAACGCTGGTCGACCGACGTGTTCAACCGCACCTTCGCCGCCACCGCCGCGCTCAACAGCCTTACCCTTGGCGTGGCAGGCGTGGCGCTGTTCATCAACCTGCTGACCCTGGGCCAGACCCGCCTGGGCCAGTTGGCGCCGCTGTGGGCGCTGGGTGTGCGGCGCACGCATCTGGTGTGGCTGAGCCTTGGGCAGACATTGCTGCTGAGCAGCCTTACCGTACTGCTGGCGATCCCGCTGGGCATCCTGCTGGCCTGGTGCCTGGTCGCGGTGGTGAACGTGCAGGCATTCGGCTGGCGTTTGCCACTCTACGTGTTCCCTGCGCAACTGCTGCACCTGGCGGTGCTGGGCATGCTTACCAGCCTGTTGGCCAGCGCGTGGCCCTTGTGGCAGCTGGCGCGTCGCCAGCCGCGCGAACTGTTGAGGCCGTTTGCCGATGAAGCGTAGCGCCTGGCTGTTGCTGTGTGGGTTGCTGGGCGGCTGTGATCAGCCCGCCGAGCAAAGCTATGCCGGGCTCGGGCAGCAGGCGGGTGAATTCAGCCAGGTACGGCGCGGCCATCGCCTGGAATTTCCGCGTGACCATGGGGCCCACGATGGCTTTCGCATCGAATGGTGGTACGTCACCGCCAACCTCCAGGACTTCCAGGGGCGGGACTGGGGCGCGCAGTGGACGCTGTTTCGCTCGGCCCTGCGCCCAGGCCCCGAGACTGCCGGCTGGAACAGCCCGAACCTGTGGATGGGGCATGCGGCGCTGACCGGTCCCGGGGGGCATCGGTCTGGCGAAACCTTGGCGCGCGGGGGTATCGGCCAGGCTGGCGTGCAAGCCCAGCCGTTCCGGGCGTGGATCAATGACTGGTCGTTGCAGGGCAGCAGTGGCATCGAGCATCTGCAAATGGTCGCCGGTGGTGACGGCTTTCGCTACGACCTGCAACTGCACAGCGATCGGCCCTTGGTGCTGCACGGGGACCAGGGCTACAGCGAGAAGTCCGGCAAGGGGCAGGCTTCGTACTATTACAGTCAGCCGTTCTATCGGGTGAGTGGGGAAGTGCAGCGTGACGGCCAGTGCATTGCCGTCACCGGCCAGGCTTGGCTGGACCGGGAATGGAGCAGCCAGCCGCTGGCTGCCGGGCAGACGGGTTGGGACTGGTTTTCCCTGCACCTGGACAGTGGCGCCAGGCTGATGCTGTTTCAGGTGCGCGAGGTGCAGGGGGAGGCGTATCGCGCCGGGACCTGGGTCGGCCCGCAGGGTGAAGTGGTGGTGCTGCAGGGTGCGCAGATCCAGCTGCAGGCGCTGGCCTGGGCCCGGCAGAAGAACGGCAAGCAGGTGCCGACGCGATGGCGGGTGCAGGTGCCGGGGCATGGCGTGGATGTGCAGGTCGAGGCTGTGGAGTCGCAGGCCTGGATGGAGACACGGTTCCCGTATTGGGAGGGGCCAGTGCGCTTGACCGGGAGTGCGGGTGGGCGTGGGTATCTGGAGATGACCGGCTATTAGCAATCCTGGGGTTTCTGAGTTTTTCTGGGGCTGCTTTGCAGCCCTTTCGCGACACAAGGCCGCTCCTACAGGGAATCGCGCCAACTTTTAGAATTTGAGCGAGACAGTTGCTCGCACAGGTACTGCATAAGGCTTGAGGTCGATGCAGTCGAGGTGGGAGCTGGCTTGCCGGCGATGGGCCGCAACGCGGCCCCAGGTTTTCAATCTTTGATCAACCCTCGCAACACCGCTCGCGCTTCTTCAGTGCGCAAGCACTCGATGAACAACCGGGCCTCCCGCGCCACTGTCGCCTCGAGCTCGGCCCGCTGGCCGTCCTTGAGCAGCCGCTTGCTGATGCGCAGCGCCGCCTGCGGGTAACCTTGCAGCTGCCGCGCCAGGCGCCGGGCAGCTGCCAGGCACTGTTCACCGTCTTCATGCAGTTCATTGGCCAGCCCCCAAGCCACCATCCGTTCGCCATCAAGCAACTCGTTTGCCAGCAGCAGGCGAGCCGCCCGGGCAGGGCCAAGCAAACGCGGAAGCAGCAGGCTGGAACCAAACTCCGGGCACACGCCCAACGGCGCGAAAGGGATGCGCAACTTGGTCGTACGGCTGACCAGCACCTGGTCGCAATGCAACAGCAAGGTGGCACCGATGCCGATCGCCGCGCCACTGACCGCGGCAATCAGCGGTTTGTCCAGGCCCATCACCACCCGCATCAGGCGGAACACCGGGCTGTCCAGGTCGGCAGGCGGGTTGTCGAGGAAGTCGCGCAAGTCATTGCCGGCGGTAAAGCACTGCGGCCCACCGGTGATGATGATGGCTTCGACATCAGGGGCTTCACCTGCCGCCAGCAGCAGGTCGCCCAGCTGTTGGTACATGGCGGTGTTCAAGGCATTGAGCTTGTCGGGGCGGTTGAAGGACAGGGTCAGCAGGCCCTGGTCCAGGTCACGTGTGATCAGGTCGTTCATGGCAGCCGCTTTTGTTGTTGTGGGCATGGGTGCCAAGGGTTTATCACGCAGTCCGGCTTGTTGTACAGTCGTTCAGTCCAGCCCCTAGCCCGAGAGCCGCCGATGAACCAGGAAGCCCGCTACCACCGCATGCTGCCGGAATTGCGCAAAGCCAACCTGGTCGAGGCGACCTTGGTATGCCTCAAGCGCCATGGCTTTCAGGGTGCGTCGATCCGCAAGATTTCAGCAGAAGCCGGGGTTTCGGTCGGATTGATCAGCCATCACTATGCCGGCAAGGATGAGCTGGTGGCCGAAGCCTACATGGCAGTCACCGGTCGGGTGATGGGCCTGCTGCGCGAGGCCATGGCCCAGGCCGCGCCCAATGCTCGCGAGCGGCTGTCGGCGTTCTTCCGTGCCTCGTTTTGCGCCGAGCTGCTCGACCCGCAGTTGCTCGACGCCTGGCTGGCGTTCTGGGGCGCGGTGAAGACCGCCGATGCGATCAATCAGGTGCATGACCATTCCTATGGCGAATACCGCAATGAACTGAGCGGGCTGCTGGCCACGCTGGCCGGGGAGGAGGGCTGGCAGGGCTTCGATGCTGACCTGGCGGCCATCAGCCTGAGCGCCTTGCTCGATGGCCTGTGGCTGGAGTCGGGGCTCAACCCCGGTACCTTCACCCCCGAGCAGGGCGTGCTGATCTGCGAGGCCTGGGTCGATGGCCTGCAGGCCGGTGGCCGGCGTCGCTTCAGCCTGCCGGAGGGCTGTTGATCGCCTGTTCAGTAACGAGTAGGCTGCTGTCGCGAGTGTGTAGAACAAACCAAAAATAAAAGAGACGACACGCAATGACGCCTCGGGTATTGATCGTCGATGACGATCCGCTTATTCGTGACTTGCTGCAGGCCTATCTGTCCCAGGAAGGCTATGACGTGCACTGCGCCGACACCGCGGAAAAGGCCGAAGCACTGCTCGGCAGCCAGGATGTCGACCTGGTGCTGCTGGACATCCGCCTGCCCGGCAAGGACGGCCTCACCCTGACCCGTGAGCTGCGGGTACGTTCGGAGGTCGGTATCATCCTCATCACCGGCCGCAACGACGACATCGACCGCATTGTCGGCCTGGAATGCGGCGCCGACGACTACGTGATCAAGCCGCTCAATCCCCGCGAACTGGTGTCCCGCGCCAAGAACCTGATCCGCCGCGTGCGCCATGCCCGCGAGGTGCACCCGACGCCGGCCTGCGCGCAATCGCTTAAGCAGTTCGCCGACTGGGCGCTGGACACCGACCGCCGGCGCCTGATCGACGCCCGTGGCGGGCAAACCCTGCTGACCCATGGCGAGTTCCAGTTGCTCAGCGTGTTCCTGCGCAACAGCGGCCACACCCTCAGCCGCGACCAGTTGATGGACCAGATCCGCAACCGCGAGTGGGTGCCCAACGACCGCTCCATCGACGTGCTGGTCGGCCGCCTGCGGCGCAAGCTGCACGACGACCCGGCCGAGCCCCAACTGATCATCACCATCCACGGCACCGGCTACCTGTTCACCGCCAGCGTGGCGGCATGACCCGCAGCGCCTGGGTGCTGGCCTTGGCATTGTTCGCCGTGCAAGCCAGTGCAAAGCAGCCGGTGCGCTATTGCGATTACCCGGTGTACCCGCCGATTTCCTGGAGTGACGGCCACCAGGTGCGTGGCCTGGCCCCCACCGTGGTGCGAGAGCTGTTTGCGCGCATGGGCTACGAAGTGCAGACCGTGGTGCTGGGCAACTGGAAGCGCTGCCTGATGGACGCCGCCGCCGGGCGGGTGGATGTGGTGCTGGCCTACAACAGCGACCAGCGTGACCAACGCATGCGCTTTTCCACGGTGCCGGTGGTGCGCGAGGAAGTGGCGGTGTTCTACAACCGCCTGCGGCCGGTGCGGTTCCAGCGCCTGGAAGACCTGGCCAGTTACCGCGGCGGCCTGCTGTACGGCGAAAGCTACGGCGCCGACTTCGACCGCTTCGTCGCCCGCCACCAGAACATCGAGCGTGTGTCGTCCAGCCAGCAGAACTTCGGCAAGCTGATCCGTGGGCGCATCGACTACGTGATCCAGGAGCGGCGCACCGGCCAGCTGTTCATCGAACACCTGCCTGGGGCGCAGGACATCCGCGTATTGCCCACGGCCCTGAGCGTGGACTACCTGCGCGTCGCGATATCACGGCAATCGCCCTTGAGCCAGCATATGGACGAAATCGACGCGCAGTTGCTGCGCATGAACCAGGCGGGCGAGATCGAGCGCTGGCTGGAGCAGAGCGAAGTTATCTACCGCGACATGGTCAACCTGCCGGCGGACTCCCGATGATCCGCCTGCGCACCGATGGCTTGCTGCGCCGCCTGCTGCTGTTCATCCTGCTGTTCAGCCTGTGCTTTACCGTGCTGGCCAGCTCGGTGCAGCTGTATTTCGAGTACCGCCGCGAGATGCGCGATATCGAGGCGCGCATGGCGCTGATCCGCGCCGGTTACCTGGCCAGCCTGGAGCGCAGCCTGTGGGACCTGGACGAGGCACAGCTGGATACACAACTGCGCGGCCTGGTGGACTTTTCCGATGTCGCCCGAGTGCGTCTGGTCAGTGACGATTTCCAGATGCTGCGCGGCGTCGCCGAGCCCAAGGGGCCGCTGCGCATCGAACGCTTCGCCCTTGATTACCAGCCGCCCTCGGGGCCGGCCAGGCACCTGGGCGAGCTGGAAGTGAGCATCGACCTGGGCGCGGTGCACCGGCGGCTGTATGCCACGGGCCTTGCCAGCCTGCTGTGGATGGGCGTGTTCCTGTGTGGCCTGGCGGTGGCGTTGTCGGGGCTGTTCTACCGCCTGGTCACCCGCCACCTGCAAGTGATGGCCGAGTTCGCCCGGCGTATTGGCGCCGGCCAGTGGCAGGAACCGTTGCGCCTGGGGCGCCGCCCGTCAACGCGCCCGGACGAGATCGACACCGTCGCCAATGCCCTGGATGACATGCGCCGCGCCATCCTCAGCGACATCGAACGCCGCGAGCGCGACCGCCTGGCGCTGCAGGACAAGCGCGACGAACTGCAGGCCATGGTCGAGCGGCGTACCGCCAGCCTGGCCCGGGCCAAGGACGAGGCCGAAGCCGCCAACCTGGCCAAGTCACGCTTCCTGGCGACCATGAGCCATGAGCTGCGTACACCACTCAACGGCATTCTCGGCATGGCCGAGCTGCTGCGTGGCGGCCGGCTGGAGGCGGCCGACCGCCAGCGCGTCGAGGCCTTGTACAAGGCCGGCGAGGGGTTGCTGGCGATTCTCAACGAAGTGCTGTATTTCGCCCGGCTCGAGGAGGGCGAAAGCCGCGCCGAGCTGGTCGGTTTTTCGCTACGCCAGTTGTGCCAGGAAGTGCTGGCGCTGCTCGAACCCATGGCCCGGGACAATGGCGACGCCCTGCAGCTGGACATCGACGAGCAATTGGCCGAGTACCAGCACGGTGCCGAACAGTACCTGCGCCAGGTGCTCAGCAACCTGCTGGCCAACGCCATCAAGTTCACCGAACACGGGCAGGTGCGGCTTGCGGTGCAGGTACTGGCCAGTGACCAGGGCTCGCAGCGCGTGCGGGTGTCGGTCAGCGACAATGGCATCGGCATCGAGCCGGCTGTGCAGGCCAGGGTCTTCGACCGCTTCGTCCAGGCCAGCGAGGCGGTGGCCCGGCGCTACGGCGGCACCGGCCTGGGCCTGGCGATCTGCAAGCACCTGGTGGAAAAACTGGGGGGCTGCATTGGCCTGGACAGCGTGCAAGGGCAGGGCAGTCGCTTCTGGTTCGAGCTCGACATGGCCCGCGGGCAGCCAGTGCAGACCAACTCACCAGCCCCTTCGCCCCTGGCCAGCCTGGACATCCTGGTAGTTGAGGACGTGGCATTGAACCGCGAGGTGGCCGGTGGGTTGCTGCTGCGCGATGGCCACCGGGTGAGCTTTGCCGAGGACGCCGGGCAAGCCCTGCAGGCCTGCGCACAGCGGCGCTTCGACCTGATCCTGCTCGACGTGCACCTGCCCGGCATGAGCGGGGTGGAGCTGTGCCGGCAACTGCGTGCCACCCCCGGGCCGAACCGCCACAGCCGGGTCCTGGCACTGACGGCTGGCGTGCAACCGGGGCAAGTGCCAGGGTACCTGGATGCCGGCATGCAGGGAGTGCTGGCCAAGCCCCTGCGGCTGGACAACCTGCGCCGGGCGCTGGCCGAAGCGGCGCCCGCTGAAGTGGTGGGCGTCGACGCGACAATGGACTGGTCATTGCTGGACACCCACCGCTCGCTGCTGGGTGAACAGAAGCTGCAAGGCCTGTTGAAGGTACTGCGCCAGTCGCTGGAGCAGCACGCCACGGCGTTGGCCGAGGCGCTGCCGGCCCAGGACTTTACCGAAGTGCTGCACCTGGCCCACCGCCTGGCCGGCAGTTGCGACTCCCTGGGTTTTTCTGGCCTGGCCGCGCTGTTGCGACGCCTTGAGGACGCTGCCCGGCAGCATGACGAACAGGCGTTGAAAGCGCTCGGCGCGCCGCTGGCCACCGAGCTTGCCCAGGCCCGCGCCACCCTGGAACAGCTGATCCAGAGCTGACGTACAAAAAACTTACGACTTTTTACATCTTCGATCCGTTCGTACAACGGCACCTTACATCCGTTTCCAATAATCCATGGCAACCGTGTTGCACGCGGTCCATGAGGCTTATTGGAGACAAGAATAATGACATGCCGTAGCGCTCAGCCCCTCCTTCCTACCACTCCGCGCGGCACCCCCGCGCGGCCTGGCACCAGCCGCAAAGGCGAGGTGCGCCATGACTGACAACCGCGAAAAGATCCAGCTCACCCGCGCGCTGAAAAGCCGGCACATCTTCATGCTGTCGCTGGGCGGGGTGATCGGCACCGGGCTGTTCATGGGCTCGGGCGTAACCATCAACCAGGGTGGCCCGATAGGCGCGATCCTGGCCTACCTGGTCGCGGGTTTGCTGATGTACCTGGTGATGGTCTGCCTGGGCGAGCTGTCGGTGCAGATGCCGGTGTCCGGTTCGTTCCAGGCCCACGCCACCAAGTTCATCGGCCCGGCCACCGGCTTCATGATCGGCTGGGTGTACTGGATGAGCTGGGCCACCACCGTGGGCCTGGAGTTCACCGCCGCCGGCATGCTGATGACCCGCTGGTTCCCGGAGGTGCCGATCTGGTATTGGTCGGCGCTGTTCGTGGTCGTGCTGTTCGGCCTCAACGCCCTGGCCACCCGTGCCTTCGGCGAGGCGGAGTACTGGTTCTCGGGGATCAAGGTGGCGACCATCCTCGGCTTCATCATCATCGGCCTGCTGGTGATCTTCGGCGCCATCCCGCTGAGCAGCGGGGCGCCGGCACCGATGCTGGACAACCTGGTGGGCGAGTCGCTGTTCCCCCATGGCCTGTCGGCGGTGTTCGCGGTGATGATGACCGTGGTCTATGCCTTCCAGGGCTGTGAAATCATGGGGGTGGCAGCCGGCGAGACCGAGCACCCGGAAAAGAGCATCCCGCGGGCCGTGCGCAACGTGGTGTTCCGCGTGCTGATCTTCTACGTGCTGGCGATTGCCGTGCTCTCGGCCATCGTGCCGTTCGAGCAGGCCGGGCTGATGGAAAGCCCGTTCGTGCAGGTGTTCGACATGGTGGGTATTCCCTTTGCCGCCGACCTGATGAACTTCGTCATCCTCACCGCCATCCTCTCGGTGGGCAACTCCGGGCTTTATGCTTCTACGCGCATCCTCTGGGCCATGTCGAAGAGCGGCATGGCGCCGAAAAGCCTGTCGCCGCTGAGCAAGCGTGGCGTGCCGTTGCGGGCGCTGAGCATCACCCTGTGCTTTGCGCTGATCTCGCTGATGACCAGTTTCATTGCCGCCGACACCCTGTTCATGGTGTTGATGGCGGTGAGTGGCATGTCCGGCACCGTGACCTGGATCGTCATCGCCCTGGCGCAATACCGCTTCCGCAAGGCCTACCTGCGAGATGGTGGGCAACTGCAGGACCTGAAGTACAAGGCGCCGCTGTACCCGCTGGTGCCGCTGCTGTGCATCACCCTGTGCAGCTCGCTGTTCGTGTTCCTGGCGCTGGATGAAACCCAGCGGCCGTCGTTGTACTGGGGCTTTGGCTTCATTGCCCTGTGCTACGCGGCGTACTTCTTCGTCAACCGCCGTCGGCAGGGGGCCTTCGAGCCGAGCGTGCCAGGGGTTTGATGCCGTGGGTCGTTGGTTGTAAGTGTTCGTCGAAGCATTTTTATTGCCTGTGAGATCGAGCGCCGCCCGCGCGGCGCTTCGCGGGACAAGCCCGCTCACACATTTGTTGCAACGTGCCGAACCTGACAGGCCATGGTTGTCAGCCTTGTTGCCTTGACGCGGTTTTCCGGCTGGCGCTACCGCCACCTCACCGGCCTCAAACAATACACCAAGGCGGACAACGCCTCTCCCACAGGCATGGCCACGTTGCAACAAATGTGGGAGCGGGCTTGTCCCGCGAAGCGCCGCGCGGGCGGCGCTCGATCTCACAGGCGCAGAAAGTGTCAAGGCGTATACCCGCGAAGCGCCGCGCGGGCGGCGCTCGATCTCACAGGCGCAGAAAGTGTCAAGGCGTATACCCGCGAAGCGCCGCGCGGGCGGCGCTCGATCTCCCAGGCAACGAAAATGCAATGCCAAAAGAAAACCGCGTAACAGCAAAAACCGAGTTGTGCGAAGTTGTAACAGCCCATCCCGCCTTGTTGAACACTCGTTTAGTATCTCCCTCATCAAGCCCTCTCAAACCATCACAACAACACCGAGGCCCCCCATGACCACCCCGTCGTCGTCACTGTTGAGCAAGGTCGAAGCCGGCGTTGCCTGGATCACCCTCAACCGCCCCGAGCAGCGCAACGCGCTGGACATCCCCACCCTCAAGCAACTGCACGCCCTGCTGGAAACCTGCAACAGCGACCCGGCCGTGCGCGTGGTGGTGCTGACCGGCAGCGGCCGCAGCTTCTGCGCCGGTGCCGACCTGGCCGAATGGGCCGCGGCCGAAGCCCAGGGCACCCTGGAAAGCTACGGCTGGACCGAAACCGCCCACGCCCTGATGTTGCGCCTGCACAGCCTCGACAAGCCCACCATCGCTGCCATCAACGGCACCGCCGTGGGCGGTGGCATGGACCTCAGCCTGTGCTGCGACCTGCGCATCGCCGCGGCATCGGCGCGCTTCAAGGCCGGCTACACCAGCATGGGCTACAGCCCCGACGCAGGTGCCAGCTGGCACCTGCCACGGCTGATCGGCAGCGAGCAGGCCAAGCGCCTGTTGTTCCTCGATGAGCTGTGGGGTGCCGAACGTGCCCTGGCGGCCGGGCTGATCAGCGAAGTCTGTGCCGACGAGCAACTGCCCGCTGTGGCCGCCGAGCTGGCCGGGCGCCTGGCCAACGGCCCCACCTTCGCCTACGCGCAGACCAAGCGGCTGATCCGCGATGGCGCCCGGCGCACCCTGGCCGAGCAGCTGGAGGCCGAGCGCCAGGCCGGCCTGCTGTGCGGCCGCAGCCAGGACGGTGCCGAGGCGCTGCAAGCCTCGGTGGAACGCCGCGCCCCCCGTTTCACCGGCCAGTAACCCGATAACCGACCCTCACCAGGACCTTCGCAGATGAATTTCCAACTGACCCAAGAACAAGAAATGTTGGTGGAAGCGGTACGCAGTTTTGTCGCCAAGGAGCTGCTGCCCCATGAGGAGGCAGTGGACCGTGCCGATGCCGTATCGCCCGAGCTGGCTGCGCAGATCCGCGGCAAGGCGATCGCCGCCGGGTTCTATGCCTTCAACATGCCCGAGGAGGTCGGCGGCGGTGGCCTGGACTATCTGTCCCAGGCGCTTATCGAGCGCGAACTGTCCAAGGTGTCCTGGGCCCTGCACGTGTTCGTCGCGCGGCCATCGAAAATCCTCATGGCCTGCAAGGACGAGCAGATCAACGACTACCTGTTGCCCTGCGTGCAGGGCGAGAAGATCGACTGCTTTGCCCTCACCGAGCCGGGCGCCGGCTCCGATGCCAACGCCATCAAGACCCGTGCCGTGCGCCAGGGTGACGACTTCGTCATCAACGGCAGCAAGCACTTCATCAGCCATGCCGGCCACGCCGATTTCGCCATCGTCTTCGCCGTCACCGACACCTACGAGCACAATGGGCGCAAGCGCAACGCGGTAACGGCCTTCCTGGTCGACCGGGGCACGCCGGGCATGACCATCCGCCGTGGCCCCAAGTGCGTGAGCAATCGTGGCTACCACACCTACGAGCTGTTCTTCGACGACTGCCGGGTGCCGGCCAGCAAGGTGCTGGGCGAGGTCGGCAAGGGCTGGGAGGTGGCCAACGCCTGGCTCACCGCCGGCCGGGTGATGGTCGCCGCCAACTGCGTGGGCCAGGCCCAACGAGCCCTCGACCTGTCGCTGCAATGGGCCGCCGACCGCAAGCAGTTCGGCCAGGCCATCGGCAGCTACCAGGGCGTGTCGTTCAAGCTCGCCGACATGGCCACGCAGATTCGCGCTGCGGAAATGCTCACCCTGCACACCGCCTGGAAGATGGACCAGGGCAGCATGACCGACGGCGAGGCCGGCATGGCCAAGCTGTTCGCCAGCGAGGTGCTGGGCAAGGTTGCCGACGAAGCCGTGCAGATCTTCGGTGGCATGGGCCTGATGGATGAAGGGCCGGTCGAGCGCATCTGGCGCAACGCACGCATCGAGCGCATCTGGGAAGGCACCTCGGAAATCCAGCGGCACATCATCGCCCGCGAACTGCTGCGCCCGCTGCTGCGCTGAGCGCGAGGAGAACACCCATGTCGCATTCGATTCGTGACAACCTCAAGCGCCTGCTGGCCCCCCGGCACCTGGCCTTCGTCGGCGGGCGCAGCATGGCGCGGGCGCTCAAGCGCTGCGCCGAAGGTGGCTTTGGCGGCGAGCTGTGGCTGGTCAACCCGCAGCATGACAGCCTCGAAGGTATCCCCTGTGTGGCGCGTGTGGCCGACTTGCCCCATGCCCCGGACGCGGTGTTCATCGCCACCAACCGCGAACTGACCCTGCAGTGCGTTGCCGAGCTGGCCGCACGCGGTGCCGGTGGCGCCATCTGCTATGCCTCGGGCTTTGCCGAAAGCGGCGAAGAGGGCCGCCAGCTGCAGCAGCGCCTGCTCGCCGCCGCCGGCAACATGGCCTTGCTCGGCCCCAACTGCTACGGCCTGCTCGACTACCTGCACGGCGCTGCCCTGTGGCCGGTGGCCCATGGTGGCCAGCAGGTGGAGAAGGGCGTGGCGATCCTCACCCAGAGCGGCAACTTCGCCTACAACCTGTCGATGAGCGACCGCTCGCTGCCGGTGGCCTACATGGCCTCGGTCGGCAACCAGGCGCAACTGGGCGTGGCCGAGCTGATGGACGTGCTGCTCGACGACCCACGGGTAACCGCCATCGGCCTGCACCTGGAAGGCCTGAAGAACGTGCCGGGCTTCGCCCGTGCTGCCTGCAAGGCATTGCAGCAGGGCACGCCGATCATTGCGCTGAAGACCGGCGTGTCGCAGATTGGCGCCGAACTGGCGCTCAGCCACACCAGCTCGCTGTCCGGCTCCGATGCCTTGTACGACAGCCTGTTCCAGCGCCTGGGCGTGATCCGCGTCAGTGGCCCGGTGAGCTTCGTTGAAACCCTCAAGGCCGCCGCCTGTGGGCGCCTGCCGGTGAATGGCGAGCTGATCGCCCTGGCCTGCTCGGGTGGCGATGCCGGCTTGATCGCCGACTATGCCGAGCGCAACCAGCTGGTCCTGCCGAAGCTCGCACAAGGGCAGGTGACGCAGTTGGCCGAGGTGCTGCCGGCCTATGCCAACCTGGTCAACCCGCTGGATTTCACCACTGCCATCTGGGGTGATGCAGCGGCCCTGCAACGCATGCTCGACAGCACCCTGAGCGGCGCAGCCGACGGGGCCATGCTGGTGCTGGACTACCCGGCGGCGTTCACCGGCGAACGCAAGGAATGCGACCTGCTGCTGGCGCTGTACTGCGATGCGCTGGAACGCCACGGCAAGATCGGCTTCGTCACCTCGGCATTCCCGGAGCTGTTGCCCGCCTGCGCGCGCCAGCGCTTGCACGCGCGTGGCATCGCCGCCCTGCAGGGCGTGGAGGATGGCCTGGCAGCCTGGGGGCGCATCGTCGCCTACCAGCGCAACCGCCAGCGGCTGCTGGAACAGGGTGAGACCACGCGGGTACCGCTGTGCCCGCAGGCCATCGCGGGCGAGGGCCAGCTGCTGGACGAATGGCAATCCAAGCAAGCTCTGCGTGCCTTCGGCCTGCCGGTACCGGCAGGGGTGCTGAGCACACCCGAGCGCGCTGTGGCAGATGCCGCCCGCGTCGGCTACCCGCTGGTACTGAAGGCGGTCAGCGCGCAACTGCCGCACAAGACCGAAGCCGGTGCGGTGGCGCTGAACCTGCGCGATGCCGCCGCCCTCGAGGTTGCGCTGGTGCAGATGCGCCAGCGCATCGCCGCCTACGCCCCGCAGGTAGCGTTCGACCAGGTGCTGCTCGAACCGATGGCCGAGCCGCCGCTGGCCGAACTGATCGTCGGCATCAAGCGCGAGCACGACTTCGCCCTGGCCCTGGTGATCGGTGCCGGTGGCGTGCTGGTCGAGCTGCTCAAGGACAGCGTCAGCCTGTTGCTGCCGACCACCGACGATGCCATCCGCAGCGCGCTGCTCGGCCTACGCAGTGCCAGCCTGCTGCAAGGCTTCCGTGGCCGCCCGGCCGCCGACCTCGACGCACTGGTTGCGGCTATCCGCGCGGTGGCCGACTACGCCTGCGAAAACGCCGGGCAACTGCTGGAGCTGGATGTGAACCCATTGATGGTCGGTGCCCACGGCACCACCGCGGTCGACGCGCTGATCCGCCTCGGCCAGGCGCAAGGAGAACGACATGAATAAGCACACCCCGACCGCCGGCCAGGCGTTGGTGCGCCTGCTGGCCAACTACGGCGTGGAGACGGTATTCGGCATCCCCGGCGTGCACACCCTGGAGCTGTACCGCGGCCTGCCGGGTAGCGGCATCCGCCACGTGCTGACCCGCCACGAGCAGGGCGCCGGCTTCATGGCCGACGGCTATGCACGGGTAAGCGGCAAACCGGGGGTGTGCTTCGTCATCACCGGCCCGGGCGTGACCAATGCCGCCACCGCCATCGGCCAGGCCTACGCCGACTCCATCCCGATGCTGGTGATTTCCAGCGTCAACCACACTGCCAGCCTGGGCAAGGGCTGGGGCTGTCTGCACGAAACCCAGGACCAGCGCGCCATGACCGCGCCGATTACCGCGTTCTCTGCCGTGGCCCTGCGCGGCGACGACCTGCCCGAACTGATCGCCCGCGCATGGGCTGTGTTCGACAGCGAACGGCCGCGCCCAGTGCACATCTCGGTGCCGCTGGACGTACTGGCCGCGCCGGTCAGCCGTGACTGGAGCGATGAGGTGGTGCGCCGCCCCGGGCGTGGCCAGCCGTGCCGCGACATCCTCGACCAGGCCGCCGTGAAGCTGGCCGCCGCCAAGCGGCCGATGATCATTGCCGGTGGTGGGGCATTGCACGCGGCCGAGCAGCTGCAGCAGCTGAGCACCCGGCTGGCAGCGCCATTGTTCACCAGCGTGGCCGGCAAGGGCCTGCTGCCTGCGGACGCACCACTGAATGCCGGCGCCAGCCTGTGCGTCGAGCCCGGCTGGCAGCTGATCAGCCAGGCCGACGTGGTGCTGGCAGTGGGTACCGAAATGGCCGACACCGACTTCTGGCGCGAGCGTCTGCCGATCAGCGGCGAGCTGCTGCGCGTGGACATCGACCCGCGCAAGTTCAACGACTTCTACCCCTGTGCCATCGCCCTGCACGGTGATGCCCGGCAAACCCTGGCCGGCCTGCTCGAGCACCTGCCAGCGCTGGACCGTGACCCGGCCCAGGCCAGCGAAGCAGTGGCCAACCTGCGCCAGGTCATTCGCAGCGGGCATGCGCCGCTGCAGGCCGTGCACCAGGCAATCCTCGACCGCATTGCCGCCGTGCTGCCCGACGATGCCTTCATCAGCAGCGACATGACCCAGCTGGCCTATACCGGCAACTACGCCTTCGCCAGCCGGGCGCCGCGCAGCTGGCTGCACCCCACCGGCTACGGCACCCTGGGCTACGGCCTGCCGGCCGGCATCGGCGGCATGTTCGCCAGCGACCACCGCCCCGGCCTGGTGCTGGTGGGCGACGGCGGCTTCCTCTACACCGCCCAGGAACTGGCCACGGCAGTCGAGGAACTGGACCGACCGTTGGTCGTGCTGTTGTGGAACAATGACGCCCTTGGCCAGATCCGTGACGACATGCTCGACCTGGACATCGAGCCGGTCGGCGTACTGCCGCGCAACCCGGACTTCATCGGCCTGGCCCGTGCCTTTGGTTGCACGGTGCGCCAGCCGCGTGATCTGGATGCGCTGCAGGCCGATCTGGCCAGCGGTTTCGCCACCCCCGGCGTCACCTTCATCGAACTCAAACACACCTGCGTCTGCTAAGCGGCAGACACCACGAACAACAAGAGAAATCACCATGCAATTCAGCCGTACCCTCCTGGCTGCATCCCTCGCTCTGCTGATCACTGGCCAGGCCCCGCTGTACGCCGCACCGCCCCTGTCGATGGACAACGGCACCGCCGCCCTGACCGCGCAGAACAGCAACGCCTGGGTCGAAATCAGTGCCGGCGCACTGCAACACAACATCCGTACCTTGCAGGCCGAGCTGGGCGGCAAGTCCAAGCTGTGCGCCGTGCTCAAGGCCGACGCCTATGGCCACGGTATCGGCCTGGTCATGCCGTCGATCATCGCCCAGGGCGTGCCCTGCGTGGCGGTGGCCAGCAACGAGGAGGCACGCGTGGTCCGCGCCAGCGGCTTCACCGGGCAACTGGTGCGGGTACGCCTGGCCAGCCTCGGCGAAGTGGAAGATGCCTTGCAGTACGACATGGAAGAGCTGGTTGGCAGCGCCGAGTTCGCCCGCCAGCTCGATGCCATCGCCGAACGCCACGGCAAGACCCTGCGCATTCACATGGCGCTCAATTCCAGTGGCATGAGCCGCAACGGCGTGGAAATGACCACCTGGTCCGGCCGGGGTGAAGCGCTGCAGATCACTGACCAGAAGCACCTCCAGCTGGTCGCGCTGATGACTCACTTCGCCGTGGAAGACAAGGACGATGTGCGCAAAGGCCTGGCAGCGTTCAACGAACAGACCGACTGGCTGATCAAGCACGCGAAACTTGATCGCAGCAAGCTCACCCTGCATGCCGCCAACTCCTTCGCTACGCTGGAAGTGCCGGAAGCGCACCTGGACATGGTGCGTACCGGTGGCGCGCTGTTCGGCGACACCGTGCCGACGCGCACCGAATACCAACGTGTCATGCAGTTCAAGTCGCACGTGGCGGCGGTGCACAGCTACCCGGCAGGCAACACCGTCGGCTACGACCGCACCTTCACCCTGGCGCGTGATTCGCGCCTGGCCAACATCACCGTGGGTTACTCCGATGGCTACCGCCGGGTGTTCACCAACAAGGGCCATGTGCTGATCAACGGCCACCGAGTGCCAGTGGTGGGCAAGGTGTCGATGAACACCTTGATGGTCGATGTCACCGACTTCCCCGATGTGAAGGGGGGCAACGAAGTGATGTTGTTCGGCAAACAGGCCGGGGGGGAGATCACCCAGGCCGAGATAGAAGAAATCAACGGCGCCTTGCTCGCCGACCTCTACACCGTATGGGGCAGTTCCAACCCGAAGATTCTCGTCGACTGAACTGCCAATGAAGGGAGATTGCCATGCGCTACGCCAAGCTCACTCAACGCATCGCCGGCGACGGGGCTGCGGCCTGGGACATCCACTATCGCGCCCTGGCGCTGCAGGCCGAGGGTAGGGATATCCTGCTGCTTTCGGTGGGTGACCCGGACTTCGACACCCCCGCGCCGATCGTCGAGGCGGCCATCGACAGCCTGCGTTCGGGCCACACCCATTACGCCGATGTGCGCGGCAAGCTGGCGCTGCGCCAGGCCATCGCCAACCGCCACCGCCAGCGCAGCGGCCAGGCCGTCGATGCCGACCAGGTGACGGTACTGGCGGGGGCCCAGTGCGCGTTGTACTGCGTGGCCCAGTGCGTGCTCGACCCGGGTGACGAGGTAATTGTCGCCGAGCCCATGTACGTGACCTACGAGGCGGTGTTCGGGGCTTGTGGCGCCAAGGTGGTGCCGGTGCCGGTCAAGCCGGAGAACGGCTTTCGCGTGTGCCCGCGTGACGTGGCCGCGCGCATCACCCCGCGCACCCGCGCCCTGGCCCTGAACAGCCCGCACAACCCCTCGGGGGCGAGCCTGCCGCGCGCCACCTGGGAGGCGCTGGCCGAGCTGTGCATCGCCCACGATCTGTGGTTGATCTCTGACGAGGTGTATAGCGAGCTATTGTACGACGGCGAGCATGTCAGCCCAGGCAGCCTGCCGGGCATGGCCGAGCGCACCGCCACCCTCAACAGCCTGTCGAAGTCGCATGCCATGACCGGTTGGCGGGTGGGCTGGGTGGTCGGTTCGACCGAGCTTGCCACCCATCTGGAAAACCTCGCCCTGTGCATGCTGTACGGTTCGCCGGACTTCATCCAGGACGCCGCCGTGGTGGCACTGGAGCAGCAGCTGCCGGAACTGGATGTCATGCGCGAAGCCTATCGCCAGCGTCGCGACCTGGTGTGCGAGCAGTTGGCCGACTGCCCGGGCATCAAGGTGCTCAAGCCCGATGGCGGCATGTTCGTGATGGTCGATATACGCGAGACCGGCCTCAGCGCCCAGGCCTTCGCCGATCGCCTGCTCGACAGCCAGGGTGTGTCGGTGCTCGCTGGCGAAGCCTTCGGCCCCAGCGCTGTCGGGCATATCCGCCTGGGCCTGGTATTGGGTGACGAGGCCTTGGCCGACGCTTGCCGGCGCATCGCCCGCTGCGCCGCCGCACTGATGCAGGGGCAGGCCAATGCGTGAATATGCGCGGCTGTACATCGACGGCGCCTGGCAGGTACCGAGCGGGCAGGGCATGGCCGAGGTGATCGACCCGGCCACCGAACAGGCCATCGGCCGGGTGCCGCAGGGCGCCGAGGCCGATGTCGAACGGGCGGTGATGGCTGCGCGGCGGGCCTTCGATGGCTGGTCGCGCACGCCGTCCAGCGTGCGTGCCGGGTTCATAACGGCGCTGGCCGCACAGCTGAAGAGCCGCGCGGCGGAAATGGCCTCGGTCATCACCGACGAGTTGGGCATGCCGGTGCAGTGGTGCCAGGCGGTACAGGTGGAGGGCCCGATTGCCGGGCTGGAGCAGTACGCCGAACTGGCCGGGCTGATGGATGAGGTGCGCGAAGTCGGCAACTCGCTGGTGTACCGCGAAGCCGTTGGCGTGTGCGCGTTCATCAACCCGTGGAACTACCCGCTGCACCAGATGATCGGCAAGCTGGCGCCGGCCCTGGCCGCCGGCTGCACGGTGGTGGTCAAGCCCAGCCAGGAAACACCGCTGCATGCGTTCCTGCTGGCCGAGATGATCGAGGCCATCGGCCTGCCGGCCGGGGTGTTCAACCTGGTCAGCGGGCCGGGGGCCAAGGTTGGCGAGGCCCTGGCCCGGCACCCGCAGGTGGACATGGTGTCGTTCACCGGCTCCACCGGCGCCGGGGTGCGCGTGGCCCAGGCGGCCGCGCCGACGGTGAAGCGGGTGTGCCTGGAGCTGGGTGGCAAGTCGCCGCTGCTGATCACCGCCGACGCCGACCTGCACGCGGCGGTGCGCCATGGCGTGCAGGATGTGATGATCAACTCGGGGCAGACCTGCACGGCCCTGACCCGCATGCTGCTGCCGGCCAGCCGCTACGCCGAGGCGCTGGAGATTGCCGAGGCCGAGACCCGTGCGCTGGTCATGGGCGACCCGCGTGACCCGGCCAGCTTCCTCGGGCCGATGTGTTCGGCAGGCCAGCGGCGCACCGTGCTCGACTACATTCGCCTGGGCCAGGAAGAGGGCGCGCGCCTGCTGTGCGGCGGTGATACGCCAGCCGGCTTCGAGCGCGGGTTCTACGTGGCGCCGACGTTGTTCGCCGATGTCGACAACCGCATGCGCATCGCCCAGGAGGAAATCTTCGGCCCGGTGCTGTGCCTGATCCCCTATGCCGACGAGGCCCAGGCGCTGGCCCTGGCCAACGATTCGCCGTTCGGCCTGTCCAGCGCGGTGTGGGCCGGCAGCCGCGAGCACGGCCTGGCCCTGGCGCGGCAGATACGCGCCGGGCAGTGCTTCATCAACGGTGGCGGGTTCAACTACCAGGCACCGTTCGGTGGCTACAAGCAGTCGGGCAACGGGCGTGAGTGGGGTGAGGAGGGCCTGGCGGAGTTCGTCGAGGTGAAAGCGGTGCAGTGCTGAGCCACAGCTGGAAGACAACCTGTTTTGTGTGAGGAGAATGTTTGTGAATGTACTGATCGTCCACGCTCACCCCGAGCCGCAATCGTTCACCGCTGCCCTGCGTGACCAGGCCGTGGAAACCTTCCGCGCCCAGGGCCACCAGGTGCAGGTCAGCGACCTGTACGCCATGGGCTGGAACCCGGTGGCCAGTGCTGATGATTTCACCCAGCGCGAGAACCCCGAGTACCTGGTGTATGCCCTGGAGCAGCGCCAAGGGGTCAAGCGTGGCGCCATTGCCGCGGATATCCGGCAGGAGCTGGACAAGCTGCTGTGGGCCGACTTGCTGGTGCTGAACTTCCCGATCTTCTGGTTCTCGGCGCCGGCCATGCTCAAGGGCTGGATCGACCGCGTGCTGGTGTCGGGGGTGTGCTATGGCGGCAAGCGCTTCTACGACCAGGGCGGTTTGGCGGGCAAGAAAGCGCTGGTGACCGTGACCCTGGGCGGGCGCGAGCACATGTTTGGCGACGGGGCGATTCATGGGCCGCTGGAGGACATGCTGCGGCCGATCTTGCGCGGCACGCTGGCCTACGTGGGGTTCGAGGTGCTGCCGCCGTTCGTGGCCTGGCATGTGCCGTACATCAGTGACGAGGCGCGGCAGGTGTTCTTGCAGCAGTACCGGCAGCGCCTGGAGCAGCTCCCGGACGACCAGCCACTGGTGTTCCCGCGCCTGGAGCAGTTTGATGAGGCGCTTTACCCGCTGGCGTGATTGACTGTTCTGGCCCAATCGCCGGCAAGCCAGCTCTCATAGAACAACACATGACTCATTGGTTCGGCGAGGTTCTGTAGGAGCAGCCTTGTGCTGCGAAGAGGCCGGGGCTGACAAAGCCTGTCTATTGGCTGTACCGGCCTCTTCGCAGCACAAGGCTGCTCCTACAAAGGACGCGTCAGACGAGCGATATTGGTTCTCTGCGCGAAAGCGCAGCCCAAAGGGCTGGGCAATCTCCCACAGGGAAATCACAGGGCTTCAGGACTGTGGAGGACCTGTGGGAGCTGGCTTGCCGGCGATTGGGCCTGTGGCCTTCATACAAAATTCACCGGCAAAAAAAGCGACCACCCACACATTCGGGGTATGTCCCCCTTCGGCAAATCCCTCGATAGTGCCCCCATCGGCTCGATCCCGAGCACTCACACGATGGAGTTGCCATGCGCAAGGTACTGAAGGTGATTGGCGGTCTGCTGCTGGCGTCTGGCGCCAGCCTGGCCCAGGCGGCAGAGGTGGACAGCGGTAACACGTTGCGGTTGTACAACTGGACCGACTATATCGGCGAAACCACCCTGGCCGACTTCGAGAAGGCCACCGGCATCAAGGTCATCTACGACACCTTCGACGGCTACGAAACGGTGCAGACCAAACTGCTCACCGGCCGCTCCGGCTACGACCTGGTCATGCTCAACGCTTCCCTGGTCCCCCCGCTGATCAGCGCCGGGGTGTTCCAGGCGCTGGACAAGCGGCAACTGCCCAGTTGGCACAACCTCGACCAGCAGGTGGTGAACAACCTGCAAGGCTACGACCCCGGCCTGAAATACTCGGCGCCCTACACTTGGGGCAGCTCGGGGGTGACCTACAACGTCGACAAGATCACCGCGCGCATGCCCGATGCCCCCATCGGCTCGCTGGCCATGCTGTTCGACCCCAGGATCGTCTCGCGCTTCGCCGACTGTGGCGTCACCCTGATGGACGCGCCGACCGAAGTCATCCCGCTGGCCCTGCAGTACCTGGGCAAGGACCCACGCAGCGCATCACCGGCCGACCTCAAGGCGGCCGAACAACTGCTGTTGGGCATTCGCCCCTACATTCGCAAGTTCGATTCGGTCAACTACCTCACCAGCCTGCCCAACGGCGATGTCTGCCTGGCCCTGACCTGGTCCGGCGACTACGCCACCGCCCAGGCCCGCGCGGTGGAAGCGAAGAAGGACATCAAGCTGTCGTTCTTCATCCCCCAGGAAGGCTCGCTGATCTGGTTCGACAATCTGTACATCCCCAAGGATGCGCCGCACGCAGCCAACGCCCACCGCTTCATCGAGTTCCTGCTGCAGCCGCAGACCATGGCCAAGGTCACCGACTACATCCACTACGCCAACAGCAACGCCGCCGCCACGGCGCTGGTGCGCGACGAGATCCGCCAGGACCCGGCCATCTACCCCGACGCGCAAACCCGCGAGCGCCTGTTCGCGCAGAAAACCCAGAGCCCGAAGGACATGCGCGCCATCACCCGGGTCTGGAGCACGGTCAAGACCGGTTTCTGAACACTGCCCAACGATCACTGCCAAGGAGCTGCCCATGGCCACCCCAAGCAAAGCATTCGCCATTGCCCACGACCCGCTGGTGGAAGCCGACAAGGCCCACTACATGCACGGCTACCACGTGTTCGACGAGCACCGCGAGCAAGGCGCGCTGAACATCGTTGCCGGCGAGGGCGCCTACATCCGCGATACCCACGGCAACCGCTTCCTCGATGCCGTCGGCGGCATGTGGTGCACCAACATTGGTCTGGGCCGCGAGGAAATGGCCCTGGCCATCGCCGACCAGGTACGCCAGCTTGCCTATTCCAACCCGTTCTCCGACATGGCCAACGATGTGGCCATCGAGCTGTGCCAGAAGCTTGCGCAGCTGGCGCCGGGTGACCTGAACCATGTGTTCCTCACCACCGGCGGCTCGACCGCGGTCGACACTGCCTACCGGCTGATCCAGTACTACCAGAACTGCCGTGGCAAGCCGCACAAGAAGCACATCATCGCCCGCTACAACGCCTACCACGGCTCCACCACGCTGACCATGTCGATTGGCAACAAGGCCGCTGACCGGGTGCCGGAGTTCGATTATCACCACGACCTGATCCACCACGTGTCCAACCCCAACCCGTATCGCGCCCCGCACGACATGGACGAGGCCGAGTTCCTCGACTTCCTGGTGGCCGAGTTCGAGGACAAGATTCTCTCGCTGGGGGCCGACAACGTGGCGGCGTTCTTCGCCGAGCCGATCATGGGCTCGGGCGGGGTGATCATTCCGCCCAAGGGCTACTTCCAGCGCATGTGGCAGCTGTGCCAGACCTACGACATCCTGTTCGTCGCCGACGAAGTGGTGACTTCGTTCGGGCGCCTGGGCACCTTCTTCGCCAGCGAGGAACTGTTCGGCGTAACCCCCGACCTCATCACTACCGCCAAGGGCCTGACCTCGGCCTACCTGCCGCTGGGGGCGTGCATCTTCTCCGAGCGCATCTGGCAGGTGATCGCCGAGCCGGGCAAGGGCCGCTGCTTCACCCACGGCTTCACCTACAGTGGCCACCCGGTGTGCTGCACCGCGGCGCTGAAGAACATCGAGATCATCGAACGCGAGCATTTGCTGGAGCACGTCAAGGACGTTGGCGGCTACCTGGAACAGCGCCTGCAAAGCCTGCGCGAGCTGCCGCTGGTGGGGGATGTGCGCTGCATGAAGCTGATGGCCTGTGTCGAGTTCGTTGCCGACAAGGCCAGCAAGGCGCTGTTTGCGGACGAGGTGAACATTGGCGAACGCATCCACAGCAAGGCCCAGGCCAAAGGGCTGCTGGTGCGGCCGATCATGCACCTGAACGTGATGTCGCCGCCGTTGATCATTACCCATGCGCAAGTGGACGAGATCGTCGAAACCCTGCGCCAGTGCATCATCGAAACCGCGCGCGAACTCACGGCGCTTGGCCTGTACCAGGGCCGATGAATCTGGCGCAAAGGGCTGTGCGCGGGCGTGCCTGGCAGGCTAGACTGCCGGGCATGACCCAGGCCTCTCCCGACACCCCGCTTACCCTTTCACTGGGCGCGCTGCAGCAATGGCATGCGGCGCTGCAGCGCGCACTGGCCCACAGCGAAACGCCCGAGGCGCTGGCGCATGTGGCAGCCGCCATCGGCCAGCTGGTGCAGGTGGAATCGATGATGATCAGCCTCGAGTGCCAGGGGCGGGCACCGCAACTGTTGTACCAGCAAGGCATCCCCGACCTGCACCGCGCCGCCGTGCTGGAGCGCTACTTCACTGCCGGCTACCTGCTCGACCCGTTCTGCCTGGCCGTGCAGAGCGGCCTGGCCGAGGGCTTCTATCACCTGCAGGAAATCGCCCCGGACAACTTCTTCGACAGCGACTACTACAAGGCCTACTACCTGGGTACCGGTTGCAGTGAAGACAGCTACTACATCGTCGACCTCAGCGCTGGCCGCAAGTTGTCGCTTAGCCTGTTCCAGGGCCGCAGCGGCACACGGCTGAGTACGGGGCAGATCGACCTGCTGCGTGCGCTGGAGCCGATGGTACGCGAGCTGCTGGGGCGCTACGCCCGGCACCATCTGGAGCCCGGCCCCGCTTCGGCGGAGCGTGGCAGCCTGCAGGCGGCGTTCGACAGTTTCGGCTGCCAGGTGCTGACCGACCGTGAGCGGGAGGTGGCGCACATGATCTTGCGTGGGCATTCGGTGAAGTCCACCGCGCTGGAGCTGGGCATCTCGCCGGAAACCGTACGCATGCACCGCAAGAACCTGTACCTGAAGCTGGAGATCAACTCGCAGTCGGAGTTGTTTGCGCGGTTTATCGACTGGCTGCGCGGTGATCGCCTGGCGGTCTAGCAGCAAAGGAGCAACTGCCTTGCTCACTATTTGAAAGCTGGCGCGATCCCTGTGGGAGCGGGTTCACCCGCGAAGCAGACACCGCGGTGGATGGCACGGGCTTCGCCCGTGTTCGCGGGTGAACCCGCTCCCACAGGTATAGCGCTGCCCCCCAATAACTCTCAGCCCCTGCCTTTAGCCAGATAGGCCGCAAACTCCGCGTCCGGCACCATGCTGCCACCGGTCCCCCACACCAGATGCGTAGCCCGGCCCATGCGCCCGGCCGACAGGCCCATGCGCGCCAGGTACTCAGGCGCTTCAAGCACCCTGACCATGCCCGGCATCCCCGCCAGCGCCGAAGGCTCCAGCCGCGCATTCTCCTGGTCATGGGCCAGCACCAACAGCCGGTACAGCGCCTCATCGCTGACCGTGTAATAACCATCGAGCAAACGCTGCATCGCCTTGCCGACAAAGCCGGAAGGGCGGCCCACCGCCAGGCCGTCGGCGGCGGTCAGGTTGTCGATGCCGAAATCCTGCACGCTGGTGGCGTCATGCAAACCGCTGTACACCCCCAGGAACATGCAGGGCGAGTGGGTGGGCTCGGCGAAGATGCAGTGCACATGGTCGCCCCAGATCAGCTTCAGGCCGAACGCCACGCCACCGGGGCCACCGCCGACCCCGCAGGGCAGGTAGACAAACAAGGGGTGCTCGGCATCTGCCTTGATGCCCGCGGCTTCGAACTGGGCGGCCAGCCGCTCGGCCGCCACGGCATAGCCGAGGAACAGGTGTGGCGAGTTCTCGTCGTCGACGAAGTAGCAGCCCGGGTCCGCCGCCGCCTGCTGGCGCCCTTGCTCCACCGCCACACTGTAGTCGCTTTCGTACTCGACCACGTTCACGCCATGGGCGCGCAGCTTGTCCTTCTTCCACTGGCGGGCATCGGCCGACATGTGCACGGTGGCCTGGAAGCCAAGCCTGGCGCTCATGATGCCGATCGACAGGCCGAGGTTGCCGGTCGAGCCGACCGCAACCTTGTACTGGCTGAAGAATTGCCGGGCCTGGTCGCTGGCCAGTTCCCGGTAATCGCTGTCGAGGCTGATCAGGCCGGCTGCCAGGGCAAGGTCTTCGGCATGCTTGAGCACTTCATGAATACCGCCGCGGGCCTTGATCGAGCCAGAGATCGGCAGCTCGCTGTCGGCCTTGAGCCAAAGTGAACCGCTGGCAGGCAGGCCCGCTGCCTGCAGCAAGGTGGCGTGCAGGGTGGGCAGCGGGCGCAGTGGCGACTCGATGATGCCGCCGGTGGCAGCGGTATCCGGGAACACGCTGGCCAGGTAGGGGGCAAAGCGTGCCAGGCGGGCACTGGCAGCACTGACATCGGCGGCGCTCAAACCGACGTCGGCCAGGGCCTGGGCGGCAGGGGCAATGTGCGGGTTGAACCAACGGGTTTCGCGCAGGGCCACCAGGTCGTCGATCAGGGGGTGGGAGCTGCACCATGCTTGCAGTGTTTTGCCGTGAATCATGCTGGTTTTTCCTGTTGTGCAATCAATGTCAGGCAGCGCTGCACGATCGGGCTCACATCGCCCTTGCGTCGGCTGAGGATGATCGGGCTGACGGCGCCGTTGTCGTGCAGGCTTACATATTCGATATCGGTGCGGTGCTGCTGTTGCACCGACGCCGGCACCAGGGTCACGCCTACGCCGACGGCCACCAGACCGATGGCGGTCTGCAGTTCGTTGGCCCATTGGCTGACGCGGATGCTCATGCCGTGGTGGGCGAACAGTGCCAGCACATGGTCGGCATAGCTGGGCCGCGGGTTGGCCGGGTAGAGGATGAACGCCTCGCCAGCCAGCTGGGCAAGTGTAAGCGGGCTGCTCGCCAGCGGGTGACCCTTGGGCAATACCGCCACCAGCGGGTCCTCGCACAGCACTTGCTGGTGAATGGCCGGGTCATCGATACGAATGCGCCCGAAGGCGATGTCGATGCGCCCGCTTTTCAGCGCCTCCACCTGCTGCAGCGTGGTCATCTCGTTGAGGCCCAGTTCCAGCTCGCTGTCCTGGCGCAGCTCGCGGATCAGCTCCGGCAGCACCTTGTACAGGGTCGACGGGGCGAAGCCGATCCCCAGCCACTGGCGCTGGCCCTGGCCGATGCGACGGGTGTTGTCGCTGATGTTCTGCAGCTGCTGCAGCACGGTACAGCTCTGTTCGTAGAAGAAGCGACCCGCCTCCGTCAGCCGCAGCGGGCGCTCGCGCACTACCAGCAAGGTACCGAGCTGGTCCTCGAGTTGGCTGATCTGCCGGCTCAGCGGCGGCTGGGCAATGTGCAGCAGCTCGGCGGCGCGAGTGAAGTTCAGGGTTTCGGCCAGGACCTTGAAGTAACGCAAGTGGCGCAGCTCCATCAGACCTCCAGGGTATGGTGGGAGATTCATTCGATATTGGACGGCTATCAGGGTCTCGCGCAATCCTTGAACAAGCAAGTAAATGCACCACTCGGGCCTGCGGCTGGCAGCCCGAAACAACGGGACCTGGCAACAATGACAAGCGTGCTGATTGAACGTATCGAGGCAATTATCGTCGACCTGCCGACCATTCGCCCGCACAAGCTGGCGATGCACACCATGCAGCAGCAGACCCTTGTGGTATTGCGTGTTCGCTGCAGTGATGGCGTGGAAGGCATCGGCGAGGCCACCACCATCGGCGGCCTGGCCTATGGCTACGAAAGCCCGGAGGGCATCAAGGCCAACATCGATGCGCACCTGGCGCCGGCGCTGGTTGGCTTGCCGGCTGACAACATCAACGCCGCCATGCTCAAGCTGGACAAGCTGGCCAAGGGCAATACCTTCGCCAAGTCGGGTATCGAAAGCGCCTTGCTCGATGCACAGGGCAAACGCCTGGGCCTGCCGGTCAGCGAACTGCTGGGTGGCCGCGTGCGCGACAGCCTGGAAGTGGCCTGGACCTTGGCCAGCGGCGATACCGCCCGCGACATCGCCGAAGCCCAGCACATGCTGGAGATTCGTCGGCATCGGGTGTTCAAGCTGAAGATCGGCGCCAACCCGTTGGCCCAGGACCTCAAGCACGTGGTGGCGATCAAGCGCGAGCTGGGCGACAGCGCCAGCGTGCGGGTCGACGTCAACCAGTACTGGGACGAATCCCAGGCCATCCGTGCCTGCCAGGTGCTTGGCGAAAACGGCATCGACCTGATCGAGCAACCGATTTCGCGTATCAACCGCAGCGGCCAGGTGCGCCTGAACCAGCGCAGCCCGGCACCGATCATGGCCGACGAGTCGATCGAAAGCGTCGAGGACGCCTTCAGCCTGGCTGCCGACGGCGCGGCCAGCATCTTCGCCCTGAAAATAGCCAAGAACGGCGGCCCGCGTGCCGTACTGCGTACCGCGCAAATCGCCGAGGCTGCCGGCATCGCCTTGTATGGCGGGACCATGCTCGAAGGCTCGATCGGCACCCTGGCTTCGGCTCATGCCTTCCTGACCCTGCGCCAGCTCACCTGGGGCACCGAGCTGTTCGGGCCGCTGCTGCTGACCGAAGAAATCGTCAACGAGCCGCCGCAATACCGCGACTTCCAGCTGCACATTCCACGCACCCCAGGCCTGGGCCTGACCCTGGACGAACAGCGCCTGGCGCGTTTCGCCCGTGTTCGCGGGTAAACCCGCTCCCACAGTGTTCGCGCCAAATCAGAGAAAGGAGAAACCAGCATGCTGTTCCACGTGAAGATGACCGTGAAACTGCCGGTCGACATGGACCCGGCCAAGGCCGCCCGGCTCAAGGCCGACGAAAAGGAACTGGCCCAGCGTCTGCAGCGCGAAGGCACCTGGCGCCACCTGTGGCGCATTGCCGGGCACTACGCCAACTACAGCGTGTTCGATGTACCCAGCGTCGAGGCGCTGCACGACACCCTGATGCAGCTGCCGCTGTTCCCGTACATGGACATCGAAGTCGACGGCCTGTGCCGGCACCCCTCGTCGATTCACAGCGACGACCGCTGAGTCGCACCTGTCTACCTGACAAGAACAAGATGAGGCAAGCACGATGACCGTGAAAATTTCCCACACTGCCGATGTTCAGGCGTTCTTCAAGGAAGTGGCCGGCCTGGGCCATGCCGAAGGCAACCCACGCTTCAAGCAGATCATCCTGCGTGTGATGCAGGACACTGCACGCCTGGTCGAAGACCTGGAAATCACCGAAGACGAGTTCTGGCATGCCGTCGACTACCTCAACCGCCTGGGTGGCCGTAACGAAGCCGGCCTGCTGGCGGCGGGCCTGGGCATCGAGCACTTCCTCGACCTGTTGCAGGACGCCAAGGACGCCGAAGCCGGCCTGACTGGCGGCACCCCGCGCACCATCGAAGGCCCGCTGTATGTGGCAGGCGCGCCGCTGGCGCACGGTGAAACGCGCATGGATGACGGCAGCGACCCGGGCGTGGTGATGTTCCTCCAGGGCCAGGTGTTCGATGCCGAAGGCAAGCCGTTGGCCGGCGCCACCGTTGACCTGTGGCACGCCAACACCCAGGGCACCTATTCGTACTTCGACGCCAGCCAGTCCGAGTACAACCTGCGCCGGCGCATCATCACCGATGCCGAAGGGCGCTACCGCGCACGCTCCATCGTGCCGTCGGGGTACGGTTGCGACCCGCAGGGGCCAACCCAGGAATGCCTGGACTTGCTCGGTCGCCACGGCCAGCGCCCGGCGCACGTGCACTTCTTCATCTCTGCGCCCGGGCACCGGCACCTGACCACGCAGATAAACCTGGCCGGGGACAAGTACCTGTGGGATGACTTTGCCTATGCCACCCGTGACGGGCTGGTCGGCGAGCTGCGCTTTGTCGAGGATGCTGCGGCAGCGCGTGCTCGCGGCGTAGAGGGTGAGCGCTTTGCCGAGCTGGCGTTCGACTTCCATCTGCAGGCGGCCAAGGCGCCAGACGCCGAGGCACGCAGCCACCGCCCGCGTGCGTTGCAAAACAGTTGAGCCCTATCAATCGATGACTGGTTTTTGCCTGGGCCTTTCCGTGCGGGGAGGGCCTGGGCTTTTTGCTGCCAGGGGCGGTTGATCTAGAATCCGCCTTTTTACCCGAGCCCCTCACCATGCTGCCCATCGAATTGTTGGCAACCACTGCCGACCAGGCCCCGCTGATTCGCAACCTCTATCAGTTCTACGCCTACGAGTCCTCGGACTGGGAGCAGGAAGACGTCGAAGTGGACGGCCGCTTCTATATCCATGACGAGCACCTGCAACGTTACTGGGGGGCCGATGGCTGGGGCGCGTACCTGGTGCTGGCAGACGGTTTCATCGCCGGTTTCGTGCTGGTCGAACGCAGCGAGCTGCCGGGCATCGACGCGTTCGAACTGGCTGACCTGTTCATCCTGAAAAAGTACCGCCGACAGGGCATCGGCCGGGCGGTGGCATTGCAACTGCTGGGCGGCGAGGGCGACTGGCTGATGCGCTGTTACGCACAGGACATGCCTGCCGTGGCCTTCTGCAATGCCGTGCTGGCCGAGCTGTCGCGCCCGGCGCAGCCCATAGCCCTGGATGACGAACCGGGCTTGCTCAATTTTCTGGTCACGGGCGCCCGCCATTGAGGGGGTCGCCAGCCTTCGTTCGCTAATTGAAGGGATCGTGGCTTTTTGTGAGCTACTTCACAAAGTCGTCGTCGAAGGCATAATGCCACCAATCCTTTTCATGCCTTTCGAAGGCCCAGGTAAAGTTCATGTCGCTAGTCGCAAGCCCCGACATCATGTACCGGCTGTTGATCCAGAGCGTGGTGGACTATGCCTTCTACCTGCTCACCCCCGAAGGTATCGTCGCCAACTGGAACCCCGGCGCCCAGCGCGCCAAGGGCTACCTGGCCGAGGAGATCGTCGGCAAACACTACTCGTTGTTCTACACCGATGCCGAGCGCGCCGCCGGGCTGCCGGCGCTGAACCTTGAGCAGGCCCGCAGCACCGGGCGCTTCGAAGAGATCGGTTCGCGCCTGCGCAAGGACGGCACGGTCTTCCATGCCCATGTGGTGATCGACGCGGTGTACGACGATGCCGGGCAACTGGTGGGTTTTGCCAAGGTAACCCGCGACATTTCCGAGCGTCACCGGCAAGAGCTGGAACTGCTGCAGGCCAAGGAGCTGGCCGAGCAGTACAGCCAGGAAATGGCCAAGCTGTCGCAGTTCCTTGATTCGGTGATTGCCAACATCCCCGCCAGCGTCATTGTCCAGGACCTGGAGAGCCAGCGCATCCTGCTGGCCAACCAGCAGGCCGAACGCCTGTTCGGCGGGCCGCAGCGCAGCATGATCGGGCAGTTGCCCGGCGAGTGCCTGGCACCGGGCGTTGCCGGTTACCTGGAACAGCAACTGGCCCGTGGCGCCCGCAGCACCAAGGGGCATGCTGCCGAAACCCGGGTCGACACGGCCTGTGGCCCGCGCACCCTGCGCAGCCGCACCTTGCTCAGCCAGAACCGTGAAGGCCAGGCCGACTATGTGTTGTTCGTTGCCGAAGATGCCACCGAAGAGCTGGCCGCCCACGCGCAGATCCACCACATGGCGCACCACGATGCGTTGACCGGGCTGCCCAACCGCACCCTTTTCAACGAACGCCTGCGCCAGGCCCTGGTGCGTGACAGCGAGCACGCCAAGCTGACCGCCGCACTGTGCCTGGACCTGGACAACTTCAAGAACATCAACGATTCGCTGGGCCACGCCTTTGGCGACAAGCTGCTGCGCGCGCTGGGCAAGCGTCTGCGCCGCGAGCTGCGCGAGCACGACACCCTGGCCCGCCTGGGCGGCGACGAGTTTGCGGTGGTGCTGACCGGCCTGGAAGGCCGGGAGGCCGCATGCAACACTGCGCAGCGCCTGATCAACGCGATCTGCCCACCGTTCCAGATCGAGGGGCACCAGTTCACGGTGGGGGTGAGCATCGGCATTGCCATTGCGCCGGAAGACAGCGACCAGGCCGAGCAACTGCTGGGCTACGCCGACATGGCGCTGTACGAGGCCAAGCGCAACGGTCGCAACCGCTACGAGTGCTTCAGCGTCGAACTGGACGTCGCCGCCCGCCAGCGCCGCCTGGTGGAAACCGACCTGCGCACTGCGCTGCACCTGGGCCAGTTGCAGCTGCACTACCAGCCGGTGGTCGACCAGCAGACCAGCAGCGTTACCGGCTATGAGGCGTTGCTGCGCTGGGAGCACCCGACCCGTGGCATGGTCATGCCCATGGACTTCATCCCCATCGCCGAGGAAACCGGGCTGATCCACGAACTGGGCACCCGGGCGCTGAACCTGGCCTGCCAGGAGGCGGCCAGCTGGGACAGCGAGCAGACGGTGTCGGTCAACCTGTCGGCGGTGCAGTTCAAGAATGCCAACCTGGTGCACACCGTGGCCCTGGCGCTGGCCGACTCCGGCCTGCCGCCACAGCGGTTGGAGCTGGAGGTCACCGAGTCGGTGCTGCTGGGCAACAGCGAGGAAAACGTGCGTACCCTGCGTGCACTGAAGGACCTGGGCGTGTCCATTTCGCTGGACGATTTCGGCACCGGGTACTCCTCGCTGGGTTACCTGCGTTCGTTCCCGTTCGACCGGATCAAGATCGACAAGTCGTTCGTGCATGACATGTGCGACAGCCGCGAGGCAATGTCGATCATTCGCGCCATTACCGACCTGTCCAACAGCCTGATGATCAAGACCACGGCCGAGGGGGTGGAGTCGGAGGAGCAGATGCGCCGGTTGGTGGCGGAGGGGTGCTCGCACTTCCAGGGCTACCTGTATGGGCGACCGGCACCGGCGAACGAGCGGTTGAAGCAAGTCGTGACGCCGGCATAGTGCCCTTGCGCGGGCCTGCAGAATCACCGCAGCCGATCGGCCCGGCGCAGTACCTGTGGGAGCGGGTTCACCCGCGAAGCAGGCGACACGGTGGCTGGCACCGGCTGCGCCGATGTTCGCGGGTGAACCCGCTCCCACATGGGCCGTGCAAGCTTTCAAGGCTTGATCAAGGCTTAGCTGTTCCAGTCTGGCGCAAACGCCGGGCTCACCACCCGCTGGTCCTTCGGCAACCCGGCGATCGCCGCGCGGTCCTCGTCATCCAGTTGCACGTTCGACGCTGCCAGGTTGGCCAGCTGGTTCTCGCGGCTGCCGGCCTTGGGGATCACCGCCACGCCGTCCTGGTCCAGCAACCACTTCAGCGCCACCTGGCTGGGCAGTACGCCATGCTTGCGGGCGATCGCCTGGATCACCGGCTGCGCCGCCGCCTGCCCACGGGCCAGCGGGGTGTAGGCGGTGAGCAGCAGGTCGTGGCGGCGGGCATAGTCCAGCAGCGGTTGCTGGCCGAGCAGCACGTGGTATTCCACCTGGATTGCCGACAATGGCGCGCCCAGGGTTTCCACCACCTGGCGCAGCAGCCCCAGCGGGAAGTTGGCCACGCCGATGCTGCGCGCCTTGCCCTCGTCACGCAGGGCCACCAGGGTTTCGATGCTGCGGGCCAGGTCCCAGTCCTGGCTGGGCCAGTGGATGTGGAACAGGTCGACCTGCTCGGTACCCAGGGCGCGCAGGCTGTCCTCCAGCGACTGGCGCATGGCCTTGGGCGTCAGGCGATCCCACCATACCTTGGTGGTCAGGTGAATCTGCTCGCGCGGTACATCGCTTTCGCGCAGTGCCTGGCCGACGGCGGCTTCGTTGTCATAGGCAGTGGCAGTGTCTATGTGCCGGTAACCCAATTCAAGCGCCTGGCGCACGGCCTGGGTGCACTCGCTGCCGGTCATTGGCCAGGTGCCCAGGCCGATCGCGGGCAGGGCCAGGCCGTTACGGGTGGTGAGCCTTTGCATGTAAATTCCTTGTAGGGTGTGCAGGGTTCGCATTCGATGGTCGACGATCAGTACGGTACGGGCCATGCGCGTGGGGCGGAAAGTGGTCGATCAGCGAACAGAAATTGCAGTCGGCCTTGGCTGGCGGCGATTGAACTTCCTTATTCTTCGGCATCTCTTCTAAAATCCGAGCTGTTGCATCCGCCAGGCAACGCCTGCGCGGCCTTCACTGGGCGCCGCATCAAGCCGCGCCGTCATCGAGAGTGCCATGAGTTCCAGCACACCGCTGTCCGGAGTCAACCAACCCCTGCGCGGCATCGCCCTGGTGGTGGTGGCGACGTTCCTGTTTGCCAGTCACGATGCCCTGTCCAAGTTCCTGGGCGGTCTGTACCCGATCATCATGGTGGTGTGGGCGCGGTATGTGGTGCACACGCTGCTGATGGCCGGCATCTTCCTGCCCAAGGCCGGCCTCAACGTGCTGCGCACTCGCCGCCCTCTGTTGCAGACGTTACGCGCCCTGAGCCTGCTGAGTACCAGCCTGCTGTTCACCACAGGCCTGCAGTACCTGCCACTGGCCGAGGCCACGGCGGTCAACTTCCTTGCCCCGGTGCTGGTCACTGCGCTGTCGGCGCCACTGCTGAAGGAGCGGGTGACGGTGGGGCAGTGGGTGGCGGTGGTGATGGGCTTCATCGGCGTGCTGGTGGTGGTGCACCCGGGCGGGGCGATGTTCACTCCGGCCATCCTGTATCCGTTTGGTTCGGCGCTGGGCTTCTGCTTCTATCAGTTGCTGACGCGCATCCTGGCCGCGCACGACAGCCCGACCACCAGCAATTTCTATGCGGGGTTGTGCAACACCCTGGCGATGAGTGCATTGGTGCCGTTCTTCTGGGAGATGCCGCGTTGGGACCATGCGCTGCTGATGCTGGCGCTGGGGGGCTTTGGCATGACGGCGCACCTGCTGCTGACCCAGGCCTTCCGCCATGCGGCACCTGCCTTGCTGGCGCCATTCAGCTATTGCCAGATCGTGTTCGCCGGGTTGCTTGGGTTGGTTGTCTACAACCAGGTGCCGGACACCCTGAGCCTGGTGGGCATCTCGGTGATCTGCCTCAGCGGGCTGGGGGCGGCGTGGATGCAGCGGGGTAAGTGACAACCTGTAGTGGCCTCTTCGCGGGTAAACCCGCTCCCACAGGTACAGCGCAGTCCGCGGACAGGGCGCTGTATCTGTGGGAGCGGGTTCACCCGCGAAGGGGCCCTCAAACGCGACCCTTCAACAACGCCTGCAATGAATCGTCAAAGTCGCGCAAGGCATCCGCCTGCACCGCCCGCTCATCCTCGACCACCCGCGCCACATCGCCCAGGCTTTTGCTGGCCCGCCCCTCAGCGCGGCCGATATAGGTCAACTGGTCATCGAAAAAGCGCGCTACCACCCGGCTTTCGATCTCCGCACTGGCCAAACGGCTCTCGGTGTCCAGCAGCACGATCACGTCCGGGTGGTCGCCCAGCAGTGTGTCCAGGTCGTCATAGAAAGTCACTTCGGCAAACTGCTGCGCCAGTGACCGCGCCAGCCAGTCATACGCCTGGCTTTCGCTGCCCAGGGTCGCAACAGGGACACGTTGGCCATGGGCCGGTGCGCCTGCCTGGGTGCGATGGCTGCCGAGGTATTCGAGGGTTGCTTCGGCATCACGCCCCAGCAGTACCGCCACCCGTTGGCCAGGGGCCAGGGCGACACTGGAAATGGCCGTGGCCGAATAGAAGTGCCCGTAAGGCTGCGTGTCGGTAGCTGCCGGGCTGGCACAACCGCCAAGGGCGGCCAGCAAGGCGAGCAGGGCAGCGATCATGCCGGTTTTCATGGGAGGCCTCATCAATCGGTGAATGCCGCCATCTTCCGGCCGGGCTGGCCGCAGCGGAACTTGATGGCATTCATGGTGGCTATCGATGAGGTCGATGCATCACTGTGTGGCCATGAACTGCAGGATGCGCTCGCGCAGCCAGCGCTCGGCCGGGTCATTGTCCTGGGCACCGCTCCAGACCATCGACAGTTCGGCCTCGGTGATGTCGAACGGCGCCGGGTCGGCGCGCAGGCTGCCGTCGTCGGCCAGGGCACAGGCGGCATAGTCCGGCACCGTGGCGATCAGCTCGGTGTTGCGCAGCAGGGCACGCAGGCTGCCGAACTGCGGCACTGCCAGCACCACCTTGCGGCAGCGGCCGATGCGCGCCAGGTCGAGGTCGATATTGCCGCTCATGTCGCCGGAGAACGACACCATCACATGCGGGCGGGCGCAGTATTCGTCGAGGGTCAGCGGGCCCGGGCGGTCATCGGCGCGCAGCACCCGCACGCCGATGTTGCGCAGCTTGCGGCGCTTGGCGGTGGCCGGCAGGTCCGTGGTGTAGCTCACGCCCACCGAAATTTCGCCGCTGGCCAGCAGCCCCGGCATCAGCAGGAAGTTGGCCCGGCGCACCACCACACTGATATTCGGGGCCTCTTCGCGCAGCGCCTGCAGCAGGGCCGGGAACAGGCCGAATTCGGCATCGTCCGACAGGCCCAGGCGGAACACGTTGCAGCTGTTGACCGGGTCGAACTCGCGGGCGCGGCTGATGGCGGCGGAAATCACATCCATGGCCGGCCCCAGCTCGGCGAAGATCTGCATGGCCCGTGGCGTGGGCTCCATGGCCCGGCCGTTGCGGATCAGCAGCGGGTCGTCGAACAGCTCACGCAGGCGGGCGAGGGCGGCGCTGACGGTGGACTGGGTAATGAACAGCTTTTCGCCGACCCGGGTCAGGTTGCGTTCGATCATCAGGGCTTCGAACAGTACCAGCAGGTTCATGTCGACGCGGCGCAGGTCGTTGCGATTCATGAGGGTACGGGTTCCGGGTTGGAAGGGTTGGCGTTGTATTGGAGCATGCGGACAGCTTGGTTGGCTTGTATGGATGTGCCGGCCTGTTCGCGGGCTCGAACCTGACAGAGCCAAGCTATCACCCCTCAATAGGCACTCTATTAGAACTCTGCCCAAGCTCGGCTAGTCTTTCCCCTGGCCCCGCGAATTCTGCCAGCGGGCGGCATGTCAGCACCTGTGTGCAAGACCACGCCAACCCCGTCATGACAGCTTCGCAAGCCCCGTGTAGACCTGATGAGGGGTAGCACGAGCCCACGCGCTCGGCTGAAAGAACACCTGGCATAGACCGGAAATCTGGATAACCGACCCAAAGGTACCCGCAGATGTCGAACGAATCGAAATGCCCGTTCCATCAAACCGCAGGTGGCGGCACCACCAACCGTGACTGGTGGCCTGACCAGCTCAACCTGAGAATTCTTCATCAACATTCCTCCAAATCCGACCCGATGGACCCGGATTTCGATTATGCCAAGGCGTTCAAGAGCCTCGACTTCCAGGCGCTGAAGAAAGACCTGACCGCCTTGATGACCGACTCCCAGGACTGGTGGCCCGCCGACTTCGGCCATTATGGCCCGTTGTTCATCCGCATGGCCTGGCACAGCGCCGGTACCTACCGCATCGGCGATGGCCGGGGTGGTGCGGGCTCTGGCCAGCAGCGCTTCGCCCCGCTCAACAGTTGGCCGGACAACGTCAGCCTGGACAAGGCCCGGCGGCTACTGTGGCCGATCAAGCAGAAGTACGGCAACAAGATCTCCTGGGCCGACCTGATCGTGCTCACCGGCAACGTCGCCCTCGAGTCCATGGGCTTCAAGACCTTCGGCTTCTCTGGCGGTCGTGCCGATGTGTGGGAGCCGGACGAAGATGTGTACTGGGGCTCGGAAAAGGTCTGGCTGGGCGGTGACACCCGCTACGGCAAGGCCCAGCCGCCCGGCAAGGGCGACCTGGTGGCGGAACCGGCCAAGCGCCCCGAGGAGCAGGGACGTACCCTGGAGGGCGAGCGCAACCTGGAAAACCCGCTGGCCGCCGTGCAGATGGGCCTGATCTACGTGAACCCGGAAGGCCCGGAGGGCAACCCCGACCCGGTAGCCTCGGGCAAGGACATCCGTGAAACCTTCGGCCGCATGGCCATGAACGATGAAGAAACCGTTGCGCTGATCGCAGGTGGCCACGCCTTTGGCAAGACCCACGGTGCCGGCCCTGCCGACAACGTCGGCCCCGAGCCGGAAGCAGCAGGCCTGGAGCTGCAGGGGTTGGGCTGGGCCAACAAGTTCGGCAGCGGCAAGGGTGGCGATACCATCACCAGCGGCCTGGAAGTGACCTGGACTTCCACCCCCACCCGATGGAGCAACGAATACCTCAACAACCTGTTCAACTTCGACTGGGAACTGACCAAGAGCCCGGCTGGTGCCCACCAGTGGCGGCCGAAGGAGGGCAAGGGGGCAGGCACCGTGCCGGATGCCCATGACCCAGCCAAGCGCCACGCGCCTTCCATGCTCACCTCCGACCTGGCGCTGCGTTTCGACCCGATCTACGAGCCGATCGCCCGCCGCTTCAAGGATAACCCTGACCAGCTGGCGGACGCCTTCGCCCGCGCCTGGTACAAGCTGATCCACCGCGACATGGGCCCATTGGCGCGCTATCTGGGCCCGGAAATGCCCAACGAAGAGCTGCTGTGGCAAGACCCGCTGCCGAAAGTGGATCACCCGCTGGTAGGCGAGCAGGACATTGCCGCGCTCAAGGCCAAGGTGCTGGCGGCGGGCCTGAGCGTTGGCGAGCTGGTGGCCACTGCCTGGGCAGCGGCGTCGACCTTCCGCGGTTCGGACAAGCGTGGCGGGGCCAATGGTGGCCGCCTGCGCCTGGCGCCGCAGAAGGATTGGGCGGCGAACCAGGGCACAGGCAAGGTGCTGGCGGCGCTGGAGAAAATCCAGGCCGAGTTCAATGCCGGTGGCAAGAAAATTTCCCTGGCCGACCTGATCGTTCTGGCCGGTGGCGCCGCAGTGGAAAAGGCTGCCAAGGACGCCGGGCACAATGTCAGCGTGGCGTTCCGCCCTGGGCGTGTCGATGCCTCCCAGGCGCAGACCGACGTCGAGTCGTTCGCCGTGCTGGAACCGCTGGCTGATGGCTTCCGCAACTTCACCAAGGCCCGCTACAGCGTCAAGGCCGAGAAACTGCTGCTGGACAAGGCCCAATTGCTGAACCTGACCGCGCCGGAACTGACCGTGCTGATCGGCGGCCTGCGTGTGCTCGGCGCCAACCATGGCGGCAGCCAACAGGGCGTGTTCACCGACAAGGTCGGTACCCTGAGCAACGACTTCTTCCGCAACTTGCTGGACATGGGCGTTGAGTGGAAGCCGACCTCGGCGGATAACGAAACCTTCGAAGGGCGTGATCGCAAGACCGGCCAGGTGAAGTGGACCGGTAGCCGGGTTGACCTGGTGTTCGGCTCCCATGCCCAGTTGCGGGCATTGAGCGAGGTGTACGGCAGCAGTGATGGCCGGGACAAGTTCGTGCGGGACTTTGTCGCGGCCTGGGAGAAGGTCATGGAGCTGGATCGTTTTGACCTGAAATAGCTTCGTCAGAAATGGGGGCGCTTTGCGCCCCTATCGCGACACAAGGCCGCTCCCACAGGTTCGGCGCCGCATGTGGATTCGGCGCTGGCTTGTAGGAGCGGCCTTGTGTCGCGACAGGGCTGCAAAGCAGCCCCATGCTATCCGGGGGCTGGACCATTTCAAACTTCCTGTGCAAGCTGATGCACGACAGTGATTGCACACAGAAGGTGATCGTTCTTGAACCCCGAATTCATGCTGGCGGCATTGCCAGGCTACGCCATGTCGGCCGAGTCGATCCAGGTGCTGCCCGATGCCAAGGCCTACCGCGCCTGCCTGCTCGAGCGCATCCGCGCCGCAACCCGGCGTATCGTCATCGTTGCGCTGTACCTGCAGGAAGATGAGGCTGGCCAGGAAGTGCTGGATGCCTTGTACCAGGCCAAGGCCGCGCGGCCCGGGCTGGAAATCACCATCGTGGTCGACTGGTTCCGTGCTCGCCGCGGTCTGTTGGGCGCCGGGCGCCAGCCGGGTAACGCCGCCTGGTACCAGGCCCAGCGCCAGCACCATGGGCTGGATATCGTCATCCATGGCGTACCTGTGCAGACCCGCGAGCTGTTTGGCGTGTTGCACCTGAAGGGCAGCATCATCGACGACTGCGTGATCTACACCGGCGCCAGCCTTAACAACGTGTACCTGCACCGTTTCGACCGTTACCGCCTGGACCGCTACCACCTGTTCCAGTCACCAGAGCTGGCCGACGCCATGGTCGGGTTGGTGCGTCGCCTGCTGCACCACACCGCCACACCGCGCCTCGACCTGCCGGCGCCACCCTCCACCCGCAGCCTGCGCGGCGACATCCGGCGCTTGCGCGCGCGGCTGCGACGCATGGCCTATGAGGCACCGGCCAGCGGGGCGGGGCAGGGCCTGCGGGTTATCCCGCTGTTGGGCGTGGGCCGTGGCAACCCGCTGAACCGTGCAGTGTGCGCCTTGCTGGCGGCGGCACGCACGCAGGTCATCATCAGCACGCCGTATTTCAACCCACCCCGGGTGCTGATGCGCGAACTTGACCATGCCCTGGCGCGTGGCGTGCGGGTGGAACTGATCGTTGGTGATCGCACGGCCAACGACTTCTATATCGCCCCCGGCGAGCCGTTCAGTGCCAGCGGCGCGTTGCCCTACCTGTACGAAGACAACCTGCGTGCCTTCACCCGACGTCGCCACGCTGCGATTGCCAGCGGCCAGCTGCAGGTGCGGATCTGGAACGACCCCGGGCATACCTTTCATGCCAAGGGCGTGTGGGTCGACCAACGCTATTCGTTGCTGACCGGTAACAACCTGAATCCGCGCGGCTTCAATCTGGACCTGGAGAACGGCCTGCTGATCGATGACCCGCAAGGGCAATGGCTGGGGCCACGGGAAGCAGAGCTGGCCGAGCTGCGCCGGCATGCGCCGAAGATCGGCTCGGCAGAGGAGTTGGGCGCCAAGGCCGAGCACCCCAAGGATGTGCGCAGGTTCCTGCGGCGGCTGCGCTATAGCCGACTGGAGCCGCTGATCAAGCGGGTGCTCTGAGGGATTTACGCGTTTTTGTGGGAGTGGCCTTGTGTCGCGAAAGGGCCGCAAAGCGGCCCCAGACGTTGGTGTTGCTACCAAAATTGCCGGGGCTGCTCTGCAGCCCTTTCGCGACGCAAGGCCGCTCTCATAGAACTGCACATAACTCATTGAATTAGCAGGGACCCTGTGGGAGCGGCTTTAGCCGCGAACACCGGCGCAGCCGGTGCCATGCACCGCGTTGGATTCTTCGCGGCTAAAGCCGCTCCCACAGGGTACGAGGATCGCTTGCGAATTCAGTTATCTGTGCGACAGCGCAGCCCAAAGGGCTGGGCAATCTTCCACAGTGACCGCAGTCAGGCTGCTGCACCTTTGGCCTCAGCCACCTTTGTTTCCTGTTTGCCCCGCGGCTTGAGCCGCGACACCGCAAACAGCACCACCGCCAACCCGACGACCTGATACAGCGAAATCTCCTCGCTCAGGATCGCCCACGATGCCAGCACCGTCAGCACCGGCCCCAGGTTGCCCACTGCCGCAGTATGGGTCGGCCCCAGGCGCTGTATCGCCAGCGCCACCCAGTAGATCGGCAGCACCGTGGAAAACATCGCCATCAACCCGGCATTGGCCCACACTGCGCCCGGCAACTGCCACAACTGCCCGACCGGTGCCACCACCAGGTAATGCGCCAGCACCATCAGCGAGGACGCAGTACCGCACAGCCCGGCCAGGCGCATCGAGCCCATGCGCTTGAGCATCATTCCGGTGCCGGAGTAATACAGCGCGTAGGTCACTGCACTGGCGAACACCCACAGCGAGCCCAGCACTACCTGCTGGCCAGCCCCGGCCACACTGACGTCGTGGACAAAGGCAATGCCCAGCCCCAGGTAGCACAGGCCCATGGCCGACAAGGTGCGCAGGCTTGGCCGCTCACGCAGGGCGATGGCCTGGAACACCAGCACCAGGGTCGGGTAGGTGAACAGAATCAGCCGCTCCAGCCCGGCGCTGATGTACTGCAGGCCATAGAAGTCGAACAGGCTGGCCAGGTAGTAGCCCAGCAGCCCGAGCAACGCGACACGCAGCCCATCGCCCAGGTTGAGCGGTGCGCTGCCCTGACCACGGCTGGCCCATACCAGCCAGGCGAACATCGGCAGCGACAGCCCCATGCGCAATGCCAGCAGGCTGATGGCGTCCACCGGCCCTGCGGCATAGGCGAGCTTGACGAAGATGGCCTTGAAGCTGAAACCCAGGGCCGCCAGCACGGCGTAAAGGGCGCCGCTTTGCAGTTGGCGCTGGATCAGGCTGCGTAATGCGTTCATGGGTACCCGCGGCAGAAGAAAGACAGGGTTATTCTGAACTGAAGGCAGCCCCACTAGCAGCGCTTTATCGAGGAATTGGCGATGAACCTGGCAATGCTGCCCGAACAGCCGCCGTGCGCGCCGAGCAGGAGCTGCCGGCGCGTCGGGTGGCCCTGGCGGAAAGCTGGGCCACCCTGGAGCTACGTTTGTGTTTCCGCGACTGGGAGCGCCTGAGCTCACATGGGCGGCAACTGGTGAGCTTTTTGTCCGGGCAACGGCTTACTGCGCCGGGGCCAGGCGAATTCCACTCACCTGCACCTGATCACCGGGCTTGAAGCGGGCATTGGGCGAGCGATAGCGCTGGGTACTGCCGTCGTCATGGCGTACCACGTACGCTGCATCGCTGTGCCCGCTGCCTTGTTGCACGGCGGCGCCGCCAAATGCACCCAGGGCTGCACCGACGATGGCGCCGAACGGGCCACCGAGCGCGGCGCCGACCATCAGGCCGGTGACGCCCCCGGCGCCATAGCCCACCGTGTTGTCGGGGCTTTCCGAGAGCACCTCGTCGGCGCAGGCGGGCAGGGCGATGGACAGGGACATTGCCAGAGGGAGGAGGATATTTCTCATGATGGTTATTTCCGCAAGGCAGGTAGTGGCGAAAGAGAATGGTTCAGCTTTCGTGCCAGCTGGGCAGCCCCTGCAGATGGGCGTGTTGCGCTGGTGCGTTGTCATAACGACAGCGGTTTTTGTGGTGCAAATGACACGCTGATGTCAATATGACATTTCACCCGCATGGGTATTGGCCAGGGCTGGGCTATCATTTGCAGGCTGGTGGTGTAAGGCTCCTCTGAAAAGTCATCACGAGCGCATACAATCGGGCCTTTTCCTCGTTAACCAGATAGGCCAATCCGTTTATGGCGCTTGATCCACCCACGATGCTGACTATCTCGATCGCCCTGGCTGCCGCGGCTGCGTTGTACCTGGCGATCGAGTGGCGCAGCGTTCGCGAGCCGTCGCTGCTGTTCTGGAGCGCAGGCTTTGCCACCATCACGATCGGTTCCACCCTGGCCTTGCTGCGCGGTATCGGTTTGTTGCTGATCGGCATCTGGTTCGCCAACGGCTTGCTGGTGGTGGCGCACTGGTTCTTCCTGATGGGCGTGTTGCGCTTCACCCAGGTGCGGCTGTCGCGTATCTGGTTATCGGTGGTGCTGGTGTGGTTCGCCTTGCTGCTGTTGCCTGTGGGGCCGCAGTGGTCGAAGGTGATGCTGATGGTCAACTCGTTGCTGGTGGCGCTGTTGACGCTCAAGGCCAGTTGGCTTTTGCGGCCGCATGGCAAGTCGCTGAGTGTTGGTGCCGTGCAGTTGCGCTACGTTTTGCTGGTTCATGGGTTGTTCTATGTGGCCAAGGCGATCATTGCGATCACACCGGGTACGCTGATTGACCTGGCCACCTTCGGTGGGTTGATCATTCAGGTTTCGTTGGTCGAAGGTGCGATGGCGATCATGCTGATTGCCTTGTCGATGACCGGCACCGTGCGCTACCGCCGAGAGGAGCGGATTGCCCGTCTGGCGGCCCGGGATCCATTGACGGCGCTGTACAACCGGCGCGCACTGGAGGTGCGGGCGGGGCCTTTCTTCAAGGCAGTGGATTCAACGCAGCCCGGGGCCTTGCTACTGATCGACATCGACAACTTCAAGCTGGTCAACGACCTGCACGGGCATGTTGCAGGGGACCGCTTGCTGATTGCCCTGAGCGAGATGATTCGCACGGTGCTGCCCGAGCGCTCGCTGGCGGCGCGGCTGGGCGGTGATGAGTTCGTCATTCTGCTGTGTGGTACGAGCAGCGAGCGGGTCATGGAGCTGGGTGGACTGCTGCGCGAGCAGTTTCAGCAGTATGCAAGCAAGACGGTGCCTACGCCGCAGCCGGTCACCTTGAGCATCGGCGCCAACCTGTTCGACCAACCGCCGACGAGCCTGGCAGCCTTGATCGAGCAAGGGGATGTCGCCTTGTACCAGTCCAAGCGCGGTGGGCGCGACAGCATCCGCTTCGTCGAACGACCGATGGCCGACCTCAGTTAGTAGCAATTTTGCTTTTGCTTTTGCTTCTAAGCGCGCGATAGTTCAGGCGCCGCCGATTGCGACTTCAGGAGGCCGAGCGAAGGGACTGCGGAGGGAGGTGACGGGCATGGATGCCCGTCAAGCGCTGAGGCCCCATGGATGGGGCCTGCAGCGCGTACTTCCGGGAGCAGGCCCGTAGCGAGGGAACCCCGGAGCGAAGCGTAGGGGCCGGATGATGGGAGCCGACGGTTTTTGGTTCCTTTTTGCCACGACAAAAAGGGACCCGCCGTAAGGGCGGAAAGGTGACTTGGCGCCACCATCGCGAATGAATGTCTACTCGATGCGAATGCCATATCCAAAAAGCCAAAAAGCCAAATAGCTGCAGGCCCCGTCCATGGGGCCTCAGCAAGAATGGCGAATCAGGTCACCACCTGATAGCACGGTACATACGCCGCGCCGCCCGGCAGCTTCATCCGGTGCTGGTCGACGAACGCCTGCAACAGCCGGCCCAGTGGGTCCAGCACGGCGCTGTCGCCACGGATCTGATACGGCCCGTGTTCCTCGATCAGGCGGATGCCCTTGTCCTTCACGTTGCCGGCGACAATTCCGGAAAACGCCCGGCGCAGGTTGGCGGCCAGTTCGTGGGCTGGCAGCTCGCGGCGCAGGTCGAGGTCGGCCATGGCCTGGTGGGTCGGGTCGAACGGGCGCTGGAAGCTCTCCTCGATCTTCAGCAGCCAGTTGAAATGGAAGGCATCGTTGCGCTCGCGGCGGAACTGCTTCACCGCCTTGAGCCCTTCGACCATGTATCGGGCAACTTCCGCCGGGTCATCGATGATGATCTCGTACAAGCGATGCGCCGCCTCACCCAGGGTGGCGCCGACGAATGCGTGCAGCTGTTGCAGGTACGGCTCCGCGCTGCGCGGCCCGGTGAGTACCACCGGGAACGGCAGCTCCTGGTTGTCCGGGTGCATGAGGATGCCCAGCAGGTAGAGGAACTCCTCGGCCGTGCCGGCACCGCCCGGGAAGATGATGATGCCGTGGCCGACACGGACGAAGGCTTCCAGGCGCTTCTCGATGTCCGGCAGGATCACCAGTTCGTTGACGATCGGGTTGGGTGCTTCGGCGGCGATGATGCCGGGCTCGGTCAGGCCCAGGTAGCGGCTGCCGTGCATGCGTTGCTTGGCGTGGGCAATGGTGGCGCCCTTCATCGGGCCCTTCATCACACCCGGGCCGCAGCCAGTGCACACGTCCAGCTTGCGCAGGCCCAGCTCGTGGCCGACCTTCTTGGTGTACTGGTATTCCTCGCTGCTGATCGAATGGCCACCCCAGCACACCACCATCTTCGGCTCCACGCCCGGCCGCAGGGTGCGAGCGTTGCGCAGCAGGTGGAACACGTAATCAGTGATGCCCTGGGAGCTTTCCAGGTCGATGCGCTGGCTGGCCAGCTCGCTTTCGGTGTAGACGATGTCGCGCAGGGCGCTGAACAGCATTTCACGGGTGCTGGCTATCATTTCGCCATCGACGAAAGCGTCTGCCGGGGCATTCAGCAGCTCCAGGCGCACGCCGCGGTCCTGTTGATGAATGCGCACCTCGAAGTCCTGATAGGCCTCGAGGATAGTCTTGGCATTGTCGACATGGGCGCCGGTGTTGAGGATGGCCAGGGCGCACTGGCGGAACAGGGTGTAAAGGCTACCGGTACCGACTTCACTCAGTTGCTGCACTTCACGTTGTGACAGCGTCTCCAGGCTGCCTTTGGGGCTGACGGATGCATTGATGACATGGCGTTGAGGCATCTAAGTCTTTCCTGTGCGGGTAAAACATCCTTCTTTGACAACACCATACCGAGAAATGTGGGCGGCAACGAGGGGGGGCAACAAAAACCTCATCAGACCGAGCTGCCTGCTTCGCGGGTAAACCCGCTCCCACAGGTACGGCGCAGGTTCTGAAAGCAGCGCAATACCTGTGGGAGCGGGTTTACCCGCGAAGCAGGCGACTCGGTCTCAAGTCATCCCAACAGCTTCTGCACACCCAGGGTAATAGCCACTCCACCAAACACCAGCCAGAGGTTGAGAATCGCCCCGGTGGCCAGCGCCCGCGGCCCGGCCTGGCGAATCTGGCTGAGGCGCGTCTCCATCCCCAGCGCGGTCATGGCCATGGTCAGGGCGAAGGTATCCAGGCTGTTGACCGCCTGGGTCACGCTGCCCGGCAACACCTGCAGCGAGTTCACCAGCACCAGCGCGAGGAAGCCGAAGGCGAACCAGGGCATGGCGATGCGCCCGTTGCCCTGTGCCTGGCCCGGCTGGCGCGCGCGGCTGATCCAGAGGCCCACCACCAGCAGCACCGGTACCAGCAGCATCACACGGGTCATCTTGACGATGGTGGCGATATGCGTGGCCTCGGGGCTGACGTTGCTGGCGGCACCGACCACCTGGGCCACCTCGTGAATGGTGCCACCCAGGAACAGCCCGGCGCCCATGGTATCCAGGTGCAGCCAGCCGGCATTGATCGCCAATGGGTAGAGGAACATCGACAGGGTGCCGAACAGCACCACGCTACCAACCGCCATGGCGCTTTTATGCGGTGCGCTGCGCAGGGCCGACTCGAAGGCCAGAACCGCAGCGGCGCCGCAGATGGCGCTGCCTGCGGCGGTCAGCAAGGCGGTATCGCGGTCCAGCTTGAACAGCTTCATGCCACACCACAGGCCAATCAGCAGGGTGCTGGACACCACCAGCAACGACACGATGAGCCCGGACCAGCCGACTTCGGCAATTTCCTGCAGGCTTACCCGCAGGCCGAAGAAGGCCACGGCAATGCGCAGCAGGCCGCGGGCGGAAAAGTTGATACCCGCCGCCCAGCTGGCGGGAACGCCGTCACGCAGTGCATTGCCGTAAAGCGCACCGGCGACGATACCGACGATCAGCGGGCTGATACCCAGGTTGGCGATGACGGGCAGAGCGGCCAACTGGGTGACCGCAAGCGCGAACAGCGCGACGAACAGAATGCCATTGAGCCGCCCTCGGGTAGAGAGGGTAGGTGCAAAGGCGGGGTTGGACGGAGCCGTGGCCATGTGAGTCCTCCGGAAAGGTGTTTCGACATGGCTTACGTTAATCTGGTTATAAGCTTATAAAAAATCGTAATTTGGGATGGCAAATATCCGTTTAGCTGATATTTTTCATTCATGACCCCAGAACAACTGATAACTTTCGCCACCGTCGCCGAGCACGGCAACATCAGCCATGCGGCCCAAGCCCTGCATTTGTCGCAGCCGGCGGTGTCTGGCCAGCTCAAACTGCTGCAGGAGGCATTTGGCGAGCCGCTGTATCAGCGCGCCGGCCGTGGTGTGCGGCTGACAGCAGCCGGCGAGCAATTGCTGGCCCATGCCGAGCGCCTGCGCGAAACCTTCCGTCAGGCCCAGGCACTACGCGAGGCCATGCGCGGGCTGGAGCGCGGTACCTTGCGCATCGGCGCCAGTACCACGCCGGCCAGCTACCTGCTGCCTTACCTGATTGCCGATTTCCATGCCCGCTACCCGGAGGTGTTGGTGAGCACTTCCAATGGCAATACGGCAGAAATCGTCGCTGCGCTGGACAGCGTCGATATCGCCCTGATCGAAGGGCCGCCTGGGCAGGAGCTGCCATTGGGCACGGCGGTGACGGCGTGGCGGGAAGACGAGATCGTGGCCATCGTGCCACGTGGTCATCCGCTGGCCGGCAGTGATCGGCAGACACTGGCGTCGCTGGGGGCTTACCCGTTGGTGCTGCGCGAGAGCGGCTCGGGTGTGCGACAGATCGTCGAGCGGGCATTTGCCCGCAGCGGCGTGGCGATGCGCGTGGCGCTGGAAATTGCTGGCGTGGAAGGGGTGAAGGAGGCAGTGCGAGCCGGGATGGGGATTGGCTTTGTGTCGGCGATGTCGATCCGACATGAGGACGGGGCGTTGCAGCGGTTGCAGGTTGTGCCGCAGGCGTTGGTGCGGCGGTTTTCCATTCTGGTGCCGCATGCAGCCACCCCGTCGCGGGCTGCGGCGCGGTTTCTGGAGTTGTGTGTTGGTCTGCAAGAGGTGGGGTGATTGTGCCGGCCTCAATCCACCCGAAAGACATGCTTCAGATAGGCCACGAAGTTCTCATCCCGGCACTGTGTCTTGCCTGGGCTGTCGGAAATCTTGGCCACTGGTGCCCCATTGCAGGCCGTCATCTTGATCACGATATTCATCGGCTCCACGCCCGGGATATCGCAGGTCAGCCTGGTACCAATGCCAAAGCTCACATTGATCCGCTCATGCAGCGCCCGGTACAACCCCAGCGCCTTGGCAAGGTCCAGCCCGTCGGAAAAGATCAGGGTCTTGCTCTTCGGGTCGATCCCCAGCCGCTCATAGTGGGCAATGGCCTTTTCCGCCCAGGCCAGCGGATCGCCTGAATCGTGCCGCAGGCCATCGAACAGCTTGGCGAAGTACAGGTCGAAGTCGCGCAGGAACGCGTCCATGGTAATGCAGTCGGTCAGGGCGACGCCCAGCAGCCCCCGGTACTCCCGCACCCAGCATTCCAGCGCGGCAGCCTGGCTGTCGACCAGGCGCGGGCCGAGTTGCTGGTGAGCCATGAACCACTCGTGGGCCATGGTGCCGATCGGCTTGAGCTGGTATTCGCGGGCCAGGTGCACGTTGCTGGTACCGACAAAGCGGCCCGGGAAGTCACGCTTCAGAATGTGCACCACCTCTTCTTGCACCCGGTAGGAGAAGCGCCGCCGGGTGCCGAAGTCGGCCAGTTGGAAACCGGCCAGTTCTTCGGCGCTGGCCTCGGCCTTCAGCCAGTCGAGGTTCTGATACAGGCGCTCGCGGACCTGCTCGATCACCACCTCGCGATAACGGTAGCGGTTGCGCACCTCGCTGATGATCGCCAGCAGCGGGATCTCGTAGAGAATCACGTGCAACCACGGCCCGCGCACGCGAATCGCCAGTTGCCCGGCATCATCCAGACCCACCTGCACATAGCGCAGGTTGAAGCGGAACAGGCTGAGAAAACGGATGAAATCCGGTTTGATGAACGGGATCTTCTCCAGGTAGGCGAGCTGGTCATGCGTGACGCTGACATCGGCCAGTTGCTCTACCTGGTAACGGATTTCCGCCAGGTAAGGTGCGAGGTTCTCGCCGTTACGGCAGCGGAATTCCCATTCCACCTCGGCGTTGGGGTAGTTGTGCAGCACCGCCTGCATCATGGTGATCTTGTAGAAGTCGGTGTCCAGCAGGTTCTGGATGATGCGTGGGCCGAAAACGCTGTCGCTCATGGGCGGTCTTCCTTGATCAGAGAGAGCTGGTGGTCGAGCGCGGCTTCGTCGCCGCAGAGGATCACGCCCTCGGCGGCCAAGGCGCCACATGCTTCGATGGCGCCTGCCTGGGTGAGGGCGCGGCAGGCCGGCAGGTACAACAGTACCTGGAAACCGGCCTGGCGCAATTGGCGCGCAGTGGTCCTGACGCAATAGTCCAGGGCCAGGCCACCGACGATCACCGCGCCCACCTGCTGCACCTTGAGGTACTCGATCACCCCGGTGGAGCGGCGTTCGGCCAGGTCGTGGTAGCAGGCGCCGTAGGGGTGCAGGTCGGGCTCGACGCCTTTCCATACGAAATAGTCATAGTCGATGGGGGCCGGCAGGCCGGGCAGCAACTCGAAGCCGGGTGTGCCGGGCACGCAGTGGCTGACCCAGGTCAGGTCGGCGTTGGCCAGCTGCAGGGGCTGCAGCATGTGCGCGGGGTCGGCGACTACCCAGGCGGCGTTGGCCGGGTGGGCGTCCTTGCTGCCCAGGCGCAGGTCGGCGCGCAAGGCCATGGTATTAAGATCTACCGCGATTTCATGGCCTTCGGGAACCGGCAGCTCTTGCGGCACGTTGCTGGTGAAGCCGTTCTGGGCGTCGACATCGAAACTGGCGATCTTCATGGCGGTTCTCCTCGCTGGAATGGATACATAATTCACTTGGTGTATTAAGTGTGTCAAGCAACTTTTGAAACGGGCTTTCTGCTTGCCTTACTTAGATGCTCTGGTGGATTATGGTGAGCTGAACAAGGAGTCGCCCCGTGAGTACAGTCGAAGTCCTGGCCAGCGTCGATATCGTCGCCCTGCGCATGGCCCCCGAAGCTCAGCATCTGCAGGTGCTGTTGCACCGTCGTGAGCGTGAACCGCATGCCGGCCAGTGGGCCTTGCCCGGGGTGATCGTCAATGGCCGCACCCCCGACACCAGCCTGGAAGCTGCTGCCGAGCGTGCACTGCGCGAGAAAACCCAGGTTGTACCGTGCTACATGGAACAGGTAGGTACCGAGGGCAATGCCTTTCGCGACCCGCGTGGATGGTCACTCAGCACCTATTACCTGGCTTTGCTCGAACCCCGGCAGGCCGTCGAGGGCGAGCAACTGGCGTTTTTCGACTTGGACAGCGTATTGGCGCGCAAGGTGCTGTTGCCCTTTGATCACAATCTGTTGGTGGAGCGTGCCCGTGAGCGGCTGGCGGCGAAGACGGTGTACAGCAGCCTGCCGCTGTACCTGCTGGCGGAGAAGTTCACTGTGCTGGATGCGCTAGGCGCGGTGCAGGCGTGCCTGGGACAGGCGGTGAACAACACCTCGCTGCGCAAACGCCTGGAGCGCTTGCGCGAGCTGGGGTGGGTGAGGGACACCGGGGAGAAGAACCAGCCCAGGCTGGGCCGGCCGCAGCAGTTGTATCAGTACACGCCGCAGGGGGAGCGGGCGTTCATGTTCGATCGCAGTCTGCTGCCTGAGGGCGCTTAGTCGCCTGCATCAGTGTGCGCAGCGGTTGGCATCCTGTTCTCCGCGGGTGCCTGGCGCGCCGCGTCACTCGTCGCTGTAGTTCATGATCGACAACAGGCGGATGGGTACTTGCACCAACTGCTCGGGGCCGTGCGGGGTCTCGCCGTCGAAGGTCAGGCTGTCACCGGCCTGCATGTGATAGAGCTGGTTGCCGTGCCGGTACACCAGTTCACCCTCCAGCAAGTGGAGGAACTCGGTGCCGGGGTGGGCGAAGGTCGGGAACTCTTCGCTGGCGTCGTCCATGGTCACCATGTACGCCTCGAAATTCTTCTTCGGCCCCCTGGCGTGATTGAGCAAATGGTAGGTGTGGCCTTTCTCGGTACCGCGGCGCACCACCTCCAGCCCTTCACCGGCTTTCACCAACAAGGCATTGCCGTCGGGCTGGTCATATTGGCTGAACAGCTTGGCCATCGGCATGCCCAGCACGTCGCACAGGCGGCTGAGGGTGTCGAGGCTGGTGGACACCTGGGCGTTCTCGATCTTGCTGAGCATGCCTTGGCTGATGCCGGCGATGCGCGCCACGTCGGCGAGCTTGAGGGACTGGGCCTGGCGCTGGCGCTTGATCTGCAGGCCCAGGTACTGCTCCAGGCGAAGGCGCGGTTCGGTTTCGGTTGGCATCGAATGTCCTGCACGGTTTCAGTTCAAGAATAAAGTTTTCGCACTGGGAAAGTGCGAAATGCAGCTACGGTGGCTGCATCTTTCCTCGGGTGAAAACAAGTTTCCCATAAATGGAGCATGAAAATCTGCTTGGGTTTTGTGCTGCCCGTACCGGCCTCTTCGCGGGCACGCCCGCTCCCACAGGGCTCTGCGGCGAACTCTGTGGGAGCGGGCGTGCCCGCGAAGAGGCCCGAACAGGCAACACAAGGTTGCACTCTGAACAAAGTTGGCAAGCCCATTGCATTCCTGTGAGGAAAGTAAGTTTCTCATGCGGAATCATTGCCCCTTGCCCAGGAGTGTTCAACCCATGTTGCCAGCAGAAACCCAGCGCACCCTCGATCAGCACGGCATCAAGTACGTGCTGGCACAGTTCGTCGATATCCATGGCTCGGCGAAGACCAAATCGGTGCCGGTCTCGGGCCTGAAGATGGTGGCCGAGGAGGGCGCCGGCTTTGCCGGGTTCGCCATCTGCGGTATGGGCATGGAGCCGCACGGCCCCGACTTCATGGCCCGCGGCGACCTTTCTACCTTGATCCCGGTACCGTGGCAGCCCGGCTACGGCCGGGTGGTGTGCGTAGGCCACGTGAACGGTCAACCCTGGCCCTACGACAGCCGCTACGTGTTGCAGCAGCAGGTGCAGCGCCTGGCCGACAAAGGCTGGACCCTGAACACCGGCCTTGAGCCCGAGTTCAGCCTGTTCCGCCGCGACGAGGATGGCAAGCTGCAACTGGTGGACGCCTCCGACAACCTCGACAAGCCGTGCTACGACTACAAGGGCCTGTCGCGTTCGCGGCTGTTCCTCGAGCGCCTGACCGAGGCCTTGCAGCCGGTGGGCTTCGACATCTACCAGATCGACCACGAGGACGCCAACGGCCAGTTCGAGATCAACTACACCTACAGCGACGCCATGGAGTCGGCTGACCGCTTCACCTTCTTCCGCATGGCCGCCGGCGAGATCGCCAACGACCTGGGCATGATCTGCTCGTTCATGCCCAAGCCCGACCCCAAGCGCGCTGGCAATGGCATGCACTTCCACCTGTCGCTGGCCAGCAGTACCAACAAGAACCTGTTCCATGACCCGTCCGACAGCAGCGGCATGGGCCTGTCGAAGCTGGCCTACCACTTTGCTGCAGGCCTGCTGGCCCATGGCCCGGCGCTGTGCGCCTTCGCCGCGCCCACGGTCAACTCGTACAAGCGCCTGGTGGTCGGCCGCTCGCTTTCCGGCGCCACCTGGGCCCCGGCGTTTGTCGCCTACGGCGCCAACAACCGCTCGGCGATGGTGCGCATCCCCTATGGTCGCCTGGAGTTCCGCCTGCCGGACGCTGGCTGCAACCCGTACCTGGTCACCGCCGCGATCATTGCCGCCGGCCTCGATGGCATCGACCGCCAACTGGAGCCGGGCGAGATGTGCAATGAGAACCTCTACAACCTGAGCCTGGAAGAGATTGCCGCACGCGGCATCAAGACCTTGCCGCAGTCGTTGAAGGAAGCCGCCGACGCCCTGGAGGCCGACCCGCTGTTCCGCGAAGTGCTGGGCGCCGAGATCGTCGATGAGTTCATCAAGCTCAAGCGCATGGAGTGGGTGGAGTACTGCCGCCACGTCTCCGACTGGGAAATCCAGCGTTACACCGAATTCTTCTGAGCGCCCCCAATCCCTTGGGCAGCCAGCACGAAGCGGTCGCCCACTGCCTAGTAAGGAGCATCATCATGTGTGGAATCGTAGGTCTGTACCTGAAAAAAACCGAGCTGGAAGCCCAGCTCGGCAAGCTCTTCGAACCCATGCTCGAAGCCATGACCGACCGTGGCCCGGACAGCGCCGGCTTTGCCATCTACGGCGACGAAGTGGCCGATGGCTGGGTCAAGCTGACCCTGCAGGCCACTGACGTCAACTACCCCTGGGCGGCCCTGATGGGCCAGCTGGAAGGGCGCCTGGGCTGCTCGCTGGACTGGTTCCAGAACGCCAGCGCTGCCGTGCTCAAGGTGCACACCCGCGAGGCGTCGGCCCGCCAGGCCCTGAGCGAACTGGCCCCTGACGTGCGCATCATGAGCGCCGGGCAGAGCATCGAGATCCTCAAGGGCATGGGCCTGCCGGCGGAAATCTCCAGCCGCTTCGGCCTGGCCGGCATGAAAGGCAGCCACATCATCGGCCATACCCGCATGGCCACCGAAAGCGCCGTGACCATGGAGGGCAGCCACCCGTTCTCCACCGGCGCCGACCTGTGCCTGGTGCACAACGGCTCGCTGTCCAACCACTTCCGCCTGCGCCAGGAGCTCAAGCGCGAAGGCATCAGCTTCGAGACCGACAACGACACCGAAGTGGCCGCCGGCTACCTGACCTGGCGCCTGCAGCAGGGCGACAGCCTGGCCCAGGCCCTGGATGGCGCGCTGGAAGACCTGGACGGCTTCTTCACCTTTGCCATCGGCACCCGCAATGGCTTTGCCGTGATCCGCGACCCGATCGCCTGCAAGCCCGCCGTGCTGGCCGAGACCGACGACTACGTGGCCATGGCCTCGGAGTACCAGGCACTGGCCAGCCTGCCGGGCATCGAGAACGCCAAGGTCTGGGAACCGGCGCCGGCCACCCTGTACGTCTGGGAACGCGAAAGCGCCTGACCTGCCACCGAACCACTGGAGAACCACATGAATACGATCGACCTTTCCAGCACCTCGGTGCGTGTCCTCAACCAGTCCCTGCACGGTGAGGTGCAGGACCACGAATGGCGGGTGACCCACCCCGACGGCAAGCACAACCTGGCCGTGGGCATCAACGCCGCCGTGGTCGTGGATATCGAAGGCCACGCCGGCTACTACTGCGCCGGCATGAACCAGCAGGCCAGCGTCACCGTGCATGGCAACGTCGGTGTCGGTGTGGCCGAGAACATGATGTCCGGCACGGTGCGGGTCAAGGGCAGCGCCTCCCAGGCCGCCGGCGCCACAGCCCATGGCGGGCTGCTGGTGATCGAGGGTGATGCCGGCGCGCGCTGCGGTATTTCCATGAAGGGCGTGGATATCGTCGTCGGCGGCAGCATCGGCCACATGAGCTGCTTCATGGGCCAGGCCGGGCGTTTGGTGGTGTGTGGCGATGCCGGCGATGCGCTGGGCGATTCGCTGTACGAGGTGCGCATCTACGTAAAGGGTTCGGTGCAGTCACTGGGTTCGGACTGCATCGAGAAAGAGATGCGCGCCGAGCACCTGCAAGAGCTGCAGGAACTGCTGAACAAGGCGGGCCTGGACCACAAGGCTGCCGATTTCAAACGCTACGGCTCGGCTCGCCAGCTGTACAACTTCAAAGTCGACAACGCCAGCGCGTACTGATCCAGGAGCATTCCCATGAGCGAGCAATTCCCCCCGGTACTGCGTGAGTCGGCCACCTTCGACCGCCTGACCATCCAGGAAATCCAGCGTGCCGCCGAAACCGGCATCTACGACATCCGCGGCGGCGGCACCAAGCGCCGCGTGCCGCACTTCGACGACCTGCTGCTGCTCGGTGCCAGCGTGTCGCGCTACCCGCTGGAAGGCTACCGCGAGAAGTGCGGCACCGATGTGCTGCTGGGCACCCGCTTCGCCAAGAAGCCGATCCACCTGAAAATTCCGGTGACCATCGCCGGCATGAGCTTTGGCGCGCTGTCGGCCAACGCCAAAGAGGCCTTGGGCCGTGGTGCGACCATCGCCGGCACCAGCACCACCACTGGCGACGGCGGCATGACCCCGGAGGAACGCGGCCAGTCGCAGCACCTGGTGTACCAGTACCTGCCGTCGCGCTACGGCATGAACCCCGACGACCTGCGCAAGGCCGATGCCATCGAGATCGTCCTCGGCCAGGGTGCCAAGCCGGGCGGTGGCGGCATGCTGCTCGGCATGAAGGTGACCGAGCGGGTGGCGGGCATGCGCACCTTGCCGATCGGCGTCGACCAGCGTAGCGCCTGTCGCCACCCGGACTGGACCGGGCCGGATGACCTGGCGATCAAGATTGCCGAGATCCGCGAGATCACCGACTGGGAAAAACCCATCTACGTGAAGATCGGCGCCAGCCGCCCGTACTACGACGTGAAGCTGGCGGTGAAGGCCGGTGCCGATGTGATCGTGCTCGACGGCATGCAGGGCGGTACCGCCGCGACTCAGGAAGTGTTCATCGAGCACGTCGGCATCCCGATCCTGCCGGCCATCCCCCAGGCAGTGCAGGCGCTGCAGGAAATGGGCATGCACCGCAAGGTGCAGCTGATCGTTTCCGGGGGTATTCGCAATGGCGCCGACGTGGCCAAGGCCATGGCCCTCGGGGCTGATGCGGTGGCCATTGGTACTGCGGCGTTGATCGCGCTGGGTGACAACCACCCGCGGCTGGATGCCGAACTGAAGAAGATCGGTTCTGCGGCCGGTTTCTATGACGACTGGCAGAACGGCCGCGACCCGGCCGGCATTACCACCCAGGACCCGGAGCTGGCCAGGCGCCTGAACCCGGAGGAGGCCGGGCGCCGGCTGGCCAACTACCTGCGGGTGCTTGTGCTGGAGGCGCAGACCATGGCGCGGGCGTGTGGCAAGTCGCACTTGCACAATCTCGACCCGGAGGACCTGGTGGCGTTGACCGTGGAGGCTGCGGCGATGGCACGGGTGCCGTTGGCGGGGACTGCCTGGGTGCCGGGGCAGGCGCAGTACTGAGTTATCGGTAATTGGGGCCGCTTTGCGGCCCATTCGCGGCACAAGGCCGCTCCTACAGGGGACCGCGTCTCTGAGCCTGCGCGGCCCCCTGTAGGAGCGGTCTTGTGTCGCGAATGTGCTGCAAGGCAGCCCCACCATTCACACAGGAGTGACTCCATGAAGCACCTCACCCTCGCTGTAATGTTGTTAGCCCTGACCACCCAGGCCCACGCCGCCGACCCCACCCTGGACACCGGCAACACCGCCTGGATGATCTGCGCCGCGATGTTCGTGCTGATGATGTGCATCCCGGGCCTGGCACTGTTCTACGGTGGCATGGTGCGGGCCAAGAACTTCCTCTCGGTATTCACCCAGCTGTTCGCCGTTGCCGGGGTGATCGGCATTCTCTGGGTGCTGTTCGGCTACAGCCTGGTAGTGGACACCGCCGGCATGGTCGAGGGCCAGCTGACCCTCAACAGCTTCATTGGCGGGCTGGGCAAGGCGCTGATGCTGGACATCGGCCATGACAGCCTGGTCGGCACCATCCCCGAAGGCGTGTTCGCAGTGTTCCAGCTGACCTTCGCCATCATTACCCCGGCGCTGATTGCCGGTGGTTTTGCCGAGCGCATGAAGTTCAGTGCTTCGTTGCTGTTCATGGCCGCCTGGTTCGTGCTGGTGTACGCGCCGATCGCGCATATGGTCTGGGGCGGGCCGGGGGCGTTGATGGTCAACTGGGGTGTGCTGGACTTTGCCGGCGGTACCGCCGTGCATATCAACTCCGGCGTGGCAGCGCTGGCTGCGGCGTTGATGCTGGGCAAGCGCAAGGGCTACCCGCAGGTGGCCATGCCGCCGCACAACCTCGGTTTCACCTTGGTGGGCGCCGGGTTGCTGTGGGTGGGCTGGTTCGGCTTCAACGTCGGCTCGGGGCTCGCTGCCAACCAGGCGGCAGGGGTGGTGATGCTGGCGACCATGGTGGCGGCCTGTGCGGGGATTGTCGGCTGGTTGCTGACCGAGAAGGTGGCGCATGGTCGGCCGACGGCCTTGGGTGCGGCTTCAGGGGCTTTGGCAGGGTTGGTCGGGATTACCCCGGCCTGTGCATTCGTCGGGCCGTTGGGCGCGCTGGTGATCGGGTTGTTGACCGGGGCCATCTGCTTCTTTGCCGTGACCCGGTTGAAACAGGCGCTGGGTTATGACGACAGCCTGGATGTGTTCGGCCTGCATGGCGTGGGCGGAATGGTCGGCGCGATCCTTACCGGGGTCTTTGCCGCGCCTGCGTTGGGCGGCTATGTGGAGGGTGCATCACCAGTCGGGCAGGCATTGGTGCAGTTGAAGGGGGTGGCGTTCACCTTCGTGTATTGCTTTGTTGTGAGTTGGGCGATTCTGGGGGCGATCAAGCTGACCATCGGGCTGCGGGCCAGCCGGGAAGAGGAAGAACAGGGGCTGGACCTGGCGGAGCACAATGAGCGGGCCTACAACCTCTGATTGATGTGTTGCCTGTACCGGCCTATTCGCGGGTAAACCCGCTCCCACCAGGGAAAGCACAGATCCTGAGACATGCGATATCCCTGTAGGAGCGGTTTCACCCGCGAAGAGGCCAGGACAGTTCGAATCAGTGCCCCATGGCCACCTTGGCACTCATCTGCCGGCGACGGTAGGCGCTATCACGGCTGGCCAGCCACCAGTAAAGCGGCGAAGTAACCGCCAGCCCCACCAGCCACGACAGGTCCGCTCCGTTGATATGCTCGGAAATCGGCCCGACATACAGCGGTGTGTTCATGAACGGGATCTGCACCACGATACCCACGGCATAGGCGATCAGCGCCTGCGGGTTGTAGCGCCCGTAGATACCGCCATCGACCTGGAAGATCGACTGGATATCGTAGTCACCCTTGTGGATGGCATAGAAGTCGATCAGGTTGATCGCTGTCCACGGCACCAGCACCACCAGCAGAACCAGCACCATGTCGACGAAGTGGCCGATGAAGTCCGCCGAGGCGAACACCGCCACCACGCAGCAGGCCGTCAGTACTACCAGCGACAGCACGGCGCGGCTCTTGGCGGTGGGGATCCAGCGGTGGGCGAAGGTTTGCACCAGGGTGATGATCGACAGCACTGCGCCATACAGGTTGAGTGCGTTGTGGCTGATCACGCTGAGCAGGAACAGCACCAGCATGATCGGGCCGAGGGTACCGGTGGCCAGCTTGACTGCATCCATGGTGTCCATGCCGACCGGGATCGCCAGCACCGCGACGGCGCCGAAGATGAACGACAGGCTCGAACCCAGGGCCGAGCCCAGGTAGGTAGTCCAGAACGTCGAGCTGACCTTCACGTCCGCCGGCAGGTAGCGCGAGTAGTCCGACACGTAGGGCGCAAAGGCGATCTGCCACAGCGCAGCCAGCGACACGGTGGCCAGCCAGCCGGCCAGGTTGAAGCCGCCGCGGGTGAGGAAGTCGTCGCTCTGCACGTGGCTGAAGATGTAGCCGAAGCCGACCACGATGCCGATACCCAGCACCCAGGTGCCGATGCGGTTGAGCACGTGGATGAAGCGGTAGCCGATGATGCCGATGATGCCCGAGCCCAGCGCACCGATGACGATGCCCACCGGTACCGGCACGGCATCGACCACGCCGTGCAGCGACTTGCCGGCGAGGACAATGTTGGAGGCGAAGAAGCCGATGTACATGACCCCGGCGATCACCACCACCAGCAGCGCGCCGAGCGAGCCGAACTGGGCGCGGCTCTGGATCATCTGCGGGATGCCCATCTGCGGGCCCTGGGCCGAGTGCAGCGCCATCAGTACGCCACCGACCAGGTGGCCGACCAGGATGGCGACGATGCCCCATACCAGGTTCAGGTGGAACAGTTGCACGCCCAGCGCGCCTGTGACGATGGGCAGCGGCGCTATGTTGCCGCCGAACCACAGTGTGAACAGATCCCTTACCTTTCCATGGCGGTCTTGCGGGGGCACGTAGCCGATCGTGTGTTTTTCTATGAGGGGTGCCGAATTGGCTGCACTGGTCATGACTGACTCCAAGGCAAGGTAGGGCATCGGGAGCTGCCCGGGGGCGTGCCGGCGAAGGGCGACGCGTTCTTGTTGGAGCGATGATGCGGGGCGCGGGGATAACGAGAAATTAGTAAATATGTGCCCATAAACCTTAAAAAACCTAAGGCTGACAAAAGGTTAAGCGGGCGACGGTAGCAAGGAGGGTGCCAGGGTGCGGGAGGGCTTGGGCTAGAGGGGTTTGGGCAATATGGAGGTAAGAAGCGGTGTGCTTTTCTGGGGCGCCGTGCGCGTTTGCAGGGCAGATAAAAATGTCGCCTGTGCCGGCCTTTTCGCGGGTAAACCCGCTCCCACCTCGACCGCATTGATTTCAAGTCATGCGCAGTACCTGTGGGAGCGGGTTCACCCGCGAAAGGGCCGGCACAGGCGACAACGCTACATCGGCAACAACCGATCCTGAATCACCTCTTTCATCACCAGCGTCGAACTCAACCGTTTCACATTGGGAATGCTGGTCAGCTGCTCGTCATACAGCTTCTGGAACGCCGGCAAATCCTTGGCCACCACATGCAGCAGGTAATCCGGGTCGCCAAACAGCCGCTGCGCCTCGACGATCTGCGGGATTTCGGCCAGCGCCGCTTCAAAGTCCGCTACCGGCTGGCGAGTGACTTCGCGCAAGGTCACGAATACCAGCGCGGCAAAGTTCAACCCCAGGGCGCTCGGCGCCAAGCGGGCGTGATAGCCAAGAATCGCCCCCGACTCCTCCAGCGCCTTCAAGCGCCGATGACAGGGCGACAGGCTGAGCCCCACACGGTCGGCCAGTTCGGTCACCGATAGCCGACCATCTTTTTGCAGTTCGGCAAGAATTTTTCGATCGGTCCTGTCCATTGAGAAGGATCTTCCAGTAATTGAAGGTTGTGAGGAATATACGAAAGAAAATCCCTCGGCGGAATCCGTAATCTTTCGTCATCCCAAAGCAGTGGAAAAAGGAAGATTCAAGTGGCTCTCAGTGTTCTGACGGCGTTCTGGGCCGTGTCGATGCTGTTCGTGATTACCCCGGGCGCGGACTGGGCCTACGCGATTTCGGCCGGCATGCGGGGGCGCTGGGTTATGCCCGCGGTGGCGGGGATGTTGTCGGGGCATTTCCTTGCGACCCTGGTGGTGGCGGCAGGGGTCGGTAGCCTGCTGGCCGGCCACCCGCTGGCGCTGACCTTGCTGACCCTGGCGGGGTGTAGCTACCTGCTGTGGCTGGGTGGCAACCTGCTGCTGAGCCCGGCCTTGCCGGCGGCCGGGCAGGATGGTGCGGGGGAGTCGGGGTCTCGCTGGGCATTGAAAGGGTTTTGCGTCAGTGGCCTGAACCCGAAAGTGTTTTTGCTGTTCCTGGCGTTGTTGCCGCAGTTCACCGACCCGCAGTCGAGCTGGCCGGTGCCGTTGCAGATCTTGCTGCTGGGCCTGGTGCACCTGTGCAGCTCGTTGGTGATCTACTCGCTGGTCGGTTATGGCGCCAAAGCCGTGTTGAGCACCCGGCCGGGGGCGGCGAAGCTGGTCGGGCGGGTGTCGGGGGTGGCGATGATCACGGTGGCCCTGGGCTTGATAGCCGGCCAGATCAGCTGACTCACTGGCGTGCGTTGGCCGCTCCTACAGGTTGCCGCGTTAACCTGGCAGGCGAGAGCCAAGGGTAAAGACGACATGCATGGCCTCGGATAAACTCGCAGCACTTCAACGCACAACCAGGATGTGCCCCATGCCCGAAACCACGCAACTGCTCACCTTCGCCCTGATCTGCCTCGGCATGGTCCTGACCCCAGGGCCGAACATGATCTACCTGATCTCCCGCTCGATCTGCCAGGGCCGCAAGGCCGGACTGATTTCGTTGGGTGGTGTGGCCCTGGGCTTCGTCATCTACATGTTCTGCGCCGCGCTGGGCATCACCGCCCTGGTGATGGCCGTGCCTTTTGCCTACGACGCGCTGCGCATCGGTGGCGCGCTGTACCTGTTGTACCTGGCCTGGCAGGCGCTGCGCCCTGGTGGCCGGTCGCCGTTCCAGGTTCGCGACCTGCCTGCCGACAGCCCGCGGCGGCTGTTCACCATGGGCTTTGCCACCAGCCTGCTGAACCCCAAGATCGCCGTCATGTACCTGTCGTTGATGCCGCAGTTCATCGAGCCGGGGCATGGCAGCGTGCTGCTGCAGTCGCTGGTGCTGGGGTCGACGCAGATCGCCATCAGCGTTTCGGTCAATGCACTGATCGCGATCATGGCCGGGTCGATCGCCGTATTCCTCGCCGGTCGCCCGCTATGGCAGCAGGTTCAGCGCTGGCTGATGGGTACGGTGCTGGCGGGCCTGGCCGTGCGCATGCTGGCCGAAGGGCGGCGTTGACCGCTAGGCCTCAGGCGGCGGCTCCTGGGGCAGGTACAAGGTAAAGGTGGTGCCCTGGCCCGGCACACTTTTCACCTGCACATCGCCCCCGGACTGCCTGGCAAAACCGAACACCTGCGACAGCCCGAGCCCGGTGCCTTCACCCGGTGCCTTGGTAGTGAAGAACGGGTCGAAGATACGCTCCAGCAGTTCGGTGGCAATGCCGACACCGCTGTCGCTCACCGAAATCGCCGCGAACGGGCCCGGCTGTGGCGCCTGGCCGCGCAGGGCGGGCAGTGACTGGTCAGCCTGCAGGCGCAGCTGCAAGGTGCCTTCGCCGGCCATGGCGTCGCGGCCGTTGAGCATCAGGTTGATTACCGCGGTTTCCAGTTGATTGAGGTCGGCGCGGATATGGCAAGGCGCCTGTGGCAACTGCAGCTCGACCTGGATCCGCGCACCGGTGGCAGTGTCGAGCATGTCGGCCATGGCCTCCAGCCGTGGCCCGGCCTCGAACACTTGCGGGCTCAAGGCCTGGCGGCGGGCGAAGGCCAGTAACTGGCCGGTCAGCCTGGTGCCGCGGTCGACAGTGTCGGACATGGTCTTGAGATAGCGTTCGCGACGCTGTGCATCGAGGTTGGGGCGCTGCAGAAAATGCAGTGACGAGCGAATGATGGTCAGCAGGTTGTTGAAGTCATGAGCCACGCCACCGGTAAGTAGGCCAATGGCTTCGAGCTTTTGGGTCTGGCGCAGCACGGCTTCTGTGTGCAGCAACTGGCTGGTGCGTTCATCCACGCGCTGTTCGAGGGTGGCATTCAGCGCCTCCAGTGCCGTCATGGCTTCGCGGACCTCGGCGTGGGCCTGTACCCGCTGGATATGCGCCCAGCAGCGCTCGGTGACTTCACTGATCAGCGTCTGTTCATAGTGGGTCCACTCCCGTGGCACCTTGTCGTGGATGGCCATCAGCGCGGTCAGTCGGCCGCCTTTGATCAGGGGCATGCAAATGGTCGCGGTAATGCCGATGGCCTGGAAGGTGGCAGCTTCCTCCGGGGACAGCTCGCTCAGGTTGTCCTGGATGACCAACGGCAGGCCATTGCGCAGGCGGCCGAGCGCCAGCTTGCCAAAATCCTGCAATCGATAGCGGCCCAACAGATGCGGCGAGCCGGGCGCCACGGCGTCACCGCAGATGGTGAAACCGTCTTCGTCTGGCTCCATCACCGCGTAGGCACAACTCGACAGTTGCAGGTGCTCGACCAGCATGCGCGTGGTAGTGGCAAGGATCTGGTTCGGGTCGGTAGCGTCGGCCACGGCACGGCCCAGGTCGTCGAGGAACCTCAGGCGCTGGTTGGCGAGCACGCTGGCGGTGGTTTCGGTGACTGTATCCAGCATGCCCAGGACCTTGCCGTCGTGGTCGCGGATGGGGCTGTAGCAGAAGGTGAAATAGGCCCGTTCGGGGCCGCCGTTGCGGTCGATGACGAGCGGGAAGTCTTCGATGTACACCGCCTCGCCGGCCAGGGCGCGGTTGGCCATGTGGCCGATGTCGGCCCAGGCCTCCTGCCACACGGCGCGGAAGGGGATGCCCAATGCCGAGGGCTTCTGCCCGAGAATCTGTGAGAAAGCGTCGTTGTGCAGGGTGAGCAGGTCAGGGCCCCAGAGCACGGCTTGCGGAAAGCGCGAGGCCAGGCACAGCGCCAGGCTGGTTTTCAGCGGGTCGGGCCAGTGCTCCAGCGGGCCCAGCGGGGTGGCGGCCCAATCGTGGTTGCGGATGCGCTCGGCCATCAGACCGCCGCCGTCTAGCCATTTTGCCATGTGCTCTGCTGGTCCTTTTGCGTAAGGCCTGAAGGGTGCATCCAGAATAGACGTTTGGCGAGAATTTTTGGTGGCTGTACCGGCCCTATCGCCGGCAAGCCAGCTCCCACAGGACTGCACATGACTCGAAGTCGATGCGGTCCAGGTGGGAGCTGCCTTGCCGGCGATAGGGCCGGTACAAGCTAGCGAATGAAGTGCACCTTGCCAGTGTCGTCATTGCCCATGTAGATGCCATAAACCCCGGCTTGCCGCTCGAGGATATAGCGCTCGAGAATCTGCCGGATTGCCGGATAGTAGATTTCGTCCCACGGGATCTCGTCGGGCTCGAAGAACCTGTAGGCCAGCGTTTCCGCCCCGTACTGCCCGGTTTCCTCGGTGGCGATGGCGCGGAAGATGATATAGACCTCGCTTATCTTCGGGACGCTGAAGATCGAGTACGGCGAGACGATTTCGGCGCGTACGCCGCTTTCTTCCCAGACCTCGCGCAAGGCCGCCTGCTCGGTGGTTTCGCCGGCCTCCATGAACCCGGCCGGCAAGGTCCAGGTGCCGGGGCGCGGCGGGATGGCGCGCTGGCACAGCAGGTACTTGCCATCACGCTCGATGATGCAGCCGGCGATGATCTTCGGGTTGATGTAGTGGATGTAGCCGCAGCCGGTGCAGTGCAGGCGTTCGTGGGTGTCGCCTGTGGGAACGCCCCGGGCCAGTTCCGTGGTGCAGTGCGGGCAGTAGCGCGGGGCGTTGGGCATGATCGGTGGCCTGTGGGTTGCTTATATGCGGGGATCCTTCAAGGCCAGGGGCTCGACCATCTCGCGCACCTTGACGTTGTCATCCTGCTTCTGGCGCAGGTAGTCCAGGGCCACCTTGGCGGCGGCGCGGACGTGGTCGACCGAGGCCTGGTGGGCAACCAGCGGGTCGCCGCTCTTGATCGCCTCGACGATCTTTTCCATTTCGCGGTTGCTGGCGCCGCGGCGGTTCTCCTGCGACACCGAGGTGGCGCGCAGGTAGCTGATGCGCGCCTGCAACTGGCGCAGCTGCTGGGCGGCCACCTGGTTGCCGGAGCCTTCCAGCAGCACATCGTAGAAACCTTGTACCGAGTCCAGCACCTGTTGCAGTTCGCCTTCCTCGAGGGCTTCGCGGTTGACCTCCAGCGCGCGTTCCAGGGCGCGGATGTCCTTGGCCTTTGCGTTCAGGGTGAACAGCTGCACGATCAGGCCTTCGAGCACGCAGCGCAGCTCGTAGATATCGCGGGCGTCTTCCAGGGTGATGATGGCCACGCGCGGGCCCTTGGCGTCGGCGAACTCCACCAGGCCTTCGGATTCCAGGTGGCGCAGGGCTTCACGCACCGAGGTGCGGCTGACGCCGAGGCGGTCGCAGAGGTCGCGCTCGACCAGGCGATCGCCTGGCAGCAGGTGGAAGTTCATGATCGCGGCGCGCAGCTTGTCGAGCACGATTTCGCGCAGGGTAACGGGGTTGCGATTGACCTTGAAGCTGTCGTCGAGTGGCTGGCGTTTCATCAAGTGCGCTCTTAAAGAGGCTGCCCGGCCGCAACCGCAACAGCACCACGAACCTTGGGTGCTCCTTGCGTGGGTTCGAACAGCCCGGTGTTAACGGGTTGACTCCGCATCGGCTTCAGCGAACGCTTCGCGGGCCAGGCGGAAACTGTCCACCGCCGCGGGCACGCCGCAATAAATGCCGACCTGGAGCAGGATCTCGCGAATCTGTTCACGGCTCAGGCCATTACGCAAGGCGCCGCGAATGTGCAGCTTGAGCTCGTGGGGCCGGTTGAGCGCGGAAATCATGGCCAAGTTTATCATGCTGCGCTCTTTGAGCGACAAGCCTTCGCGGCCCCAGACGTGGCCCCAGCAGTATTCGGTGACCAGCTCCTGCAACGGCTTGGTGAAGTCGTCGGCGTTCTGGATCGAGCGGTTGACGTAGTCCTCGCCCAGTACCTGGGTGCGGATCTGCAGGCCTTTTTCGTACTTTTCATTGCTCATGTGCAGTACTCCAGAATAAAACAGGGGACGCAACCGAGGGTGAGACGATGACGCGGCCCCTGAAAAAGGGTGATACAGGGGCCGCTGTGCGGCCCATCGCCGGCAAGCCAGCTCCCACAGATACAGCGCAGGGCCACAGGCCTGTGGAATCCCTGTGGGAGCTGGCTTGCCGGCGATGGGCTGCACGGCAGCCCCCGGCGATCTCAAGGTCAGCCCAGGGGCGGCAGGGCGCCCAGCTTGCCCTTGTGGTAGACCATCGGGGTCACCGGCTCGGCCGGCAGCACCAGGTTCTTCACCGCGCCGACGATGATCGCGTGGTCACCGCCGTCGTACTCGCGCCACAGCTCGCATTCGATGATCGCCGTGGCCTTGGCCAGCAGCGGGTTGCCCAGCTCGCTCAGGTGCCATTCGATGCCTTTGGCCTTGTCCTTGCCCTTGCCGGCGAAGGCATAGGCCTCGGCGGTCTGGTCGGCGGACAGCAGGTGAATCGCGAACTGCTTGCTGTCACGCAGGATGGGGTAGGTGTCGGAGGCGTAGTTGGGGCAGAACAGCACCAGCGCCGGGTCGATCGACAGCGCGCTGAACGCGCTGGCGGTGATGCCGACGATGCCACCGTCGGCGTCCAGGGTGGTGACCACGGTGACGCCGGACGGGAACGAGCCCATCACGTCTTTGTAGATGCCTGGTTCGATCATCTCGTGCTACCTCTTAGCGCATCACAAACGGGTCGGGCATCGGCGCGGTGGACAGGTTGATCCACACCGTCTTCAGCTCGGTATAGGCCAGCACCGAATCGATGCCGCTCTCACGGCCGTAGCCGCTGTTCTTGAACCCGCCGATCGGCGCCATGGCCGACACGGCACGGTAGGTGTTGACCCAGATGATCCCCGAACGCACGTCGCGGGCCAGGCGGTGGGCACGGCCCAGGTCGCGGGTCCAGATGCCGGCGGCCAGGCCGAACTGCGAGTCGTTGGCGATGGCCAGGGCCTCTTCCTCGGTCTTGAAACGGATTACCGCGGCAACCGGGCCGAACACCTCTTCCTGCATGATGGTCATCGAGTTGCTGTCGCATTCGAACAGGGTTGGCTCGTAGAACCAGCCGTCACCCTCGACTTCGGCGCGCTTGCCGCCCATGTGCAGCTTGGCGCCTTCGGCCTTGGCCGCGGCCACCAGGCCTTCGACCACGGCCAGCTGTTGCGCGGTGGCCATGGGGCCCATTTCGCTGGCGTCGTCCTGCGGGTTGCCGATGCGGATGCGCTTGGCGCGGGCGATCAGGCGTTCGACGAACTCGTCGAAGATCTCGTCCTGCACCAGCAGACGCGAGCCAGCCACGCAGCTTTGCCCGGAGGCGGCATAAATGCCTGCCACGGCGCCGTTGATGGCGCTGTCCAGGTCGGCATCGGCGAAAATGATGTTCGGCGACTTGCCGCCCAGCTCCAGCGACAGCTTGGCGAAGTTCTCGGCGCTGCTGCGCACCACGTGGCGGGCGGTGGCGGCGCCGCCGGTGAAGGCGATCTTGCGCACCAGCGGGTGGCGGGTCAGCGCCGCGCCGGTGCTGGGGCCGTAGCCGGTGACCACGTTGACCACACCAGCCGGGAAGCCGGCCTCGAGGGCCAGGCGGGCCAGCTCGAGGATGGTCGCCGAGGCGTGCTCGGACGGCTTGAGCACGATGGTGTTGCCGGCGGCCAGGGCCGGGGCCAGCTTGATGGCGGTGAGGTACAGCGGGCTGTTCCACGGGATGATCCCGGCCACCACGCCGATCGGCTCGTGCACGGTGTAGGCGAACAGGTCGGGCTTGTCCAGCGGCAGGGTGCCGCCTTCAAGCTTGTCGGCAAGGCCTGCGGTGTAGTGAAAGAACTCTGGCAGGTAGCCGACCTGGCCGCGGGTTTCGCGGATCAGCTTGCCGTTGTCACGGCTTTCCAGCTGGGCCAGGTGTTCCTTGTTTTCGGCAATCAGGTCACCCAGGCGACGCAGCAGCTTGCCGCGCGCGGTGGCGGTGATGCTGCGCCACTCCTTGCTGTCGAAGGCGCGCTGGGCGGCCTGCACGGCCAGCTCGACATCGGCCTCGTCGGCGTCGGGCAATTGCGCCCATGCCTGGGCGGTAGCCGGGTTGAGGCTGTCGAAGGTCTTGCCGCTCTGGGCATCGCGCCATTGGCCGTCGATGCACATCTGGAAACGAACGAGGGTCATGCAACAATCCCCTTGGCGGATTCGGTGAGGGTGCGGGCTTGGGCGAGGAAGTCCAGCAGCATCTTGTTGACTTCACGCGGTACTTCCACCGGCATCATATGCCGTTGCTCGGCGAGGACCACGCTGTGTGCGCCAGGAATGCTGGCAGCAAGCTGGCGGGTCATGGCCGGGGTGGAGCCCGAGTCGAGTTCGCCGGTGGCGATCAGCGTCGGCACCTGGATGCTGGCCAGGTCGGCGGCGCGGTACATGTCCTGGGTGGCGAACAGCGAATAAGTGGTGTGGTAGCCCTGCGGGTCGTTGCTCGCCAGCACCTGGCGAATGGCGGCGACCTGCGCCGGGTTGGCAGCCTTGTATTCACGGCTGAACCAGCGGTCGAGCGCGGCGTCGACGTTGGCGTCGGGGCCAAGCTGCGCAGCCTGGGCGGCGCGGGCGATAACGCCGGCGCTCTGCTCGGGGGTGCGGTTGAACACGCTGTTGAGCACTACCAGTGCAGCCAGGCGCTGTGGGTATTCGAGGGCGAACGCCCGGGCGACCAGGCCGCCCATGGAGAAGCCGATCACGGTGGCTTGTTGAATCTGCAGGTGGTCGAGCAGTTCGGCGAGCTGGTCGGCGTAGCCTTCCAGGCCGATGTCGGCGGCCGGCAGCGCGCTCTGGCCGTGGCCGAGCATGTCGTAGGTGATGACGCGGTAGTCGTTGGCCAGGCCCACGATCTGACCACCCCACATTTCCTTGTTCAGGCCAACGCCGTGAATCAGTACCACGGGTTGGCCCTGGCCGACGGACAGGTAGCTGGTGCCGGCAGGTGTACGTTCAGCGACAGGCTGAATCATGGAGGGCGCTCCTTGAAGGTCGGGCGCGGCGGGTAAGCACGCCACGCCCCGGCCCGTCTTGGTTGTTGTTATTGAGCGTTGGCTTTTTCGGCAGCCAGTTCTTCCAGGTCGATGTAGCGGTTGCCGATGCGCGGGTGCAGGCGGCCGCCGTCGGAGGCGCCCAGGACCACGACGATTTCATCGGCGCGCGGGGCATCTTCGATCTGCATTTCCAGGGTGATGTAGTGCGAGCGCAGGCCTTCGTCGTCCTTCTGCATCATCGGGATCTGGATCGAGGTGCCCGGGCCGCCGCGCTTGTTGGTGAAGCTCAGGTAGCTCTTGGCCTGTACCGCTTCACGGTAGTGGTTGCCGAAGCGCAGGGTATGGATCACCGCCGAGGCGTGTTCGATTTCGCCGTCGGCACCGACGACTGCGGCCTTGCCGTAGGCTTCGATCTTGTCGGCGCCGCCGATGGCGGCAGTCAGGCGCTCGACCATCAGGGCACCCAGGTCCGAGCAGTTGGCACGGATTTCCGGCTTCAGATCTTCAACGAAACCGCGACCGGCCCATGGGTTCTTGATCACGACGGCCAGGCCGACCATGGTCACCGGCTTGTCGGTGGCCTTGCCGCCTTCGATGCGGGTCTCTTCGGAGTAGGTGACGATCTTGCGGATTTCGAAACTCATGGGTGGCTCCTGGTGAGGGTTATCAGCTCTTGTTGTCTGATGGTATACCATAATATTTGTTGTGCAAGAGGTGGCTGGAAATTTCTCTTGCGAGGGGACGAAAGGCGCTGTGTATCGGGGTTTTTGTGGCGTTCTGTACCGGCCTCTTCGCGGGTTTACCCGCGAAGAGGCCGGTACAGGCAACGGATCAATCCCCCAAAAAAAGCCCGCTCACGCGGGCCACAGGGGCCCACGAGAGCGGGCGCGTCCCGCAATGTTTCAGGTAATGGGAAATCAGGCGAACGCCGGCACCACTTCCTTGATGAACAGCTCCAGCGATTTCTTCTTCTCGGCGTGGGGCAGGCTGTTGTCGCACCAGAAGCTGAACTCGTCGACGCCGAGTTCCTGGTAGTACTTGATACGCGCGATGATCTCTTCCGGCGTGCCGATCATGGTGTTCTTGCGGATGTTCTCCAGCTCGAACGCCGGCACTTCTGCGAACTTCGATTCCGGGCTCGGCTCGAGGAAGCCGTTGACCGGGGTGGTCTTGTTGCCGAACCAGGCATCGAAGGTGCGGTAGAAGCGCGAGATGGCCTGGGCGCCAACTTTCCAGCCTTCCGGCTCGGCCGGGCTGTGCACGTGGGTGTGGCGCAGCACCATCAGTTGCGGGCGTGGCACGCCCGGGTTGTTGTCCAGGGCGGCCTGGAACTTGTTCTTCAGGTCCAGCACTTCCTCGTCACCCTTCATCAGTGGGGTGACCATCACGTTGCAGCCATTGGCCACGGCGAAGTTGTGCGAGTCCGGGTCGCGGGCGGCGATCCACATCGGCGGTACGGCGTTGTAGGGCTTCGGCACGCTGGTGGACGTGGGGAACTTGTACACTTCGCCGTCATGGGCGTAGTCGCCTTCCCACAGCTTGCGCACCACCGGCACCATTTCACGCAGAGCCTTGCCGCCGTCGGTGGCCGGCATGCCACCTGCCATGCGGTCGAATTCGAACTGGTAGGCGCCACGGGCCAGGCCCACTTCCATGCGGCCCTTGCTGATCACGTCGAGCAGGGCGCATTCGCCCGCCACGCGGATCGGGTTCCAGAACGGCGCGATGATGGTGCCGGCGCCCAGGCGGATCTTGTCGGTGCGCGCAGCCAGGTAGGCCAGCAGCGGCATCGGGCTTGGCGAAATGGTGTATTCCATGGCGTGGTGTTCGCCGATCCACACGGTGCTGAAACCGCCGTGCTCGGCCATCAGGGTCAGTTCGGTCAGGTCTTCGAACAGCTGGCGGTGGCTGACCTGTTCATCCCAACGTTCCATGTGCACGAACAACGAAAATTTCATGGGGCTTTCCTCAACGCTTGAAAGGGGCTGGCGCCTGGCAGGGTTGACACCAGCGGTCTCGATTCAGAATAGGCTTCAGGCAAAGGCCGGCAGGCTGGCCATCTTGCCGCGGCAGTACACCATCGGCCGTGGCGCCTCTTCAGGGACGATCAGGTTGTGCACCTTGCCGACCATGATGGCGTGGTCGCCACCTTCGTATTCGCGCCACAGTTCGCATTCGATGACTGCGGTGGCACCGGCCAGGATCGGGTTGCCCAGTTCGCTCAGGGACCACTCGATACCGCTGGCCTTGTCCTTGCCCTTCTTGGCGAACGCATAGGCTTCGGCCTGCTGTTCACCGGACAACAGATGAATGGCGAAGCGCTTCTGCCTGATCAGCACGGGGTAGGAGTCGGAGGTGTAGTTGGGGCAGAACAGCACCAGCGGCGGGTCCATCGACAGGGAGGAAAAGGCGCTGGCGGTCAGACCGACGACCGAGCCATCGTCGTCCAGGGTGGTGATGACGGTAACGCCGGACGGGAAGGAGCCCAGGACATGCTTGTAGACGGTTGCGTCGATCATCTGGTGTACCTCTATAGGGCTGCGGTGGTCCGCGGTTTTTATCGTTGATGTGTCTGATGGTATACCGTAATACCTATTTTGCAAGCGGAATTTTCAAGCGAGGGTGTTGCGCGATGAACGGCTCAAGCCCGCGTATACCGTGGGCTTGAGCGGAGAGGCGGTTTGCCGCAGGGGTTGCGCGAGCGGATCAGTGGGCGTTTTTTCCTACGGATCAGTGTTGTCAAAAGTTTGGAATACCATAATATGGTCCGCAGCTGAGAGGCCGCCTAGATGCGGTTTCCTTACAAAGATAAAAACGACCTTTCGAGCTGAATCCTATGTCCCAACCGTCGTCGCAACACCAGTTTGTCGAGAATCACACGGTCGATTACGTTCCACCTGCCGAGCGCCACGGGAAGGCGCGCGACCTGTTCACCCTCTGGTTCAGTACCAATATCGCGCCACTGCCCATCGTCACCGGCGCCATGGTGGTACAGGTATTCCACCTGAACCTGTTATGGGGGCTGGTCGCCATCGTGCTGGGCCATCTGGTCGGGGGCGTGGTCATTGCCCTTGCCTCTGCGCAGGGACCGCAGCTGGGCATTCCGCAGATGGTGCAGAGCCGTGGCCAGTTCGGCCGCTACGGCGCCTTGCTGATCGTGTTCTTCACCGCGCTGATCTATGTCGGCTTCTTCATTTCCAACATCGTCCTGGCGGGCAAGACCATCCACGGCATCACCCCGAGCGTGCCGATGCCCGGCGCGATCGTGATCGGTGCGCTAAGTGCCACTGCCATTGGCGTGATCGGCTACCGTTTCATTCACATCCTCAACCGCATCGGTACCTGGGTGATGGGTTCGGCGCTGCTGGCCGGCTTCATCATGATGTTCGCCCAGGAACTGCCGGCCGACTTCTTCAGCCGTGGCGCGTTCAACCTGTCGGGCTTCATCGCCACCGTGTCGCTGGGCACCATCTGGCAGATCAGCTTCTCGCCGTATACCTCCGACTATTCGCGCTACCTGCCGCGTGAAGTGGGCATTGCCAAGCCGTTCTGGGCCACCTACTTCGGCGCTACCCTGGGCACCATCCTGTGCTTCAGCTTTGGTGCGGTGGCGGTGCTTTGCGTGCCGGAAGGCACCGATGCAATGGATGCGGTCAAGCAGGCCACCGGCTGGCTGGGCCCGATCCTGATGGTGCTGTTCCTGCTCAACATCATCAGCCACAACGCCCTCAACCTGTATGGCGCGGTGCTGTCGATCGTCACCGCGATCCAGACCTTCGTCGCCGAGTGGACGCCGAGCATCAAGGTGCGGGTGGTGCTGGCTTCGGTGATTCTGGTGGGCTGCGGCCTGGTAGCGCTGAATGCCTCGGCGGACTTCATCGGCCAGTTCATCGGCCTGATCCTGGCACTGCTGCTGGTGCTGGTGCCGTGGGCGTCGATCAACCTGATCGACTTCTACCTGATCAAGAAGGGCCAGTACGATATCGCCTCGATCTTCAGTGCTGACGGCGGCATCTATGGCCGCTTCAACCACCACGCGATCATTGCCTATGCCTGCGGCATCCTGGTGCAGTTGCCGTTTGCCAACACGTCGCTGTATGTGGGGCCGTATTCCAATATCGTCGAAGGGGCTGATCTGTCGTGGCTGTTCGGCTTGCTGGTGACGGTGCCGCTGTATTACTGCCTGGCGACCCGGGGCAAGGCTGCCGAGAAGGCGGGGCGGGTTGTGAGTGTGAATGACTGATAGATTGGCGTTGCTGTAACAGGGGCTGCGTTGCAGCCCATTCGCAGCGCAAGGCTGCTCCTACAAAGGAATCGCGTTGCATGTAGGAGCAGCCTTGCGTTGCGAATGGGCCGCAACGCGGCCCCAGCTATTTCAGCTTGCACCTCGCTGCGGTCAGACGATCGCGATCAGCGGGTCGGCAGCGGCCAGTGCCAGGGCGCGATCAGCCGCTGGCGGGTAGATCCACACCGAGTTGATCTGGCGCTTGAGGTCTTTGCCTTCCTGGCCGTGCAGCTTCAGTTCGCGCTCCCAACCCTCGCTGAACGTCGCGCCCCATTCGCCCAGGTCCAGGCAGGTGACGTACTTGGGCTGGCGGTACACCACCGGCTGCAGGCCGAGCAGGTCGGCCGCGGCGTTGTTGCCGGAGTGGCGGCCCATGGGGATGGCGTGCTGGCAGGTCATCAGGGCATGGTTGCCCAGTTCGTCCACAGCGGCCCAGGCGGTGTCGCCCGTGGCGTACACATGGTCCTGGCCGAGCACCTTCAGGTGGCCGTCCACTTTCAGCCGGCCGAAGTGGTCACGCTCGCCGGCAACCTGTGCGGTCAACGGGCTGGCCTTCACGCCAACGGTCCAGATCACGGTGTTGCTGGCGATATGGTCGCCGTTGTCCAGGGTAACGCCACCGGCATCGACAGCCACTACCGAGGCCCCGGCCTTCCACTCGACCCCGGCCTGTTCGCAGGCGGCGATGATCGACGGCGTGATACCGGCGCCCAGCGCCGCACCAACTTGCGGACCGCGGTCGACCACCACCACCCGCACCGCTGCACTGGCACCGAGGATGGCACGCAGGCGGGCAGGCATTTCCGTGGCGGTTTCAATACCCGTGAAGCCACCGCCACAGACCACCACAGTGTTGCGTGCAGGCGAAGCTGGCAGGGTGGCCAGACCGACCAGGTGCTGTTCCAGGCGCATGGCCGATTCCATCTGGTCGACATCGAATGCATGTTCGGCCAGGCCAGGCACTGCCGGGCGTGCGACCTGGCTGCCGGCGGCGAGGATCAGGCGGTCGTAGGCGATCTGTTGCCGGTGCCCGTGGGCGTCGGTGTAGCTGACGCTGCGCCCTTCGGTATCGATGCTGTCGGCGTTGCCCGGGATGAAATGAATGCCCACTGCTTCGAACAGCTCGCCCAGCGGGGCCTTCATGCCGTGCACGTCGGCCTCGTAGAAGCGCGGGCGGATGCGCAGTTCAGGCTGTGGAGCGAGGACGCTGACGTTGATGTCGGCGCGCTGGGCCTGATCGAGCAGGCGCGCAGCGCTCAGGGCGCTCCATACACCGGCAAAGCCGGCACCGATGATGAGGATGTTCGATTTCATGAAGGTGCTCCGCAAGGTTCGAAAGGGGCTTCGAGGGCGGGTTGTGTGCCTCTCGAATAACTACGACTGTATTGATCGTAGTTAGTGCGTGCAAGTCTTTTTTCCCACAGGCCGACACTCCGCATGACCATTTCACGGCTCGAATAGCTGTATTTACTGGGCTTAAGGGATAAACAAGGCCGATAGACGGCAGCTTTGCGCTTTGCGGTGCGGATGCTATAGGCGTATTATTTGCGACAAGATTGGTCGGAGATAGATATGTCGCTCTACAGTGCTGGCGTCGAATACGGTATCCATTGCCTGCTGTTCCTGGTGGACGAGCGGGGCGACTCGCGCGAGTCCAGCGTGCGCGACCTGGCGGAGTTGCAGGGTGTACCTCAGGAGTACCTGGCCAAGGTATTCACCAAGCTGGCCCGTGCCGGTCTGGTGGCCGCCACCGAGGGCGTGCGTGGCGGCTTCCGGCTGGCGCGGCCGTCGGATGAAATCACCGTGCTGGATATCGTCAATGCCATCGACGGGCCGAAGAAGATCTTCGACTGCCGCGAAGTTCGCGAGCGTTGCAGCCTGTTCGAGGGTTCGCCGCCGGGTTGGGCGACCGAGGGCACCTGCGCGATCCACGCGGTGATGCTGGGTGCGCAGAAGCGCATGGAAGAGGCCCTGGCGCAGCAGACCATCCTTGATCTGGCGCGGCGGTTCGGGCGCAAGGCGCCGGCCGAGTTCGGGCAGAAGGTCAATGCCTGGATGGGTGAGCGGCGGGAGGGCAAAGGGGCAGGGGATATTCCGGTCAGTCAGGTCTGAATCTGCTGCCTGTACTGGCCTCTTCGCGGGTAAACCCGCTCCCACAGGTACACCACAAGTTCCAGAGATTGTGACATCCCTGTGGGAGCGGGTTTACCCGCGAAGAGGCCAGTGCAGGCTAACGCCCCTCATGCTGCCGCCGATACGCCCCCGGCTGCACCCCCACCGCCTTGGCAAACGCCCGGGTAAACGCCGCCACTGACTGATACCCCACCTGTGCCCCCACCTGCTCCACGGTATGCCCCGTGCGCAGCAACTGACTGGCAAGGCGCATGCGCAACGCCAGCAGTACCTGCCCCGGCGACTGCCCCGCCAGTTCATTGAAACGCTTGAAAAACGCCGACCGCGACAACCCGGTACAGGCGGCCATGCTTTCCAGCGTCCACGCTTGCCCCGGTTGCTCGATCAACTGCTCCAGCAAACCGGCAAACGCCGGTTGCCGGGCGAGGGCGACCAGCCCGCCCAGCGTCTGCCCGGCATGCACCTGCTGGCGTAGCACATACAGGAACAGCAAGTGCGTCAGCCGCTCCAGCAACGTCTGCGACGGCCCGGCGGCGCGCCGGCACTCCTCCAGGATCAGCTCGAACAACGCCCGCGCCGCATGCCCGGCCGGTTCATCGGCGCGCAGCAATATCCAGTCGGCCAGGCCGTCGACGATCAGCGCCGACAACCCCGGCCTGAAGTGGAAGAAACCACATACCAGGCCCACGCCATCGACCGCATCGGCGTCCATGGGCTGCATGTGCTGGCGTGGCTGGGCGCAGGCACTGGCCGGGTCCTGGTCGCTGGCCAGGCGATAGCCGAGGTCGCGCAGCAGGAACACCGCATCGCCCGCCTCCAGGCGCAGTGCCTCGGGCTGGCCATCGATGTGCAGCCAGCAATGCCCTTGCACCACCAGGTGGAAGCTGGCCCGGCCCATGCCTTCGGTGCTGGCGTGCCAGCCGCCGCAGTAGCGGCCCACATGGAACAGGCTGGCATCGAGCTCCAGGCCCTCTAATAACCAATCGACAAGGTGGCTGGACGAAATCATCTAATGCAAAGACTCAAGAGCAAGGAAAGGCGACTGATGAATATGGAGGGTAGTTCTTATAACCAACAGACTGTAGTGACACTCATCAAAGGAGACCACTCCATGTCCTCGCGCATTACTTTACACACGCTGCAGAGCGCCCCGGAAGCGGCCCGTCCGTTCCTCGAGAACGCCCAGAAGAATTCCGGCTTCATCCCCAACCTGCTGGGCGTACTGGCCAATGCCCCGGCTGCGCTGGAAACCTACGTGACCGTTTCGGCACTCAACGGCAAAGCCGAACTGAGCCTGGCCGAGCGTGAAGTGGTGCAGCTGATTGCCGCCACCCAGCATGGCTGCGACTTCTGCGTGGCCGGCCACACGGCCGTGGCCCTGAACAAGGCCAAGCTGCCGCAGGAAGTGGTCGATGCCCTGCGTGCCCGTGGCGAGCTGCCCGATGACCGGTATGAAACCCTGGCCGCGTTCGCCCGCGAAGTAATCGCCACCCGCGGCAATGTCAGCGAGGCCACTTACCAGGCCTTCCGCGCAGCCGGTTTCAGCGAAGGCAACGCCCTGGAGGTGATTCTGGGCGTGAGCCTCGCAACCCTGTGCAACTTTGCTAATGTGTTCGCCCAGACGCCGCTCAATGACGAGCTCGGCAAGTACCGCTGGCAACCTTCTGCATGATCCGCGCGTGACACCGGTCGTACCGCGATCGTTGTAGGAGCGGCCTTGTGCCGCGAATGGGCCGCCAAGCGGCCCCGGCGTTTTCAAAGGAGCAAGACCATGCAAGATTGTGCATTTCGACACTGGCTGGATGCCAATGCCGAGGCCATTGACCGGGGCCAGTGCGAGCCGCAGCTGGTGCTGGCGCAAATCGCCGAGTCGCAGCTGCTGCGCGTCGGTGTCGACCCCGCCCAGGGCGGCACGGGCGGGCAGGTGACCGACGCGGTCGAGGCCATCGCCGCAATCGCCAGCCGCTCGCTGGCAGCGGCGTTCGTCTGCTGGGGCCAGCGCGCTTTCATCGAATACCTGTTGCACAGCCCCAACCAGCCCCTGCGCGAGCACCTGTTGCCGCGCCTGCTGACTGGCGAACTGGCCGGCGCCACCGGGCTGTCCAACGCCATGAAGTTCCTGTCCGGCATCGAAGCGCTGCAGGTGCGCGGGCGCCCGCAAGCCGATGGCTGGCAGCTGGAAGGGCGCCTGCACTGGGTGACCAACCTGCGCAAGAGTGGCTTCGTGGTGGCTGCGGCTATCGAAGACGAAGCCGGTGGTGCACCGTTCGTGCTGGCCATCCCGTCCGACGCGCAGGGCCTGGAGCGCTCCGACGACCTGCAACTGATGGGCCTGCAGTCGAGCAACACCGCGGCACTGGCCTTCCATCAGGTGCAAATGCAGCGTGGCTGGTTGCTGCACGAAAATGCCCGTGAGTTCCTGCCCCGGGTACGCCCGGCGTTCCTGGCGCTGCAGTGCGGCATGGCCATTGGCCTGGCGCGGCGGGCGCTGGCGGAAGTGCAGGCACACCTGCATGGCCGTGCCTCGTTCCTCGACGAAGCACGTCAGGTGCTCAGCGAACGCCTGGAAAACACCGTGAACGAGCTCAAGCAGGGCCTGCTCGATGGCCGCTTCCAGCAGCAGCCGGCGGCCCTGTTCAAGCTGCGCATCACCCTGGCCGAAAGCGCTGCCGACGCCGTACAGCTGGAGTTGCAGGCCAGTGGTGGCAAGGCCTACCTCAGCGAGTACGGTGAAGGCTTTGCCCGCCGCTGGCGCGAGTCGGCCTTCGTGCCGATCGTCACGCCCAGCCTGGTGCAACTGCGCGCCGAACTGCAACGCCAGGCGGGCGCGGCATGAGCCAAATGTTGCTCGAAGCCCGCGACATCAGCCTGGGCTACCCGCGCGAGGGTGGCTGGCAGGCGGTGCTGGCACAGTTCGACCTGCAGCTGGCACCCGGCGAAGTGGTGACCATCCTCGGCCCCAGCGGGGTCGGCAAGTCCAGCCTGCTGCGTGTGCTGGCCGGCCTGCAGCAGCCCCGCGGTGGCAGCGTGACCCTGCACGGCCAGCCGCTGCAGGGCCCGCACCCACGCCTGGCGATGGCCTTCCAGGACCCGAGCCTGTTGCCCTGGTTGAACCTGGAGAAGAACGTCGCCTTCGGCCTGGACTTCGCCCGCCAGCCGAAACTTGCCGCCGCCGAACGGCGCGCACGCATCGACCATGCGATTGCCGCCGTGGGCCTGGCCCATGCCCGTGGCCAGTACCCGGCGCAGTTGTCCGGCGGCATGGCCCAGCGCACCGCGCTGGCCCGCTGCCTGGCCCGCCAGCCCGAAGTGCTGTTGCTCGACGAGCCGTTCGGCGCGCTGGATGAAGTGACCCGGGCCGACATGCAGCAACTGCTGCTGCAACTGATCGCCACCCACAACACGGCAGCGGTGCTGATCACCCACGATATCGACGAAGCCCTGCTGCTGTCCGACCGGGTCCTGCTACTGGGCAACCACCCAGCGCACACCCTCGGCCAGTGGCACATCGACCTGCCGCAACCACGGACGCAGCGGGTCGAGGAACTGGGCGCCTTGCGCATCGAAATCCTCAAAACCCTTCGGCGGGCAAGCCGCACAGTCGAACCTACCCCAACCCCGTTGCCCTCGGAGGCTGTCCATGTGCATGGATGACTGCTGTTCCTCTTCTTCGCGTCGCGATTTCCTCAAGCTAGGTGCCATGCTCACGGCCGCCGGAGCACTGCCGTTGCTGTCGAGCCTGCAGGCCCGGGCCGCCGCCGAGCCGGACGCGCCGGTGCGTATTGGCTACCTGCCGATCACCGACGCCACGCCACTGCTGGTGGCGCACAACAACGGCCTGTTCGAGGCCGAAGGCATCAAGGCCGAGCGCCCGGTGCTGCTGCGCAGCTGGGCGCAGGTGATCGAAGCGTTCATCTCCGGCCAGGTCAACGTCATCCACCTGCTGTCGCCGATGACCGTGTGGGCCCGCTACGCCAGCAAGGTGCCGGCCAAGGTGGTGGCCTGGAACCACGTGGGCGGTTCGGGGCTGACCGTGGCCCCGGACATCAGCGACATGAAACAGCTGGGCGGCAAGACCGTGGCCATCCCGTTCTGGTACTCGATCCACAACGTCGTGCTGCAACAGATGCTCGACGACAACGGCCTGACCCCGGTGTCGAAGCCGGCCAATGCGCCACTGGCCGGCAACGAAGTCAACCTGCTGGTGCTGCCGCCGTCCGACATGCCGCCTGCACTGGCCAGCAAGCGCATCGCTGGCTATATCGTCGCCGAGCCCTTCAACGCTCTGGCCGAGAACCTCAAGGTTGGCCGCGTGCAGCGCTTTACCGGCGATGTGTGGCGCAACCACGCCTGCTGCGTGGTGTTCATGCACGAGCATGACCTGAACAACCGCCCGGAGTGGTCGCAGAAGGTGGTCAACGCCATCGTCAAGGCCCAGCACTGGACCCGTGACCACCGCGCCGAGGCCGCTGCATTGTTGTCCAAGGCCGGCCCCAACAAGTACACCCCGCATGAACCAGCGGTGCTCGGCAAAGTGCTGGCACCGGCCGCCGAGGACCGGGCCGGTTATATTGCCAGTGGCGCCATTCGCCACCAGCAGTGGGACGAAAAGCGTATCGATTTCCAGCCTTACCCGTTCCCCAGCTACACCGAAGAACTGGTCAAGCGCCTGAAAACCACCCTGATCGAGGGCGACAGCGCGTTCCTGGCCGGCCTGGACCCGGCACAGACCGCCCGCGACCTGGTCGACGACCGCTTCGTGCGCAACGCCATTGCTACCGTTGGCGGGCCGTCGGTGTTCGGCATCGCCGATGACTTCGAGCGTAGCGAGGAGTTCGCGGTCTGATGCGCACGCATGTCGTTCATGCCGGCCTGGGGCTGGCCGGGTTGCTGGGTCTGTTGCTGTTGTGGTGGGCCGGTGTCGCGCTGTTCGGCCAGGCCGATGGCCTGTCGGCGCGCTTTTCGCCGGCAGCGACCCTGGCCAGCCTGGTCGAGTTGCTGGGGCAGGGCGAGGTGTACGGGCATATCTGGGTCAGCCTCAAACGTATCCTGGTCGGGCTGCTGCTGGCGCTGCTGATCGGCGTGCCGCTGGGCTTGCTGGTGGGCAGCTACCGGCACCTGGAGGCGGCGACCACGCCGGCGTTCCAGTTCCTGCGCATGATCTCGCCGCTGTCGTGGATGCCGGTGGTGGTGATGCTGATGGGCGTGGGGGACCAGCCTATCTACTTCCTGCTGGCGTTTGCCGCATTGTGGCCGATCTTGTTGAACACGGCGGCCGGGGTAAGGCAGCTGGACCCACGCTGGTTGCAGTTGAGCCGCAGTTTGAGTGCCACGCGCCGGGAGACCTTGTGCAAGGTGATCGTGCCCGGGGTGATCGGCCATGTGCTGACCGGCGTGCGCCTGGCCATCGGCATCCTGTGGATCGTCCTGGTGCCGTGCGAAATGCTCGGGGTGAGTGCGGGGCTGGGGTACTTCATTCTCGATACCCGCGACCGGCTGGCGTATTCCGAGCTGATGGCGATGGTGCTGCTGATCGGGGTGCTGGGGTTTGTGCTGGATGCCCTGGCGCGTGGGCTGCATCGGCGCTGGGTGCATGGCTGAGGGGCCAGTGCGGCTTCTTCGCGGGCTTGCCCGCTCCCACAGTTTGGCCTTGTGACATCCCTGTGGGAGCGGGCGAGCCCGCGAACAGGCCCTTGGATCAATGCACGGTCTTGCGCTGCCGTACACACTCCTGGGCCTGAGCGGTCAGTTCGTCCAGCCGCTCATCCCGCATCTGTTCCGCTTCGATCATCGCATCCTCACCCTGCTGGTTGAGCAGGTAGGTATGGATCTGCATCACTTCCGCCGTCTGGTAGATCGGCGCAATATCCAGTCGCCCGATCAGCGCGCCGCTAGCCCGCCCGGTACTGCTCATCAGCACCTGCGGCCCATTGGCGGCCACCACTTGCATGCCCATCGCCTCGAACCACGGTACCTGGCTGGCGAAGGCATTCAGCTCGACGCAGGCATGGCGTGCCTGCAGGTCGCCCAGCAGGGCGCGGGCGATGCCCTGGCGACGATGGCTGGCGCGCACGGCCAGGAACGCCAGGGCGCAAGCCTGTTCATCGTCCTCGGCCGGCAGCGACAGGGCAAACCCCAGCAATTGGTCCGGCTCTTCGGCATCCAGCGCCAGGGTCAGCGCCACGGCCAGGCCGCGGGTGCCGTCCAGTGCTTGCAGGTACTGGTGCACTTCCATGCCAACGCCGTACTGGTACAGCGGGTACAGCGGGTTGTCGGCGCTGATGGCGACACTGCTCAGTTCGCCGACGTGGTGGATCACCAGTTCGCGGATCTGGTTCTGGAAAGATTCAGGCGGCACGCTGTCGAGGCGGCTCAGGATGAACATCGGGGGGCGGGCTCCGGCGGGTAGATGGACGGCCCGCGCCATGCGGGCGCGGGCTGTACAGTCTAACCGTTTTTGCCGATCAGCCTTGTACCTGCAATGCACCGAGCATCAGGTCGAGGTTCTGCACCGCCGCACCGGAGGCACCTTTGCCGAGGTTGTCGAACACTGCGGTCAGCAGCACCTGACCATGCTCAGGGTTGGCGTAAAGCGCCAGGCGCAGGTCGTTGCTGTCGTTCAACGCCTCGGGGTCGAGGTTCGGCGCCGCGCCGTGCTGGTGCAGGGGCATCAGCTGGACGTGGCGGGCACCCTGGTAGTGCTGCTGCAGGCAGGCCTGCAGCTGTTCGGCACTGACCTGGCCGGGCAGCAGGCGCAACTGCAGCGGGATGCTCAGCACGATGCCCTGGCGGTAGGCACCGTAACCGGGCATGAACATCGGCCGCGCCGACAGCCCGGCGTGCTGCTGGATTTCCGGCACATGCTTGTGCGCCAGTTCCAGGCCGTACAGTTGCAGGGCCGGGGTTTTGCCGGCGGCGGGCTGTTCATGCCGTTCGACTGCGGCGCGGCCACCACCGGAATAGCCGGAGATGGCGTGGATGTTCAGCGGGTAGTCCGCTGGCAGCAGGCCGGCCTTGACCAGTGGGCGCAACAGGGCGATGGCGCCGGTGGGGTAGCAGCCGGGGTTGCTGACGCGCTTGCTGTGCGCGATGCGCTCGGCTTGCTGCTCGTCGAGCTCCGGCAGGCCATAGACCCAGCCTGGGCTGGTGCGGTGCGCGGAGCTTGCGTCGATCACCCGCACTTGCGGGTTGTGGATCGCCGCCACGGCCTCGCGGGCAGCATCGTCGGGCAGGCACAGCAGGGCGATGTCGGCGCTGTTGATTGCCTCGCGGCGGCGTTGCGGGTCTTTGCGTTCGGCTTCGGGCAGGGTCAGCAGGCGCAGATCGCTGCGGCCTTGCAGCCGGGCATGGATCTGCAGGCCGGTGGTGCCTTGGTCACCGTCGATGAAGACAACAGGTGTGTGCATGGTCAAAGTCCGGTCGGGTAGGGATGGCCTATGCTCGCTTGTGGCTCTGGTAAAGAAAATTTGAATATGATGATCGATATATTCATCTTTTCTGAACGAGATTGGTCCATGCGCGAAATCAGCCTCGATCGCCTCCGCACCTTGGTGGTCATCTCCGACCTGGGCTCGTTTGCCGAAGCCGCCCGCCAGCTCAACCTGGCACCGCCCACCATCAGCCTGCACGTGGCCGAGCTGGAAGCGCGCATTGGCGCACCGTTGCTCACCCGCACCCGCGGCCAGGTGCGGCCCACGGTCATCGGCGAAACCCTGCTGGCCCGTGCCCGACGCCTGCTGGCCGACGCCGACCTGGCGCTGGATGAAGTGCGCCGACAGGTCGAGGGCCTGACCGGCCGGGTGCGCCTGGGCGCCTCCACCGGTGCCATCGCCCACTTGCTGCCGCAGGCGCTGGAGCACCTGCGTACGGTGCACCCAGGGATCGATGTGCAGGTCCAGGTGCTGACCTCCCAGGCCTCGCTGGCGCGCTTGCGCGAGGGCACGCTGGATATCGGCCTGGTGGCCTTGCCACAGGTGTCTGGTAAAGGGCTTGCGGTTACGCCCTGGCGGCGCGACCCGATCCTGGCCTACGTGCCGGCCGACTGGCAGCCACCGGCCAAGGTTACGCCGGCCTGGCTGGCGCAGCGGGCGTTGATCCTCAACGACAGCAGCACCCAGCTTTCGCGGGTGACCGGCGAGTGGTTCGCGGCGGCGGGGTTGTACCCTGAGCCGCGAATCGAGCTGAACTACAACGATGCGATCAAGAGCCTGGTCGGGGCCGGGTATGGGGCGACATTGCTGCCGCAGGAGGGGGAGTCGGCCGAGCTGGACCGGCGCATTGCCCGCCGGCCGCTGCGGCCGGGGTTGTGGCGGCAACTGGGCATTGCCTGCCGGGAAGGGCAGGTGGAGCGGGCCACGGGGTATGTGTTGCAGGCGTTGGAGCGGTTGCGCCAGTAGGGGCTGCTGTGCAGCCCAATCGCCGGCAAGCCAGCTCCCACAGGTACAGCGATAGCCTGAAGGCAGCGCCGTACCTGTGGGAGCTGGCTTGCCGGCGATTGGGCCGCAAGGCGGCCCCTGGGGTCACCCTCGCTCTCGGGCCCGCACCGCAGTCACTGTCTCCCCGCCAACCCCCCAGTTATCGGTCGGCACCTCCTCGATCACCACAAAGGTACTGGCCGGCGGCTTGCCCAGCACCTGCTGCAGCATGCGGGTCGTCTGTTCGATCAACTGGCGCTTGTGCTCAGCACTGACGCCTTCATCGGTCACGCGAATATGGACATAGGGCATGGTTCTCGCTCCTCTGTTAATGCCAGGTGCCAGCGGTGCTACCGCCATCCACCGGCAGGATCACGCCGCTGACGAAGCGTGAGTCGGCCAGGTACAACACTGCATCCACGACATCCTGTGGCGAGCCGGTGCGGCCGCTGGGTGACAGCGCGCCCATGCCTTGCGTATTGCCGCCATGCAGCGGTGTATCGATGATCCCCGGTGCCACCGCATTCACCTGCACGCCGCTGGCTGCCAGTTCAAGTGCCAGGCCTTTCACCGCCTGGTTCAGGCCACCCTTGACCAGTACCGGCAGCAGGGCCGGCACGCGGGTGTCCGGTTGCAAGGCAATGGAGGCGGTGATGGCGATGATCTGCCCATGCCCTTGCCTGGTCATGATCCGCGCCGCTTCCTGGGCCGGGTAGAAGAAGCCCTTGAGGTTGGTGCCGACCAGGGCGTCGACATCCGCTTCGCTGTACTCGGCAAACGGCTTGGCAATGAAGATGCCGGCGTTGTTGATCAGCAGGTCGACCCCGCCAAAGGCTTGCTCGGCGCTGGCGAACAGGCGCTGGGCCGTGCCCTGCTCGGCGATGTCGCCAGCCACGCCGATGAAGCGCGATGGGTTGCCGAGGCGGGCGGCGGCTTGCTCAAGGCGGGCCTGGCTGCGGGCGTTGCCGACCACGTTGTCGCCGCGTTCGAGGAAGGCCTCGGCCAGGGCGAAACCCAGGCCGCTCGAGGCCCCGGTAATGATGACGGTGCGTGGCGTGTTCATGTGCATGATCTCCAGTGAAGTGAGCTATGGGCTCGGTGTGAAGCCACTGTAGGTTGCAATCAGCACTTGAAAAATGAGGCGCTGGGCATTTCAATCGATACATCATGTAATCAATCGAGCCGACATGACCCGCCATTTCGATGACCTGCAACTGGGCAGCCTGGAACTGTTCTGCCTGGCCGCCGACAGCGGCAGCTTCACCGCTGCGGCCACGGAAGCCGGCGTTACCCCGGCGGCGGTCAGCCGCAGCGTGGCGCGCCTGGAAGAGCGCCTGGGTGTGCGCCTGTTCGTCCGCACCACCCGGCAGATGCGCCTGTCCGCAGCCGGCCAGGCCTACTATCAGCAATGCCGGCAGGCACTGGGGCAGTTGGTGGAGGCCGAGCGCCAGGTCACGGGCGGGCAGGTCGAGCCGAGCGGTCTGCTGCGTATCAGTGCACCCACGCCCTATGCTCATCACCGGCTGTTGCCGCTGCTGCCGCGGTTTCGCCAGCGCTACCCCAAGGTGCAGGTGGATGTGCATGTCAGCAACCGCAACGTCGACTTTGCCGAGGAGCCGTTCGACCTGGCCATTCGTGGCCGCGAGCCGGCCGATTCGCGGCTGGTGGCGCGTCGCCTGGAAGATGCCGAACTGGTGGTGGTGGCCACGCCGGGCTACCTGGCCCGTGCCGGCACGCCACGAACACCGCACGACTTGCTGCAACATGAGTGCATCCAGTTCGAACTGCCCAGCAGTGGCCGCCGCCCGCCGTGGAGCTTCCTTCAGGATGGCCAGCAGGTGGAGATCGAAACCCAGGGTGGGTTCACCTGCCTGGGCGACTTCCTCGCCACCGCCACGCTGGTGCGCCACGGCGGCGGGCTGATGCAGGCTTACCGCTTTACCGTGCAGGACGCACTGGCCAGTGGCGAACTGGTGGAAGTACTCGCCGAGTTTGGCGGCACCTCGCGGCCGTTCATGCTGATCTACCCCCAGGCCCGGCACATGCCGTTGCGGGTGCGGGTGTTCATCGATTTCCTGTTTGCCGAGGGGGCATAGCCCCCGGGCTGAGCCGAGGCGCCGGGGCGTATGGCCGACTATGCTGTTTGCTGCGTCGAGCCAGTGTCATCTCGACGACCCCTCAGGTTTTCCAGGAGAACGCTCCATGAAATCCACTAAATGCATACCTTTGCTGGTGATTGCCTCGGTCCTCAGTTTTGCCGCACACGCAGACCCGGCGAGCAACTGTGCGGCCAAGATCAAGGAGCTTGAGGATTTCGAAAAGGCCAGTGGCCAGGCAATGCATGGCGGCATGGCCCATGACTTCAAAGTCCACTTGCAAAATGCCAAGGATGCTCAGAGCAAGGGCGATATGACTCAGTGTCAGGCCTCGGCGGACCAAGCCAAGACTATTTACAACAAGGCACGTAGCAAGTAAGCCCTTGCTGGCCTCTTCGCGGGTAAACCCGCTCCTACAGTATCTCCAACAGGCTCAAGGCCAGCGTGGTTACTGTGGGAGCGGGTTTACCCGCGAAGAGGCCAGCGCAGGCTGGCGCCGTCTTCAGAACCAGCGATCGTTCTTCCTGCGCCCACGGGTCAGCGACGGCAGGATCAGCCCCGCCAGCAAGCCCGCGCCGGCAATGCTGCCGCCATACACCATGTAGCGCATCATCACCTGCTTGTTCTCGTCCCCCAGGCGTGCCTGGGTATCGCGCAGCTGCGACTGGCTCTGGTCGAGCTGTTCATTCAGCGCCTTGTTGCGTGCTTCCAGTTCGTCGATCAGCTTCTTGCGTGAATCGAGGGTTTCCTGCATGCCCTGTACGCGATTCTTCCAGCTGTCGTCGATGTTCTTCAGCTGCCCGGTCAGGTCCGCGACCTGGGCATCGAGCTGCGGCAGGCGCTCGCCCTGGCCTGGCACCGACTGCAGGTCGTTGCTGAGAATCCACACCACATCGCCGTTCTGCCCGCGCACCTGGCTGTAGTTGCCCTGGCTGCCGATCAGGGTCAGCTTCTGCCCGGACTTGAGCGTACCGACAATGCGGTGGCCATCGGTGGGGCCGCTGCGCACGTATGTGCTCAGGCTGTCGCTGACCCAGCGTGCATCGCTGGCAGGCTCTTCGGCGTGCACCGGTGCGGCAAGGGCCACCAGGGTGGCGATCAGGCCGCCGCGCAGGGCAGTGAGGGCGGAAGCAGTTGGGCGGGAATCGGACATGTTGGGTCTTCGCTGAAACAGGACAAAAGTAGGCCCGGTGACTGGGCCGATGAACCGGTCGGTGGGTTGACCGTCAGCGAAAGACCGTTTTTTTGTCAGCAGGTTCACTACCTGATGTCGGAAATGTCTGCAGGATGTTGCAGGACTTCAACCGGCGACTGTGAGACTAGACTCAAAGGCTCACACCCTTTCTTGGAACAAGACCATGACAGCCAAGAACACAATCTGCCTCTGGTACGACAACGACGCCGAGGAGGCCGCGAACTTTTACGCAAGCGTCTTCCCTGACACGACAGTGATAGCGGTGCATCAGGCACCTGCTGACTATCCATCCGGGAAACAGGGTGACGTGATTACCGTTGAGTTCAGCGTCATGGGTATTCCCTGCGTGGGGCTCAACGGAGGCAAGGCCTTCACGCATTGCGAGGCGTTTTCATTCCAGGTCAGCACCGAGGACCAGGCCGAGACCGACCGCTTGTGGGATGCCATTGTCGGCAACGGCGGGGAGGCCAGTGTCTGCGGCTGGTGCAAGGATAAATGGGGGATTTCGTGGCAGATCACCCCGCGCATCCTCATCGAAGCCATCGGCCACCCCGACCGGGCGGCGGCCAAGCGGGCGTTTGATGCCATGATGCAGATGGGCAAGATCGATGTGGCCAGGATAGAGGCGGCGTTGAAGGGCTGATCACGGCAGTGAAGGCATCTTGATCGGGGGCTGCGCAGCAGCCCCCGATTCCACAAACTTGCCAGGTCAGTTGCCGGTCACTTCGGCCTCTGCCGACGCCGGCTTGGTCGAAGTCTTCTTCTCCTGCACCACGATGTAGAACTCTTCGCCATGCTTCACCGCGCCATACAACACGGCCTTCTCGATCAGTTCGTTGCCGCGCAGGTGGCGCAGCATCATCGGGTCCTTGCGCAGGTCGCGGTACAGCGCAAGGCACAGCAGCACCATCACCACCACGAACGGCAGGGCCACGACGATGGTCAGGTTCTGCAGGCCGGTCAGTGCCTCGCCGGGGTCGCGCGGGTCACCGATTGCCAGCATGATCGCCGCCACCGTACCGGTCAGCGCACCCCAGAAGATCACCGTACGTCGCGATGGCGTGGTGGTGCCGTGTTCCGACAGCGTGCCCATCACCAGCGAGGCCGCGTCGGCACCGGAGACGAAGAAGATACCCACCAGAACCATCACCAGCACTGATGTCGCCGAGGCCAGCGGGTAGCTGTCCAGCAACTGGTACAGCGCGTGGTTGCTGTTGACCGCACCATTGGCCAGCTGGAAGGCGCCTTCACGCAGGGCGTCGATACCCGCGCCGCCAAAGATGGTGAACCACACCAGGCTGACCAGGCTCGGTACCAGCAGCACTCCGGTAACGAACTGGCGGATGGTGCGGCCGCGGCTGATGCGGGCGATGAACATGCCCACGAACGGCGTCCAGGAAATCCACCAGGCCCAGTAGAACACGGTCCAGCCGGCCAGCCAGTTGTTCATCTGTTCACCGCCGCTGGCGTTGGTACGGGCCATCATTTCCGGCAGCATCTTGACGTAGATGCCGATCGAGGTTGGCAGCAGGTTGAGCATCAGCAGGGTCGGGCCGACCATGAACACGAACACCGCCAGCACCAGCGCCAGCACCATGTTGGTGTTGGACAGCCACTGGATGCCCTTGCCGATGCCCGACACCGCCGAGGTGACGAAGGCGATGGTCAGCAGGGTGATGATCGAGATGTAGAACAGCTTGCCGGGGCTTTCGATCCAGCCGTTGTACTCCAGGCCACCGGCAATCTGCAGCGCGCCCAGGCCCAGCGAGGCCGCCGAGCCGAACAGCGTGGCGAAGATCGCCATCATGTCGATCAGGCGGCCGAGCGGGCCGTTGGCATGCTTGCCGATCAACGGCCGGAAGGCGGCGGAAATCAGCTGCGAGCGGCCGCGGCGGAAGGTGCCATAGGCAATCACCAGGCCGACGATGGCGTACATGGCCCAGGGGTGCAGGGTCCAGTGGAACAACGTTGTGGCCATGGCCACCTGCATCGCTTCGCTGGACTGCCCGGTGGCCGTCCCTGGTGGTGGCGATACATAGTGCGACAGCGGTTCGGCAACGCCGAAGAACATCAGGCCAATGCCCATGCCGGCGCTGAACATCATTGCCACCCACGACACCGTGCGGAATTCTGGCTGTTCGCCATCACGGCCCAGCGGGACCCGACCGTACCGGCTGGCGGCGAGCCACAGCACGAACACCACGAACAGCGTGGAAGTGAGCACGAAGAACCAGCCGAAGTTGAGAATGACCCAGGATTGCGCGCTGGAGGCGCTGCTGGCGAGGCTTGCCTGGTTGAGGAAGCCCCAGAGGACGAAAGCGATGGCCAGGAGGCTGGTGAAACCAAAGACGATCCAGTCGAGCTTGCCCTCGAAACGCCGGTCCTGGCGTGCTTCCGCGGTTTTCGAGGGATCCGTCACGCCAAGGTCGAGCGTTTCGGTGATGTGTTCCTTTGCCATGAATGATGAGGCCCCTTTCTGGCTTACCGGCTGGTGCAGGCTTGTAGTTTTGTGTGGGCTACCGAGTTCGATGACTGCCTCGGCGGGGAGATTGCTGGCGGGATTATCCTGCGCACTAAACGGCGGCTCCTGTCCCGATAACGCCCCGGGACGTCCATTGCGCGACCTGCCAGATACTTTTAGTTCTGGGGGCGATGGCCCTTTCTGCCTCGGGTTCTGGTACCCTGTGGGCATTACCCAGGCCTGCACATCCGGGCATCGTAGAAGCGCTGCCGCTTGTGGGCCTGGCCGTACCAGGAAACGGAGATTCGTCCAGATGGCCACTGACCGTGTGAGCCTGATTCATTTCGATAAATTGAGCATGAGCCCTGCCGCTGCCGATCGGTTCCAGAAAGCCCTCGACGCGCTGGAAGCGCTCAAGCTGCAGGACCGTTACGTGTATCTCATCGCTCCTTATCTGGGTGATATCGCTGACGCCTCCGACCTCGAGCAACTGGCCACCGCCCTGGAACAGGGCTTGCGCGTGGTCGACGAGCTGCTGGCTGCCAGGTCGGTCACCAAGGTCAAGGCCGAAGAAGTACGCCAGGTGTTCCACGCCGCTGCCGAGCGCGCGCAGGCTGAAATGACCGGCTGAGTGGCGGCATGGCCAAAGACATCGACAACCCCTGCGTCTCGCTGTGCCAGCTCAATAGCGAGCTGTGCGTGAGCTGCGGTCGCAGCCGTGACGAAATTCGCAAATGGCGGGGCATGAAGCGCCCCGAGAAGATGGCCACCGTGCAGCGGGCGGCAACGCGGATGAAGGCTATCGCCAAGAAGGCGGCCAAACGGCAGAATGGCGACTGAGCCTGCGCACCCTGTGCGCAATTTTTCCTGATTGTCTGACGAGCCTGAAAATGGATTCTCACTCGCTGTTTGCCTTTACCCTGGTCGCTGCCATCGCGATCGCCAGCCCCGGCCCTGCCACCCTGATGGCCATCAACAACAGCCTTGCCCATGGCCAGCGCAGCGCGATCTGGTCGTCGCTGGGCAATGGCTCGGGCCTGTTCTGCCTGTCGGCAGCCGCCATGCTGGGGCTGGGCGCGCTGCTGGCCAGTTCCGAAATGCTGTTCAACGCCGTGAAGATCCTGGGGGCGGGCTACCTGTTCTATCTGGGCGCGCGGCAATTGCTGAAAAAGAGCCCGATGCTGGCGCAGGGCGACGCAGAGGGTGTGGCCAAGGTTCGGCCCACGCCGCTGAAGCTATACAAGTCGGCCTTCCTCACGGCAGTGACCAACCCCAAGGCGACCATGTTCTTCACCGCGCTGTTCCCGCAGTTCATCGACCAGGGGGCGGCGCTGTTGCCGCAGTTCCTGATCCTGACCGGGATATTCGTAGCGTTGTCGCTGGTTTCGCTGAGCCTGTATGCCGCACTGGCGGCGCGGGCCAAGGGCGTGCTGACCCGGCCGTCCCTGTCGCGCTGGGTGAGCCGGGTGGTGGGCACCACCTTTATCGGCTTTGGCGCGGCGATCCTGGCGATGCGCCGGCAGGGGGCCTGAAGTACGAGGGGCGCTCCATCTGGCCGATAAAAGGCCAACCTGATGGCCATACATGGTCCAGACTGTCTGCAGCACGCACAGATGGGTGCTGCAGTCGACCACAGGACGTGGCAACCATTGGCCACCGCTCCGGGTCTGCGGATGTCACATGTGCCGAGGGTTGTCGATGATCGAGCGCTGCTTTCGCCACGCCTTGCTGCTGTTGCCGTGCCTGCTGCTGCCGCTGGCGGCGGTAGCGCATGAGGAATGCCGGCGGCTGACTGCCACCGGCAACCCGGAATACCCCCCCTACCTGTGGCGCGACCCGCAAAACCCCCAGCAACTGATCGGTGCCAATGCCGACCTGCTCAAGTACCTGGGCAAGCAACTGGGGCTGGAAATCGAGGTGGTCTACGGCGGGCCGTGGTCGCGCGCCCAGGAAGAAGTGCGCACGGGCCGGATCGACCTGATGGCCGGGTACTTCCTGACCAAGACCCGTCAGCAGCAGATGGACTTCATTACCCCGGCATTCCTGTATACCCCAAGTGTTATCTGGGTGCGCCAGGACAATACCTTTGCCTACCAGCAATGGGCCGACCTGAAGGGCCGCAAAGGCGGCACGCTGGTCAACAACAGCCACGGCCAGCAGTTCGACGACTACGCCAGGACCAACCTCACCCTCGAAGCGGTACCCGGTGCCAGGCAGGCATTCGAGAAGTTGATGCACAAGCGCAGCGATTACGTGGTGTACGAGCAGTATCCCGGCTTGGCGCTGGCACGCACCTTGGGGATTGCCGACAATTTACAGGTGCTGGAGCCACCGGTATCCAGCGAAGGGCTGTACCTGGCGCTTTCGCATGACTCGCCCTGCAATCAGCCGAAGCTGCGTGAGGCACTGACAAGGGAGATGGAAAAGATCGTTGCCGGGGCATTGCCGGAGCAACTGCTGCAGCAAAACCTGGAGCGTTGGCAATAGCAGCTTGGTATGCGGTCCCTTGTAGGAGCGGCCTTGTGTCGCGATGGGGCGCGCAGCGGCCCCTGTTTTCAGCTTCGCCGCAGATATCCCCGGGGCCGCTTCGCGCCCCATCGCGACACAAGGCCGCTCCTACAGAGACCGGGCCAGTTGCTCGGCTTCCTTGGCCCGGGTCACGCTGACTGCGCCGGGCAGGGTGACATCGTTCTTCGCCGCGAGGATCTCGGCCATGACGCTGACGGCAATCTCGGCCGGGGTCTTGCTACCGATATAAATGCCGATAGGACCGTGCAGGCGCCGCAACGACGCTTCGCTTTCGCCAAAGTGTTCGATCAGGCGCTCGCGGCGCAGCTGGCTGTTGCGCCGTGAGCCGATGGCACCGATATAGAACGCCGGGCTGTGCAACGCTTCGAGCAGGGCCAGGTCGTCCAGCTTGGGGTCGTGGCTGACAGCGACGATGGCGCTGCGCAGGTCCGGGGCAAAGGCGCGGACGACGTCGTCCGGCATGCCGGCAAGGTGGTTGACGCCGGCAACGTTCCAGCCTGCCGTGTACTCGGGGCGCGGGTCGCACAGTGAAACGCTGAAGCCATTGAACAGGGCCATGGTCGCCAGGTATTCGGCCAGCGCGCCGGCACCGATCAACAGCAGGCGGTAGCCGGGGCCGAGGGTGCTGAGCATGTGCTGGCCATCGAAGCTGAACAGCTCGGGCGTGGTGGTGGCGCTGAGGCTGGCTTTGCCGCTGCGCAGGTCGAGCCCACGCCGTACCAGGCTGCCGCCGTCGAGGCCGGCGAGCAATTGTTCGAGGTGTGGCAGCGACGGGGCGAATTCCAGCACCAGTTCGAGGGTGCCGCCACAGGGCAGGCCGAAGCGGTGGGCCTCGTCGGCACTGACACCATAGCGCACCACCTGGGGCAGGCCGCTGGGCATGCCGGGGCCGGCGTAGGCACTGGTGTAGCGGTGAATGAGGTCGTCCTCGATGCAGCCGCCAGAGACACTGCCAACCACACGGCCGTCGCTGCGCAGGGCCATCATCGAGCCCACCGGGCGGGGGGAGGAACCCCAGGTGCGGGCGACCGTGGCGAGCAGGGTGCGATGGCCGGCGGCGAGCCAGTCTCGGGTGGTGCGCAGGACCAGCAGGTCGATGCTTTCCATGGGTACTCCGGTAAAGCCTGGGGTTCAAGGGTGGCTGTGCCGGCCTCTTCGCGGGTGAACCCGCTCCCACAGGTACTGCACAGGTCTTAGGAGTGGTGCAAATCCTGTGGGAGCGGGTTTACCCGCGAAGAGGCCGGTACAGCCACCAAGTTTCAGCGCATATGCAAAATGATCGGGCTACTGCTGGCCGGGTCGGTATGCCCACGCAACTTGCCTACCGCCTGCGCATTCACTGGCCCGCCATTGTTCCCCCAGGCACTGCGCACGAAACCCAGCACATCAGCAATTTCCTGGTCACTCAGTTGCTCACGGAAGGCCGGCATGCGATAGGCATCGGGCAACCCGGCCGTCACCACCCGCTGCGAACCATTGAGGGTGATGTTGATCGCCGAGGCGTCTTCCTTGGCCAGTGCCGAAGTAGCGCCGGCCAAAGGCGGCATCCATTCGGCCTGGCCCTTGCCGTCCATGCCGTGGCACGACGCACAGCGGGTTACATAGGTATGCGCCCCAGGGCTGTCGAGCCGCGCCGCCGTCGTTTCGGCCTGGTATTGCCACGGCGCACCGTCGCGTTGCGGGTCGCCGGGCAGCGACTTCAGGTAGCGGGCGATGGCCGCCAGGTCGTCGTCACTCATGAACTGCGTGGAGTTGTTGAATGCCTCGGTCATCGAGCCGAATACCACCGCATGACGGTTGCGCCCGGTCTTGAGGAACTGCGCGATCTCGGCCTCGCTCCAGCGCCCCAGCCCGGTGTTGGGGTCGGCTCGCAGGCTCGGTGCATACCAGCCATCGAGCAGTGCGCCAGCTAGGAAAGGCTTGCCGCTGTCATCCAGGGCCTTTTCGTTGAAGGCCAGGCCGCGCGGCGTATGGCAGCTGCCACAGTGGCCTGGGCCCTGGACGATGTAGGCGCCGCGGTTCCACTGGGCATCCTGCCCGGCCTGGTTGGTGTAGGGCGTGGTGGCGGCGAACAGGCCGTTCCACAAGGCGATGGGCCAACGCAGGTTCAGCGGCCAGGGAATGTCGCTGGCCAGGTTGGCCTGTTGCACCGGCTGCACGCCTTGCATGAAAAAGGCATACAGCGCCTTTACATCGTCATCGCTGAGCTTGGCGTAGGACGGGTAGGGCATGGCCGGGTACAGCCGTCGGCCATCGGGGGCTACGCCGTGACGCACGGCACGGTCGAAGTCGGCCAGGCTGTAGCCACCGATGCCGGTGTCGCGGTCGGGGGTGATGTTGGTGGCGTGGATCGCCCCCAGCGGGGTGGCCATTTCCAGCCCGCCGGCGAACGGTTTGCCGTCCGCCAGGCTGTGGCAGGCCACGCAGTCGCTGAGGCGGGCTACGTACTCGCCACGGCTGACCAGCGCCGGGTCCGCGGTGGTGGCCTGCGCATCGGCAAATGGCGAGGCAGGCTCGCGGGTGACGTACCAGGCCAGCAGGCCTGCCGCGACCAGGCACGGCAGCGCCAGCCAGCCAGCGGTTCTTGCGAAACGATGGGTCATGGGGCGTCCTTGTGTGCTCAGCTGAAGGTATGGCGGCTCAATGGCAGGCTGCGCACGCGCTGGCCGGTCAGCTGCGCGACTGCGTTGGCTACCGCCGGTGCCACCGCGGGCAACGGTGGCTCGCCGATGCCGCCCATCTTCGCCCCGCTTTCGACAATGCGCACATGCACCCTGGCCATGCGCGATGGCGGCAAAATCGGGTACAGGTCGTAGTTGCGCGCGCGCGGCTTGCCATCCACGTACACCGCTTCTTCCAGCAGTGTCTGCGACAGGCCCAGGGCGACGGCGCCGTTGACCTGATGCTCGATGATCGCCGGGTTGACGATGCTGCCCGGGTCGATGGCCTGCCAGATGTCGTGCACCTTGACCTGGCCGTTCTCGATCGACACCTCGGCAATGACCGCTGCCTCCGAGCCGAACGGCGAGGCCATGGCCACGCCACGCGCCCGCTTGCTGCCGTCCTCGGCGGTGAACGGCCCGCGCTTCCAGCCGCCGGAAAGCTCGGCGACGGCCTGCAGCAGGTTGGTCAGGCGCGGGTTGTCGCGCAGCAGGTGCAGGCGCAGTTCGAACGGGTCCTTGCCGCCTTTGTCGGCCAGTTCGTCGAGGAACGACTCATAGAAGAAGTCGTTCAGCGAGTTGCCCACCGAGCGCCAGTAGCCGAGCATGGCCGGACCTTTCACGTAGATCTGCGCGATACGCTTGTTGGCGATGGCGTAGGACTTGCCCGACAGGCCTTCGAGCGCGGTCGGGTCGAGCTTTTCGCCTTGCTTGCCTGCGAGGGCCTCGGTCGGGCCTTCGGTGGCGCTCACGGCTTCGAGGGCCACCGGCAGGCCGTCGGCATCCAGCCCGGCACGGAATTTCACCACGGCGACCGGGCGCAGCACATCGCGGAGGAATTCTTCCTCGCGGCTCCAGATGAGTTTCACCGGCCGGCCGACCGCCTTGGCCAAGGCAATGGCCTGTGGGTAGGGGTTGGCCGAGTCGTACAGGAAGTGGCGGCCAAAGAAACCGCCCAGCAACGGCGAATGCAAGGTGATCTGTGCCGGGGCCAGGCCGGTGCGCTTGGCAATGTCGTCACGGAACATGTCCGGCGCCTGGTTGGGCAGCCACACCTCCAGGGTGCCGTCCGGGTTGAAGCGCGCCAGTGCCGACGGCGGCTCCAACTGGGCGTGGTTGAGGTACTGGTTATGGTAGGTTGCCTCGACCCGGGTCTTGGCATTGGCCAGCATGCCGGCCACATCGCCCTGGTTTTCGTCGTCGCGCGCCGGGCCCGTGACCGTGGCCAGGTGCTCACGCCAGCCATCGCTGGAGAAGTCGGCCGGCATAGGCCGTACCGGGCTGTCGGCCGCAGGCTCCTTCCAGTCAACCTGGATGGCCTCGACCGCGCGCTTGGCATGCCACCAGCGTTCGGCTACCACGGCCACGGCGCCCGGCAGCTGATGCACCGAATGCACGCCCTTCATGGCCTTGACCTGGTCTTCGTTGCGCAGGCTGCCGACGGTCATGCCCAGGCGTGGCGCGTGCTGCACGGCAGCGTGGAGCATGCCGTCGACCTTGATGTCGATGCTGTACACCGCCTTGCCGGTGGACTTGTCGTAGGCATCCAGGCGACGTACCGGCTTGCCGATCCAGCGAAACTGGCTGGGGTCGCGCAGCTTGACGCTGGCCGGGTCCGGCACCGGCAGGTCCATGGCCCGCCCGGCCAGTTCTCCGTAGGGGATGGAGCGGCCAGTCGTGGTATGTACCACGCGACCCGGCGTGGTGGAGAGTTCTTCGACCGGCACGCCCAGCTGCTCGGCACCCGCCTGCAGCAGCATGGCCCGGGCGAGGGCGCCCAGGCGGCGCATGGTCGGGTAGCTCATGCGCACCGACATGCTGCCGCCGGTGATGCGCATACCGTTTTCCATCACTACATAGACTTCGCCGGGCGGCGCGCTGTCGACCACGAAATTGGCCGGGTCGACGTCCAGCTCTTCACCAACGATCTGCGCCATGGCGGTGAAGGGGCCTTGGCCACCTTCCATGAACGGGCTGAGCAGGCGTACTTTGCCGTCCGGGCGGATCTCCAGAAACGCCGGCACCTGGGTGCCGCGCTCCGGGGTCGCTGCGGCGGCTGCCTGCACGCGGGCCGAGCCCATGGGCAGGCCGAAACCCAGCACCAGGGCACCGACAGCCGTGCCGGCAAGAAAGCGCCGACGCGACAGGTTGACGGTTTCGCCCAGTTGCAGCTTGAGCAGTTCGGCGGGGGTATCGACTGGTGTGTTCATCAGGCCTTCTCCCCTTGGGCCAGCTCATGCACGGCAGCATGGATGGCGTTGTAGGTGCCGCAGCGGCACAGGTTGACCATGGCTGCCTCGATCTGTGCGTCACTGGGCTTGGGCGTGTGCTTGAGCAGCGCCGTTGCCGCCATTACCTGGCCGGACTGGCAGTAGCCGCACTGGGCCACCTGGTGCTCGACCCAGGCCGCGACCACCCGTTTGCCGACGGCATCGGCCTCGATCGCCTCGATGGTGGTCACCTCGCGCCCGACCACGCCGGCCACCGGGGTGACGCAGGCGCGCACCACGTTGCCGTCCACCAGCACCGAACAGGCGCCGCACTGGGCCAGGCCGCAGCCATACTTGGTGCCGGTCAGCCCCAGGTCGTCGCGGATCACCCACAGCAGGGGCGTGTCGGCGTCTGCCTCGACCTGGTAGGTCTTCTGGTTGATGCGTAGTTCCATGGTTCACCTGCCCGTCAACGGTTGCTGTCGCTTGGTTTCTTGTGATCGGGGAATACGGTGCTCCCCAGTGCAGAAACGCTAGCACAGCGGGGTGACCGCCGGTCTGCTGACGGGGGCAGGTTCAGAGGATCAGGCAAGCAATTCGGTGAAATGCGCAAGCGGCGATGTGCGCTATCGCCTGTAGGAGCGGCCTTGTGTCGCGATGGGGCGCGCAGCGGCCCCGGGGTCTTGGCAGCATGCAGTATTGTAAGGGGCCGCTTTGCGGCCGCGCGACACAAGGCCGCTCCTACAAGAAAGCGCATTTGGAGGTGAGGAGGACTTCCGCAACGAAAACCCGGATAATGCCGGCCAATTTCGTTTTGCACGTTTAAATCACGGTAATCCCGCATGGAAATCAAGGTCAATTTTCTCGACAATCTCCGTCTCGAAGCCAAGTTCGACGACTTCACGGTGATCGCCGACCAACCGATCCGCTACAAGGGGGATGGCTCGGCCCCAGGGCCGTTCGACTATTTCCTGGCGTCTTCGGCCTTGTGCGCGGCTTACTTCGTCAAGCTGTACTGCCAGACCCGCGACATTCCCACCGAAAACATTCGCCTGTCGCAGAACAACATCGTCGACCCGGAAAACCGCTACAACCAGGTCTTCAAGATTCAGGTCGAGCTGCCCGAGGACATTTCCGAGAAGGACCGCCAGGGCATCCTGCGCTCCATCGACCGCTGCACCGTGAAGAAGGTGGTGCAGACCGGCCCCGAGTTCGTGATCGAAGTGGTCGACAACCTCGATGCCGATGCCCAGGGCCTGCTGATGCCGGTGGCGGACACCAGCACCTACATCCCCGGCAAGGACCTGCCGCTGGAACAGACCATCGCCAACATGTCGGGCATCCTCGCCGGGCTGGGGATGAAGATCGAGATCGCCTCGTGGCGCAACATCGTGCCTAACGTGTGGTCGCTGCATGTGCGCGACGCCCAGTCGCCGATGTGCTTCACCAATGGCAAGGGCGCGACCAAGGAGGCTGCGCTGGCCTCGGCGCTGGGCGAGTTCATCGAGCGGCTGAACTGCAACTTCTTCTATAACGACCAGTTCTGGGGCGAGGACCTGGCCAACGCGCCGTTCGTGCACTACCCGAACGAGCAGTGGTTCAAACCCGGCCCGCGCGATGAGCTGCCGGCCGAGATCCTCGACGAGCACTGCCTGGCAATCTACAACCCGGACGGCGAGCTGCGTGGCTCGCACCTGTACGACACCAACTCGGGCAACACCGCGCGCGGCATCTGCTCGTTGCCGTTCGTGCGCCAGTCCGACCAGCAGGTGGTGTACTTCCCGTCCAACCTGATCGAGAACCTGTTCCTCAGCAACGGCATGAGCGCCGGCAACACCCTGGCCGAGGCGCAGGTGCAGTGCCTGTCGGAAATCTTCGAGCGCGCCGTGAAGCGCGAAATCCTCGAAGGCGAGCTGTGCCTGCCGGATGTGCCGCAGGAGGTACTGGCCAAGTACCCGGCCATCGTCGCCGGCATCCAGGGCCTGGAAGAGCAGGGCTTCCCGGTGCTGGTCAAGGATGCGTCGCTGGGCGGCGAGTTCCCGGTGATGTGCGTGACCTTGATGAACCCGCGCACCGGCGGCGTATTCGCTTCGTTCGGCGCCCACCCGAGCCTGGAAGTGGCGCTGGAGCGCAGCCTCACCGAACTGCTGCAGGGCCGCAGCTTCGAAGGTTTGAACGACCTGCCGCAACCGACCTTCGAAAGCCATGCGCTGACCGAGCCGAACAACTTCGTCGAGCACTTCATCGACTCCAGTGGCGTGGTGTCGTGGCGCTTCTTCAGTGCCAAGGCCGACTTCGAGTTCGTCGAGTGGGACTTCTCCGGCCACGGCGAGGATTCCAACGTGCAGGAGGCCGCGACCTTGTTCGGCATCCTCGAGGACCTGGGCAAGGAAGTGTACATGGCGGTGTACGACAACTTTGGCGCCACCGCCTGCCGCATCCTGGTGCCGGGTTATTCGGAGATCTACCCGGTCGAGGACCTGATCTGGGACAACACCAACCGCGCCTTGTCGTTCCGCGCCGACATCCTCAACCTGCACAGCCTGGACAACCGTTCCCTCAAGCTGCTGCTCAAGCGCCTGGACAACTGCGATGTGGATGACTACACCACCATCACCACGCTGATCGGCGTGGAGTTCGACGAGAACACGGTGTGGGGCCAGTTGACCATTCTCGAGCTGAAGCTGCTGATCTGCCTGGCTGTGCAGCGCTTCGAGGATGCCAAGGAACTGGTCGAGGCGTTCCTGCAGTTCAACGACAACACCGTCGAGCGCGGCCTGTTCTATCAGGCGCTGAACGTGGTGCTGGAAGTGCTGCTGGACGACGAACTTGAAATGGACGACTACGAAGCCAACTTCCGCCGCATGTTCGGTAACCCGCGCATGGACGCGGTGCTGGGTTCGGTGGACGGCAGCGTGCGCTTCCATGGCCTGACCCCGACCAGCATGAAGCTCGAAGGCCTCGATCGCCACCTGCGCCTGATCGAAAGCTACAAGAAGCTGCACGCGGCCCGGGCCAAGTTCGCCTGACTCCTGTAGGAGCGGCCTTGTGTCGCGATGGGCCGCAAAGCGGCCCCGGCAATATCAGCTTCAATGCCAAAACGGGGGCCGCTTTGCGGCCCATCGCGACACAAGGCCGCTCCTACAGCGACGTCGATCGCCTTCATATATCGGTTTCAAATAACCGCTATCCCCAATCTGTCTTGCCGCTTCGCCTGCCAGGCGCGTAGCGTTTTGCTCCCATCCCCTCGATCCATGGCGCGTTGACCGCCAGAAGGACCTCGGCCGCGCACAACAAGAAGGCGCAGACCATGAGCACCCCTTTGGATACCAATGCCCTCAAAGCCCGCCAGCAAGCCGCGTGGGCCAGTGGCGACTACGCGGTAATCGGCACCACCCTGCAACTGGTTGGCGAACGCCTGGCCGAAGCCTGTGACCTGCGCTGGGACGAGCAGGTGCTGGATGTCGCCGCCGGCAACGGCAATGCCACCCTGGCTGCTGCCCGGCGCGGCTGCCGTGTCACCTCCACCGACTATGTGCCCGAGCTGCTCAAGCGCGGTGAAGAACGCGCGCGGGCCGAGCACCTCAATGTGGTGTTCCAGGTCGCCGATGCCGAAGCGCTGCCGTTTGCCGATGGCACCTTCGATGCCGTGCTGTCCACTTTCGGCGTGATGTTCGCGCCCGACCAGGCCCAGGCCGCGCGTGAATTGGGCCGGGTGTGCCGGCCCGGTGGCCGGATCGGCCTGGCCAACTGGACCCCGCAAGGGTTCGTCGGGCAGATGTTCAAGACCCTCGGGCGGCATGTACCGCCACCAGCCGGGGCTCTGCCGCCTTCACGCTGGGGTGATGAAGAACAGTTGCGCGTGATGTTCGAGGGGGCGCTGGGCGAATTAAAGGTCAGCCGCCAGCACTTCAACTTCCGCTATCGCTCGGCGGCGCATTTCATCGAGGTGTTCCGCACCTGGTACGGGCCGGTGCACAAAGCGTTTGCCTCGCTGGAGCCGGAAGCGGCCGGGGCGCTGGAGCGGGATCTGACCCAGTTGCTGAACGAAAGCAATGTGGGCGGCTCGTCGTCGTTGGTGGTGCCGAGTGAGTACCTTGAAGTGGTGATCATTCGAGGTTGAGCCCAGGGGCCAAGCGCTCAGTTCTTGCACTTGGCCATCACCACCTGGCAAGTCTTCGGTGTGCCTCCTGACCGGCTTGCATAACGCACGCAGTTGTTCAGCGATTTCTGCCGGGCAATGCTCAGCGTATTGCCCCACGCGAGGCCGCCTTCGCCGGTGGTGGGGACGGCCTTGGCGAAGCAGTTGGAGCCCGTTGCCGGCGTCGCGTACCTGGCCTTGCTGGCTTTGCTGGAGCAGCCGGCGGTGAGTGCCAGGCTGAAGGCGAGCAGGGTGGTCAGCGCCCAGGACGTGGAGGGGCGAATCGGTTTACTGCTCATATGCTCTCCTTACCGAGGCGCAGGACTCTGCGATCGCAAGCAAGGTGCTGCCCCTGTGGGAGTGGGTTTACCGAGGCGTCGAACCGCCGCGAACACTGGCAAGGCCGGTGCCATCCTCTGCACAGGATATTGCATTCAAGCGAAGCGGTGAACGCTTGCGCTGCATCAGATGCAGCGCAAGGCCTTGCACCATGGCAAGGCCTTGCGCCTGGGGCAGCGATCAGAACCGGTAGTTGAAGCTGGCTTCCAGCGTGCGCGGTGCACCTGGGGTAATCAGGTCAACCGAACCGTGCGCGGAGGCATAGTAGTCGCGGTCGAACACGTTCTTGAGGCGCAGCGCGGCATCCCACTGCGGCACGCTGTACAGCAGCGCGGCGTCGAAGGTGGTGTAGCCCGGCATCACCACCACGTTGTCGAGTGCGGTGTAGCGCTCGTCGACGTAGTTGGCGCCGGCGGCCACGCGCCATTCCGGGGTCAGCGTGCGCACCAGCCAGACGTTGGCGCTGTTACGCGGCGTCAGGGTAGGAGTCTGGCCTTCGTTGGCCACGCCATTGGTCTTGTTGTTGGACTTGGTGATCTCGGCATCCAGGTAGGCGTAGCCGGCGTAGATCTGCCACTTGTCCGTGAGCTGCCCGCTGACGGTGGCTTCGAAACCGTCGGTGCGCTGTTCCCCGGCCAGCACAGTCAGGTTGGGGTTGGCAGGGTCGGCGGTCTTCATGTTGGTGCGCTCGAGGCGGAATACCGCTGCGGTCACCGACAGGCGGCTGTCGAGCAGGTCCCACTTGGCGCCGATTTCGTAGTTTGTGGTTTCTTCCGGCTCCAGATGCTGGTTGGTCGGGCTGACCGCGAACACTTCGCCCGAAGGCTGGTAACTGCGGCTGACCGACACATAGTAGGACTGGATGTTATCCGGCTGGTACACCAGGCCGGCACGTGGGCTCCAGGTCTTGTCGGTACGGTCGAGGTCGACGTTCTGCGCGCGGTCGTCGTCGTACTCCTGGCCGAAGATGTCATAACGCACACCGACCAGAGCCTTCCAGTGCTCGTTCAGCTCGATCATGTCCTGCACATACAGGCCGGCGGTCTGCTGGAAGTTGGTGCCCTTGGACGACAGGTTGGCGGCGTGCTCCGGCACCGGCACCAGGGCGTCGCGGTACACCGGCACCTGGGCCACGTTGTTCTGGCTCAGCACCCGCTGGTGCTTGTCCTGGAAGCCCACTTCAACGCCATACAGCAGGTTGTGCTGCATGCCGGCAAGCTGCGCCTGTTGCTTGAGTTCGGTCTGGTTGAACATGCCGTACTCGTCGCGGGCGACGTTGCCACGGTTGAGCTTGACCAGCAGTTCGCCGTCAGGCGCGGTGACGAAGCGCGTCGGGCTGCTGTCGGCCAAGGTGTTGTTGCGGTCCAGGTCGTAGCGGTAGTACCGGCTGGTGTTGGTCAGGGTGAAGTCGTCGTTGATGCGGTAGTCCAGGCTGGCAGTCAGCGAGAACACTTCGCTGCGGGCGTAGTCCTGGTCGGCATCGCCGGAGCCGAAGCGCTTGTCGCGGTCCACATCTACCGGGCGGTTGCCCAGCGCCGGGATGCCGAAGTCGATCAGGCGCTTGTCGTACAGGTAGGTGGCGCCCAGGTTCAGTTCCAGGTCGTCGGAGAGGCGGAAGTAGGCCGATGGCGCGATGGCCTTGCGGTCGATGTAGCCATCGTCGCGGAAGGTGTCGCTGTCTTCGAAGGCGCCGGTCACGCGGTAGGCCTGGTTGCTTTGCGGGTCGGCCCAGCCGGTGTCGAACTGGGTGCGGCGCTTGCCTTCGCTGTCGAAGCTCATGCCGACTTCGCGCTTGGGCGTGAAGCTCGGCTTCTTGCTGATGCTGTTGATCAGGCCGCCCGAAGAGCCACGGCCATACAGCACGGCGGCAGGGCCCTTGATCACCTCGACCCGCTCGATGTTGGACAGGTCACGGAAGTACAGGGCGTCGTCGCGCACGCCGTCGATGTACATGTCGCCAATGGCGCTGAAGCCGCGAATGGTCACCTGGTCACGCTGGCCGTCGCCGTTGGACAGGCCGACGCCGGGCACGTTCTTCAGCACGTCTTCCATGGACTGTGCACCCTGGTCCTTGATCACGCTTTCGGGCACGACGTTGACGGTTTGCGGGATGTCGCGCAGCGGGGCGTCGATCTTCATGGCGCTGCGGCTTTCGCTGGCCTTGTAGCTTTGCTGCTCGTAGGCGCTGGTGACCGCAGTGGCGGGCAAGGCGAGGGAACCCAGCGATTCAGATTGGACCGCGTGAACGGCAGGTACAACCAGAATGCCCAGCACGGAAATGGATGCTGGGACAACAGACTTTTTTGCCATTACAGGTGACTCTTTGTTGTATTTGAAGGTCACGAATAGTAATGATTTGCAAATGTAAAGCAAGTGTAAAGAGTTCGTATTTGCTATTGCAAGAATGCAGCTGGCAGAAAAAGCGACAAAACGCGTCGTGAGGGGGAAGGGCCGGCAATGTGTCAGGCAAGGGCTATGCTTGTTGGCGCGTGATCATTTCACGTCCCTACCCGGTCTCGATTACATGGAAGCAGGCCTATGAATCCAATTCGCTCTCTCGCTCGTGCCATTGCCGTTGCCACCCTGGCGTCTGCCTTCAGCTTCACGGTGCAGGCTGCCGGTATTCCCATTGGTAGCGAGGCGCTGGAAAGCCACGTCACCACGCAGGTCACGGCCATCGACCTGGCTAACCGACAGGTCACGGTGAAAGGCCCTGACGCCAAGAAGGATGTGACCTTCCAGCTCACTGAAAAGGCCAAGGCGCTGCCCAACCTCAAGGTGGGTGACCAAGTCGACATCTACGTGACCCGTGCGGTGGCCTATGTGCTCAACCCGGAGGTGGGCGGTGCACCGAAGGCGACTGAAGAGTCCGGTACCATTCGCGCCACGGCAGACAACCCCAACCCGGGCGGCGAGGCGTTCCGCCAGGTCAGGGTGACCTCGCAGATAAAGAAGATCGACCTCAAGACGCATGAAGTGAGCCTGTTGCCGCCGGAGGGCAAGCTGCAGGTGGTCAAGGTCGAGAACCCTGACCTGCAGGCACGCATGAAGAACCTCAAGGTCGGCCAGACGGTCGACGCGATCTACACCGAAGTGCTGCGCGTCGAGACCTCGCGCTGACCATTCATTGGGGCAGGCTTTGGGTTGCCCGCCTATGGGATCGCCTTGCATTGATGCCCTTTCAGCTAATCGATTGGGGCCGCTGTGCGGCCCATCGCCGGCAAGCCAGGGACTTTGTGGGAGCGGCTTTAGCCGCGAACACCGGCGCAGCCGGTGCCATGCACCGCGGTGGATTCTTCGCGGCTAAAGCCGCTCCCACAGGGTACGCGTACCGCTTGCGAATTCAGTTCTTTACGCGTCAGCGCAGCCCAAAGGACTGGGCGATCTCCCACAGAGATCGCGCCAACTTTTAGAATTTGAGCAAGACAGTTGCTCTCATAGGTACGGCTCAGGCTTCAGGACTGCGCGGTACCTTTGGGCGCTGGCTTGCCGGTAATGGGCTGCGTGATCGTGTATCCATGTGGTGAATAAAGTACGTGCACACTTTCGATTTCCATGGATGAAGGGAATTTTCCGATCATCGCCTGAACATCTGTCACGAATGAGGACTGCCATGTTCAGCAAGACCTTGTGCCTTCTGGTACTTCCCTTTGCCCTGGCGTTGCTTGCCGGTGCCGTGCTGCCGTTCCAGGCTGCGGGTAATGCCGCCGTCGGCCGGGCTCTGGGGCATTGGTTATGGGGCGCGTTCACGTCATTGACGGTAAGTTCGCTGGTAGTGATTTTCGCGCTGCTGATCCTCAGGGTGCCGGCGCCGGACATGGGCAAGGCCTTGCAGGGGCCCTGGTGGCTGTGGGTTGGTGGTGTGCTGGGGGCGCTGTACGTGGCCGGTGCTGCTGCGCTCACCCCCCGGCTTGGGGCAGCGGGGTTCCTGGTGCTGGTGGTGGCGGGGCAGATCATCACGGCGGTGGTCGCAGACCACTTTGGGGTGATGGGGTTGGGAGGCAAGCCGCTCAGTCTGGCCAGGTTGGCGGGTGTGGTGCTGATCCTCTGCGGCGTTCTGCTGGTGCAGGGCACCTGGGCAGCAGGCTCGCCGGCCAATGCCCCTGCCGTGGAGAAACAGTCGGAAGGCTGATCAGCGCCCCGGCTGGCTGCACGCCCACACGGTTTCTCGCAGCCAGCGATGCCCCGGGTCGTCCTCTTTGCGGCTGTGCCAGGCCTGCTGGTAATCGAACGAAGCAATCGCCAGTGGCGGCTCGAACTGGCGCAATGTCTTGTGCTGGTGCAGCGAGCCCACCGCGCGGCTGGCCACGGTCAGGATCAGGTCGGTGCCGGCCAGCACCTCGACCGCCGCACTCCAATGCGGCAAGGCCAGGGCAATCCGCCGACGCAGGCCTTTCGCGGCGAGAGCGCGTTCGATTTCATCGAAGGCATCCGGGTGCATGGCCATCAGCACATGCGGACGGGCCAGCCAGTCGTCCAGGGCCAGGCCGCCGCTGGCCGGCAGCACCTGGCGGTCGGCAACGCTGATGAAGCTGTCGGTGAACAGCGGCTGCGCAGTGATGGCCTGGGGCAAGTCCGGGAAGATGCCCAGGGCCAGGTCCAGTTCACCATCGAGCAACTGGGCCAGCATGGTCTCGCGGCTGGCCTGGCTGATGGCCAGGTCTACCCCGGGCGCGACCTGGCGCAGGTGGCGCAGCAGGGGCGGCAGGATGATCCGCGAGGAATAGTCGGACAGCGAGAGCCTGAAGCGACGCTGGGCCTTGGCCGGTTCGAACTGTGGGGCGGCCAGCAGGCCGTTGAGGTTGCCCAGGGCGTCGTGCAGCGGTTTGGCCAGCGATTGGGCGCGGGCGGTCAAGGCCATGCGGCCGTTCTGGCGCACCAGCAAGGGGTCGTCGAAGTGCTTGCGCAACTGCGCCAGGGCGTGGCTTACCGCCGGTTGGCTGCGGTGCAGGCGCAAGGCGGCGCGGGTGACGTGCTTTTCGCTCAGCAGGGCGTGCAGGGCGAGCAGCAGGTTGAGGTCGATCTTGCGTAGTTCATCCATGTTGCGAATGGTCTTGGTTGCGTCCGACAGTTTTCATCAGTTTAACAAATGCCCAAGGCCGCTCTCATAGAACAACACATGCCTCATTGGTTTAGTGAAGTTCTGTAGGAGCAGCCTTGTGCTGCGAGGAGGCCGTTACTGACAAAGCTTGTCTATTGCTTGTACCGGCCTCTTCGCAGCACAAGGCTGCTCCTGCAGAGGACGCTTCAAACGAGCGATATTTGTTTTCTGCGCGACAGCGCAGCCCAAAGAGCCAGAGCTTTATCGCCTTGCTACCGCATGTTGCACGCACTGCTCGTAATAGGTCTGCTTGATCGCTGCAGGCTTTAGCCGCGAGCGGCTGTTGTAGGTCTGTTCGGTAATGCCGAAGGCGGTCATGCGCATCCACGGTTTGGGGAATTTGCGCGCCTGCAACTTCTTGCGCGTGGCATACAGGGTTACCCCGGAAAGCTTGGCCTGCTGCGCTTCGGCGGCTATCTGTGCGCCCCAGCCGCAAGTGTGGCGATCGTTCTGGCTCAGCGCCCGTGCCTGGGCGCCGAAAGCGAGCGTGGCTAGCAGGCAGCCGGCCATCGTTGCTAGAAGTACTCGCATGTTGCTGTCCTAAGCATCTGAAGGAAAACGAAGTTTGCCTTCACAAGCAGCTACCGGGGGCCAGCAAATTGCCGTCAGGTTGTTGCCATCCGCAACGGGCTGGCGCGGTGGGTGCGAAGGCTGGTCCAGGCCAGGCTGGCGACCCAGATCACCGATACGCCGTAGTTCAGGCGCTGGTACAGGCCGAACCATTGGCCGCTTTGCGCTGCCTTGCCCATGAGTACGACGGTCACGATCGCCAGCACCACGCAGGCCAGGGAAAACAGCCCCAGTGCCCTGGAGCCGGCAATGCGATTGCCCAACCAGGCCCACAGTGCGCTTGCAAGGGTCAGCGAAAGGAACATCAGCAAGCCGGACAGGTTGTGTAGCTGCTGTAAAGGGGAAGGCTGCGCCGGAGCGCAACCTTGGTCGCAGGGAAACCAGCCGGTACCCAGGCTGCCCAGACCATTTGTTCAGGGCTGCGTGTCGCCTACGGATGCCGGGAAATACCGCACTGCGTGTATGTGATCGTACAACTGCTTGCGCTATGATGAGCGCTGTCTTTCAAGGTGAAATACAGGGCAATGACAGAGCAGCAGGTACAGGCAAAGACCCGGCGCAAGCCGCGCAGTCTGGCTCAGGAACTGGTCACGGTGCTGACCGAGCGCATTCGCAGCGGCCAGCTCAAGCGCGGCGACAAGCTGCCGACCGAATCGCAGATCATGGCCGAAGAGGGTGTCAGCCGCACGGTGGTGCGTGAAGCGATCTCGCGGCTGCAGGCTGCCGGGCAGGTCGAGACCCGCCACGGCATCGGTACCTTCGTGCTGGACGCGCCAGCAACGGGTGGTTTCCGTATCGACCCGGCGACCGTGGTCACCCTTCGCGAAGTGTTGGCGGTGCTGGAATTGCGCATTGCCCTGGAGATCGAATCGGCGGGCCTGGCGGCGCAGCGGCGCAGCGACGAAGAGCTGGCCGGCATGCGTGCGGCGCTGGACGAACTCAACGAAGGGGCTGCCCACGCCACGGATGCGGTGTCGGCGGATTTCCAGTTCCACCTGCGCATTGCCCAGGCCAGCGGCAACCACTACTTCGCCGACATCATCAACCACCTGGGCACCAGCATCATCCCGCGTACCCGGTTGAATTCGGCGCGGTTGGCCCATGATGACCAGGCGCACTACATGAGCCGGCTTATGCATGAGCACGAGGCGATCTACGAAGCCATCGCCCGGCGTGATAGCGAAGGGGCGAAGATGGCCATGCGCATGCACCTGAGCAACAGCCGCGAGCGCTTGCGCCAGGCGCATGAAGAGGCCGAGGCGCAGGGGGGCTGAGGCTTCTCTGTTGCCTGACCTGGCCTCATCGCGGGTAAACCCACAAGGTTATCCATTACCTGTAAGTACGGCGCGGTCCCTGTAGGAGCGGGTTTACCCGCGAAGAGGTCGGTACAGCCAAAAGAAAAGCCCCGCCATGCGCGGGGCTTTCTGGTTTCAAGGGGCGATCAGATCGCGCCCTCACTCCACTGGCCATTCACCAGCCGGCGCAGCCCCAGCGGGTTGCCGTCGCGCAGTGCCTCAGGCAACAGTGCCTGCGGGTAGTTCTGGTAGCACACCGGGCGCAGGAAGCGGTCGATGGCCAGGGTGCCGACCGACGTGCCGCGCGCATCCGACGTGGCCGGGTAAGGCCCGCCGTGCACCATCGCATCACACACCTCGACACCGGTCGGGTAGCCGTTGACCAGGATCCGCCCGACCTTCTCTTCCAGCACGGGTACCAGCCAGGCGAAGGCCTGCAGGTCTTCCGGCTCGCCAATCAGGGTCGCGGTCAGCTGGCCGCGCAGGCCGAGCAGGGCGGCGCGCAACTGGTCGTTGTCCTGCACTTCCACGGCAACAGTGGTCGGGCCGAACACTTCTTCCTGCAACAGCGGGTCAGACTCCACCAGCAGGCGGGCATCGGCCTTGAACAGCTGGGCGCGCGCCTGGCTGCCTGCCTGCGCCTGGCCGGCCAGGTGCTCGATACCGGCATGGGCGTGTAGGTGCTCCAGGCCACCGACGTAGCTGCGCAGGCCACCTGCGTTGAGCATGGTCTGGCCGGCCTGCTGGCTCAGGTGCAGGCCAAGCTCTGCCAGCAGTTGGCTGTACTGCGGCGACTGCAGGCCGATCACCAGGCCCGGGTTGGTGCAGAACTGGCCTGCGCCCAGGCACACCGAACCGGCCAGTTCTCGGGCGATGGCTTCGCCACGCTTGGCCAGGGCGCCCGGCAGGATGATGACCGGGTTGATACTGGACATCTCGGCGAACACCGGGATCGGCTGCGGGCGCTCGGCGGCCATGCGGCACAGGGCGTCACCGCCTTTCAGCGAGCCGGTGAAGCCGACGGCCTGGATGGCCGGGTGTTTGACCAGCCACTCACCGACGCCGCCACCGAACACCATGTTGAACACGCCCTTGGGCATGCCGGTGCGCTCGGCGGCGCGCTGGATGGCACAGCCGACCAGGTCGGCGGTGGCCATGTGGCCGCTGTGGGCCTTGAACACCACCGGGCAACCGGTGGCCAGGGCCGCAGCGGTATCGCCACCGGCGGTGGAGAAGGCCAACGGGAAGTTGCTGGCGCCGAACACGGCGACCGGGCCGACGCCGATGCGCATCTGGCGCAGGTCCACGCGTGGCAGGGGCTGACGCTCGGGCAGGGCCAGGTCGATGCGTGCACCGAGGAAGTCACCACGGCGCAGCACCTGGGCGAACAGGCGCATCTGGCCGCTGGTGCGGCCGCGCTCGCCCTGGATACGGGCGGGGGGCAGGGCGGTTTCACGGCAGACGATGGCGACGAAGGCGTCGTCCAGTTCGTCCAGCTCGGCGGCGATGGCGTCAAGGAATTCGGCGCGCCGCGCCGGGGCCAGCTGGCGGAATTCGGCGAAAGCGGCGGCCGCGGCCTTGGCGGCCTGGTCCACTTCGCTTTCGGTGGCCTGGGCGAAGCTGTAGGGCAGAGCCTCGCCGGTGCTGGCGTCCAGGCTCTGCAGGCGCTGCGGGCCAGCGGCGCTGCGCTGGCCGGCGATGAAGTTGTGGCCGAGGATTTCAGGCATGGGGTGCTCCTGTAGAGAGTAGTGAAGGAAGAGAACGTGCTTGAGGCGTTTGCTCGGACCCTGTGGGAGCGGGTTCACCCGCGAAGCAGGCAACTCGGTGTATGGCACCGGCTTTGCCGGTGTTCGCGGGTGAACCCGCTCCCACAGGGACCGCGTTGTAATGTTGAATTGGGCAAGCCCTTGGCATCAGGTAATCGGTGCCGGGTTGAACACGGTGATGTCGTTGTGCAGGCGATGCTGTTCGGCCCAGGTCTGCTTGCGGCCGCTGGCCACGTCCAGGTAGTAGTGGAACAGCTCCCAGCCCAGCTCCTCGATGGTCGAGCGGCCGCTGGCGATGCGCCCGGCGTCGATGTCGATCAGGTCGGGCCAGCGCTGGGCCAGCTCGCTGCGGGTGCATACCTTGACCACTGGCGCCATGGCCAGACCGTATGGCGTGCCGCGGCCGGTGGTGAACACATGCAGGTTCATGCCGGCAGCCAGTTGCAGGGTGCCGCACACAAAGTCGCTGGCCGGGGTGGCGCAGAAGATCAGGCCTTTGCGGTTGACCCGCTCGCCCGGGCCGAGCACGCCCTGGATGGCGCCGCTACCGGACTTGACGATCGACCCCAGGGACTTCTCGACGATATTCGACAGGCCGCCTTTCTTGTTGCCCGGCGTGGTGTTGGCGCTGCGGTCGGCGGCGCCTTGCTGCAGGTAGCGGTCGTACCAGTCCATTTCGCGCACCAGGGCTTCTGCGACCTCCTGGTTTTCCGCCCGCGAGGTGAGCATGTAGATGGCGTCGCGCACTTCGGTCACCTCCGAGAACAGCACGGTGGCGCCGGCGCGTACCAGCAGGTCGGCGGCGTAGCCCAGCGCCGGGTTGGCGGTGATGCCCGAGAAGGCATCGCTGCCCCCGCACTGCATACCCAGGATCAGTTCGCTGGCCGGCACGCTTACGCGGCGGCGCTGGTCGAGTTTCTTCAGGCGTGTCTCGGCCAGTTGCATGATCTGCTCGATCATTTCCACAAAGCCCAGGCTGGCGTCCTGCAGGCGGTACAGCCACGGGTCGCTGAGGTCCACCGACGGGTCATTGTCGTGCATCACCTGGCCGGCCTGCAGCTTTTCGCAGCCCAGGCTGATGACCAGGGCCTCGCCGCCCAGGTTGGGGTTGCGCGCCAGGTTGCGCACCGTGCGGATTGGGATGTAGGCATCGCGCGCGTTGATCGCCACCCCGCAGCCGTAGCTGTGGGTGATCGCCACCACGTCATCGACATTGGGGTACTTGGGCAGCAACTCGCTGCGAATGCGCTTTACCGCATGCTCCAGCACGCCGGCCACGCACTGCACGGTGGTGGTGATGCCGAGGATGTTGCGGGTGCCGACGGTGCCGTCGGCGTTGCGGTAGCCTTCGAAGGTGAAGCCTTCGAGCGGCGGCAGCGGCTGCGGGACGGCGTCGCAGCGTGGCAGGCTGTCCAGCTCCGGCGCGGCCGGCATGGCCAGCTGGCTCTCCTGCACCCAGCTGCCCTGGCGCAGGTCTTCCAGCGCGTAGCCGATGATCTGCCCGTAGCGGCGCACCGGTTCGCCCTTGGCGATGGCTACGGTGGCCACCTTGTGGCTCTGTGGCACGCCTTCGACCAGGGTCAGGCCGTCGGCGAAGCGGGCGCCTTCGCCCAGGCCGCCATCATTGACCACCACCACGACATTGTCGTCGTCGTGCAGGCGGACGTAGCGGGGCGAGTCGGAATGTTCGATCAACTGCATGTTCGGGCCCTACTTGTCAGGTTCTCAGGCTTTTGTACATCCGCCCGCGGCGGGTGGCCGCCGCGGGCGTGTTCACTCAGTGGCGCGAGCCGGCCAGTTCGCTGCCGGCCACTGGCTCGGCGTCAGGCTTTGGGCTTTCACGCAGCTCGATGCGCTTGATCGGGCCGACGATCACCAGGTAGCTGAACACCGCCACCAGGGCGTTGGCGCCGACGTACACCAGGGCCCACTTGAACGAGCCCGTGGCGCTGATGATGTAGCCGATCACGATTGGCGTGGTGATCGAGGCGATGTTGCCGAAGGTGTTGAACAGCCCTCCCGACAGCCCGGCGATCTGTTTCGGCGAGGTGTCGGCGACCACCGCCCAGCCCAGCGCGCCGATGCCTTTGCCGAAGAACGCCAGGGTCATGAAGCCGACCACCATCCACTCGGCGTCGACGTAGTTGCAGAACACCATGGTGGTCGACAGCAGCAGGCCGCAGACGATCGGCAGCTTGCGCGAGAAGGTCAGCGAGTTGCCGCGGCGCAGCAGCCAGTCGGAGATCACCCCGCCCAGCACACCACCGATGAAGCCGCAGACCGCCGGCAGCGAGGCGATGAAGCCGGCCTTGAGGATGGTCATGCCGCGCTCCTGCACCAGGTACACCGGGAACCAGGTGAGGAAGAAGTAGGTGATGGCGTTGATGCAGTACTGACCCAGGTACACGCCCAGCAGCATGCGGCTGGTCAGCAGTTGCTTGATGTAGCCCCATTTCGGGCCGTCGTTGCCGCGCTTCTGGTCCATGTCCACCAGCCCGCCATTCTGCTCGATGTGTTCGAGTTCACCTGGGCTGATACGTGGGTGTTGGCGCGGGTTGTAGATGGTCTTCAGCCACACCATGGAGAACACGATGCCCAGTGCGCCCATGACCACGAACACGTGCTCCCAGCCGAAGCTGAACACGATCCAGCCCATGATCGGTGCGAACAGTGCGGTGGCGAAGTACTGCGCCGAGTTGAAGATGGCCGAGGCGGTGCCGCGTTCCTGGGTCGGGAACCAGGCCGCGACGATGCGCGCATTGCCGGGGAACGACGGGGCTTCTGCAAAACCGACCAAAAAGCGCAGGGTGAACAAAGTCACCACCGCCCAGGCTACCGGCAGGCCACCGACAAAGCCCTGCAGCAGGGTGAACAGCGACCAGGTGAAGATGCTGAAGGCGTAGACGTTCTTGGAACCGAAGCGGTCGAGCAGCCAGCCACCAGGAATCTGGCCAGCCACGTATGCCCATCCGAAGGCGGAGAAGATGTAGCCGAGGGTCACGGCATCGATGCCGAGGTCTTTCTGCAGGCTGGAACCCGCGATGGCAATGGTGGCGCGGTCAGCGTAGTTGATCGTGGTCACCAGGAACAGCATGAACAGGATCAGGTAGCGCACATGCGTCTTCTTCGTCGCTTGCATGCTGGTAGTACTCCCACTAGTTATTTTTGTGCGGGCTCACGAATTGTAACCGGAGCGGGGCTGGCCCACTCCGGGCGCGGCATCTGGCAGGCCGCGGGCGGCGCTTACTGCGGGCCCATCTTGTCCATCAGCGCGGCGAGTTTTTCGTACTCGTCGGCGGTGAGGTCGGTAAGCGGAGTACGCACCGGGCCGGCGTCATAACCGGCGATCCTGGCGCCGGCCTTGACGATGCTCACGGCATAGCCGGCCTTGCGGTTGCGGATGTCCAGGTACGGCAGGAAGAAGTCGTCGATCAGCTTGGCCACGGTGGCGTGGTCGTCACGGGCGATGGCGTTGTAGAAGTCCATGGCGGTCTTCGGCACGAAGTTGAACACGGCGGAGGAGTACACCGGCACGCCCAGGGCCTTGTAGGCAGCAGCATACACCTCGGCGGTCGGCAGGCCGCCCAGGTAGCTGAAGCGGTCGCCCAGGCGGCGACGGATCGACACCATCAGCTCGATGTCACCCAGGCCGTCTTTGTAGCCGATCAGGTTCGGGCAGCGCTCGGCGAGTTTTTCCAGCAGGTCGGCGTTCAGGCGGCAGACGTTGCGGTTGTAGACGACTACGCCGATGTTTACCGATTTGCATACGGCTTCGACGTGGGCGGCGACGCCTTCCTGGCTGGCTTCGGTCAGGTAGTGGGGCAGCAGCAGCAGGCCCTTGGCACCCAGGCGCTCGGCTTCTTGCGCGTATTCGATGGCCTGGCGGGTGGAGCCACCGACGCCGGCGAGGATGGGGACCGACTTGGCGCAGGTGTCGACGGCGGTCTTGATCACCTGGCTGTATTCGCTGGCAGCCAGGGAGAAGAACTCACCGGTGCCACCGGCGGCGAACAGGGCGCTGGCGCCGTACGGGGCCAGCCATTCCAGGCGCTTGACGTAGCCAGCCGGGTTGAAGTCGCCCTGGGCGTTGAAGTCGGTGACCGGGAAAGACAGCAGGCCGTGGGAGAGGATGGATTTGAGTTCTTGTGGAGTCATTGTTGTTGGCATCCTGTGGCGCTTGGGTGAAGGGTGATGTTTTGCGTTGGAGGTAAGTTATCGTACAACTTGTACGATGACTAGTCCCTTGGGGAGATTTTTTTGTGGAGGGGCGGAAGGCGTGTTATTGCCTGTGCCGGCCTCTTCGCGGGTAAACCCGCTCCTACAGGGACCGCGTCGCGCTTGTAGGAGCGGGTTTACCCGCGAAGAGGCCAGAACAGGCGACAACAAGAGATGCATGAGACACAGATGGCAGACTCACTGCGATCGGTCATCGTATCTCTTGGCGGGGTGGGAAAAAAGATCGCGGAGACAGGCACAAGCCCGCCGCCCGTTTCCACGGGAAGTGTTCTGGGACCAGCAGAGGGTGACCGGGGAACACGGGGGCGGCCTTGCGCCGCCCCGCGATCAAAGCAGAGGAAACTGGGGTCAGGCAGCGTGCTGGCGCTTGATCTGCGCCTTGCGTACCTGGGCCCGGCAAGCGTCGCCGAAAGCCTGGAAAATCTTGATCGAATCCGGGTTCTTCGCCGCTTGCCATTCCGGGTGCCACTGCACGGCGAACAGGAATGGCGAGATGCTCGGGGCATGGATCGCCTCGACCAAGCCGTCTTCGGCGTGGGCGATGGCCTCGATGCCGGCACCGAGCTTGTGCAGGCCTTGGCCATGCAGCGAGTTGACGCGAATCTCGTCGGTACCCAGGGTGTCACGCAGCCAGCTGTCCGGCTTGATCTTCACGCCGTGCACCTGGGCGTATTGCACCTCGACCGGGTCTTCCGGGTTTTCCCGGTGGTCGTTGAAGCCAGGCTCGGCGTACACCTTCTGGTAGATGTCGCCACCCAGGGCCACGTTGATTTCCTGCATGCCGCGGCAGATGCCGAAGATCGGCAGGCCACGCTTGATCGCGGCCTTGACCAGCGGGATGTCGAACAGGTCGCGGTTCTGGTCCTGGCCTTTGCCGGGGGTCTCGTTTTCCTGGCCGTACAGGGCCGGGTCGATGTTGCTGCCGGCGCCGGTCAGGTACACGCCGTCGGCCATGTCCAGATAGGTCTCGAGGTCTTCGATGCCGCAGCAGGTGGGCACCAGCACCGGGACGCAATCGGAAAACTCGACCAGCGGGGTGATGTATTTGTGGGTCATGACCTGATAGTCATGGCCTTTGCGCTCTTGGCTGCCCATGGTCATCAGGACGACGGGTTTGCGCAGGGAGGGTTGCTTGTTGCCAATGTTGCTGTTGGACATATGTCACCTTGGGACAGGTTCGGCCTGTCGTTGTTGTGCAGGTGCACGGCGCGGGGCCATGGGTGCAACCTGTAGCCCCGAGCACTGCCGGCTCGTCGGAGGCGACGATTCCGGTCGGGGCTTGTAGATAGCTTGCCAGAGCCGTTCGATATGTCAAACGACGGAGCAGGGCTTGATGGCAGGGAATGCGCCGGATTCTGGGGTCTTAAACCGATGCGGGCCTGTAGTGGCGTGGGTTTGGCGGGGGTTAAGGTCAATAATATTTAACGATGCAGTTGGGTCTTTGCAGCGGTGCAATAAATGATTAGCTCCAAGCCAACACGGTCTTTGTGGGAGCGGCCTTGTGTCGCGAAAGGGCTGCGGAGCAGCCCCAGGATCTATGCCGCAGCAGGGATCGCCGGGGGCCGCTTTGCGGCCCTATCGCGACACAAGGCCGCTCCCACATGAATAGCGACAGGTCTCAATCAGTGCAGTATCTGCGCCAGGAACCCCTTGGCCCGCTCGGTACGCGGCTGGTTGAAGAACACCTGCGGCGGGCTGTCTTCGATGATCTGCCCGCCCTCGAGGAACAGCACCCGCTCGGCTACCTGGCGGGCAAAGCCCATTTCGTGGGTGACGCAGAGCATGGTCATACCGGTGCCGGCCAGTTGCACCAGCACATCCAGCACCTCGGCGACCATCTCCGGGTCAAGCGCCGAGGTGGGCTCGTCGAACAGCATGATCCGCGGCTTCATGCACAGCGCCCGGGCAATCGCCACGCGCTGCTGCTGGCCGCCGGACAGCTGGCTGGGGTACTTGTGCGCCTGGCTTTCGATGCCGACCTTGCTCAGGTACATGCGCGCCCGCTCCTCGGCGTCCTTGCGCGACAGGCCGCGCACGCTGGTGGGGGCCAGCAGGCAGTTGTCGAGCACGCTCATGTGCGGGAACAGGTTGAAGTGCTGGAACACCATGCCGATGTCGCTGCGCACCTGCGCCGCTTCGCGGGTGGTGGCCGCCAGGTCGATGCCATCCACCTTGATGCTGCCCTGCTGGGCCACTTCCAGGCGGTTGATGCAGCGGATCAGGGTCGACTTGCCCGAGCCGGACGGCCCACACAGCACGATGCGTTCGCCTTCGCGCACCTGCAGGTCGATGTCGCGCAGCACGTGGAACGCGCCGTAGTGCTTGTTCAGGCCTTCGATGCGGATCAGCACCGGGCGCGGGTCGGGTTCGGGGGCAAGGGTGGCAAGGCTCAGTGGTGCGGTCATCTTGTTGTTCTCCCGCAGGGGTTCAGTCGAAACGGGTCGCGCTGTAGGGCGCGGGGTCGGTGAAGGGGCGTTCGCCGGTGACCAGTTCGGCCACCAGCCGGCCGCTGACCGGGCCCAGGGTGAGGCCGTGGTGGGCGTGGCCGAAGTTGAACCACAGCCCTGGGTGGCGCGGCGCCGGGCCGATCACCGGGCGCATGTCGGGCAGGCACGGGCGGCGGCCCAGCCACGGGGTGTCGTCCAGGCGCTCACCCAGGGCCGGAAACAGCTTGCGCGCCAGGGCTTCGCAACGGCCCAGCTGGATCTGGTTGCCCGGCGCGCTGCTGGCGTCGAACTCGATGCCGGTGGTCAGGCGCACGCCGCGGGCCATTGGCGCCAGCACGTAGCCGCCCTGGGTGTCGCAGATGGAATGCTCCAGTTGCGCGCCGTCACGGGTGCTGTAGTGCATGTGGTAGCCACGCTTGATCGCCAGCGGGATCTGGTAGCCAAGGCCGCTGAACAGGTCGGCTGACTGCGGGCCGAGGCAGGCCACTACCTCGTTGGCGGTGATCGGGCCGCGGCGGCTGTCTACCTGCCATTGGCCGTCGACCTGGCGCAGGCTGCGCGCATCGCCATGCAGGAACTGCCCGCCGCGCTGCGTGAACAGGGTGGCGTAGCCGCGGGTGAGGGCGCCGGGGTTGTTCACGGTCTTGGGGTCGAGCCAGTGGATGCCGCCGACCACGCTGGCATCCAGCTGGTGCTCGCGGGCCTGCAACTGCCCGCATTCGAGGATTTCGAACTGCAGGCCATATCGGCTCAGGCCCTTGGCGTCGGCCTTGGCCTGCTCGAACAGCGCCGGGTCACGGAACACTTCGATCCAGCCTTTGGCCTGCACCAGCCCTTCCAGGCCGGCGGCAGCAATGAATACGTCGTGCTCCTCTACGCAGCGCTGCACCAGCGGCAGCATGTCGGCGGCGGCCCCGGCCAGGCGCCCGGGGGCAGACTGGCGCCAGTAGCGCCACAGCCAGGGTGCGGCCTTGGGCAGGTGCAGAAGGCTGTAGCGCACGTCGGGCTGGCGGTTCAGGCCATAGCGCAGCAGTGCGCCCAGTTGCCGCGGGAAGGCATAGGGGATGACGCTGGAGCGCTCGATCAGCCCGGCGTTGCCGTGGCTGGTGCCGCAGCCCGGTTCGTCGCGGTCGATCAGGATCACCTGGCGCCCGCGGGCCTGCAGGTGCAGCGCGGTGCTGACGCCGACGATGCCGGCGCCGAGGACAAGGGTCTGGCAATGCATGGAACGTATCCTTCGGTCAGTTCAGGTGGCGGCCCAGACGGGCTTCCAGATGTTTCAGCAGGCGTCGCACCAGTTCGACGATCAGCAGGTAGAGCACGGCGGCCCACAGGTAGATCTGGAAGTCGAAACTGCGCGAGAAGGCCAGTTTGGTCACGCCCATGAGGTCGTAGATGGTCACCAGCGAGGCGATCGCGCTGGCCTTGATCATCAGGATCAGTTCGTTGCCCAGCGGGCCGATGGCCACCAGCAGCGACTGCGGCAGGATTACCTTGAAAAAGGTGGTCGAGCGCTTCAGGTTCAGCGCCCGAGCCGCCTCATGCTGGCCGGGGGCGACGGCCATCAGGCTGCCGCGGAAGATCTCGGCCTGGTAGGCGGCGGTGTTCAGGGTGAACGCCAGCAGGGTGCAGAACCACGCCTCGCGGAAGAACCACCACAGGCCGACGTCCTGCCAGAAGCCTTTGAGCGAACCCAGGCCGTAATACAGAAGGAACAGCTGGGCCAGCAGCGGCGAGCCGCGGAAGAAGTACACATAGCCGGCGGCCATGCGCTGCAGCAGCAGGCTGCGCGACATACGCGCCAGGGCCAGCAACAGGCCGAGCACGGCACCCAGGCTGAAGGAAATCGCCACCAGCTTGGCCGTTACCAGCAGGCCATCGAGGAAGCGTGGGCCGTAGCGTTCCAGCAGGTCGGGGTCGAGTACCAGCGCCAGCAGTTGTTCGAAGCTCATGCGCGTGCTCCTTGCAGGTGGCGGTTGCTGCGCCGTTCGATGAAGGCGAACACGCGCCCGGAAATGGCGGCGAACAACAGGTAGCCCAGGCAAGCGACGCCATAGAAGAACATCGGCTCCTTGGTCACGCTGACGGCCAGGTTGGTCTGGCGCATCAGGTCGACCAGCGAGATGGTGGAGACCAGCGAGGTGTCCTTGAGCAGCGACAGCCAGTTGTTGGACAGGCCGGGCAGGGCGATGCGGGTCAATTGCGGCAGCAGCACCTTGAAGAAGCCGGTGCGCTTGCTCAGGCCCAACGCCGAGCAGGCTTCCAGCTGGCCCTTGGGCAGGGTCTTGAAGGCTGCCAGCCAGATCTCGCTGGAGAACGCGGCGAACACCAGGCTGAAGGCGATCATCGCGGCGAGGAAGGTATTGATCAGGAACTCACCCTGGTAGCCCATGGCTGCGAGAATCTTCTGTGCGGCGATCTGGCAGCCGTAATAGATGATCAGCAGCGTCAGCAGTTCGGGCAGGCCACGGAACACGGTGGAGAAGGTGGTGGCCCAGGCACGCGGCAAGCGCTTGCGCGAGCGTGCTGCAAGGGCGACCACCAGGCCCAGCGGCAGGCCGATGGGCAGGCAGGCCAGGGCCAGGGAAACGGTGACCAGGGCGCCGGCCAGCAACGCCTGGCCCCAGCCTCCACTGGCGAAGGACAGCAAGGATAATTGATCGAGCATGACGAACACCTTGTGTTGACCTCACCGGCCTCATCGCCGGCAAGCCAGCTCCCACAGGTACACCGCTGTTCTTCAGGTCAGTGAGCAACCTGTGGGAGCTGGCTTGCCGGCGATAGGGCCCGGTCAGGCAATGAGGGCTTGAAGATCAGTTGTAGATATCGAAAGCGAAGTACTTGCTGGCGATCTTCTGGTAGGTGCCGTTGGCCACGATCTGTTGCAGCGCGGTGTTCAGGCGCTGGCGCAGGGCTTCGTCGTCCTTGCGCACGGCAATGGCGGCATCGGCCTTGGTGTCGGCCACGTCACCGAGGATCTTGCAGCAGTCCCCGCCGTTCTTGGTCATCCACTCATGCAGCGGGAATTTGTCGGCAATCACCCCGTCCAGGCGGCCCGCGGCCAGGTCGGCGTTGGCTTCGTCCATGGTCGGGTACAGTTTCACGTCGGCACCGGCCTTGGCGTAGACGTCTTCGGCGTAGATGGCCTGGGTGGAGGACGACTGGGCGCCAACGGTGTAGCCGTCGAAGTTGGTCTGGGCGTCGGTGATCTTGCTGTCCTTGGCCACGGCGACAGTCAGCGGGGTGCGGTAGTAGTGGTCGGTGAAGGCGATTTTCTTGCGCCGTTCTTCGGTGTTGATCATCGACGCGACCACTGCATCGTACTTGCGTGCCATCAGCGCCGGGATGATGCCTTCCCAGTCCTGGGCCACCAGCGTGCACTCGACTTTCATCTGCTCGCACAGGGCATGGGTGATGTCGATGTCGAAGCCGTGCAACTGGTTATTGGCGTCGACATAGTTGAAGGGCGGGTAGGCGCCCTCGGTGGCGAAGCGCAGGGTTTCGGCACTGGCGGCACCCGACAGCAGCAGGGCACACGCACCCACCAAGGCCATGGTCTTTTTCATCTCGCACCTCATTGCACTCTTGCTATTGTTGTTTTCCCGTCGACCACGAGGTGTAGCCGACGAATTCGTTATGTAGAGCGGCAGTTGCTTCCAAGCGCTTTTCAACATCCGGTCCGAGTTTCTTGCAGACCTCGTTGACCATCAGGTGCACCCACGACAGCATGGTCGAGGTGGACTCCCAGAACAGGTTGAACTCGGTGGGGATGCGGAACACCTCGTCGGCGTTGGCATCGGCCCAGTCACAGAAGGTGTCGGTCACCAGGGTGACCGCTATGCCAGCCTCGCGCGCCTTCTGGCACAACAGCAGGGCATGGCGGGAATAACGGCGGGCTTCGAACACCACCAGGGCGCTGTCTTCGGCGCGGCCCAGCAATACTTCGCCAAAGTGCCCGGCACTCATATCCACCAGCTGCACGCCATCGCGCAGGTACTGCAGCAGGTGGCTCATGCACATGGCGATGCCACGCTCGGTCTGGAAGCCGGCGATGAACACCCGCTGCCTGCTTGCCAGGCGCTGCGCGACGCTGTGCCAGGCGCTGCTCTGGCGATACTCGTGCACGCGCACCAGGGCGGCGATTTCCAACTCCAGGCTGCCGGCGTTGTCGCTGGCGTCCTGGTTCTGGCGGTAATCTTGCAGGCGGTCGCCCACCAGCCACGGGCCATCGCCCAGGTCGTTTTGCAGGTCTTGCTTCAACGCCTTGAGATGGGCATAACCCAATGAGCGGCAGAAACGGCCGACGCTGGATTCGCTGACGCCCAGCTTGGCGGCAATGCTGGCCGAGGTCTGGAACGGCAGTTCCTGCAGATTGGCGAGCATGTAGGTGGCGATCTTGCGGCCCGAAGCAGCGGCCCCTTCGAGGCTGTTTTCCAGGCGTTGCTTGATCGGTTGGCTCATGCTGCGGCTCCAGGGGTAAGGCTTGCGAAAGAAAATGGCTGTTTTCTGTCATCAAGTCAACATTTGACAGATAGCTGTCACATGCAGGAAAGTTTTTGTCGTTGCAACGCTGTAGCCATTCCAATTCCAACAAGGAGCTTCAGATGTCCGCACCTTCCACCAGCACCGTCGTGCGTGTGCCTTTTACCGAGCTGCAGGGCCTGTTGCAGAGCATTTTCCAGCGCCATGGCTGCAGCGAAAGCGTGGCCCGGGTGCTGGCCCACAACTGCGCCAGCGCCCAGCGCGATGGTGCCCATAGCCATGGGGTGTTCCGCATGCCCGGCTATGTATCGACATTGGCCAGCGGCTGGGTCGATGGCCAGGCCACGCCGAAGGTCAGCGACGTGGCGCCCGGTTATGTTCGCGTCGATGCCGCAGGCGGCTTCGCCCAGCCGGCGCTGGCGGCGGCCCGTGAACTTCTGGTGGCGAAGGCGCGCAACGCTGGCATCGCCGTGCTGGCGATCCACAACTCGCACCACTTCGCCGCGCTGTGGCCGGATGTGGAGCCTTTCGCCGACGAAGGCCTGGTAGCCCTGAGCGTGGTCAACAGCATGACCTGCGTGGTGCCGCACGGCGCCCGCAAGCCGCTGTTCGGCACCAACCCCATCGCCTTTGCCGCACCTTGCGCCGAACATGACCCGATCGTCTTCGACATGGCCACCAGCGCCATGGCCCATGGCGACGTGCAGATTGCCGCGCGTGCTGGCCAGCAATTGCCGCAGGGCATGGGTGTGGATGCCAATGGCGAGCCGACCACCGACCCCAAGGCGATTCTGGAAGGCGGCGCGTTGCTGCCATTTGGCGGGCACAAGGGCTCGGCCTTGTCGATGATGGTCGAGTTGCTGGCGGCGGCGCTGACCGGCGGGAATTTTTCCTGGGAGTTCGACTGGTCGGGGCACCCGGGGGCGAAGACGCCGTGGACCGGGCAGTTGATCATCGTCATCGACCCGAACAAGGCCGAGGGCGAGCGGTTTGCCCAGCGCAGCCGCGAACTGGTCGAGCAGATGCAGGCGGTAGGGCTGACGCGCATGCCGGGCGAGCGGCGTTACCGCGAGCGCGAGGTGGCCGAGGAGGAGGGGGTGGCGGTGACCGAGCAGGAATTGCAAGGCCTGAACGAGCTGCTTGGCTGACCCGGCCCTATCGCCGGCAAGCCAGCTCCCACAGGTACACCACAAACCTTAAGGCCTGTGGTGTACCTGTGGGAGCTGGCTTGCCGGCGATGAGGCCCTCACTGCCTGCGCCAATCCTCAGCCATGCAATGTTGCATAGACAACCTTGCACAATAGTTGATGTTCCTGAGCCCGCACTCCGGGTATGCTCAGGGCTGCCTTTTCGAACTGTCCTGATCCAAGGAGCTGCACGCTGTGTTCAAACATGTCGATGCCTATGCCGGCGACCCGATCCTCTCGTTGATGGAAACCTTCAAGGCCGACCCGCGCGCCGACAAGGTCAACCTGAGTATCGGCCTGTACTACGATGAGGCCGGCGTGGTGCCGCAGCTGGCGGCTGTGGATGCGGTGGAGAAACGCATCGCCGGCCAGGACCACGAAGCCTCTCTGTACCTGCCGATGGAAGGCCTGGCCAGCTACCGCCAGGCGATCCAGGCGCTGCTGTTCGGTGCCGATCACCCGGCTGTTACCGGCGGGCGTGTGGCCACCGTGCAGACCGTAGGCGGTTCCGGCGCCCTCAAAGTCGGCGCCGACTTCCTCAAGCGCTACTTCCCGCAGTCCGAAGTCTGGGTCAGCAACCCGACCTGGGACAACCACCGCGCCATCTTCGAAGGCGCCGGCTTCAAGGTCCACACCTACCCGTACTTCGACCAGGCCACCCGTGGCGTGGACTTCGACGGCATGCTGGCCACCCTGCAGACCCTGCCGGCCAACAGCGTGGTGCTGCTGCACCCGTGCTGCCACAACCCCACCGGCGCCGACCTGGAACAGCACCAGTGGCAACAGGTGGTTGAAGTGGTCAAGGCACGCCAACTGATCCCGTTCCTCGACATCGCCTACCAGGGCTTCGCCGAAGGCCTGGTGGAAGACGCCTACGCCATCCGCGAAATGGCCCGCGCCGGCGTGCCGTGCCTGGTCAGCAACTCGTTCTCGAAGATCTTCTCGCTTTACGGCGAGCGTGTCGGCGGCCTGTCGGTGGTCTGCGACGATGAAGCCACTGCCCAGAGCGTGCTCGGCCAGCTCAAGGCTACCGTGCGCCGCAACTACTCCAGCCCGCCCAACTTCGGCGCCCAGCTGGTTGCTGGCGTGCTCGGCGATGCGGCCCTCAATGCCCAGTGGGCCGAGGAAGTCGAAGTGATGCGCAAACGTATCCTCGACATGCGCCAGGCGCTGGTCGATGCCCTGGCCGTGCTGCTGCCAGGCCAGGACTTCCAGTTCTTCCTGCGCCAGCGCGGCATGTTCAGCTACACCGGCTTCAGCGTCGAGCAGGTGCGCCGCCTGCGTGACGAGTTCGGCGTGTACCTGATCGACAGCGGCCGCGTATGCATGTCCGGCCTGCGCCCGGCCAACCTGCAACGGGTTGCCGAAGCCTTCGCCGCCGTCCAGAAGTAACACCGCACGGGGCCGCTTTGCGGCCCTTTCGCCGGCAAGCCGGCTCCCACAGAGATAGCGCGATGCTCAAGCACTGCGCGGTCGGTGTGGGAGCCGGCTTGCCGGCGATCAGGCTGCATGCAGCCTCTGGTTGCAATCCGCTTGTAAAGACAAGTGCAACCGCTCCTCGGAAAAGGGCTTCGCAAGTGCAACCTTTCCGTGCACAATCGCGCTCCCTTTTTCGGTTGAGTTGGGCGAAACGTCTATTTCGCCATTCTCAGCCTGTTGCAGTCTTGCGAGTGGAGCTTCACCCGGAATGAATGAGCAGGCCCCAAGCGTTGAACAACGCTTTGCAGAATCGACCCCCGCCACCCTCGGCAGCTGGTCGCGTCACGACACCACCTGGATGCTGGGCCTGTTCGGCACAGCGATCGGCGCCGGAACCCTGTTCCTGCCGATCAACGCCGGCCTTGGCGGCTTCTGGCCGTTGCTGATCCTGGCCATGCTGGCCTTCCCGATGACCTATTTCGCTCACCGCGGGCTGACCCGTTTCGTCCTTTCCGGGCGCAATGACGGCGATATCACCGAAGTGGTCAAGGAGCACTTCGGCATTACCGCCGGCGCCTCTATCACCGTGCTGTACTTCTTCGCGATCTTCCCGATCCTGCTTATCTATAGCGTGGCGCTGACCAATACCGTGTCCAGCTTCATGGAGCACCAGCTACACATGCAGCCGCCGCCACGGGCCATCCTGTCGTTCGTGCTGATTCTCGGCCTGCTGGCCATCGTGCGCTGCGGGGAGCAGGCCACGGTCAAGGTCATGAGCCTGCTGGTCTACCCGTTCATCGTCGCCCTGGCATTGCTGGGCCTGTACCTGGTGCCGCACTGGACCGGTGGCATTCTCGACAGCGCCACCCAGGTACCACCAGCTTCGGCCTTCCTGCACACCCTGTGGCTGGCGATTCCGGTGATGGTGTTCTCGTTCAACCACTCGCCGATCATCTCCGCCTTTGCCGTCGACCAGAAGCGCCGCTACGGCGAGCATGCCGATGAGCGTAGCGGCCAGATCCTGCGCCGTGCCCACCTGCTGATGGTGGTGATGGTGCTGTTCTTCGTGTTCAGCTGCGTGCTCACCCTGAGCAGCGCCCAGCTGGCCGAGGCCAAGGCGCAGAACCTGTCGATCCTGTCGTACCTGGCCAACCATTTCAGCAACCCGACCATCGCGTTCGCTGCACCGCTGATCGCCTTCGTGGCCATTGCCAAGTCGTTCCTCGGCCACTACATCGGCGCCAGCGAAGGCCTGAAGGGCATCATCACCAAGGCTGGTGCACGCCCGGCGGGCAAGACCCTGGACCGGGTGGTTGCCGCGCTGATGCTGGTGGTGTGCTGGATTGTCGCCACCCTCAACCCGAGCATCCTCGGCATGATCGAGTCGCTCGGTGGCCCGATCCTCGCGGTGTTGCTGTTCCTGATGCCGATGTACGCCATTCGCCGCGTGCCATCCATGCGCAAGTACAGCGGTGCTGCCTCCAACGTGTTCGTGGTAGTCGTCGGCCTGGTTGCGCTGACCTCGGTGGTATACGGCCTGCTGGGCTGATACGCCATCCGCAAAAGTTATGCCCGGGGCGCTTGTAGCCACCCGGGCATTTTTTTGTCCACAAGAATTGTCCGGTAATAGAACAATTTCACTGCCCCCATAGGCACCCGGCCGCCTTCATGCTTAACTCAGTGTCCTTTTCAAACCCGCATAAGGATTTCGTCATGGCTCAAGTGACTCTCAAAGGCAACCCGGTTCAGGTCAACGGCGAGCTGCCGAAAGCCGGCGCCCAGGCTCCGGCTTTCTCCCTGGTAGGTGAAGGCCTGGCTGACAAGTCGCTGACTGACTACGCCGGCAAGCGCAAGGTGCTGAACATCTTCCCGAGCGTCGACACCCCGACCTGCGCTACCTCTGTGCGCAAGTTCAACGCCCAGGCCAACGATGTGGCCAACACCGTGGTGCTGTGCATCTCCGCCGACCTGCCGTTCGCCCAGGCACGCTTCTGCGGCGCCGAAGGCCTGGACAACGTGAAGAACCTGTCGACCCTGCGTGGCCGCGAGTTCCTCGAAAACTACGGCGTGGCCATCGCCGATGGCCCGCTGGCCGGCCTGGCTGCCCGTGCCGTGGTGGTGCTGGACGAAAACGACAAGGTGCTGCACAGCGAGCTGGTTGGCGAAATCGCTGATGAGCCGAACTACGATGCAGCGCTGGCTGTGCTGAAGTAAGAGTTGTGTGGGGCAGGGCGGGCGTCGATCGCCTGTACCGGCCTCTTCGCGGGTAAACCCGCTCCCACCGGTACTGCACAATGCTTCAGGACTGCGCGGTACCTATGTAGGAGCAGCCTTGTGCTGCGAAGAGGCCATTACTGCCACAGAGTCTCTTTTGCCGTGCCGGCCCCTTCGCAGCACAAGGCTGCTCCTACAGGTAGTGCACTGCACCTGTGGGAGCGGGTTTACCCGCGAAGGGGCCGGCACAGGCAACCGAAACCTTTCAGCCCGCCACCGCTCCAGGCAACACCCTGTAAACGGCCCGGAACGCTTTCCGGGCCGTTTTCATTTAAAGTTCAACCCCTTGGCAACGTCAGGCAAAGGTAAACCTCTGGTAAAGGCGCTTTGCTAAAACGATGCCAGTGCTTATCGTTCATTCTCCCCAAGCCGTCATTCCGAACAAGGTTCGTTCAACCCATGCAAGTGTCCAATTCCCGCTCCCCTCGTCGCTGGCTCGTCGGCCTGCTGATCCTGCTGCTGGTGGCTGCACTGGCCTGGTGGCTGTGGCCCGCAGCGACGCCTGCGCATAAAGAAGCCGGTGGCGGGCGCGGCGGCAAGGGCATGGGCATGATGGGCGGTCGCCCGGGCTTCGGCGGCTCCAGCGACCCGGTGCCGGTGCGCGTCGAGCCGGTGCGGGTGGGCGACTTCCCGCTGTACTACAAGGCCCTGGGCACAGTCACCGCCACCAACACCGTCAACGTGCGCAGCCGCGTGGCTGGCGAGCTGGTCAAGATCCACTTCAAGGAAGGCCAGCAGGTCAAGGCCGGCGACCTGCTCGCCGAAATCGACCCGCGCCCGTACCGCATTGCCCTGCAGCAGGCCGAGGGCACCCTGGCGCAGAACCAGGCGCAACTGAAGAACGCCCAGGTCGACCTGGCCCGCTATAAAGGCCTGTACGCCGAAGACAGCATCGCCAAGCAAACCCTCGACACCGCCGAAGCGCAGGTGGCACAGTTCCAGGGGCTGGTGAAGACCAACCAGGCGCAGGTCAATGACGCCCGCCTGAACCTGGACTTCACCCAGATCCGCGCGCCGATCAACGGCCGCGTAGGCCTGCGCCAGCTCGACCTGGGCAACCTGGTGGCGGCCAACGACACCACCGCGCTGGTGGTGATCACGCAGACCGAGCCGATCAGCGTTGCCTTCACCCTGCCGGAAACCGAGTTGAGCACCGTGCTGGAACGCTACCGCAGCGGCGCCAGTCTGCCGGTCGAGGCCTGGGACCGCAGTGACAGCAAGCTGCAGTCCACCGGCGTGCTGGGCAGCATCGACAACCAGATCGACACCACCACCGGCACCCTCAAGTTCAAGGGCCGCTTCGAGAACAAGGACCTGGCCCTGTTCCCCAACCAGTTCGTCAACGTGCGCCTGCTGGCCGACACCCTCAAGCAGGTGACCATGGCCCCGGCGGCGGCCATCCAGTTCGGCAATGACGGCTCCTTCGCCTATGTGGTCAATGACCAGAACACGGTCAACATCCGCAAGCTCAAGGTCGGCGCCAGCGACGGCGAGAACAGCGTCATTCTCGAGGGCCTCAAGGCCGGCGACCGCCTGGTGCTGGAAGGCACCGACCGCCTGCGCGAAGGCACCAAGGTGGAAGTTGTCGAAGACAGCTCGCAGGTGCCGACCACCCCGGGCCAGCACCTGCAAGGCCAGGAAGGCAAGGGTTCGGCAAGCACTGGCGATTTGCAGCCCGGTGAAGCACAGCCTGGTAGCGCAGCAGGCAAGGCGGGCGCATGAACCTCTCGCGTCTGTTCATCCTGCGGCCGGTTGCCACCACGCTGAGCATGCTGGCCATCGTCCTGGCCGGCCTGATCGCCTACAAGCTGCTGCCGGTTTCCGCGTTGCCGCAGGTGGATTACCCGACCATCCGGGTCATGACCCTGTACCCAGGCGCCAGCCCGCAGGTCATGACCAGCGCGGTTACCGCGCCGCTCGAACGTCAGTTCGGCCAGATGCCAGGCCTGGAGCAGATGGCCTCGACCAGCTCCGGCGGCGCCTCGGTGCTGACCTTGCGCTTCAACCTCGACATGAACATGGACGTTGCAGAGCAACAGGTGCAGGCCGCGATCAACGCCGCCAGCAACCTGCTGCCCAGCGACCTTCCGGCGCCGCCGGTGTACAACAAGGTCAACCCGGCCGACACCCCGGTGCTGACCCTGGCCATCTCCAGCAAGACCATGCCGCTGCCCAAGCTCAACGACCTGGTCGATACCCGTGTGGCACAGAAGCTCGCACAGATCAGCGGTGTGGGCATGGTCAGCATCGCCGGTGGCCAGCGCCAGGCGGTGCGGATCAAAGTCAACGTCGATGCCCTGGCCGCCAACGGCCTGAACCTGGAGGACGTACGCACCCTGATCGGCGCTTCCAACGTCAATCAGCCCAAGGGCAACTTCGACGGCCCGACCCGGGTGTCGATGCTCGACGCCAACGACCAGCTGCGTTCCCCTGAGGAATACGCCAACCTGATCCTGGCCTACAACAATGGCGCGCCTCTGCGTCTGAAGGATGTTGCAGAAATCGTCGACGGCGCCGAAAACGAGCGCCTGGCTGCCTGGGCCAACGAAAACCACGCCGTGCTGTTGAACATCCAGCGCCAGCCGGGCGCCAACGTCATCGAAGTGGTCGACCGCATCAAGGCCCTGCTGCCGTCGATCACCGACAACCTGCCGGCCGGCCTCGATGTGTCGGTGCTCACCGACCGCACCCAGACCATCCGCGCCGCGGTCAAGGACGTGCAGCACGAACTGCTGATCGCCATCGCCCTGGTGGTAATGGTCACGTTCGTCTTCCTGCGCCGTTTCAGCGCCACGCTCATCCCGTCGATCGCCGTACCGTTGTCGCTGATCGGCACCTTCGGCGTGATGTACCTGGCCGGTTTCTCGGTCAACAACCTGACCCTGATGGCCCTGACCATCGCCACCGGTTTCGTGGTCGACGACGCCATCGTCATGCTGGAGAACATCTCCCGGCACATCGAGGAGGGCGAGACGCCCATGCAGGCGGCGCTCAAGGGCGCCCGGCAAATCGGCTTCACCCTGATCTCGCTGACCTTCTCGCTGATTGCGGTACTGATCCCGCTGCTGTTCATGGCCGATGTGGTCGGCCGCCTGTTCCGCGAGTTCGCCATCACCCTGGCGGTGGCCATCCTGATTTCCCTGGTGGTATCGCTGACCCTCACGCCGATGATGTGCGCGCGCCTGCTCAAGCGCGAGCCCAAGGAAGAGGAACAGGGCCGTTTCTACCGCGCCAGTGGCGCCTGGATCGACTGGCTGATCAGGCACTATGGCAGCGCCCTGCAGTGGGTGCTCAAGCGCCAGCCGTTGACGCTGCTGGTGGCCGTGGCCAGCCTGGCGCTCACCGTATTCCTGTACATGGTGGTGCCCAAGGGCTTCTTCCCGGTGCAGGACACCGGGGTGATCCAGGGCATTTCCGAAGCGCCGCAGTCCACCTCGTTCGCCGCCATGAGCGAACGCCAGCAGGCGCTGAGCAAGGTGATCCTGCAGGACCCGGCGGTGCAGAGCCTGTCGTCCTACATTGGTGTCGATGGCGACAACGCCACGCTCAACAGCGGCCGCCTGCTGATCAACCTCAAACCCCATGGCGAGCGTGATGTCACTGCCAGCGAGGTGATCAACCGCCTGCAGCCGCAAGTCGATCGGCTGGTGGGCATCCGCCTGTTCATGCAGCCGGTGCAGGACCTGAGCATCGAGGACCGGGTCAGCCGGACCCAGTACCAGTTCAGCCTCTCGTCGCCCGACGCCGACCTGCTGGCGCAGTGGAGCGGCAAGCTGGTGCAGGCGCTGCAGCAGCGCCCCGAACTGGCCGACGTGGCCAGCGACCTGCAGGACAAGGGCCTGCAGGTGTACCTGGTGATCGACCGCGACATGGCCGGCCGCCTGGGCATCAGCGTGTCGCAAATCACCAACGCCCTGTATGACGCCTTCGGCCAGCGTCAGATCTCGACCATCTACACCCAGGCCAGCCAGTACCGCGTGGTGCTGCAGTCGCAGGATGCGGCGGTGATCGGCCCGCAGGCGCTGGAGTCGATCCACGTCAAGGCCACCGATGGCGGCCAGGTGCGCCTGTCGGCGCTGGCGCGCATCGAGCAGCGCCAGGCCCAGCTGGCCATTTCCCACATTGGCCAGTTCCCGGCAGTGACCTTGTCGTTCAACCTGGCCCACGGCGCTTCGCTGGGCAAGGCGGTGCAGGTGATCGAGCAGGTGCAGAAGGACATCGGCATGCCGCTGGGCGTGCAGACCCGCTTCCAGGGCGCGGCGGAGGCCTTCCAGGCATCGCTGTCGAGCACCTTGCTGTTGATCCTGGCGGCGGTGGTGACCATGTACATCGTGCTGGGCGTGCTGTACGAGAGCTACATCCACCCGGTGACCATTCTTTCGACACTGCCGTCGGCAGCGGTCGGCGCCTTGCTGGCCTTGCTCATCAGCGGCAACGACCTGGGCATGATCGCCATCATCGGCATCATCCTGCTGATCGGCATCGTCAAGAAGAACGCGATCATGATGATCGACTTCGCCCTCGAGGCCGAGCGCCAGCAGGGAATGAGCCCGCGCGATGCCATCTACCAGGCGGCGCTGCTGCGCTTCCGGCCGATCCTGATGACTACCCTGGCCGCGCTGTTCGGCGCCGTGCCGCTGATGCTCGCCACCGGTTCGGGTGCCGAGCTGCGCCAGCCGCTGGGCCTGGTGATGGTCGGCGGGTTGCTGGTCAGCCAGGTGCTGACGCTGTTCACCACCCCGGTCATCTACCTGTACTTCGACCGCCTGGCCCGCCGCTGGCGCCCGGCCACTGACGTGAAGCAGGCCGAGGCATGAACCTGTCCGGTCCTTTCATCCGTCGCCCGGTTGCGACGATGCTGTTGAGCCTGGCGATCATGCTGCTGGGCGGGGTCAGCTTCGGCCTGCTGCCGGTGGCACCGCTGCCACAGATGGACTTCCCGGTAATCGTGGTGTCGGCCAACCTGTCCGGCGCCAGCCCGGAAGTCATGGCGTCCACCGTGGCCACACCGCTGGAGCGCAAGCTGGGCAGCATTGCCGGCGTGACCACCCTGACCAGCAGCTCCAACCAGGGCTCCACACGGGTGATCATCGGCTTCGAGATGGGCCGCGACATCGACGGTGCGGCGCGCGAGGTGCAGGCGGCGATCAACGCCACCCGCAACCTGCTGCCCAGCGGTATGCGCAGCATGCCCACCTACAAGAAGATCAACCCGTCGCAGGCACCGATCATGGTGCTGTCGCTGACTTCGGACGTGCTGCAGAAGGGCCAGCTGTACGACCTGGCCGACACCATCCTGTCGCAGAGCCTGGCCCAGGTGCCCGGGGTAGGGGAAGTGCAGATCGGCGGCAGTTCGCTGCCGGCGGTGCGCATTGCCGTCGAGCCGCAATTGCTCAACCAGTACGGCCTGTCGCTGGATGAAGTACGTACTGCCGTGTCCAACGCCAACCAGCGCCGGCCGATGGGCTTTGTCGAGGACGCCGAGCGCAACTGGCAGGTGCGCGCCAATGACCAGCTGGAAAGCGCCAAGGACTACGAGCCGCTGGTGATCCGCCAGCAGAACGGCACCATCCTGCGCCTTTCCGACGTGGCGACCATCACCGACGGCGTCGAGAACCGCTACAACAGCGGCTTCTTCAATGACCAGAGCGCGGTGCTGCTGGTGGTCAACCGCCAGACAGGCGCCAACATCATTGAAACGGTCGACCAGATCAAGGCGCAGTTGCCGGCCCTGCAGTCGCTGCTGCCGGCCAGCGTGCAACTGAACGTGGCCATGGACCGTTCGCCAGTGATCAAGGCAACCCTCAAGGAAGCCGAGCACACCCTGCTGATCGCCGTGGTGCTGGTGATCCTGGTGGTCTACCTGTTCCTCGGCAGCCTGCGGGCGTCGCTGATCCCCAGCCTGGCGGTGCCGGTGTCACTGGTGGGCACTTTCGCGGTCATGTACCTGTGCGGGTTCTCGCTCAACAACCTGTCGCTGATGGCGCTGATCCTCGCCACCGGCCTGGTGGTGGACGATGCCATCGTGGTGCTGGAGAACATATCCCGGCACATCGAGGACGGCCAACCACCTATGAAAGCGGCCTTCCTGGGCGCCAAGGAAGTGGGTTTCACCTTGCTGTCGATGAACGTGTCGCTGGTGGCGGTATTCGTCTCCATCCTGTTCATGGGTGGCATCGTGCGCAACCTGTTCCAGGAGTTCTCCATCACCCTGGCGGCGGCGATCATCGTGTCGCTGGCGGTGTCGCTGACCCTCACGCCGATGCTGTGCGCCCGCTGGCTCAAACCGCACCAGGCCGAGCCGACACGTCTGCAGCGCTGGAGCGAACAGTTGCACCAGCGCATGGTCGATGCCTATGACCGCAGCCTGGGCTGGGCCTTGCGCCACAAACGCCTGACGCTGATCAGCCTGCTGGCCACCATCGGCATCAACATCGCCCTGTACGTGGTGGTGCCGAAAACGCTGATGCCGCAGCAGGATACCGGCCAGCTGATAGGCTTCATCCGTGGCGACGATGGCCTGTCGTTCAGCGTCATGCAACCGAAAATGGAAATCTACCGCCGCGCCTTGCTGGCCGACCCGGCAGTGCAGAGCGTTGCCGGCTTCATCGGTGGCAACAGCGGGACCAACAATGCCTTTGTGCTGGTGCGCCTGAAGCCGATCAGCGAGCGCAAGCTCGACGCCCAGAAGGTGATCGAACGCCTGCGCAAGGAAATGCCCAAGGTACCCGGCGGACGCCTGTTCCTGATGGCCGACCAGGACCTGCAACTGGGCGGTGGTGGCCGTGACCAGACCTCTTCGCAGTACCTGTACTCCCTGCAGAGCGGAGACCTGGCGGCCCTGCGCGAATGGTTCCCGAAAGTGGTGGCGGCGCTGCGTGCACTGCCGCAACTGACTGCCATCGACGCCCGCGACGGTGCCGGCACCCAGCAGGTGACCCTGGTGGTCGACCGTGACCAGGCCAAGCGCCTGGGCATCGACATGGACATGGTCACCTCGGTGCTGAACAACGCCTATAGCCAGCGGCAGATATCCACCATCTACGACAGCCTCAACCAGTACCAGGTAGTGCTCGAGATCAACCCGAAGTACGCCTGGGACCCAAGCACCCTCGAGCAGGTGCAGGTGATTACCGCCGACGGTGCCCGGGTACCGCTGTCGACCATCGCCCACTACGAGAACAGCCTGGCCAACGACCGGGTCAGCCACGAAGGCCAGTTCGCCGCCGAAAGCATCGCCTTCGACGTCGCCGAAGGCTACAGCCCCGACCAGGCCATGGCGGCGCTGGAGCGTGCGGTGGCCAAGCTGGGCTTGCCCGAGGAAGTGATCGCCAAGCTCGGCGGTACCGCCGATGCCTTTGCCAAGACCCAGGAAGGCCAGCCGCTGATGATCCTTGGCGCGCTGGTGCTGGTCTACCTGGTGCTGGGCATTCTCTACGAAAGCTACATTCACCCGCTGACCATCCTCTCGACACTGCCCTCGGCCGGCGTCGGTGCCCTGCTGGCGCTGTACGTCACCGGCGGCGAGTTCAGCCTGATCTCGCTGCTGGGGCTGTTCCTGCTGATCGGCGTGGTGAAGAAGAACGCCATCCTGATGATCGACCTGGCCTTGCAGCTGGAGCGCCACCAGGGCCTTACACCGGAAGAGTCGATCCGCCGGGCCTGCCTGCTGCGCCTGCGGCCGATCCTGATGACGACCCTGGCGGCCATCCTCGGTGCCTTGCCGCTGCTGCTGAGCCGCGCCGAAGGCGCGGAAATGCGCCAGCCACTGGGCCTGACCATCATTGGCGGCCTGGTGTTCAGCCAGGTCCTCACTCTTTACACGACACCGGTGGTCTACCTGTACCTGGACCGCCTGCGTCACCGTTTCAACCGTTGGCGTGGCGTGCGCACCGACGCCGCCCTGGAAACCCCGCTATGACTTTTGCCCAGACCCCACTTCACCGTGCCCTGCAGACGTTGACCCGTGGGCGTGGCTCGCGCCTACTCGGCGCCGGGTTGTGCGTCGCCTTGCTCAGCGCCTGCACCCTGAGCCCGGACTACCACCGCCCGGAACTGAGCAGCACGGCGCAGTTCAAGCACGCCGAAGGCTGGACCCAGGCCACGCCGTCCGATGCCATCGCCCGCGGCGCCTGGTGGGAAATCTACGGCGATGCCGGGCTCAATGCACTGGTCGAAGAGCTCAACCGCAGCAACCAGACCGTGGCCCAATCGGAGGCCCAGTATCGCCAGGCCCAGGCGCTGGTGCGCAGCAGCCGGGCGGCGCTGTTCCCCAGCCTGGACCTGAGCGTCGGCAAGACCCGCTCGGCCCAGGGTACCGGCAGCTCCAGCTCGAGCCTGTCCAACAACAGCAGTGGCATTCGCAACACCTACAATGCCCAGCTCGGCGTCAGCTGGGAAATCGACCTGTGGGGCAAGCTGCGCGAGACCCTGAACGCCAACGAAGCCAGTGCCGAAGCCAGCCTGGCCGACTTGGCCTCGATCCGCCTCAGCCAGCAGTCTGAACTGGTTCAGAACTACCTGCAGTTGCGGGTGATCGACGAGCAGAAACGCCTGTTGGAAGCCACCGTGGCAGCGTATGAACGTTCCTTGCGAATGAACGAAAACCAGTATCGCGCTGGCGTCGCCGGCCCGGATGCAGTGGCCCAGGCGCGTACCCAGCTCAAGAGCACCCAGGCCGACCTGATCGACCTGGTCTGGCAGCGCGCGCAGTTCGAGAACGCCATTGCCGTGTTGCTGGGCAAGGCCCCGGCGGACTTCGCCCTGGCCGACAGCAAATCCATTCCGGCGCTGCCGCAAATTCCGGTGGCCTTGCCTTCGCAGTTACTGGAGCGACGCCCGGACATCGCTGCGGCCGAGCGCAACGTGATGGCTGCCAACGCCAACATCGGCGTGTCGCGGGCGGCGTATTTCCCGGACCTGAGCCTGAGCATGAGTGGCGGTTACTCCAGCAGCAGCTTCAGCAACTGGATCGAACTGCCCAACCGCTACTGGTCGGTGGGCCCGCAGCTGGCGCTGACCTTGTTCGACGCCGGCAAGCGCAGTGCCGAGGTGGACCGCACGGTGGCGGTGTATGACCAGACCGTGGCGCAGTACCGCCAGACCGTGCTCGACGGCTTCAAGGAAGTGGAAAACCTGCTGGTGCAGTTGAAGGTGTATGGCGATGAGGCGGTGGTGCGCCAGGAGGCACTGGATGCCGCTCGCGAGTCGCTGCGCCTGACCGAGAACCAGTACCGCGCCGGGCTGATCGGCTACCTGGATGTGGTCAACGTGCAGACCACGGCGCTGAGCAACGAGCGCAGTGTGTTGAACCTGCTGCAAGGGCGCCTGGTGGCCAGCGTGCAGCTGGTTGCTGCCCTGGGTGGTGGTTGGCAGGCTGAACAGGCGTTTGCCGAGCAGGATTGATTGGGCCTCGAGTACAGCGAATTGCTGTACCGGCGATGGGCTGCGCAGCAGCCCCATGCGGGCTTTGGATCCATTCCCATTCGCAAAAACCCCGTGCGTTTCGCCTGACCTTGAGTACAATCGTCAGCTTTTTCCGGGCCTCCCGCCCCGCTGGAACTCTCGATGCTGACCGGTAGCTACTCCTCTTCGCTGGTGTTGATTTCGCTGTGCGTGGCGATTCTGGCGTCCTATACCGCCCTTGACCTGACCGGCCGCATCGCCACGGCCAAAGGCCGGGCTGCCTGCCTGTGGATGGGGGGTGGCGCGTTGGCCATGGGCATCGGCGTGTGGTCGATGCACTTCATCGGCATGCTCGCCTTCAGCCTGCCCATCGACCTGGGCTACGACCTTGCCCTGACCGCGTTCTCGCTGCTGATTGCCGTGTTGTCCTCGGGCTTTGCCTTGTGGCTGGTCAGCCAGCCGAGCCTGCCGTGGCAGCAATTGGCATTTGGCGCACTGATCATGGGCACCGGCATTGCCTGCATGCACTACACCGGTATGGCCGCGCTGCGCATGCTGCCGGGCATCGACTATGACCCGACGCTGTTCGGGGCCTCGCTGCTGATTGCCGTGGCCGCCTCGGCAGCGGCGTTGTGGATCGCCTTCCGTCTGCGCGCGCATACTCCTTATGTGAGGCAGATTCGCGGCCTGGCGGCGGTGGTGATGGGCTTTGCCATCGTTGGCATGCACTACACCGGCATGGCCGCGGCGAATTTCCCCGAAGGCAGCTTCTGCGGTGCGCTGGCAGCGGGAGGCCTGCAAGGCGACGGCCTGGTCTACCTGGTACTGATCACCACGCTGGCGGTACTGGCGGTGGCCTTGCTCACCTCGGTACTGGATGCCCGCCTGGAAGCGCGCACCGCCGAGCTGGCCCGCTCGCTGACGCTGGCAAATCAGGAACTGACCCAGCTGGCCCTGCACGACACGCTCACCGACCTGCCCAACCGTACGTTGCTGGCCGACCGCATCGAGCAGGCCATTGCCAAGGTAGCGGAGCAGGGCGGCTGCTTTGCCCTGATGTTCATCGACCTGGACGGCTTCAAGCCCGTCAACGATGCCTTCGGCCACCACATCGGCGACTTGCTGCTCAAGGCTGTGGCGGCGCGCCTGCGCGGGCACCTGCACAGCCAGGACACGCTGGCGCGCATCGGCGGCGACGAATTCGTGCTGCTGGTGGAGCTGCGCGAGCCGAACGATGCCATGGATGTGGCGGTCAAGCAGGTTAACCTGGTGTCACGGCCATTCCGCGTGGCCGAGCATGACCTGCAGCTGACAGCGAGCCTGGGCATCGTCCTGTACCCGGGCAATGGCCTGGACCAGCATGAGCTGCTGCGCAATGCCGACGCTGCCATGTATCACGCCAAGAGCGCCGGCAAGAATGGCTACAGCTTCTTCGACGCGTCGATGAACAGCAACGCCCGCCAGCAACTGCAGCTACTGCAGGACCTGCGCCAGGCCCTGGAGCAGCGCCAGTTCCGCCTGCACTACCAGCCCAAGTTCGACGCCCAGAATTGCCAGCCGATCGGTGCCGAGGCCTTGCTGCGCTGGGAGCACCCTCAGCAGGGCCTGTTGCTGCCCGACCGTTTCATCGGCCTGGCGGAAAAGACCGGTCTGATCATCCCCATTGGCGAATGGGTGCTCATCGAGGCCTGCCGCCAGATGCGCCAGTGGCTGGACCAGGGGCACCACGGCTGGCGCATGGCGGTGAACCTGTCGGCCATCCAGTTCTGCCATGCCGGGCTGGTCGAGAGCGTGGCCCGGGCCCTGCAGCAGAACAGCCTGCCGGCCAACTGCCTGACCCTGGAAATTACCGAAACCACCGCCATGCACGACGCCGATGCCAGCCTGACGGTGCTGCAACGGTTGTCCGACATGGGCGTGGACCTGTCCATCGATGACTTTGGCACCGGTTATTCCAGCCTGATGTACCTCAAGCGCCTGCCGGCCAACGAGCTGAAGATCGACCGCGGTTTCGTGCGCGACCTGGAGCAGGACAGCGACGATGCGGCGATCGTTTCGGCTATCGTGGCGCTGGGCCAGGCGCTGGGCCTGCGCATCGTTGCTGAAGGGGTGGAGACTGACAGGCAGCAGGACTTCCTGACCCGCCTGGGCTGCGATTCGCTGCAAGGCTACCTGCTGGGCCAGCCGGTGCCGGCCGAGCAGTTCATGGGCAAATTGCAGGCCATGCGCCAGGAAAGCACCGCAGCGGGCTAGACCGCGTCGCGCAAAGTGAAGGCGGGCATGAAGGTATCCATCTCCGCCTCGACGGCCTCGATGATGCGCTCTACGTCGGCGGCGGCCATGATTGCCGAGCAGGGAATGCCTGCGATCGCCAGCAGGGTTTCGCCGGTGGCGCGGTCGAACAGCCGCGCGACCATGCTGCGCGGCGCATCCATGCTGGCTTCGAAGCCCAGCGGGTGGAAATGCCAGCGCATCACCTGGCAGGCGTTGGGGAACGTCATCTTGTTCATGCCAGCCTCCTTGTCCGTACCTGGACGTGGTGAGCGGGTGGCCACATCGATGCGGCCGCCGGGAAGGTAACCATAGCACCTGTCACGCACTATTCTCGGCGGCCAATAAGACAAATTCACTGATGCATGACAGACGTCACAGCTTTGTCTTGGACGGCATTTTGCGCAGGCCCGCAAGGCAAACGTTTTCCTGGCATGTTGACGGCAGATAACCCGCCAGGTGCTGCCAATTTGATCGAATTTGCCGCGCGATGTTTTCGGACGAGCGGTGTGATCAGCCGAGCAACCCGGCAGCGATGTTGATGGTGAATCCCAGGATCGCCGTGTTGAATACGAACCCCACTAGTGAGTGTGCCAGCACTACCCGCCGCAACTCCCGCCCGGCGATGCCCACGTCGGAGGTTTGTACCGCCACGCTGATGGTGAACGAGAAGTAGTGGAAGTCCCAGTAATCGGGGTTGCGTTCGCCATCGGCGAAGCGCAGCGGCGGTTCGTGGTTTTGTCCGGTATAGAACAGCCGCGCATAGTGCAGGCTGAAAATGCAGCCGATCAACAGCCAGGAGCCGGCCACGGTCAGGCCGGTGTAGAGGTAGTGCACGACCAGCGCCGTGCCTTGCAGGCCACGGCTGGACACCAGTTGCAGGGTGACGGCGGCGAGGCTGGCGATGGCGGCGATGCACACGGTGAGCAGGACCAGGCCGGCGTTTTCGTCTTCGACGCGGGCGACCTTGCGTACCTTTTCCGCATTGGCGCTCAAGGTCAGGTAGAGCACCAGCAGCAGGTACAACCATACGCCAAGGTTCCAACCGGCGAGGATGTGCTGCACGCTGTCGCTGGCGGGGATCAGCCAGGCGCCGAGCAGGCCGACCAAAGTGGCGATGCTAAGGCGCGGGTGGGTGTGGGTCAGGCGGTGGAAAGCCATGGGGTCTCTTTTGCAGGGTGCATGGCTTTTACTCTAGACCGTCATGAGGCAGATGAGCGGCATGCGCGGTCCATGTAGGAGCGGCCTTGTGCCGCGAAAGGGCCGCAAAGCGGCCCCGACAATTCCTGGAGGTGCGAAGATCCTGGGGGCGCTTCGCACCCCTATCGCGACACAAGGCCGCTCCTACAAAAAAGCGGGCTGCGTGGCCTGATGTTTCTTTGCTGCCGCCCATCGCACGGCATTGCAACTCTCAGTACACTGCACGCTCCAACACCAACATCCGTTGAACTCGAGGTTTCTGCATGACGCTCAGTCCTTTGGCAGGCAAGCCGGCTCCGGCCAGCGTGCTGGTCGATATTCCCCGACTGCTCACCGCCTACTACACCGGCCGCCCCGACGCTGCCGTGGCGGCCCAGCGGGTGGCCTTCGGCACCTCTGGGCACCGGGGCACTTCGCTTGAATTGAGTTTCAACGAGTACCACGTCCTGGCCATTACCCAGGCCATCTGCCTGTATCGCCAGGAGAAGGGCATCGATGGCCCGCTGTTCATCGGCGCCGACACCCACGCACTGTCGGCACCGGCTACCGCCAGCGCCCTGGAAGTGCTGGCTGCCAATGGCGTGCAGGTAATGCTGTCCAAGGACGACGAATACACGCCAACACCAGCGGTTTCCCATGCCATCCTCTGCCATAACCGTGGCCGCGAGCAGGGCCTGGCCGACGGCATCGTCATCACCCCGTCGCACAACCCGCCGCAAAGCGGTGGCTTCAAGTACAACCCGCCCAATGGCGGCCCGGCCGACAGCGACGTGACCAAGTGGATCGAGGCCAAGGCCAACGAACTGCTGGCTGCTGACCTGGCGGGCGTCAAGCGCATGGACCATGCCCAGGCGCTGCAGGCATCCACCACCCAGCGTCACGACTACGTGAGCAACTACGTGGCCGACCTGGAAAACGTCATCGACTTCGACGTCATCCGCGCTGCCAAGCTGCGCCTGGGCGTCGACCCGCTGGGCGGCGCAGGGGTGCGCTACTGGTCGGCGATCGCCAAGCATTACCAGCTCGACCTGGAAGTAGTGAACACCGAGGTCGACCCGACCTTCCGCTTCATGACTGTCGACTGGGACGGCCAGATCCGCATGGACCCGTCCTCGCCCTATGCCATGCAGGGCCTGATCGGCCTGCGCGAACGCTTCGACGTGGCCTTCGCCTGCGACCCGGACCACGATCGCCATGGCATCGTCACCCCCGATGGCCTGCTGCAGCCGAACAACTACCTGGCCGTGGCCATCGACTACCTGTACCGCCACCGCCCGCAATGGCGCAGCGATGCCGCCGTCGGCAAGACCGTGGTGTCCAGTGGCCTGATCGATCGCGTCACCCAGCGCCTGGGCCGTGAACTGTACGAAGTGCCGGTGGGCTTCAAGTTCTTCGCCCAGGGCCTGTTCGACGGCACGCTGGGCTTTGGTGGCGAGGAAAGTGCGGGGGCTTCGTTCCTGCGCCGCGATGGCTCGGTCTGGGCCACCGACAAGGACGGGCTGATCCCGGCCTTGCTGGCTGCCGAGATGACCGCCCGCACCGGGCGCAACCCGAGCCAGGCCTACGCCGACCTGACCGAGGCGCTGGGCAAGCCGTTCGCCACCCGTGTCGAAGCCAAGGCCGATGCCCGGCAGAAGGCTTTGCTGAGCAAGCTGGCGCCGGAGCAGGTGAAGTCGACCGAGCTGGCGGGTGAGCCGATCGTGCAGATCCTCAGCCATGCACCGGGCAACGGCCAGGCGATCGGTGGGCTGAAGGTGATGACCGCCAATGGCTGGTTCGCCGCACGCCCGTCGGGCACCGAGGATATCTACAAGATCTACGCCGAAAGCTTCATCGACGAGGCGCACCTGCAGCGCCTGGTGCAGGAAGCGCAAGTGCTGGTGGATGCGGCGATTGCCTGACTGGTAACAAACCGCTTGGTTCTGTGGCGTGCTGTAAATTAGAATTAATCTTATTTACGCCGCCGCAGGGCCTTCCCCATGATCGACGCCGCGCCGCCACCGGAGCATAGCCTGCCTGCCCTGTACCGGGAACACCGCGGCTGGCTGGAAACCTGGCTGCGGCGGCGCATGGGCAATGCCTGGGATGCCGCCGACCTCAGCCAGGATACCTTCCTGCGTATCCTGGCCAGCGCCCAGCCGCTGGCAGACATTCGCGAACCGCGTGCCTACCTGCTGACCGTGGGCAAGCGCCTGCTGAGCAACTTCCACCAGCGGCGTAGCCTGGAACAAGCCTACCTCGATGCACTGGCGCAGTTGCCCGAGCAGCATGTGCCCTCGCCAGAGCAGCGTTGGGTACTGCTGGAAACCCTGCAAGCCCTCGACGAGTTGCTCGACGGCCTCAAGGTGCCGGTACGCAAGGCCTTTCTCTGGAGCCAGCTGGAGGGCCTGGGCTATGCCGAGATCGGCAAGCGCCTGGGCGTTTGCGAGCGCTCGGTCAAACGCTACATGGCGCAGGCCTACGAGCATTGCCTGCTGGCCGAACTGCAATGACCAGCCATTCCCCCGAAACCCGCGAGGCACTGCAGGCCGCCGCGCGCTGGCTGGCACTGGTGGACTCTGGCGCTGCCAGCGAGGGTGACCTGCAGCGCCTGGAACAGTGGCGCACCAGCAGCACCTTGCACGAACACGCCTGGCAAAAGGCACTGCTGTTGCGCCAGCGCTTTTCCGCGCTACCCGGCGCATTGGCCATGGCCACCCTGGACCGCCCGGATAGCGGCCGCCGGGCGCTGCTCAAGCAGGCCCTGGGCGTGGCTGCATTGTTGCCGGCGGCCTGGCTGGCAAGCCGCGAACTGCCGCTGGAGGCCTGGGCCGCCGACATGCGCACCGCGGTCGGGGAGCGCCGGCAGGTGCTGCTGAGCGATGGCACATTCGTGCAGTTGAACACCGACAGTGCGGTGGATATCGACCTGGGCGCGCGTCGCCTGACATTGCTGCGTGGCGAAGTGGCAGTCAGGTTGCCCGGCAACCTGAGCCTGACGTTGCAGGTGCCCTATGGCCAGGTCGCGCTGGATGCTGGCGAGGTGTGCTTGCGCCTGGTCGATCAGGCTTGCCGGGTATCGGTGCTCAAGGGCACGGCCAACCTGCAGCCGCGGCAAGGCCCGGCACTGTTGCTGCAGGCCGGGCAGCAGGCCAGCCTGCAAGTGGCCGGGGCTGGCCCTGTCACCGGCCTGGACGCATGGCTGCTGGGCTGGCGCGAAGGGGTACTGCGGCTGGAGGATCGCCCCTTGGGCGAGCTGCTGCACGAGCTGCGCAGGTACCGCCCCGGCGTGCTGCGCTGGGCGCCCGAACTGGAGGCCCTGCGCGTGACCGGTACGTTCCGCCTCGACGACACCGACCGGGTGCTGGCCTTGCTCGCCGCCAGCCTGCCGTTGCAGGTGCACACGCGCACGCGTTACTGGGTGAGCCTGGCCGCGCGGGAAAATCGCGCATGAGGCTGTCCCCTTTTTTTCGCTCACCGGTCATTACCGGTAGGAGCAAATAAAGGGGAGCCTTGTTCAATGCCTGTTGTCATGTCCAGCCGCCTGCGTCCACTGGCGCGTGCGGCACATCCGTTGTTCGCCATGAGCCTGTTGTTGTGTACACCGGCCTGGGCCGATGAACCTGCCCGGCGCAGCTATCAGGTGCCAGCCGCCAGCCTGGGTGCGGCACTTACCCAGTTTGCCGACCAGGCCGGGGTCAGCCTGTCGCTGGACCCGGCGCTGGTCAACGGCCGGCAGAGCAATGGCCTGTCCGGCAGCTACAGCGTCGACGAAGGCTTCACCCAGCTGCTGCGCGGCAGCGGCCTGCAGTTGCTGCCGGTGGGCGAGGGCGCTTTCACATTGATGCCGGCACCCCAGGCGGGTGGTGCGCTTGAAATCGCCCCGACCAGCATCGTCGGTGGCCTGGCCGCAGGCAACGAAACGCAACCCTATGCCGGTGGCCAGGTGGCCCGTCAGGGTTCACAGGGCCTGCTCGGCACGCGCGACTTCATGGAAACCCCGTTCAGCATCACCAGCTACACCAGCGAACTGGTGAAGAACCAGCAGGCGCGAACCTTGGGCGAGCTGATCGCCAGCGACCCATCGGTACGCGCCACCAACCCGGCGGGTGGGCGCTTCGAGCAGTTCACCATTCGCGGCTTCAGCCTGTTCAACAGTGATGTGGCCTACAACGGCCTGTACGGCATCCTGCCGACCTACTCGATCGACATGGAAATGGCTGACCGGGTCGACATCATCAAAGGCCCTAGCCAGCTGATCAACGGCATTTCGCCGCGAGGCAGTGTCGGCGGCGGCATCAATGTGCAGCCCAAGCGGGCCGGCGACCAGCCGCTCACCGAGTTTACCGGCAGCTATGCCTCGGCCGGCCAGGCAGGCGGTGCCGTGGACGTTGGTCGGCGCTTTGGCGAAGGCCAGCAGTTCGGCGTGCGCTTCAATGGCGTGAAACAGGCGGGCGATACCGAATGGGACCACCAGCGAGTCGAACGTGAAATGGCGGTGTTGGGCCTGGACTTTCGTGGCGAGCGCCTGCGGCTTTCGGCGGACCTTGGCCATACCGAGCGCGATACCGATGCACCGCAGGAGCGGGTGCTGGTCGGTGCCAACGCCAAGGTGCCGGATGCCAACGACGTACGCCACAATTACGCCCAGGCCTGGAGCAAGGCGCGCACCAACGACACCTTCGGTGCGCTGCATGCCGAGTACGATATCAGCGAGTCGCTGCTGGCCTATGGCGCGGTCGGCGCGCGCAAGAGCAACCATGACTTCCTGCGCCACAACGTGTCGATCAGCAACGATGCCGGCGACTTCACCGTGCAGCCGCGCGACTTCACCCGGGATGAAAGTGTGCGTACCGCCATGGCCGGCCTGCGCAACTGGTTCCATACCGGGCCGGTCAGCCACGAGCTGAACCTGGCCGCCACCTACTTCTACATGGACTTCACCAACGGCGGCGCCCGCTATGCCTCGGCGCCCAGCAACCTCTACCACCCGGTGGCCACGCCGACACCGGGCACGCCAACCCGCATCGATCCTGAGGTGTACACGGAAAACCGCTTTTCCGGCGTGGCCCTGGCCGACACCCTGGGCTTCTTCGACGACCGCCTGCTGCTGACCCTTGGGGCGCGCTGGCAGCGGGTGCAGGTGGATGACTGGAGCGACGGCATCAAGGGGGATACCGCCTACGATGAAGAGAAGGTGTCGCCCTCGGGCGGCGTGCTGCTCAAGGTTACCGACCAGCTGTCGTTGTATGCCAACTACATGGAGGGCCTGAGCCAGGGCAAGATTGCGCCGTCGACATCGGTCAACGAAGACCAGATCTTCCCGCCGTTCACCAGCCGCCAGGTCGAGGTGGGGGCCAAGTACGACCTGGGCCAGGTCGCCTTTACCGCCAGTGCCTTCCGCATCCGCCAGCCCGCCTATGAAACCAACCCCACATCGCGGGTGTTCGGCCCCAATGGCAAGCGCGACAACCGCGGTATCGAACTGAGCGTGTTCGGCGAGCCCGTGCAAGGCGTGCGTGTGCTGGGCGGGGTGATGTATATCGACAGCGAACTGACCGACACCATCGGTGGCGCCTACGATGGCAACCGCGCGCCGGCCACGCCCGAGTACAACGTCAACCTCGGCGCAGAATGGGATGTGCCTGGGGTGAACGGCCTGACCCTGACGGCGCGGGGCATCCACTCGAGCTCGCAGTACCTGGACCAGAACAACAGCAAGCAGATCGACGGCTGGGAGCGTTATGACGTGGGCGCGCGTTATGCGTTCAAGGTGAATTCCGCCCAGGTTACATTGCGTGCCAGTGTCGAGAACGTGCTGGACGACCGCTACTGGAGTTCGGCCGGGGCCTCGGATGACAGCGAGCCGGGGCTGACGCTGTCTACGCCGCGTACCTACCTGCTGTCGGCGACAGTGGGTTTCTAGCCCATTTTAAAAGTGGGTGCGTTCCGTTGCGCATCAATCCTGGGGCCGCGTTGCGGCCCTTTCGCGGCACAAGGCCGCTCCTACAGGTTGAACCGATCGGTCAGACCGAATCAGGCACCACGGCGATCACATCGATCTCCATCAGCCACTCGGCCTGGGCCAACCCGGCCACCACCAGCCCGGTGGAAATCGGGAACACGCCCTTGAGCCACTTGCCTACCTCCTTGTACACCGGCTCGCGGAAGCGCGGGTCGGTGATGTAGGTGGTGGTCTTGACGATGTGCGACAGGTCCGAGCCGGCTTCTTCGAGCAGTTGCTTGACGTTCTTCATTGCCTGCTCGGCCTGCGCCCGTGGGTCACCCAGGCCCACCAGGTTGCCTTCGAAGTCGGTGCCGACCTGGCCGCGCACGTAGATGGTGTTGCCGGCGCGCACCGCCTGGCACAGGTCGTTGTCCAGGGTCTGGTTGGGGTAGGTGGCCTTGGTGTTGAACATGCGGATGCGGGTATGAGTAGGCATCAGTGGGCTCCGAGGGTGCTGACGTTGCTGATCTTGGGTTGCTGCTGCTCATCCGCTGCGCGTTGTTCGCGGTCGCGGTAGGCGGCATAGGTGCGTTGCGTGGCGATGTGGCCGGCGACGTGCTTGGCGTCGTGCCACACGCCCCAGATGAACGACGAGCCACGACGCGACAGCCACGGCAGGCCAAGGAAGTACACACCCGGCTCGCGGGCCACGCCGCGTTGGTGCTGGGGCTTGCCGTTGGCGTCGAAGGTGTCTACCTGCAGCCAGCTGAAGTCGACACCGTAACCGGTGGCCCAGATGATGCTGGTGACGCCGGCCTTGGCCAGGTCCAGTTGCTGCAGCGGGTTGCGCATGCACTCCGGGTCGGCCAGGCGTTTGCGGGCTTCGGGCTCTTCCGGCAGGTCCAGGCCGTTGCGTTCGATGTAGGCATCGGCGGCATCCAGCAGGGCCAGGTAGTTTTCGTCGCCGCGGTTGATGTTCTCGACCAGGTTGTCCTGGAAGCGCGCCACGCCGTTCTCGAACGACTGGGTCAGGCCGACCAGGGTCATGCCCTGGTGGGCGAGGGCGCGGAAGTCCACGGTGTGGCCGCCACGGGCGCCACTGACGGCAATGGTCACGTGCTCGCGGCCAGGCTTGGCGATTTCCGCATCCCACTCACCCAGCACGCCCAGCCACCAGCAGAAGTCGCGGTTGCGGTAAGCGCGTGGCGGGCGATCGTGGGCGCCGACCGAGAGGTACACTTGGCGCCCGGCACGCATCAGTTCTTCGGCGATCTGTACGCCGGAGGAGCCGGCGCCGACCACCAGGACAGCGCCTTCTGGCAACTGCTCGGGGTTGTAATAGGCAGCGGAGTGGATCTGGTGCAGGTTGCTGTCTTTCGGCGCGATGGCCGGGATTACCGGTTTCTGGAACGGGCCGGTGGCGGCGACCACGCGGTTGGCGCGAATCACGCCTTCATTGGTTTCGATGGTAAAACCGGGGCGGTCGCTGTTGCGCAGCACTTTCTTCACTTCGATGCCGGTGCGTACGGGCAGGTTGTACTTGCGTACGTACTGCTCGAAGTAGTCGGCCACCTGGTCCTTGCCGGCGAAGGCGTCGGCGTCGAGGTTGAATTCCAGCCCCGGGAAGCGGTCGTGCCAGACCGGGCCGTTGGCCACCAGCGAGTCCCAGCGACCGGTGCGCCAGGCCTCGGCGATACGCTTGCGCTCCAGCACCAGGTGCGGCACGCCAAGCTTGCTCAGGTGTTCGCTCATGGCCACGCCGGCCTGGCCGGCGCCGACGACGAGGGTGTCGATTTCGAGGTTGTTCAGTGTCATGTCCGAGCCCTTGTTCAGGCGGTTTTTGTCAGGTCGGTTTGGAGGACCGCCGTTGCCTGGGGCCAGACTAGGGATGCCGTGGAAATGGCGAAAATAGTATTTAGCTGGGGCTTGCCGATAAAACGGCGAAGGCCCTGGATTCTGTGGCTTGCGAGTTGGACGCCAAGGGACCGCGCGCGCTGTGCCGACAGGAATAATTGGCCCGAAACAGATGTAGGAGCAGCCTTGTGCTGCGAAGCGCCGCGCGGGCGGCGCTCGATCTCAGCCAGAGCAAAGTTTTTTCCTGCCTAACCCCTCGGAAAAAGGTCGTTTCGCCGGCCGAAAGGTTCAACCCAGAATGCCGTGTATCGCACAGCACAACAGGAACCATGACATGACTTTTTCCATCATCGGTCGTTGCCAGGAAACCGGCCAGGTCGGTATCGCCATCAGCTCTTCGAGCATCGCCGTGGGCGCCCGCTGCCCGTGGGTGCGTGCCGGTGTGGGCGCGGTCGCCACCCAGAACATCACCTTGCCAGCGCTGGGCCCGCAGATTCTCGATGCCCTGGAACAGGGCCAGTTGCCGCCTGCCGCTGCGCTGGACCGGGTGCTGAGCGCCAACGGCTGGAGCGAGTACCGCCAGGTCACCGTAATCGACAGCCATGGCCAGGTGGCGCTGTTCACCGGCAAGGAAGCCCTTGGCACCCACCACGCCGTAGCCGGTGAGCAATGTGCGGCGGCAGGCAACCTGTTGGCCTCGACCCAGGTGATCGAGGCGATGGTGCAGGCCTTTGAACAAGCCGGCGGGCATCTGGCCGACCGCCTGCTGGCGGCCATGCACGCGGCGATGGCCGCAGGTGGCGAGGCGGGGCCTGTGCACTCGGCGGCGTTGAAGATTGCCGGCGAACTGACCTGGCCACTGGTGGACCTGCGTGTGGACTGGGCCGAAGCAGACCCGATTGGTGTGCTCGATGGCCTGTGGCAGGCGTATCGGCCGCAGATGCAGGACTACGTCACCCGCGCCCTCAACCCGACTGCCGCGCCAAGCTACGGGGTGCCGGGCGATGAGTGAATTTGCCAGTCGCGCGCTGCTGGCCAGGCTGATCGGCTTTGCCACGGTCAGCCGGGATTCCAACCTCGAACTGATCAGCTTCATCCGCGACTACCTGGCCGAGCTGGGGGTGGAAAGCGAACTGTTCCATAACCCCGAAGGCACCAAGGCCAACCTGTTCGCCACCATCGGCCCCCGGGACGTTGGCGGCGTGGTGTTGTCCGGGCATACCGATGTGGTGCCGGTGGACGGCCAGGCCTGGACAGTCGAGCCGTTTGCCCTGAGTGAGCGCGACGGGCGTCTGTATGGCCGTGGTACGGCCGACATGAAAGGCTTCATCGCTTCGGTACTGGCGGCTGTACCGGCGTTTCTCGCCCAGCCGTTGCGCATGCCGGTGCACCTGGCGTTCTCCTACGACGAGGAAGTCGGCTGCCTGGGGGTGCGCTCGATGCTGGCCGCGCTGGAGCAGCGCCCGCACAAGCCACGGTTGTGCCTGATTGGCGAGCCCACCGAACTCAAGCCGGTGCTGGGGCACAAGGGCAAGCTGGCGATGCGTTGTCAGGTGCATGGCGCGGCCTGCCACTCGGCGTACGCGCCGTACGGGGTAAATGCCATCGAGTATGCGGCGAAGCTGATCGGCAAGCTGGGTGATATCGGTGATGCCCTGGCGTTGCCGGAGCATCACGACGAGCGCTTCGACCCACCGTTCTCCACTGTGCAGACCGGTGTGATCAAAGGGGGCAGGGCGCTGAACATCGTGCCGGCGGAATGCGAATTCGATTTCGAAGTGCGGGCCTTGCCTGGGTTCGAGGCGCAGGCAGTGGCCGACCAGTTGCAAACCTATGCCGAGGCCGAATTGCTGCCGCGCATGCGCAAGGTCAATGCCGCCAGCGCCATTCGCCTGCAGCCGTTGAGTGCATATCCGGGGCTGGCCACGCCAGCGGATAGCGAGGCGGCTGGCCTGGTGGCGTTGCTCAGTGGCTCGGATGAGTTCGGTACGGTGGCGTTTGGTACCGAAGGTGGGCTGTTCGACCAGGCGGGCATCCCGACTGTGGTGTGTGGGCCTGGGAGCATGGACCAGGGGCACAAGCCGGATGAGTTCGTCAGTGTCGAGCAGTTGCGGGGGTGTGATGCCATGTTGCTGAGGTTGGTGGATTACCTCAGGCAGGGTTGATTGCGCTGGCCTCTTCGCGGGCACGCCCGCTCCCACAGGTACAGCACCGCCAGGCCAGCCGGCGATATACCTGTGGGAGATTGCCCAGCCGTTTGGGGTGCGCTGTCGCGCAGAGAACCAATATCGCTCGTCTGACGCGTCCTTTGTAGGAGCAGCCTTGTGCTGCGAAGAGGCCGGTACAGCCAATAGACAGGCTTTGTCAGCCCCGGCCTCTTCGCAGCACAAGGCTGCTCCTACAGAGCCTCGCCGAACCAATGAGTCATGTGTTGTTCTATGAGCGCGGGCGTGCCCGCGAAGGGCTGCAAAGCAGCCCCAGTCAAGGTTTCAGAAGGTAGCCTTGACCTGCAGGCCAACCACCAGCGCGTTGTCGATGTCCTTCCCGGAGAACGCGCCCGGCTCGATGATGTACTGCACATCCGGGCGCAGGTTCAGCCACGGCGTGGCCTGGTAGCCATAGCTCAGCTCGACCAGCTGCTCGGCGCTGTCGATATCGGGGAACTGCTGCCCGGCATCGAACGCGGCATCTTCCAGCACGTCGCGGCTACGCGGGTTGGGTACGGCACGGCCATAGCCCAGGGCCACAGTATCCTTCGGGCGGCCAGCGAACGGCTTGTACAGCACCACGCCGGCGCCATACCACTTGGTGAATGGCGATGCGGCCTTGCTCGACGCCGAGTACTGGCCGAAGGCATGCAGGCTGCGGCCCGGCAAGCCCTGGTCGTTCCACACCGCCTGGTCGGCCAGCAGGTAGTGGCCGCCACGGCCGGACACTTCCTCGTCGCTGCCGATGCGCTTCACGTCGGAGCTGTCGTAGTAGTAGCCCAGTTTGTACTCGCCAGGCAGCTCGCCCTGCAGCTTGTAGACCAGCTCTACCGGTACCACGGTGCCGGTGGTGTGCTTGGGGCCCAGGTGCCAGGCGCGGCTGGAGTTGCCGTTGCTTTCCGGGTCGACGTTGAACGCCGCCACACGCAGTTGCCAGGATGGCGACAGGTCGTACTTCACCCGTACGCCCAGGTGGGCATTGGGGTAATTGGTCCAGCCACTGCCGCCAGACATGTTCAGCGGGTGGCCGCAGAAGCCGGCGTTCATGAAGTTGCACAGGATGCCACTGTCCAGGCCGCCGAGGTCGTTGCCCATGGCCATGTAGCCGAGCTTGACGTTGAGCGCCGGGGTGAACAGGGTACGCTCGTAGCTCAGCTCGGTCAGGCGGGTGTACAGGCCACCGAAGTTTTCCTGGATCGGCAGGCGGTTGCCCACCAGGTCTTCCGAGGCGCTGTTGCCGCGGCGGTCGTTGATGGTCAGCTGGACCTTGCCGCCGTTGTCCAGGCCATACAGTTTGGACAGGTCGAACTGGACGCCCAGTTTCAGGTTTTGCGAGTAGCGCGCCGAGCGGTGCAGGCCACCGTGGGCGTTGTAGGCGGTTTCGCCGCTGTAGTCGCCGGTGAACCTGACGCCGTCTTCTTCCAGTTGGTGACGCAGGCCGCCCCAGTCACCGGTCAGGGTGCTGCGGGTCATCAGGTCGCCGTCGGCCAGGGCGGTACTGCTGGCGAGGGCCAGCAGCAGGGTGGGGGTGATGCGAATTGCGGATGGCATTGCTGAATCTCGTATTCTTTTCTGGGGCCTGTTCGCGGGCAAGCCCGCTCCCACAGGATGATCACTGCCCAAGCGGACGGTGCAGTCCCTGTGGGAGCGGGCGTGCCCGCGAAGAAGGCGACGCGGTCTTACGGCAGAGCGTAAGAAATCACGTAGTCGCCACGGTCAGTCGACTGGCGCGCGCCGCCAGCCGTGACCACCACGTACTGCTTGCCGGTTTTCGGCGAAACGTAGGTCATCGGGCCGCCCTGGCTGCCCACTGGCAGGCGAGCCTTCCAGATTTCGTTGCCGTTGCTGCTGTCGTAGGCGCGCAGGTAGAAGTCCTGGGTGCCGGCGATGAACACCAGGCCGCCCTGGGTGGACAGGGTGCCGCCGAGGGTCGGCAGGCCGATCTTGATCGGCAAGTGCATGCGGATGCCGAGCGGGCCGGTGTCCTCGACGGTACCCACAGGTACCTGCCACGCCACCTGGCGGGTCTTCATGTCGATGGCGGTCAGGGTGCCGAATGGCGGCGCCTGGCACGGAATGCCGGCCACCGACAGGAAGCGGTTCTTGTTCACTGCATACGGGGTGCCCTTGAGCGGTACTGCACCCATGCCGGTGTTCAGCGCTTCGCCACCGGAAGCGGCACCGCCCTTGTTCTGCGACGGGATCATCTGGATCCACAGGCCCAGGCGCATGTCGTTGACGAAGATGAAACCATGTACCGGGTCGGTGGAAATGCTGCCCCAGTTCATGCCGCCCAGCGAACCCGGGAAGCTCAGCGACAGGTCGGTGCCCGGCGCGGTGTACAGGCCGTCGTAGCGCATTTTCTTGAAGTCGATGCGGCACAGCAGCTGGTCGTACGGGGTTGCGCCCCACATGTCCGATTCGGTCAGGGTCTGCGCGCCGATCTGCGGCATGCCCACCGACTTCGGCTGGGTTGGCGAGTACGGCTCGTTGGGGATGTTGCTTGGCTTGACCGGTACTTCGTCGACCTGGGTCAGCGGCTTGCCGGTGGCGCGGTCGAGCACGTAGATCTGCCCGGCCTTGGTGCCGATTACCACTGCAGGTACCGACTGGCCGTCGTCCTTGGTGAAATCGATCAGGCTAGGCTGCATCGGCAGGTCGAAGTCCCACAGGTCGTTGTGCACGGTCTGGAACACCCACTTCTGGTTGCCGGTGGTGGCGTCCAGCGCCAGTACCGAAGCGCCATAGGTGTGGTCCAGCTTGCTGCGTTCGACACCGTAGATGTCGGTGGACGACGAGCCCATCGGCAGGAACACGGTATTCATCGCCGGGTCGTAGGACATCGGGGCCCAGCTGTTGGGGGTGCTGCGCACATAGGTGCTGTCGCCCTGCGGCGCCTGGCGATCTTCCGGGTTGCCGGGGTCGAAGGCCCAGCGCATTTCACCCGTGATCACGTCGAAACCACGGATCACGCCGCCTGGCATGTCGGTCTGGACGTTGTCGGCGACGCGGCCGCCGACTACCACGGTGGTGCCGGCCATCAGTGGGGCCGAGGACAGCTGGTAGTAGGAGTCCGGCACATCGCCCAGGCCGGCCTTGAGGTCGACCTGGCCGTTGTTGCCGAAGCCCTGGCAGAACTCGCCGGTGTCGGCGTCGACGGCAATCAGGCGGCCATCGATGGTGTTGGTCAGCAGGCGACGCTGGCAGTTGGCACCGGCCGGTACGCTGGCCGCGGTGATTGGCGAGCTGTTCGGCTGGGTCGGCTGGGCGATGGCGGCAGTGGCGTCGAAGTAGGCCATGCCACGGCAACGCTGCCAGACCTTGGACTGGGCGTTGATCGCGTTCTTCCACAGCTCTTTGCCGGTGTCGGCATCAAGGGCGATCAGGTTGTTGTGCGGGGTGCAGATGAACACCTTGTTGCCGACCTGCAGCGGGGTCAGCTGGTCTTCGGCGCCGTTGCCGTCGCTGAGCGCCACGTCACCGGTGCGGTAGGTCCAGGCCACTTTCAGCTTGTTGACGTTGTCGCGGTTGATCTGGTCCAGCGCGGCGAAGCGGCTGCCACCTTCGGTGTTGCCGTAGTGGGCCCAGTCCTTCTGCGCCTTGCCGGCCTCGACCGGGGTCATGCCCGGGCCTTTGCCGGTGGGGGCGACGCTTGGGTGGGCGACGAACATGTTGCCGGCGGCGATCACCAGCAGCACGGCCAACACCCCGGCAACGCCATAGGCACCGCGGCCGGCGCTGGTGCCATTGGCACGGGCCAGCAGCGGGTAGACCAGTGCCACCACCATGCCGATTGCGCCGAACATGAACAGGCGCGAGAACAGCGGCCAGAACACCAGACCTGCGTCGATCAGCGCCCAGATGGCAGTGCCGACCAGGAACGCCGCGTACAGCCAGGCACCAGCCGGCTTGCGGCGAGCGATGAGAACGCCGGCGATGGCCATGGCCAGGCCGCCGATCAGGAAGTACCAGGAACCGCCCAGGCCGGCCAGCTTGACGCCGCCCGCAGCCAGGAGGAGGCCGAGCAGGGCGATGATCACGCCCAGGCCGACCAGGATGATGTTTGTGGCGCCAGAGGCGCGCGGTGTTTCTTTCATGCCAGGGATCTCAGCAGGTGGAATGCGCGCAGTGTAATCTCTTAGCTTGCTAATTAACAAGTTGGTACATAATTTTGTGGGGCGGATTGTCGCAGGGCTGAACTCTGCAAGGTGTGGCTAAAAGTCTAGATCATGCGATTAAAATTGCATTCTAAGAGGTGTTCGTGCTGATTCATGTAGCGGGCACTCAGGCTTTGCTTGAGTGTGAAGGTCGGCGGTGTGCTCTGTGTAGGAGCAGCCTTGTGCTGCGAAGAGGCCGCTACGAGTGCAGCGGGTGTGTCGGCAGGACTGGCCCCTTCGCAGCACAAGGCTGCTCCTACAGACGGCCACCGTTTCATGTCGGCCACGGAGTGCCGCTGCTGTAGAACACCGCGAGCCAGATGGTGGAGGTGCCGGGGGCGGTCCATTCCACGCGGTGGCGGTAATGCGGCGGGATGTCCAGGCAATCGCCCGGCGCCAGCAGGCGGGTATGGCTCTCATGCTCGAAGCGCAGGCCGGCGGCGCCACTGAGCAGCACGATCCATTCGCCCTCGGGCTGGTCGTACCAGAAACCGGGCGGGCTGGCCTGGCCGCTGGAAACGATACGCTCAACACGCACACCCGGGCGGCTGAGCAGTTGGTCGACCCGTTCGGAGCTGGTTGGGTCGCAAGGGGGCAGGGCAGTCAGCAGGTTGGTCGGGATCATGGAAAACCTCGCTTGGAAGGGGGTAGTTCCACTATGGACGCAATTGCCGCGCGCCGCGCTTCTTGACCGGCCCCGCTGTTTGTAAGAACTTTCCGGGATTTGGAAGACGGGCAACAAATGGACAAACTCCTGGCGATGAAAATGTTCGTGGCCACCGTCGATGCCCAAGGCTTTTCTGCCGCCGCACGCCAGCTTGGGCTGGCGACATCGTCGGTGACGCGCCTGGTCGATGCCCTGGAAGCGGCGTTGGGCGCCACCTTGCTCAACCGCTCCACGCGCCAGGTCAGCCTGACCGAGGCCGGCGCCCGTTATTACGAGCGCGCGCGGGGTATTTTCGAGGCCCTGGACGAGGCCGATGCCAGTGTCGCCGACCGGGGCGAGGAGCCTGTCGGTGTGCTGCGCCTGTGCTTGCCGGTGGAGTTCGGCAGGCGGGTCATCGCCCCGCACCTGGGGCCGTTCCTGGCGCAACATCCGGCTCTGGAGCTGGACATCGACCTCAGCGACCGCCTGGATGACCTGCTTGACGGGCGCTATGACCTGTCGATCCGCCTGGGCGACCCCTCGCCCAATGACGAGCTGGTATGCCGCCAGCTGGGTCGCTTCCAGCGTTGGCTGGTGGCCAGCCCGGGCTACCTGGCCGGGCGCGACGCGCTGGAGCATCCGCGGCAGCTGCTCGAGCACGCCTGCCTGCGCTTTCGCTACGGGCAGAAAGGCCGCCCCTGGCGCCTGGCCCGTGGGCAGGACAGTCTGGAACTGGACGTGAGCGGGCCGTTGCGCAGTGCCAATGCCGACATGTTGCGCGAAACCGCACTGGCGGGCAGCGGTATCGCGCTGTTGGCCGACTGGCTGGTGCAAGAGGATGTGGCGGCTGGGCGCCTGCAGCGGCTGTTCCCCGATTGGCAGGCCAGCCCTGGCGCGGCCAATGACAGCATCAACGCCCTGTACCTGCCCAACCATCGTGGTTCGCGGCGGGTGAACGCCTTTATCGACTTTTGCGAAAATTTGCTGCAGCGCAGCACCTAGTGTTGCGCAGTGCGCAAAGCCCTGTTGCGCCAGCGCTGGATTCTCGCCAGGAGTGCGTCTGGGTAAGGTGGCCGGCATATTCCAGCCATCGCCGAGGACACTCGCATGAATCCCTCCCTTGCCGCCGCGCAGCCTGCCGCCACCGGCCTCAGCCGGGCCCTGGTCGCCCTGCTGGCGTTCTGCTGCGGCGCGATCGTCGCCAATATCTACTACGCCCAGCCCATCGTCGGCCTGATCGCCCCGGACCTGGGGCTGTCCACCGAGCATGCCAGCCTCATCGTTTCGCTCACGCAGCTTGGCTATGCCTTGGGCCTGCTGTTGCTGGTACCGCTGGCCGACCTGTTGGAAAACCGCCGCTTGATGGTGGCTACCGCCGTGCTGGCCTGCGTCAGCCTGCTGCTGGCGGGCACCAGCAGCAGCGGCCAGGGCCAGCTGTTCCTCGGCTATGCACTGCTGATCGGATTCAGTTCCGTGGCGGTGCAGATGCTCATTCCGCTGGCGGCGCACCTGGCGCCGGAGCAGCAGCGTGGGCGGGTGGTCGGCAACATCATGGGCGGCCTGCTGCTGGGTATCCTGCTGGCGCGGCCGTTGTCCAGCCTGGTGGCCGACTACTTCGGCTGGCGGGCGGTGTTCATTGGCGCTGCCGGGGTGATGCTGGCGATCATCCTGCTGCTGGCCCTGACCTTGCCGCGGCGGGTGCCCGAGCACAAGGCCAGCTATGCCGGGCTGATGCTGTCGCTGCTCACGCTGCTGCGCCGTTATCCCTTGCTGCGCCAGCGCTCGCTGTACCAGGCGTTGATGTTCGCGGCGTTCAGCCTGTACTGGACGGCGGTGCCGATGGCCCTGGCAACCGAGCATGGCCTGTCGCAGAGCCAGATCGCGGTATTCGCCCTGGTGGGCGCGGTAGGCGCCGTCGCCGCACCCATGGCCGGCCGCCTGGCCGATGCCGGGCATGCCCGGGCCGGTTCGCTGTTGGCGTTGTTACTGGCACCGGCGGCACTGTTGCTGGGGCTGACCGTGCCGGGCTACAGCGTGATCGGCCTGGGGCTGACTGGCGTGCTGCTGGATTTTGCGGTGCAGATGAACATGGTCATAGGCCAGCGTGAAGTGTACGCGCTGGACCCGGCCAGCCGCGGGCGGTTGAACGCGGTGTACATGACCAGCATCTTCCTGGGTGGGGCGCTGGGTTCGGCGGTGGCCAGTGCGGTGTTCAGCCAGTTCGGCTGGCAGGGTGTGGCGCTGGTGGGGGCGGGGTTGCCGGGCGTGGCCTTGATCATCTTCCTGGCCAAAGCGCGCCGGGGTTGAATGCTAGCGCGGTCACCTGTGGGAGCGGCCTTGTGTCGCGAAAGGGCCGCAAAGCGGCCCCGGCAATTCTGAAGTGATGCGTAGATCGTGGGGGCGCTTCGCACCCCTTTCGCGACGCAAGGCCGCTCCCACAAAAAGACCTGCACACGCCTATATCAGACGTTACCGCCCAAGCGGCAACGCCACACCAATCAAGGCAAACAGGCTGCCGCAGCAGCGGTTGAAGCCCTTGCCGCCCTTGGCCAGCCATGGCCGGATGCGAAACGCCAGGCGTGCCAACAGGTATTCGACCAGGAACTCGACACTGGCAAAGGTCGCCGCCATCACCACGAACTGCAGCAGCAACCCACGCTGCGGGTCGATGAACTGCGGCAGGAAAGCGCCGTAGAACAGCAGCACCTTGGGGTTGGCCATGGCCGACAGCAGGCCCTGGCGGAACAGGCCGGCATTGCCCAGCCGCGCACTTTGCGCGGTCAGTTCCAGGTGCAGGCCCGGGCTGCGCCACAGCTGGATACCCAGCCAGACCAGATAGGCGCCACCGACCCACTTGAGCACGCTCAGCACCGAGGCCGAGGCCTGCAGCAATGCGCTGAGGCCGAACATGGCCAAGGCAATCAGGGCGCTGAAGCCAAACACCCCGCCGATGATGGTGAACAACGTCCGGCGTGCGCCATACAGGGCACCGTGGGTCAGGGCCAGCAGGCTGTTGGGGCCTGGGGTCAGCGACAGGCCGATGCTCGCCAGCAGGTAGATGAGCCAGGTGTCGAGTGCCATGGTGGGGAATGCCTTGTTGATGGAGAGGGCGCCAGTCTATGGCGCCGACCTTGGCCGGCAAGGGTATGATCCGGACATTGAATGGTCGTTTCTGGACGCGATGCCAATGCTGCCCGACATCCGCTTGCTGATCTTGCCGTTACCGGATTTTGCCCTGCTGCCGTTCGGCGCCTTTCTCGACAAGTTGCGTTTCAGCGCCGACGACGAGGACTACAGCCAGCAGCGCTACTGCAGCTGGACCGTTGCAGGGCTGACCCTCGACCCGGTGCCTTCGAGCAGTGGCGCGGTGGTGCAGGTCGAGGCCGTCGCTGGCCAGCTTGAGCTGGCCAGTTTCGACTACCTGGTGGTGTTCGGCGGGCGCAACGCGATGGCCACTGCCGCGCTGGCGCCTCGCTACCGGGCGTTGCTGAGGCAGGCTGGCAAGGCTGGCGTCAAGCTGGTGGCGGTCGACAACGGTGCTTTCCTGTTGGCCGCCTGCGGGTTGCTGCAGGGGCACAAGGTGGTGGTGCACTGGCGACACGAAGCCGAATTCCGTGCGGCCTTCCCGCATTTGCAGCTGCTGAGTGAGCAGCTGTATTGCATCGACGGTAGCCGCATCACCTGCGCCGGCGGCACCGCGGCCATCGACCTGGCCGTCGCGCTGTTGTCACGCGCCTGCGGGAGGGCCAGGGCGCTGAAGGGCCTGGCCGACATGCTGGTGGATGAAACCCGCGATAGCCGCCATGCCTTGCGCTCGTTGGAGCTGGGGGCCGGGCAGGGGCGGCAGGTGCAGCGTGCGCAGGCGTTGATGCGTCATCACCTGGGTACGCCGTTGACCGCGGAGCAGTTGGCGGCTGAGCTGGGCATCAGCCGGCGCCAGCTGGACCGGCAGTTTCACGCCAGCCATGGCATGAGCGCCAAGGCCTGGTGGCTGGAGATGCGCCTGCAACAGGCGCGCTGGCGTTTGCTCAATTCCAGCCACAGCCTGGCGCAGATTGCCGATGAAGTGGGCCTGGGCGATGCCAGTTACCTGGGCAAGTGCGTGCGGCGACGGTTTGGTTGCACGGCCCAAGCGTTGCGTGACCGCAATATCTCGCCCTGAAGCCCGGCGCGCACTCTGTAGGAGCGGCCTTGTGTCGCGAAAGGGCCGCAAAGCGGCCCCGGCAATTTTGTGGCGATGCCGATATCCTGGGGGCGCTTCGCACCCCTTTCGCGACACAAGGCCGCTCCTACATAAAGCGCGTCAGCCGGGCTTACTGCGGCGTCCCGAACAACCCTGTCCAGTAAATCCCCGCATCACTCTTCGGGTCCACTGCATACGCAGCGCCCAGCTCGCGGAAGTCCGGGTTCATCAGCGTCGCGCAATGCCCCGGGCTATCCAGCCAGCCATCGACCACCTTGCGCGCGGTGTCACGCCCGGCGGCGATGTTTTCGCCGATCTGCTGGTACAGGTAACCGGCCAACTCTGCCCGGTCCCCGGGGGTGCGGCCATCCTTGTCGATGTGGTCGAAGAAATTCTGGTTGGCCATGGCCCGGGTGTGGTTGGCGGCAACCCCGGCCAGCACCGTGCTCCAGCTCAACGCAGGGGCGGCGGCGAAGGGCTGGCCACCGCATTGGCGCGGTACCTTGCGCGCGGCATTGATCTCCTGCAGCACCTTCTGTCCCTCGGCCTGCCAGTCGCCCAGGCGGCCACTGAGCAGCGGCCGGGCCAGCACGATGCGCCAGTCGCGGCCTTCCTGGCTGACGCCGATATCGACGAACTGCGGGTCGAGCACCACCTGGCAGAAGCTCTCTTCGATGGCATGCATGGCAGCGCGCGCATCACGTGGCCCCGACAGGCTGATGGCCTGCACGTTGACCATCGGGTAGGCGGCGCGGGTCATGGCTTGCTGCAGGTCGCGGGTGCCCTCTGGCGACAGTGCCAGGCGGGTATCGCTGTTGAGCGGCGGCAGTTCCAACGACGCTTCGCCACCGCAGGGCTGGGCCTTGCTGCGGTAGGCATTGATCGAATCGATCAGTTGCGCTTCTTCGCCGGTGGCAGCCATGGCCCCGGCCGAGACGACCAGGCCCAGCGACAAGGCGGCAACGGATGACAGGACGCGCATGTGGATCTCCCTATGACTGGCAGCGTCGTGGTTCGCGCTGCTCATCCTACACAAGCCCGGGGCTTTTGGCCCGGGCTCGTGCGAAGCAATGAAAACGCCAACATTCTTTGCTGGCGGCAAAAGAGGGAGTAGACCACTGTTCATCTGAAAAGTGCGAATAGTTGGTAATCATTCCTATCGAACCACGCTGTCTGCCGGTTTGCTGGCGCCCGGCGGCTATCAGCGCGCCACCGCCTGGTTCGGTTTGTAGAACAGAAAATGCCTGGTCTGCGCCGTCCGACGGTAGGCTTTGGCCCAGTCCGGGCGCACGTTGCGGTCATGGAAGTACAAGGCACCCCCGGTGCGGTCTCTCAATTGCTGGTTGAGCGCCTTGCGCGCGATTTCCTTGGCAATGTCGTAGCGTTGCGCTTCTTCGACCTGGTCCGGGCGCCCGTCGCACCACCAGGAGAACTGGCAGGCCTTGCTTTCTACCCCCTGCTTGACCACGCCGCAGATGGTATCCGGGAAGCCATCGTGGCCCAGGCGGTTGAGCACGACGTTGGCCACGGCGGCCATGTCTTCGGCGTCGGCACCCTTGGCTTCCCAGTAGATGGTGCGGGCCAGGCAGGTGATGCTGTCATCCAGCGGCGCCTGGCCGGCCGGGTCCACTGCTTGCGCTTCGCCGGGTGTGAGGGTCTCGGCCTTTTTCGGGGGTGGTGTGTCATTCACCACTTTTTCCTCGAGTACCTCGGCCTTGTCCTCGGCGACGGCAGCCTTGACCGGGTCGGCCGCGTGCAAGGGGCCTGCGAGCAGGGCCGAAACCAGGCCGATCACCATCCACGAAAGGCGCATGATGCAAGCTCCCGAACTGTGGGCTGGTTCACAGTCTAGCCAAGCGCAAGCATCAGCACCAAAGGCAGGGTGGCGGCAGCCAACACGGTCTGCAGGGCGATGATGGTGGCCATCAGCGGTGCGTTACCGCCCATTTGCCGGGCCATCACATAGGAAGATGACGCGGTCGGCAGTGCCTGGAACAGCACCGCCACCACCGCTGCCTGGCCACCCAGGCCAAGCAGGCGGCACAAGCCCCAGGTGGTCAACGGCATGACCAGGAACTTGAATGCCGACGCCGCCATCAGCGGGCGCACCTGCTGGCCCAGGCGGGCGCCACCCAGGGCTGCGCCGACGCACAGCAGGCCCAGCGGCAGGGCGGCCTGGCCCAGGGCCTTGACCGTGGGTTCGATACCCGCTGGCAAGCCCAGCCCACTGGCGCGCAGCAGCAACCCGCCGGCGCAACCGACGATCAAGGGGTTGGCGAAGATGGCCCGTAGCACCGTGGCCGGTGAGCTATGGCGGGCGCTGAAGCGGGCGAAAACCAGCACACAAAGCAGGTTGACCAGTGGCACGATGGCGGCGTTGGCCACCGCTGCCAGGGCAATGCCGGCGCTGCCGTAGATACCCGCTGCAAGGGTGGCGCCGATGTAGTTGTTGAAGCGGATGCCGCCCTGGAACACCGAGGTGAAGTCGGCACCGTCGTGGTTCATGGCGCCCTGGTACAGCACCAGCAGCACGGCCCCGGCCAGGGTCGAGAGCATCAGCACGCCAACCATGCCCAGCACCGGCACGCCATCGAGGTTGGCGGTGGCCAGGCCATGGAGAAACAGCGACGGCAGCAGTACGTAATAGCTCAGGCGCTCGGCGCCCGGCCAGAAGTTATCGGCGAGGAAGCCGCGCAGGCGCAGGAAAGTGCCCAGGGCAATCAGCAGGATGATCGGCAGCAGGGTAGTCAGCAGCAGGTGGAGCATGATCGACGTTCCGTGGTCGGGTACGGAGCACAGACTATGGGTGCGGATCGATCTGTAAAAACGTTGTTTTCTGCACTGACCATTGAGGAAAAATGCATGGTTGAAGTCGACACTGGCTCTTGTAGGAGCGGCCTTGTGTCGCGAAAGGGGAGCGAAGCGCCCCCAGGATATCGGCATCGCTACAAAATTGCCGGGGCCGCTTTGCGGCCCTTTCGCGACACAAGGCCGCTCCTACAAGGCCCTGCGAACCTTCACGCCTCCAGCGCAGTCTTCAGCACCGCGCTCAAATGCCGCCGCTGGCTCTTCTCATGCTCCAGCAACACCACCCGTCGGGTCAGCTGCGGTTCGCCAAATGGCAGGCAGGTTGCCGGTGGCAAGCGTTGCAGGTCGTCATCGGCCATGGGGATGATTGCCACGCCCAGGCCCATCACCGCCATGCGCGCCAGCGCTTCCTGGCTGTCCAGCTCCATCTGCTCGCTCACCTGCAGATGCTGGCGGCGCAGCTCCTGCTCGATCTGCCGCCCGGCCCAGGCACGCTTGTCGAAGCGCAGGAACGGCTGGCTGGCCAGCAATTGCGGCACGCTTAGCCCGGCCAGGTCGGGGCTGGCGATCGCCCAGAAGCGGTCTTCGAACAACGGCGTGAAGTCCAGGCTTTGCGGGTAGGGGCTGACCGGCTCGGTGGTGATCGCCGCATCGAGCTCGCCGTCTTCCACCCGTCGCGCCAGTTCCGCCGACATGCCGGAGGCCACGCTGACATGCAGCTGCGGATGGTGCGCCTTGATCCACACCAGCGCTTTGGGCAGGCGCCGCGCCAGTACCGTGTGGATCGCCCCCAGGCGCAGGCGGCCGCGCAGGCTCGGGCCGCTGGCCAGGGCGTCGGCCAGTTCGTCATAGCTAGCCAGGATGGTCTCGGCGCGGGCCACCGCCAACTGGCCGGCTTCGGTCAGCGAGACCTGCCTGCGGCTGCGGTCGAACAAGCTCACCTGCAGTTCGTCTTCGAGGGTCTTGATGTGCAGGCTCACCGCCGAAGGGGTAAGGCTGAGCAGGTCGGCGGCACGGGCGAAGGTGCCGTGGCGGGCGATGGTCACCAGAGTGCGCAGGGCTTTGAGGGACATGCGGGTGTGGTCCGGTTTCAAGCTGACAGAGCTGCATTGTCAGGCCCGGCCCTTTCGCAGCACAAGGCTGCTCCTACAGCGAGTCGAGGCTGGTAGAGGCAATATTTCTCAGCGCACACCACGCCCATAGGCCTGGCTGATCCGATCGATCACCATGGCCAAGGCGACGATCGCCAGCCCGGCCTCGACGCCTTGGCCGACATTCAGCGTCTGGATCCCCGACAGCACGTCCTCGCCCAGCCCGCGGGCGCCAATCATCGAAGCCACCACCACCATCGACAGGGCCATCATCACCGACTGGTTGAGCCCGGCCATGATGCTCGGCAGCGCCAGTGGCAGGGCGATGCGCCGCAACCGCTGCCAGCGGCTGGCGCCAAGACCATGGGCGGCTTGCAGCAGCGAAGGGTCGATCTGGCTCAGGCCCAGTTCGGTCAGCCGCACCAGCGGTGGCAGGGCATAGATCAGTGTGGCGAACACGGCGGGCACCTTGCCCAGGCCGAACAGCATCAGCACCGGGATCAGGTAAACGAAGGCCGGCAATGTCTGCATCACATCCAGTACCGGCAACAGCAAGCGCTTCGCCAGCGGCCGGGCAGCCAGCAGGATGCCCAGCGGCACGCCCACCAGCACGCAGAGGCCGGTACTGACCAGCACCAACGCCATGGTCTGCAGCAGTTTGTCCCACAACCCGAGCATGCCGATCAGGGCCAGCAGCGCCACCAGTACCGCGCTGCGCAGCACGCTGCGGCTGGCATGCCAGGCAAGCAGGCCGATCAGCAACAGCAGCAGCCACCACGGCAGCAGGCGCAGCAGGGTTTCCAGGCCGACCAGCAGTTGCAGCAACTGGTCCGAGACGCTGCGCAGGTGATCGCCGTAATGCAGTACCAGCCAATCGACCAGGCGGTTGACGCTGTCGGCAAAGGAGAATTGCAGGGCCTCGGGGAAGCCGCCGCTCACAGGCTGGCCTCGACCTTGGTGGCAATGTCCGCAGGCAACCAGGCTTTCCACACCTCGCGGTTATCGCGCAGGAAGGTGAGGGCAGCGTCGCGGGGCGGCGTTCGCTTTTCGCTCATGTCGGCCAGTGCCTTGTTCAGTCGGTCGATGGGCAGATCGACCCGCTCGAACATGCTCACCAGCTCCGGGTAGCCCTCGCGAAAGGCCTTGGATACGCCAATCGACAACTTGGCCGGCAGCGAGCTGCTGCCCTTGGGCTCGGGGTTGCCGGCATCGGTGAGGGTGGCCCAGGCCTGGGCATCGAACGGCGGCTCTTGCAGGCGTATGAGCTTGTAACGCCCCATCAAAGGGGTCGGGTTCCAGTAGTAGAACAGCACCGGCTGGCCACGGCGGATGGCCGAGCCGATTTCGGCATCCATTGCAGCCCCGGAGCCACTGCGGAAGTTGGTATAGAGATCATTCAGCCCGTAGGCCTTGAGTTTCTGGCTGTTGACGGTTTCGGATGTCCACCCGCTGGGGCTATTCAGAAAGCGCCCTTTACCGGGGGACTCGGGGTCGCGGAACACCTGCGGGTAACGTTTCAGGTCCTCGACGCTGCGCAATTCCGGCGCCACGGCTTTCAGCTTGCGCGCGTCATCGCCCTCGATCACGTAGGCCGGTACCCACCAGCCTTCTTCGGCGTTCTTGACCGTGTCGCCCAAGGCGAACACCTGGCCGGCCTGTTCTGCCTTGACCCAGGCAGGGCTGCGCCCGGCCCATTCCTCGGCGATTACTTGCAGGTCGTTGCGTGCGAGCGCCACTTCCATGCTGACCGTACTGCCGGGCAGGGTGTCGGTGGGGTAGCCATACCCGCGCTCGACGATCAGGCGCAGGATCTCGGTGGTGAGTGCGCCGCTTTCCCAGCCGATGGCACCAAAGCGGATGGGCGTGGTGCGTTCTGCGGAGGCGGCGCTGTCGGTGCTGGCCAGGCCGACGGCGAGCAGCAGGCCGGCCAGCAGCGTCGGAATCTTTTTCATGGGGCCTCTTGGAGTGACGCTACTGAGTTGCCGCAAGTGTAGACGACCGGCTCCAGGCCCGGCAGGAAGGCCGCTGCACGCGATTGGCAGCGGCCTGCAAGTGACTCAGACGCGGAACTGGTCCATCAGCGCCTGTTGCTGGTTGGCCAGGCTGTTCAGTGACTGGCTCACGCGAGCCGACTCGTTGGCCTGCCCCGACAGCGATTCGGTGACATCACGGATGGTTGCCACGTTGCTGTTGATTTCCTCGGCCACTGCGCTTTGCTCCTCGGCGGCCGAGGCGATCTGCAGGTTCATGTCGGTGATCACCGTCACTGCCTGGCCGATGCGCTGCAGCGCGGTGACTGCCTGGCCAACCTGCTGCACGCCGCTCTGGGCCTGGCGGTGGCTGTTGTCCATGGCCCCGACCACCTCGCGAGTGCCGTTCTGCAAGGCCTCGATCACCTGGCGGGTTTCTTCCACCGATTCCTGGGTACGCTGGGCCAGGTTGCGTACCTCGTCCGCGACCACGGCAAAGCCACGGCCGGCTTCACCGGCGCGGGCCGCCTCGATGGCGGCGTTGAGCGCCAGCAAGTTGGTCTGTTCGGCGATCGAGCGGATCACCTCCAGCACCGAACCGATCTTCTCGCTGTTCTGCGCCAGGCCCTCCACTTCGCTCATGGCGTTGCTCATGTCGGCGGCCAGGGCATCGATGCTGTGGGTGGTGCGGTCGATCACCGCCAGGCCTTCGCGGGTGGCCTGGTCGGCATCGCGGGCGGCCTGCGCGGCCTGGGCGGCGCTGCGGGCGACGTCCTGGGCGGTGGCACTCATCTCGTGCGAGGCAGTGGCCACCTGGTCGACCTGGCGGTACTGCTGCTCCATGCCGGCGCTGGTCTGGGTGGCAATTGCCGAAGACTGGTCGGCGGTGCCACGGGCGGCCTGCACCGAGCGTTTGACCTCGGCGATGGTCGGCTGCAGCTTGTCGAGGAAGCGGTTGAACCAGCCGGCCAGTTCGCCCAGTTCGTCCTGCTTCTGGTAGGTCAGGCGGCGGGTCAGGTCACCTTCGCCGCTGGCAATGTCCTTGAGCATGCTTGCCACGCCGAGGATCGGCCGGGTAACGCCGCGGGCCATCAGCCACACCATCAGCAGGCCGGCGATCGCCGCCGCCAGGCCCAGGCCAAGTTCCAGCAGGGTGCCGCTGGTGTTCAGCGCGTCCAGTTCCTGTTTCAGCGCTTCGGCCGGCCCGGTCAAAGCGTTTTCCGGCACATCCAGCAGCACGCCCCAGGGCTGGGCATCCGGAATCGGCTGGAAGGCGGCCAGCACCTTCAGGCGCTGCTGGTCGTGCACGATGGTCATCTTGCCGTCGGCCAGCTTGCGCACCAGTTCGGCACCCTTGGCGGTGTCGACCTGGTCGAAGCGCTGGGCCAGCTTGCTGGCATCGGCGCTGTAGCCGGCCAGCAGGCCGACCGGGCTGAGGATGCCGACCGTGGTGCGGCCTTCGTACAGGCTGCGGCTGGCTTCCTGGCTCAGGGCCTGCAGGCTGTTGAGGTTGATGTCGATGGACAGGGTGGCGATCACCTTGCCGTCGACTGCCAGCGGGAAGACGATGCTGGTCATCAGCACTTGCTGGCCATCGATGTCGTAGAAGTAGGGCTCCACCACGCACACCTTGCCGGATGTGCGCGGGCACACCCACCAGGTATTGGCTGGCTGGCCGCTGGGGCCGATCTCGGTGTTGGCCATGTCATGTTCGGGCAGGGCCATGGCCGTCAGCTGGCCGACACGCGGCTGCGACCAGTACAGGGCGAAGCGCCCGGTTTCGTTGCTGCCCAGTTCTGCCTTGCCGGCGAACAGGCTGTCCTTGTTGTCCAGGGCGTTGGGCTCGAATACCAGCGACAGGCCGAGCAGCTCAGGGTTGGCCTGCAGGGCGGCGCGCACCTGGCGGGTCATGTCCTCGCGCAGGTCGAAGGCATCGAGAAAGCGCTTTTCCGCCTGCTCGCGCAGGAACAGCACCTGGCGGGCGAAACCGGCGCCGTACTGGTAGGCGTCCATGAACTGGCGGCGGATGTTCAGCGCCTGCACCTCGCCCTGCGACTCGATGCGCGACTGGGCCGATTCGGTCAGCATCTGCATGCTGCTGGCCTTGACCAGGTCCGAGCTGTGGTCCATGCGATACAGCGACAGGCCGACGAGCAGGGTGACGATGCCGGCCAGGCAGAGACCGGCGAGCAGGGTGATCTTCCACTGGATGGAAAGTTGTCGCAAAGGCATGGGGCGTATCCCTTTTTTTGGACAGTAAGGGTTATGGCTTTGGGGCTGGGCGGGGTTGAGAGGTGCCTGGCTGGAGATGTGTGTCGTCTGTGAGATCGAGCGCCGCCCGCGCGGCACTTCGCAGCACAAGGCTGCTCCTACATCTGTTTCGGGCCAGTAACGCCTGCGCCAGCGCGTGCGACCACCTTGTTTGTCCGACACGATATCGAGATGGACGCCAAGGGGCCGCGCGCCTCCACCTCAGGAATAACTGGCCCGAAACAGATGTAGGAGCAGCCTTGTGCTGCGAAGCGCCGCGCGGGCGGCGCTCGATCTCACAGGCGACAGAAATCTCCAGCCAGGCATCTCCCAGCCTTCCCACCATATCGGCCCATCCCATTTTTTCTTTATTCAAACATTCAATTTAAATTTCAGCCCTCCGTGTAATCCGCCGCAACATGGCGCTTTTGACATCTGTTGCCCACTGCTTCACAGTGCGCGCTTTTTTTCTGTCGCAATGAGGTAAGCCAACCATGAATGCAGTGATCGCCGCGGTCGGCATCATGCTGATACTCAGCCTGTCCCGCGTGCACGTGGTCATCGCCCTGATCGTCGGGGCCCTGGCCGGTGGGCTGGTGGGGGGGCTGGGCATCGAAGGTACGCTCAAAGCCTTCAACGGCGGCCTCGGCGGCGGGGCCACGGTAGCCCTGTCCTATGCACTGCTGGGCGCCTTTGCCGTGGCCATCGCCAAGTCCGGCCTGGCCCATGCCCTGGCCGACCGCGCCCTGGCCATGATCGACCGCCAGGGCCATGCCAGTGGCGGCAAGGTCAAATGGTTGCTGGTGGGCCTGATGCTGGTGGTGGCAGTGTCGTCGCAGAACATCCTGCCTATCCACATCGCCTTCATCCCCTTGCTGGTGCCACCGCTGCTGTACGTGCTGACCCGCCTGCGCATCGACCGCCGGCTGATCGCCTGCGTGATCACCTTTGGCCTGATAACCCCGTACATGTTCCTGCCGGTGGGCTTTGGCAACATCTTCCTCAATGAAATCCTGCTGGCCAACGTCGCCCGCGCGGGTGTCGACGTGAGTGGCGTGAATGTCACCCACGCCATGGCCATCCCGGCCGCTGGCATGCTGGCTGGCCTGTTGCTGGCGGTATTCGTCAGCTACCGCAAGAAGCGTGACTACGACCTGGCGCGCATCGAGCAGGTGGAGCAGGTGAGCGTGCAGTACAACCCGCTGACCCTGCTGGTGGCCGGGCTGGCGATTGCCTCGGCGTTCATCGTCCAGTTGTGGCTGGACTCGATGATCATCGGCGCCATGGTCGGCTTCCTGATTTTCTCGCTGTCGGGCATCGTGCGCTGGAAGGACACTGACGACCTGTTCACCGAAGGCATGAAGATGATGGCCATGATCGGCTTCATCATGATTGCCGCCTCAGGCTTTGCCGACGTGATGAAGGCCACCGGTGAGGTGAACAGCCTGGTGGAAACCTCGGCGCAGTGGATCGACCACAGCAAGGGCGTCGGTGCCTTGCTGATGCTGCTGGTGGGCCTGCTGGTGACCATGGGCATCGGCTCGTCGTTCTCCACCGTGCCGATCCTGGCCGCGATCTTCGTGCCGCTGTGCGTGCAGCTGGGCTTCGACCCGCTGGCCACCGTTTGCATCGTGGGTACCGCCGGTGCCCTGGGCGACGCGGGCTCGCCTGCCTCGGACTCGACCCTGGGCCCGACCTCGGGGTTGAACGTGGATGGCCAGCACCACCATATCTGGGACACCGTGGTGCCTACCTTCATCCACTACAACCTGCCATTGCTGGCGTTCGGCTGGTTGGCGGCGATGACGCTGTAAGACGGGGAGGGCGTCAGCCCTTGTCGGGCGGCGGCGAGATGCGGTTGAGCACGGTGCTGCCGTCCTTGCTGCGGGTCAGGTAGACCGGCAGCACCTTGGGCAGGTTGTTGACCAGGCGCCCCACCTCACGGGTGTTGTAGATACCGCTGATGCGGATGCGGCCAGTGCTGGCGTCGGCCAGCAGCAGCGGTGCGTCGAGGTAGCGGTTGATTATCGGCAGGGCCTGTTCCAGGCTCAGGTTGTCGAGCACCAGCTTGCCGTCGCGCCAGGCCAGGCTGTTGCCGTAGTCCTCGCTTTGCTCCAGTTGCGGCTCGAAGTCGCCCTTGTGATAGCTGGCCTGCATACCAGGGCCCAGGCGGTAGCCACCGGTGCTGCCGTCGCTGGATACCAGTACCGAACCTTCCACCAGGGTGACCTTGACCTGGTCCTGGTACTTCCACACGTTGAACTGGGTGCCGGTGACGCGGGTCTGGCCACGACCGGCATGCACGATGAACGGGTGGCTGCTGTCGTGCTGCACCTTGAAGAACGCCTCGCCACGCTTGAGCGTGACCTGGCGCTGGTCCTTGTAGTTGAGGTAGGTGAGCTCGGTGTTGAGGTTGAGCTGCACCGTGCTGCCGTCGCTCAGCTGCACGGTCTGCATGTGCGCGCCAGCTTCGAAGTGCTGGTAGCGATTGGGCAGCCAGCCTTGTTCCCAGCCCACCCAGCCGGCCAGCGGCAGCACTGCCAGGGCGATCGCGGCGGCGGATGCCAGCGGCCGCCAGTTGCGCTGGCGTGCGGCCTTTTGCAGCGGCGGGTTGAAGTCGATGACGGTGGCATTGCGCGGCAGCAGGTCTGCGGTTTGCCAGATTTCCAGCATCGCCTGGTATTCCTCGGCATGCCGCGGGTCGGCCGCCAGCCAGCGGGCGAACGCCTCGCGCTCGGCCACCGAGCAATCTTCGGCGTGCAGGCGCATGCACCAGTGCGCGGCGGCGTCGGTGATGGCATCGTCTGGGCTGGGATTGAGGCGGTCGTGGTTCATTGCGGCTCCGGGTTTTGCGCATTCTACCCTTGCTGGAGGGCTCCCGAGAACCGAGGTAATGGCGAATGACTATCAGTTGTGCCGGTTTTCGTCGGATTGGTGATGGTTTTTCAGCGTTTGAGAACCCTTCGCGCACAAGTACAGGGGCAGAAATACTGGGGCTGCTCTGCAGCCCATCGCCGGCAAGCCAGGCTCCCACAGGGATCGCACAGGCCCAAGACCTTGTGCAGCCCCTGTGGGAGCCTGGCTTGCCGGCGATGAGGCCGGAGCAGGAAGATCAGAATTGTTCGGCTGTCATCCCATAAAGGCTGCCACTACCCGCCCGGATACTGGCCTCCAGCCCCAACCCGCGCGGCAAGACCCGCTGGAAGAAGAACTCCGCACACGCAAGCTTGGCCCCATGAAACGCGGCATCCTCGTCACGCCTGGCCAACGCCACCGCCGCCATCCGCGCCCACATGTAGGCGTACGCAGTCAGCCCGAACAGCTGCAGGTATTCCACCGCCACCGCGCTGACCAGGTTGGCATCCTCGCCGGCACGCGCCCGCAGCCAGGCGCTGGTCGCCTCCAGCCGCGCCAGGCTCGCTTGCAGGGCTTCACGGTGCAGTGGCGCATCCACGCTGAAGGCCCGCACCTCGGCGGCAAAGCCGGCCAGCGCCTGGCCACCGTCGGCCAGCACCTTGCGCCCGAGCAGGTCGAGGGCCTGTATGCCGTTGGTGCCTTCATAGATCTGCGCGATGCGCACATCGCGCACCCGCTGCTCCTGGCCCCATTCGCGAATGTAGCCATGGCCGCCATACACCTGCTGGCCGAGCACACAGCTTTCCAGGCCGTTGTCGGTGAAGAACGCCTTGGCCACTGGCGTCAGCAGCGCCACCAGGCGCTGCGCATGTTCGCGCTCGCCGGCGTCTTCGGCGTAGCGCGCCAGGTCCAGCTGCTGGCCGACGTAGGCGGCAAACGCCCGGCCACCTTCGGTGAGGGTGCGCATGGTCAGCAACATGCGCCGCACATCGCCATGGTGGATGATCGGGTCGGCAACCTTGTCCTGTGCCTGCGGGCCGCTGGCGGCGCGGCTTTGCAGGCGCTCGTTGGCGTAGCGGGCGGCGCTCTGGTAGGACGCCTCGGCACAGCCGATGCCCTGGATGCCGATGGACAGGCGCTCGTAGTTCATCATGGTGAACATCGCCGCCAGGCCCTTGTTCGGCTCGCCGACCAGGTAGCCGACGGCACCATCGAAGTTCATCACACAGGTGGCCGAGGCCTTGATGCCCATCTTGTGTTCGATCGAGCCGCAATGGGCGGCGTTGCGCGCCCCCAGGCGGCCATCGGCCTCGACCAGGTACTTGGGCACCAGGAACAGCGAGATGCCCTTGGCGCCGGTGGGCGCATCCGGCAGTTTGGCCAGCACCAGGTGGACGATGTTCTCGGTCAGGTCCTGTTCGCCGCCGGTGATGAAGATCTTGCTGCCGCTGATGCGATAGCTGCCGTCGGCCTGGGGCTCGGCGCGGCTGCGGATCAGCCCAAGGTCGGTGCCGGCATGGGGTTCGGTGAGGCACATGGTGCCAGCCCAGCGGCCTTCGTACAGGGGCGGCAGGTAGGTGGCCTTGAGTGTTTCGCTGGCGTGGGCATCGATCGCCAGGCAGCTGCCGGCGCTCAATGCCGAATACAGGCTGAAGCTGCAGTCGGCGGCGTAGAGCATTTCTTCGAACAGCACACCGAGCATTTTCGGCATGCCCATGCCGCCATGTTCAGGATTGCCGCCCAGGCCGACCCAACCGCCTTCACGGTAGGTGTGCCAGGCCTCGCGGAAGCCGTCGGGTGTAGTGACTTCACCAGCGGTGAAGCGCACGCCTTGCTCGTCACCGTTGCGGCTGAGCGGGGCAATCAGCTGGCCGGTGACTTTGGCTGCTTCCTCGAGGATGGCATCGGCGGTATCGGCGTCGATGCGCTCGGCCAGGGCGGGCAGGCGGGCCCACAGGGCCGGGGCGTTGAACACGTCATGCAGGACGAAGCGCATGTCGCGCAGGGGGGCGGAGTAGGTGGTCATCTGGGCTCTCGGAATGTCAATGATATCTTCGAAGCATGCGCTGTACCTGTAGGAGCAGCCTTGTGCTGCGAAAGGGCCGGTGTGTCTGAAGAAGACTCATGGCAGTACCGGCCTCTTCGCAGCACAAGGCTGCTCCTACACAGCGGAGCGAGGCCGCTACGGGTTCAGAGGGCTTTGGCCCGGTCGCGCAGCACGTACTTCTGGATCTTGCCGGTGGAGGTCTTGGGCAGTTCGCCGAACACCACGGTCTTCGGCACCTTGAACCCGGCCAGGTGCTCGCGGCACCAGCTGGTGATGTCGGCTTCGCGGGTGTCTTCGCGGCCCGGCTTGAGGGCAATGAATGCGCACGGGGTTTCCCCCCATTTTTCATCCGGGCGCGCTACCACCGCGGCTTCCAGCACCGCCGGGTGCTTGTACAGGGCGTCCTCGACCTCGATGGTGGAGATGTTCTCGCCACCGGAAATGATGATGTCCTTGAGCCGGTCCTTGATCTCGACATAGCCGTCGGCGTGCCACACGGCCAGGTCACCGGTGTGGAACCAGCCGCCACGGAAGGCTTCGACGGTGGCCTCGGGGTTCTTCAGGTAGCCCTTCATCACCGTGTTGCCACGCATGAAGATCTCGCCCAGGGTGTTGCCGTCGCGCGGCACCGGCTCGAGGGTTTGCGGGTCGGCGACCATCAGGCCGTCGAGGGTCGGGTAGCGCACGCCCTGGCGGGACTTGATCCGTGCGCGCTCTTCCAGCGACAGCTCATCCCATTCGTCATGCCAGGCACACACGGTCACCGGGCCGTAGACTTCGGTCAGGCCGTAGGTGTGGGTGACCTGGATGCCCATCTCTTCCACGGCGCCGATGACCTTGGCGGGTGGCGCGGCGCCGGCGACCATGGCCTGCACCGGGTGCTCGATGGCCGCCTTGGCCGCCTCGGGCATGTTGACCAAGGCGTTGAGCACGATCGGCGCGCCGCACAGGTGGCTGACCCGGTGCTCGCGGATCAGGGTCAGGATCTTCTGCGGGTCGACCCGGCGCAGGAACACATGGGTGCCGGCCAGCGCGGTGATGGTCCACGGGTAGCACCAGCCGTTGCAGTGGAACATCGGCAGTGTCCACAGGTACACCGGGCGATGGCCCATGCCCCAGACCATCTGGTTGCCCAGGGCGTTCAGGTAAGCGCCACGGTGGTGGTAGACCACGCCCTTGGGGTTGCCGGTGGTGCCGGAGGTGTAGTTGAGCGAGATCGCCTGCCACTCGTCATCGGGCCATTCCCAGGCAAAGTCCGGGTCGCCTTCGGCGAGGAACGCCTCATAATCCAGTTCGCTGACCGCACGGCCTTCGCCGTACTCCGGGTCATCCACATCCACCACCAATGGCGGGTGCTCGAGCAAGGCCAGGGCCGCCTCGATGACGCTGTGGAACTCGCGGTCGGTGATCAGCACCTTGGCCTCGCCATGCTGCAGCATGAAGGCGATGGCCTCGGCGTCCAGGCGTACGTTCAGGGTATTGAGCACGGCGCCGGTCATGGGCACGCCAAAATGGGCTTCGAGCATGGCCGGAATGTTGGGCAACATCACCGCCACGGTGTCGCCACGGCCGATACCCCGGCCCACCAGGGCGCTGGCCAGGCGTCGGCAGCGTTGGTAGGTCTGCTGCCAGTTGCGGCGGATGGCACCGTGGACCACCGCCGGGTAGTTGCCGTATACGGCAGCGGTGCGTTCGATGAAACTCAGCGGGGTGAGGGCGACATGGTTGACGGCAGCGGGCATCAGGCCCTGGGCATAGATCGACATGCGGTAATCCTGTAGGGGAGGCAGGCACAACCTGTGCGCTTGACCCCCGGTGGCTGATTGTTAGCTCTGTTCAGGGTGCAGGGAGGCAGACGGTGGGCCGCTCCCCCTTGTCGCAGTTTTACGCGAGTAGCTATGGTATTAGGAATATCGACTATAGCAATATAGTAAAACTACTATAACAACGAGCCGCCTACCGTGGACAACACTGCCTATCCCTTGCTCGCCAAGGACCCGCAACCCAGCCTGATGCTGGCCGGCGACGCCAGGCCGCTGGCACTCAACCCGGCGCTGCAGGCCTGGGTCGATGAAGGCCCGGCACTGGCCAGCTGGCTGCCGGGCAACTGCGCCGCCCTGGTGCGCGCCTGCCTGCGCCAGCGCCGGGCGATCGCCGATGTCGAGGTGCAGGTCGGTGAACGCATCGTGCTGTGGAGCTTCATCCCTGACGACCAGGGCCAGCAGGTGCTGGCGCGTGGCCGCGACGCCAGCGACGAGCGTCATGGCGCACGCGAGGCCAGCCGCGCCCGGCGCCTGTACCGGCTGATCATCGAGAACACCACCGACCTGATCTCCCGGCATAGCCCCGATGGCCGTTTTCTCGATGCTTCGCCGGCAGCATTCCGCCTGCTTGGCCTGTGGCCCGAGCAACTGCGCGGCATGGCCGTACATACCCTGCTGCACCCGCGCGAGCGCCGCCAGGTGCTGCGCCAGGCCGCCGCCGCCCTGGACCAGGACGGCTACCACACCATGACCTGTCGAGTGCGCCAGGCCGCAGGCGGCTACCGCTGGTTCGAGATCGCCAGCCGGGCCATCCGCGAAACCTACACCGGCGCGGTGGTGGAGGTGGTCAGCGTGTCTCGCGACATCACCCTGCGCATCGAGGCCCAGGAAAGCCTGGCGCACAGTGCCCGGCTGGCCACCTTGGGCGAGCTGGCTTCGGGCATTGCCCACGAGATCAACCAGCCGTTGGCCGCGGTGGTCAACTATGCCAACGCCAGCCAGCGTTACCTGCTGGGCCTGGAGCGCGACCCGCAGGCCCGAGAGCGGGTAGGGCAGGGCCTGCAGCGCATCAGCGAACAGGCCACCCATGCCGCCGAAGTGATCCGCCGCCTGCGCGCCTTCCTGCGCAAGGGGCCGCGCCGCCTGCAGGCTCTGGACGTGGCCGAGGTGGCCGGCGAAGCCATGCGCCTGTGCGCCTGGGAAGCCGCGCGTGACCAGGTGGTGGTCGAGTTGCGCATGAGCGCGCAGCTGCCCTTGGTGTATGCCGACCGGGTACTGCTGGAGCAGGTGCTGTTGAACCTGTTGCGCAACGCCATCGATGCCAACCGCGAGCAGCATGGCGAGCGGCCGTCACGTATCCTGCTGGGCGCTGCGCGCGATGGTGATGGCGTGCTGGTCGAGGTGGCGGACCAGGGCCCGGGCGTGGCGCCCGAGCGCCTGGATGAAATCTTCACGCCGTTCACCACCAGCAAGGCCGACGGCCTGGGCCTGGGCTTGAGCATGAGCCGTAGCCTGATCGAAGGTTTTGGCGGCAGCCTGTGGGCGCGAGCCGGTGACAATGGCGGACTGGTACTGTGCTGCCGCCTGGCGGTCAGCAGGGGGTAAGGGGAGATGGCGGTGCAAGCGAAGGTGTATGTGGTCGATGACGACCAGGGTATGCGGGACTCGACGGTGTGGTTGTTGCAGTCGGTGGGTTTGCAGGCCTTGCCGTTCGCCGGCGGGCAGGCGTTTCTCGACGCCTGCGTCGACGATGGGCCGGCCTGTGTGCTGCTGGATGTGCGCATGCCGGGGCTGGGCGGGTTGGCGGTGCAGCAGGCGATGCGCGAGCGTGGCCTGGGTTTGCCGGTGATATTCGTCAGCGGGCATGCCGATGTGCCGATCGTGGTGCGGGCATTCAAGGCCGGCGCCTGCGACTTCATCGAGAAACCCTACAACGACCAGTTGCTGCTCGACAGCGTGCAGGCCGCGTTGGAAAGCGCCGGGCGGGCACGCCAGGACGACCAGGCGCTGGCCCGGGTGCAGGCGCGCATCGATGGCCTGACCCCGCGCGAGCGCGACGTGTTCGTGCCGTTGGCCCAAGGGTTGAACAACCGCGAGATTGCCGAACGGCTGGGCGTCAGCGTGAAGACGGTGGACCTGTACCGGGGGCGGGTGATGAAGCGGTTGCAGGCCGATAGCCTGGCGGAGTTGGTGGGCATGGCCATTGCCTGCGGGGCGGTGGAGGCACTGGGCCTGCGAACACCGTAGCAGGCCTTGACGCATGGCCCTGTAGGAGCGGCCTTGTGTCGCGATGGGGCGCGAAGCGGCCCCAGGTTTTGTGCCCCAGCAGAAATTGCGGGGCCGCTTCGCGCCCCATCGCGACACAAGGCCGCTCCTACAGGGGGGCGCAAGGGGCAGAAATCATGAAATTTTTCATAGCAACCTAATCAAAGCTTTGACATTCACTGCCTAGGCAGTAATATTTCCACACAATTACCCGAGCAGTCTCCGATGGCCCATTTCTCTCCCGAAAACTTCCAGACCTGCGCCATCGGCATGCTGCTTGGCCGGGCGGCGATCCTGAAGGACCGCATTCTCGACTGGCACCTCGAATCCGAAGGCGTCACCGCCGCGCAGTTCAAGGTGCTGATCATCGTCACCCAGTACCAGGTGGACACCCCGGCCGAGCTGTGCCGGTACCTGGGCCTGGACAGCGGATCGATGACCCGCATGCTCGACCGCCTTGAGCAGAAGGAACTGATCGTGCGCAACCGTTGCGCCGACGACCGTCGCCAGGTGCGCCTGGCGCTTACCGCCGATGGCCAGCGCCTGGCTGACCGCCTGCCGGAAATCGGCGCGGCGGCCATGAACGAGCTGTGCGGCGCGCTGGCACCCGAAGAGCTCGCGACCCTGGAAGGCCTGCTGGCCAAGGTCCTGCTCGCTGCCGGCGACCCGTTGACGATCCGCCGCTTCGGCGATCGTTGATCCCTGTCACGAATTATCCAAGGTATTGCCATGGCCACTCCCGCAGACACCCCGACTCCCTCCGCCGCGCCCGAACCGTCGCGCAAGCGCAAGGCCTGGCTGCTTGGCCTGGTGTTGCTGCTGATTCTTGCCGGCGTCGGAGCCTGGGCCTGGTACAGCCTGGTCGGGCGCTGGCACGAAAGCACCGACGATGCCTACGTCAACGGCAACGTGGTAGAGATCACCCCGCTGGTCACCGGCACTGTCACCAGCATCGGTGCCGATGACGGCGACCTGGTCCACGCCGGCCAGGTATTGCTGCAATTCGACCCGGCCGACAGCCAGGTGGCCTTGCAGGCCGCCGAAGCCAGGCTGGCGCGCAGCGTGCGCCAGGTGCGCGGGTTGTACAGCAACGTCGACGCGCTCAAGGCCCAGCTGGAAACCCGCCAGGCCGAGCTGCGCAAGGCCCGCCAGGACTTCAACCGGCGCAAGGTACTGGCCGACAGCGGCGCGATAGCTGCGGAAGAATTGTCCCATGCCCGCGACGACCTGAGCGTGGCCGAGGCCGCCGTCAACAGTGCACGCCAGCAGCTCAGCACCAGCAGCGCACTGGTCGACGACACCGTGGTGTCCTCGCACCCCGAGGTGATGGCCGCCGCCGCCGACCTGCGCCAGGCCTACCTCGACCATGCCCGCACCACCCTGGTGGCACCGGTAACCGGCTACGTTGCCAAGCGTACCGTGCAGCTGGGCCAGCGCCTGCAACCGGGTACCGCGACCATGGCGGTGATCCCGCTGGACCAGGTGTGGATCGATGCCAACTTCAAGGAAACCCAGCTGCGCGACATGCGTATCGGCCAACCGGTGCAGATCAGCGCCGACCTGTACGGCAGCGAGGTCAAGTACAGCGGCACGGTCGACAGCCTTGGCGCTGGTACCGGCAGCGCCTTCGCCCTGTTGCCGGCGCAGAATGCCACCGGTAACTGGATCAAGATCGTCCAGCGCGTGCCGGTACGCATCCACCTCAGCCCCGACCAGCTCAAGGACCACCCGCTGCGTATCGGGCTGTCCACCGTGGTCGAGGTCGACCTGCACGACCAGAGCGGCCCGACCTTGGCCCTGCAGCCACCGCAGCAGGCCAGCTATACCACCCAGGTGTATGACCGCCAGCTGGTCGAAGCCGACAACCTGATCGCCCGGCTGATCCACGAAAACAGCGCAACCGGCAAGACGGCCCAGCGATGAGCAACAACGCTGCTGCCCAGTTCACGCCGCCGAGCCTGCTGCTGACCACCATCGGCCTGTCGCTGGCGACGTTCATGCAGGTGCTCGACACCACCATCGCCAACGTGGCCTTGCCGACCATTTCCGGCAACCTGGGGGTGAGCTACGAGCAGGGCACCTGGGTCATCACCTCGTTCGCGGTGAGCAACGCCATTGCCTTGCCGCTCACCGGCTGGCTCAGCCGACGGTTTGGCGAGGTGAAGCTGTTCATCTGGGCCACGCTGCTGTTCGTGCTGGCCTCGTTCCTGTGCGGTATTGCCCAGTCGATGCCGGAGCTGGTCGGTTTTCGCGTGTTGCAGGGTGTGGTGGCCGGGCCGTTGTACCCGATGACCCAGACTTTGCTGATCGCCGTCTATCCCCCGGCCAAGCGCGGCATGGCCCTGGCGCTGCTGGCGATGGTCACGGTGGTGGCGCCGATTGCCGGACCGATTCTCGGCGGCTGGATAACCGACAGCTACAGCTGGCCGTGGATCTTCTTCATCAACGTGCCCATCGGCCTGTTCGCCGCCGCCGTGGTCCGCCAGCAGATGCGCACCCGGCCGGTGGTCACCAGTCGCCAGCCGATGGACTACATCGGCCTGCTGACGCTGATCATCGGCGTTGGCGCCTTGCAGGTGGTGCTGGACAAAGGCAACGATCTGGACTGGTTCGAATCGTCGTTCATCATTGCCGGAAGCCTGGTCTCGCTGGTGTTCCTGGCGGTGTTCGTGATCTGGGAACTGACCGACCGTCACCCGGTGGTCAACCTGCGCCTGTTCGCGCACCGCAACTTCCGCGTGGGCACCATCGTGCTGGTAGGGGGCTATGCCGGGTTCTTCGGCATCAACCTGATCCTGCCGCAGTGGCTACAGACGCAGATGGGCTATACCGCTACCTGGGCCGGCCTGGCGGTGGCGCCGATCGGCCTGTTGCCGGTGCTGATGTCGCCGTTCGTGGGCAAGTACGCGCACCGCTTCGACCTGCGTGTGCTGGCCGGGCTGGCGTTCCTGGCGATCGGCAGCAGCTGCTACATGCGTGCCGGGTTCACCAGCGAGGTGGACTTCCAGCATGTGGCGCTGGTGCAGTTGTTCATGGGTATTGGCGTTGCGCTGTTCTTCATGCCGACCTTGAGCATCCTGCTGTCCGACCTGCCACCGCAGCAGATCGCCGATGGCTCGGGCCTGGCGACCTTCCTGCGTACCTTGGGCGGCAGTTTCGCGGCGTCGCTGACCACCTGGATCTGGATTCGCCGGGCGGACCAGCACCATGCCTACCTGAGCGAGCACATCAGCCAGTTCGACCCGGCCACGCGGCATACCCTGGAGCAGCTGGGCGGGGCCAGCCCGCAGAGCTATGCGCAGCTGGAGCAGATACTCAACGGGCAGGCGTACATGATGTCGACGGTGGACTACTTCACCCTGATGACCTGGGTGTTTGCCGGGTTGATCCTGCTGGTGTGGTTCGCCAAACCGCCCTTTACCGCCAAGGCGGGGCCGGCGTCGGCAGGGCACTGAGCCGGGCCAGAACAAGGCCCAGGCTCTTTGCCAAATGCCATGTCAGGCACTCGCTGCTGCGTACCAGGGCCGCTGCATGCGCAGCACCAACCGGTCGATTTGCGGCACCAGCAGGTTGCCGGCCAGCACGGCGAAGCAGAGGCCATCGGCGTAAAGCCCGAACTCGCGAATCAGCTCGGTCAGCGTGCCGACGGTCACGCCGAAGAGGATGCGACCGGCGCGGGTATCGGGGCTGGTGACCGGATCGGTGGCGATGAAGAAGGCGGTGAAGAGATAGCCGCCGAGGCTGAGGTTGTAAACGGCTTCCTGCAGGCTGTGGCCGGCAGCCATGCACAGCAATACTGTGCTCGCGATCATCGCCAGCGGAATCTCGATACGGATCACCCGCAGCGAAGCCAGCAGCAAACCGCCGGCAATGTAGCCGAACCCCGAAAGATTGTGGGTGATATGGGTGAACTCGTTCTGCGCCAGTTGAGTGGCGCCGGCGAACGCATCGAGCTCCAGGCGTGGCACCAACTGTAGCTGTTGCAGCAGAACCGCCTTGGCGTCCAGGGTTGCGGTCCAGGGGGCATGGTTCGATGGCGCGGGGTACAACTGCTGATAGAAGCAGATGGCAACCACCCCCAGGCCAACCATGGCAGGGTTGAGACGGTTGCGACCAAGGCCTCCACTGGCGTGCTTGCACAGTGCCAGAGCAGCAAAACTGGCCAGGGCGATCATCCACAACGGCACCATCAGCGGCAATGCCCGAGCCAGTATCAGGCCCAGCACCAGCCAGCTGAGGTCGCTCAAACCCTTGCGTACGTCATGCCCGCGCAGGCGCAGCAGGGCGGCTTCGAAGCCCAGGGCGAACAGCACGCACCAGAACACCTGCAACCAGACCACGACGCCGAATTGCCAGGCATACAGGGCGGTGCCCGGCAGCAGGCACAGGACGACCAGCAGCATCACCGTGCGCAGCCGTTGCGGGATGGGGTGGCGTATCAGGCTCATGCGCGGACCTCCGTCTTGCTTTGGCGGAAGCGTTCGCGCAGCGGGATATTGCTTGGGCAGATGCTGCTGCAGCTGCCGCATTCGATGCAGGCGTCCAGGCGCAGTTCCTGCAGGCTGGCCTTGTCCAGGCGCTCGGCGGCAGCGTAGAGGTCCAGCGGCCGCAGCGACATCGGGCAGACATCCACACAGCGCGTGCAGCGAATGCAACTGCTGGCGGGGCGAGCAGCCGGCAGGTAGCGCTCGGCGCCGAAAATCAGGCAACTGCTGGTCTTGCTGACGAAGGCGTTGGCGTCCGGTAGCGGCTGCCCCATCATCGGGCCACCGACCTGGGTCAACTGCCCTGTGGGGGACGCGCCAGCAATCGCGCGCAGTTCGCTGACCGGGTAACCCACCGGCACCCGCACATTGCCGGGGCGCTCGCAGTCACCGGTCAGTGTCAGCACGCGGCTGGTCAGTGGTTCGTCCTGGAAGACGGCCCGGCCCAGCGCGTAGAGCGTTGCGACATTCAGGGCGAGGACGCCGATATCGGCGGGGCGGCTCCCCGGGGCCAGGTTGCGGCCACTGAGGCTCTTGATCATCAACGGCTGCCCACCTGCTGGGTAACGCTCCGGAAGTGGACAAATCTCGACCCGGGTGCGCGCCTGGCGTGCGGCGGCACGTAACGTGGCCATCGCCTCCGGTTTGTTGGTTTCGATGCCGAAACGGGTTGCCGTTATTCCCAGCAGCGCGGCGACATAGTCGGCGGCCTCGATCAACGCTTCGGCATTTTCACGCATGAGGCGGTCATCGCAGGTAAGGAAGGGCTCGCATTCGGCACCGTTGATCAGCAGCAGGTCGGGCTGCTGTGCGCCGGCCAGCTTGAGGGCCGTGGGGAAACCCGCACCACCAAGGCCGACTATGCCCATCTGCAATGCGTGCTCGACCAGCGCCTCTGGCGTTTGCGGCAGGCCCGGTGCCGGGCGTTCGAGCCACTCGTCCAGGCCATCTGCGTTCAGGATGACGGCCATGACTGGTTCGGCCGAGTCGGCCGCGAAGACGTGATCGATCCGGTCCACGATGCCGGAGGTACTGGCATGCACCCAAGCGGTGGTGTTGTCGCCAATACCGATCACTTCGCCCTTGCGCACATGCTGCCCCGGCTGCACGCAAGGCTGGACAAACCGCCGACCCCGCCCGAGCGGAATCGCCAGCTGGATTTTACCGACCACGACCGGGGCAACCGTCGTGGCGTTGGATAGTTCCTTGTATCCCCTGAGCTCGATCCCTCCGTGCCAACTACGCTGAGAGGATGAGGCGATGGCCAGCAGACGGCGCCAGAAAGGTTTCTGTTGCGGCTGACGCTGGGCGCGGATGCGGCTCTGCAGGCGTTCGACGCTCTGCAACGAATGGCTAGACATGTAATGTCCTCCAATTTTTGGGCAAAGAACGCCCCTGTGCGCTTATGCACATGGTTGTTTTATTGCTTCCGGGACGTTAAGCGGAAAGGGAGGGGGATGAATGATCACCCGCGCAGATCAGAGTGTTCGAAGAGGAGTTTGTTCGGTTTTTGACCAGGTTTGCTGATGAACGGTAGGCCAATTGCCATCTCGCAACTCTGGTGAAATAGCCTGCGCCGCGAACGGGCGGCCAGAGTCTGCGAGGTGTCCAATGATGCGCGCAAGCCTGCTGGTGATGCTGGTGACGTTGCTGTATGGCTGCGGCGACAGGATTGAACGCTTTGGCGGGCCGACCATGGGGAGTACGTATTCGATCCAGTACGTACCCACTGCACAGACGCCCGATTCGCGGCAGGTAAAGGCCGAAGTCGAGCTTGTTCTCCAGGCCCTCGACAAGCAGTTCTCCAACTGGCGCGGCGATTCCGTGGTTTCCCGCTTCAACAACCTGCCGGCCGGCGCCTGTCAGGCAGTGCCGCAAGAGATGCAGCAATTGCTGGCGTACGGTGTTTCTCTGTTCCGCCAGAGTGGCGGGGCTTTCGACCTGACGGTTTTGCCCTTGATGAACCTCTGGGGCTTCGGCCCACAGTCACGCGGCAGACAGGTGCCGGATGCCAGCACGCTGGCGCGGGAGCAGGCACGGGTAGGCCTGCAGCACTTGCACCTGGATGGAGAAAAGCTGTGCAAGGATGTGGCGGCGCAGCTGGATTTCGACAGCATGCTCGCCGGTTATGCAGTGGATCGGGTGGGTGACAGGCTTGCGGCCCTGGGTATCCAGGCCTATCTGGTCGAGATCACCGGCGAACTGAAGGGGGTTGGCCGCAAACCGGATGGCTCGCCCTGGCGCATCGCCCTCGAGGTACCGAGTGGTGGGGGCGAACAGCAAGTGGAGCGCGCCATCGCCCTGGATGGCTACGGCGTTGCCACCGCCGGCGATTACCGCAACTATTTCGAGGAAGGTGGCCAGCGTTATTCGCACACCTTCGATCCCCGTGTCGGCAGGCCGGTCAAGCACGCGCTGGCGGCAGTGTCGGTGGTCGACCCTTCGGTGTTGCGTGCCGATGCCCTGGACACACTGTTGATGGTGCTGGGCCCGGAGGAAGGCTATGCCTTCGCCGAGCGGAATGAAATCGCTGCCTACTTCATCATGCACCAGGGGCTGGGTTTCGTTGCGCGGGCGACGCCGCGGTTCGAGACGTTGTTTCCCGGGCAAGGCAAACCCACGCAGTAGCAGAAGGAAAGGTCATTCCCACGCGCTGCCTTTTCCCCTATTGTCGATGCTCCCTTTCCAAACGATTGGCAGACCCATGGAGCAAGTCATAGTCATCACCGGTGCCAGCCGCGGCATCGGCGCCGCCACGGCGCTGCTGGCCGCCCGTCAGGGCTACCGCATCTGCATCAACTACCACGCCGACGACCAGGCCGCCGAGGACATCCTCGGCCAGGTCCGAGCCCTGGGCGCCAAGGCCATCACCGTGCGCGCCGACGCCAGTGTCGAGGATGAGGTCATCCAGCTGTTCCAGCGCGTTGACGAAGAACTCGGCCCGGTCACCGCGCTGGTCAACAACGCAGGCACCATTGGCCAGCAAAGCCGGGTCGAGGACATGTCCGAGTTCCGCCTGCTCAAGGTCATGAAGACCAACGTCGTCGGCCCCATGCTCTGCGCCAAGCACGCACTGAAGCGCATGGCACGCCGGCACGGCGGGCCGGGCGGGGCCATCGTCAACGTGTCGTCGGTGGCCGCCCGCCTGGGCTCGCCCAACGAATACGTGGACTATGCCGCTTCCAAGGGCGCCCTCGACACCTTCACCATTGGCCTGGCAAAGGAAGTGGCAGGCGAGGGCGTGCGGGTAAATGGTGTGCGGCCAGGCTACATCCATACCGGGTTCCACGCGCTGTCGGGCGACCCCGACCGGGTCAGCAAGCTCGAGCCCGGCTTGCCCATGGGCCGCGGCGGGCGCCCGGAGGAAGTGGCCGAGGCCATCCTCTGGCTGCTCTCGGACAAAGCCTCGTACTCCACCGGCAGCTTCATCGACCTGGGCGGCGGGCGCTGAACGCGCCGGTCAATCCTCCAACAGCGTGCGTACCCGTTCGGCCAGCACTGCCAGCTCGAACGGCTTGGTCAGCACCTCAGTGCCTTGCAACAACTGGCCGTCACTGAGCGCCGCGCTTTCGTCGTAGCCGGTGATGAACAGTACCTTGAGGTCGGGGTGGCGCTCGCGGCAACGTTCAGCCAACTGGCGGCCATTCAGGCCGCCGGGCAGGCCGATATCGCTCAACAGCAGGTCTGGCCGCTCGCCAGCTTGCAGGTGGGCGAGGGCGGCTGGGCCGTTCTCGAATGCATCGACCCGATAACCCAGTTCTTCCAGCACCTCGCAGACGACCACGCGCAAGGCGGCCTGGTCTTCAACCAGCAGGATACGCTGCGTGGCGCTGCTGCTTTTTTCCAGCAGTGTGCGCGGTGGCCTGGGTGCCGGGGCTTCGGGGTGCTGGTGGTGGCGGGGAAGCAGCAGCTCGATGCGGGTGCCTTCGCCCAGTGTCGACAACACCCGTAGCTGCCCGCCCGACTGGCGCACGAAACCATAGGTCATCGACAAGCCCAGCCCAGTGCCCTGGCCCATGGGCTTGGTGGTGAAGAACGGGTCGACGGCGCGCTCGGCCACCTCCGCCGACATGCCCTTGCCGTTGTCGCTGATGCTCAGCCGTACGTATTCGCCAGCTGGCAGTTCCAGTGCACGGGCTTGCTGGTCGTCGAGCAGGAGGTTGTCACCGAGGATATCGATCACGCCGCCGGCAGGCATGGCATCGCGGGCATTGATGCACACGTTGAGCAGGGCGCTTTCCAGTTGCGGCGGGTCGATGAAGGTCGGCCACAGCTGGCAGGGGAATTGGCTGGTCAGGGTGATGGAGGGGCCGATGGTGCGGCGCAGCAGCTCTTCCATGCCGCCCACCAGCGTGGCTACCTGCGTGGAGCAGGGCTGCAGGGTCTGCTGACGGGAAAATGCCAGCAGCCGGTGTACCAGCGAAGAGGCCCGCTGCGCCGAGCCGTTGGACAGCTTCAGCAATGGCTCCAGGGCGTCGAAACGGGATTGCTCCAGGCGCTGGCGCATCAGCTCCTGGGCACTGAGGATGCCGCCCAGCAGGTTGTTGAAGTCGTGGGCGATGCCGCCACTGAGCTGGCCGACCGCTTCCATCTTCTGTGCCTGGCGCAGGGCTTCCTCGGCCTTGGCCTGTTCTGCCAGTGCCGCATTCACCCGTTGTTCCAGTTCCTCGTTCAGGCGCTGCAGGGCCTGCTCTGCCCGTCGGCGTGCAGTGACGTCCTTGAACAGTACCGCCACCTGGCGCTTTTCGGCAGGCTCTACGCGGAAGGTGGTCACCGACAACACATGGCCGGTGGCGACCAGTTCCTGCTCGAAATGCAGCGGCTCGCCCGTGCGCAGCACCGCGCCATAACGGGCGACCCAATCGTCGGCCTCATCGGGCACCATCTCGCGCAGTTTCTGCCCGACCACGTTGGGGATGCCGGCATGCTTGGCATAGGCCGCATTGGCCAGCACATGCACATAGTCGCTCAGTGGGCCGTGCGGGCCGTCGAAGAACTCGATGATGCAGAAGCCTTCGTCCATGGTGTCGAAGAGCGAGCGGTAGAAGTCCTGATCGTGTTGCTGATGGCTTGCCAGGCGGGCTTCCAGCAGCGCGTTCTGTTGCTGCAGGGCTTCGACTTGTTGGCGCAGTGAAAGCAGGTCGCGGGAGGGCATGCCGACGTCCGACAGTGGATGAAGCCCAGACTTTAGCGTGTTCGGCAACAGGCGAATAGCCAGTCAACGCGGGTGTGACGCAATGCCCAACAGGCGCTCGATCCGTTCGCCGAGGGTGTTCAGGTCGAGGGGTTTGTGCAGCAGTTCGGTGCGCCTGCCGGGCCGGGCACAGTGCACCGTTTCGGCAGTTTCGTAGCCGGTAATCAGCAATACCGGGGCATCCGCCACAAGGTCCTGGCAGGCCTCTGCAAGCTGGTAACCGTCGAGTCGCCCAGGCAGGCCGACATCGGTGATCAGCAGGTCCGGTGGCGGCCCTTTCTGCAACGATTCCAGAGCCCGGTGGCCACTCTCGAAAGCCTGCACCTGATAGCCCAGTTCCGTCAGCACTTCGACCAGTACCAGGCGCAGGGCCGGTTGGTCCGCCACCAGCATGATCCGGTGCATCCGCGGCTGCAACGTCGCGGTGGCGGATGTGGCTGGCTCGCCGTGGCCGGTTGCGCAAGCGCTCTGGTCACGGGGCAGGTACAGGTGAACGCAAGTGCCTTGCCCGGTGACGCTGTCGATCAGCAACTGCCCCCCGGACTGGCGAACAAAACCATAGGCCATGGACAATCCCAAGCCAGTGCCCTGGCCCAGCGGCTTGGTGGTGAAGAAGGGCTCGAAAGCGTGTTGCAGCACCTCACTGGGCATGCCCACGCCGGTGTCCTCGACACGAATGTGCAGATAGTGCCCCGTCGGCAGGTCCAGGCGCTTGGCCTCGGCCGCTGCGAGATCGGCGTTTTCACAACCGATGCGCAAGGTGCCGCCCAGCGGCATGGCGTCACGGGCATTGATGCACAGGTTGAGCAGAGCGTTCTCCAGCTGCTGCGGATCGATGCGGATCGACCATTGCGCGGCCAGCGTGCGGTCCTGGAAGTCAATGTGCGGGCCGGTCGAGCTGCGGATCAGGTCATGCATGTCGGCGACCAGGCGGTGCACATCCACCGCTTGTGGCATCAGCGTCTGTTGGCGCGAAAAGGCCAGCAACCGCTGCACCAGGGCTGCGGCGCGCATTGCGTTGCTGCGGCCGAGCCCGAGCATGCGGGCGGTGTCGGCAAGGCGTTGCTCGCCCAGGCGCTGCTCTGCAAGCTCCAGCGCGCCAAGCAGGCTACCCAGCAAGTTGTTGAAGTCGTGGGCGATGCCGCCGGTCAACTGGCCGACCGCCTCCATTTTCTGCGACTGGCGCAGGGCCTCTTCGGCCTGGCGCAGGCGTTCCTGCTCGGCCATGCGCTCGGTGATGTCATAGGCGAACAGGTACCCGCCCTGGACTTGCTGTTGTGCATCGAGCAATGGGTGATAGCGGATTTCGTAATGGCGGGGGGCATCGGAGGGGCCGAGTGAGATAGTGTCGATGAAGGCTTCGCCGGCCAGCACGCGTGGCCACACCGGTGCCAGGCGGCCCATGATGTCAGGGTGGTTGAGCAGAATTTGTGGCACGTAATCGCCGATCTGCGGCACGAAGCCCCGGTAATGCTCGAAGGTTTCCCGGGCCGTGCGGTTGATCGCGACCAGGCGCATCTCGCTGTCGGCGGCAAACACGTTGGCCCGGCTGTTGTCGAGCAGTTCGCCCAGTAGCTGGATGTGGGCCTGTGCAGTGTCGTCGCGCTCTGCCAGGCGAGCTTCCAGTTCTGCGACACGCGCTTGCAGTTGTGCCAATGACGGGAGCGAGTCTGCTTGCATGGCGAGGGACCGGTGAGCGGATCAAGCAACTATAGCCGCCTGCCGGGGCGCCAGTCATCAGAACGAGCGGATGATCCGCCCCAGGGTTTCCATGGCCCGTTCGGCATCCTCATGCCAGGGGCTGCCGTAGTTCAGGCGGATGCAGTTGCCGAAGCGCCGGGTGGGCGAGAAGATCGGGCCGGGGGCGATGCTGATGCCTTGGGCCAAGGCCATGTGGAACAGCTTGAGGGCGTCCATCTGTTCGGGCAGCTCCAGCCACAGGAAGTAGCCGCCGGACGGTTGGCTGACCCGCGTCTGCGCCGGAAAGTGCCGGGCGATGGCCGCCAGCATGTTGGCCTGCTGGCCTTCCAGGGCATAGCGCAGCTTGCGCAGGTGGCGGTCGTAGCCGCCGTGCTGCAGGTAGTCGGCGATGGCCGCCTGGGCCGGCATCGAGGCGCACAGCGAGGTCATCAGCTTGAGCCGCTCGATCTTCTGTGCAAAGCGCCCGGCTGCCACCCAGCCGATGCGGTAGCCAGGCGCCAGGCTCTTGGCGAACGAGCCGCAGTGCATCACCAGCCCCTGGGTGTCGAACGCCTTGGCCGGTTTGGGTGCCTGTTGCGCGTAGTACAGTTCGGCGTACACGTCGTCTTCGATCAATGGCACCTGATGACGCGCCAGCAGCTCCACCAGTGCCTGCTTTTTCGCCTCCGGCATGCTGGCGCCCACCGGGTTCTGGAAGTTGGTCATGCACCACACGGCCTTGACCGGGTGTTTCTCCAGCGTTTGCGCCAGCACGCCCAGGTCCATGCCTTCGCGCGGGTGCACAGGAATTTCCACGGCCTTTAGCTTGAGACGCTCCAGTACCTGCAGGCAGGCATAGAACGCGGGGGCTTCGATGGCCACCAGGTCACCGGGCTGGGTGACGGCCTGCAGGCACAGGTTCAGGGCTTCCAGCGCGCCGTTGGTGATCAGCAGCTCCTCCATCGGCAGCATCAGCCCGCCAACCATGTAGCGCAGGGCAATCTGCCGGCGCAGCTGCGGGTTGCCGGGTGACAGGTCGGTCACCACCATGCGCGGGTCCATGCTGCGGCTGGCGCTGGCCAGCGAGCGCGACAGGCGTTGCAGCGGAAACAGCTCGGGGCTGGGGAAGGCCGAGCCGAACGGCACGGTGTTGGGGTCCTTGATCGAGTCTAGGATCGAGAACACCAGCGCGCTGACGTCTACGTCGGTGGATTCGCTGACCGGCTGCAATGCCTGCGGCTCGCTGAACTGGCGCGGGGCGTGGGCATTGACGAAATAGCCCGAGCGCGGCCGGGCGCGGATCAGCCCGCGCCGCTCCAGCAGGTAGTAGGCCTGGAACACGGTGGACGGGCTGACCCCGTGGGTCTGGCTGGCATAGCGCACCGAGGGCACGCGCTGGCCGGGGCCCAGCACCCCGGAGCGGATCAGTTCGGCGATGTCGTCGGCAAAGCGTTCGTAGCGTTTCATTCTGGCCTTCTGTCGAAGCCTGGCAGGCAAGGTGGAATCAGTGTAAGGGATCAACGGTTCATCGGCGCGACGAAGCGGCTGTGGGCCACGCTGCGGATGGCGGGGTCGTCGCGCTCGCTGATTTCGAAGCTCAGCGTCTGCGAGCTGCTGGCCGGGCGCTCGGCGAGCATCGCCACCGACACCGGCAGTTCACTCATCTCACCGGCCGGGATCACGAAGGAGGTCTTGCCCTGCAGGCTGAAGCCGTCGGCGTCCAGCAGGCGCAGCTCATAGTGCCGGGTGCTTTCGGTCTTGTTGATGACCTTGAGCAGGTAGATGTTCTCGATCTGGCCCTGGGCATTCTCGCGGAACAGGCCGCGGTCCTTGATCACGTCCAGCGACACCATCGGGCGCAGCTGCAAGGCCACCACCAGTGCCGCGATCATCACCCCAAGCGCGGCGGCGTAGCCCAGCAGGCGCGGTCGCAGCCAATGGGTGGTGCCACCTTGCAGGCTGCGTTCGGACTTGTAGCCGATCAGGCCACGGGCGTAGCCCATCTTGTCCATTACCCCGTCACAGGCATCGATGCACGCCGCACAACCGATGCACGCCATTTGCAGGCCGTCGCGGATATCGATGCCGGTGGGGCACACCTGCACGCACAAGGTGCAGTCGATGCAGTCGCCCAGGCCCTGGGCGCGGAGGTCACTGCCTTTCTTGCGCGGGCCACGGGCTTCGCCGCGACGCGGGTCATAGGCGACCGCCAGGGTGTCCTTGTCGAACATCACGCTCTGGAAGCGTGCATAGGGGCACATGTGCAGGCACACCGCTTCGCGCAGCAGGCCGGCATTGATGTAGGTGGCGGCGGTAAAGAACAGCACCCAGAACAGCGCCACGCCGCCCAGTTGCAAGGTGAACAGTTCCGCGGCCAGTGGGCGGATCGGGGTGAAGTAGCCGACGAAGGTCAGCCCGGTGAGCACGCCAATGGCCAGCCACAGGCTGTGCTTCAGCGTTCGACGGGCCAGTTTGTTCAGGCTCCAGGGCGCGGAAGCCAGCTTGATGCGCTGGTTGCGGTCGCCCTCGGTGACCTTTTCGCACCACATGAACAACCAGGTCCAGGTGCTTTGCGGGCAGCTGTAGCCGCACCACACGCGGCCGGCATACACAGTGATGGCGAACAGGCCGAACGCGCAGATGATCAGCAGCGCCGACAGCAGGATGAAGTCCTGCGGCCAGAAGGTGGCGCCGAAGATATGGAATTTGCTGTTGCCCAGGTCCCACAGCACGGCCTGGCGGCCGTTCCAGTTCAGCCAGGCGGTGCCGAAGAACAGCACGAACAGGGCGCCGGCGAAGCCGATGCGCAGGTTGCGGTACAGCCCGGTGAAGCTGCGGGTATGGATGCCATTGTCGGCGCGGCGTGGCTGGGGGCTGGCTGGGGCGGTGGCGATCTCTGTGAAAGGAATTCTATAGTTCATGGCTCGGTGCTCATCAGGCCTCGATCAGGCATGAGCACTATGGCCCTGAGACTGTTATCAGCACAGGCTCAGATTTTGCGATAAAAACCGTATCAGATTTCCCGGCAGGCCCCGCCAGGCCTCAGATTACCGAGCCTGGCGTGCTGGCCTTCAGATGCCTGCGGCTATCCACCGCACCCGCCACGGTCAGTGCATCGGCCTCGGCTTCGGTGATGGGCACACGCTGGCCGGCGAGCAGGGCCACGGACATGCGCAGCTGTTCGTCGGTGACGATTTCGATGGACGGGCCATCACCCTCGATGCGCAGGTCTTCGGCGATCAGGGTGCAGCGGCGGGTGGTTTCGTCGATTTCAATGGGCATGGAGTGGTCCTCCTGGGGGTGGTTACAGGGTGGACCGTGCTGAGGGGAAGGTTGCTGCATCAGCAGGCTGAACGGCACTTTGTCATTTGTTCGGGGGTCAACCCTTGCAGATGGCAGGCCTGGCCTCTTCGCGGGCACGCCCGCTCCCACAGGTGTTTCTCAGATCCCTGTGGGAGCGGGCGTGCCCGCGAACGGGCCGGGCCTGACAACACAATGCTCCACATGGGAAGAAAGCAATGGACCTCATCTGGCAAGCAATCCAGGCCGAATTCGCCGATATCACCGACGAGCGCGAGGTCACGCAAATCCTCGTACGCCTGCTGATGGCAGCCCTGCTTGGCGCTGTGCTGGGCTTCGAGCGCGAGCACAAGGGCAAGGCCGCCGGGGTGCGTACGCATATGCTGGTTTCGCTGGGCGCCGCGCTGTTCGTGCTGACACCGAGCATGGCCGGGGCCGACGAGCAAGCGCTGAGCCGGGTGATCCAGGGCATTGTCGCCGGTATCGGTTTTCTGGGGGCGGGCACCATTCTCAAGGGCAACGGCCAGGACGCCAGCCATGTGAAGGGCCTGACCACTGCTGCCGGGTTGTGGATGACCGCCGCCATCGGTACGGCAGCCGGCATGGGCCGCGAAGCCACGGCGTTGATCAGCACGATACTGGCCCTGCTGGTGCTGGGCACGATGCCGTTGCTGGTGGACAAGCTCGAAGGGCAGGATGAGGGAAAGCAGGAGGAGGAAGAGGGCAGGAAGCACTGAGGGGAGCCGAAGCTCCCCTCAAAGCGTTGTTGCCTGCTCTTTTTTTATTATTGGGACCGGCCTGTTGTTGTTTTTGTCAGCCTGTCCTGGTGTTGCGGGCGACCCCCATGCGGGGTCAAGAGCAAACGTATTTTTTTGAGCGCTGACCTGCTTTCATCATTGCTGATCCGAACCTGGCTGCCGCTACCTGGAGGTAGTTTTATTGTTCTGTGCCAGACCGCGGGGCGTACCCCTGAAAAGCGTGTCGACTCCAAAAAAATCTGCTTGCTACGCCTCTGCCGTGTTGTTCTTGTTATGTCAGAGCCGTTACCTGTTGTTTTTATTGGGTGTCACATTTTTTTTGTTGTTGTACCAGAGATATAGCAGGGTGCGTGCCAACTTTGGCAAACCCTTTAAAATCAAGCACTTGGCGATTTCAGTCGAAATCGACCGGCCTGAAATTCTGCCGATTTGTTTCCCTGTTACCCGATTTTTTGCTGCAAAACGTGGGGGCGGTAACACTCCACCCACACCAATGTGACACCTGTATGACCTATTGCGCGCTGCGCGCCCGCGCTACCCGCGACCCGTTGTCGCGGCCCAGCACGCTGCTGATGCGGCGGCCGGCGGCGATCAGTCGGTCCAGGTCGATGCCGGTTTCAATGCCCAGCCCTTGCAGCAGGTACACCACGTCTTCACTGGCGATATTGCCGGTAGCGCCTTTGGCATAGGGGCAGCCGCCCAGCCCGGCCACCGAGCTGTCGAACACGCTGATGCCTTCGAGCAGGCTGGCATACACGTTGGCCAGGGCCTGGCCATAGGTATCGTGGAAGTGCCCGGCCAGTTGCTCGCGCGGTACCTGTGCCGCGACCACCTCGAACAGGCGCCGGGTCTCGCCGGCGGTACCGGTGCCGATGGTGTCACCCAGCGATACCTCGTAGCAGCCCATTTCGTGCAGGGCACGGGCCACCGGGGCGACCTGCTCGGCGCTGACCTTGCCTTCATAGGGGCAGCCGAGCACGCACGACACATAGCCGCGCACGCGCACACCGTGGTTGCGCGCGGCTTCCATGATCGGCTCGAAGCGCTTGAGGCTGTCGCTGATCGAGCAATTGATGTTGCGTTGCGAGAAGGCTTCGGAGGCGGCGGCGAACACCGCCACTTCCTTCACGCCGGCGGCCAGGGCGTCCTCGAAACCGCGCAGGTTGGGGGCAAGCGCCGCATAGGTGACGCCCGGGCGCTGGTGGATGCCGGCGAACACTTCAGCGGAGCCGGCCATTTGCGGCACCCACTTGGGCGAGACGAAACTGCCCACTTCGATATAGGCCAGGCCCGCTTCGGTGAGGTCGTCCACCAGGCGCACCTTGTCGGCGATGCTGATGGGCTGGGCTTCGTTCTGCAGGCCGTCGCGGGGGCCTACTTCGACCAGGCGGACGTGTTTGGGCAAGGACATGGCGGGTTTCCTGTGGCGTTCAGCGGTTGTCTTTGTTGTTCAGGGTGGCGGCCAGGGCTTGTTCGCAGCGCTCCTGGGCGGTGTCCAGCTCCAGCTGCATCTGGTGGATGTCGAGCATCTGCTGTTCCAGCTGGGCGCGGCGCTCGGCGATTTTCGCCAGCATGCTGTTGAGCTGCTTGAGGTTGCCGCTGGAGGGGTCGTACAGCTCGATCAGCTCGCGGCATTCGGCCAGCGAAAAGCCGATGCGCTTGCCGCGCAGAATGAGTTTCAAACTGACTTTGTCACGCGCCGAATAGATACGCTCCAGGCCACGGCGCTCGGGGCTCAGCAGGCCCTGTTCCTCATAGAAGCGGATGGCGCGGGTGGTGATGTCCAGTTCGCGGGACAGGTCGGAAATGCTGTAGGTCTGGGTGCTCATGCTGGGGCTCGGCGTGGGGTATGCGGGTATCCTGAGGGCAGGTTGACGTATACGTCAAGCAGGGGCGCGGAATGTGTGTTGCCTGTACCGGCCTCTTCGCGGGCTTGCCCGCTCCCACAGGGACAGCGGTGCCCTCTAGGTCAATGCAATACCTGTGGGAGCGGGCAAGCCCGCGAAGAGGCCAGCACAGGCGAAAAAATTACTCAGACAACCCCGACCTGCGATACCCATTCGGTGTCTGCCCACTCAACCGCTTGAACCACCGGGCAAAATAGGTGGGGTCGGTAAACCCCAGGCTATCCGACAACTGCCCGATGCTCATCCGCGTATAGATCAGGTTGCGCCGAGCCTCCAGCAGCAACCGCTGGTGCACCACCTGCAGCGCGGTCTGCCCACTCAGTGCCCGGCACAGCTGGTTCAACTGCAAACTCGGAATTTTCAACCGCGCGGCAAAATCCTCCACCGACAGGTGCTCACGGTAATGCGCCTCGACCAGGCGCAGGTACTGCCCCAGCAAGTGGCGGTCACGTTCATCGCGGTTGCGCGGTGCCTGCACCAGCTGCTGGCGGCGGCTGATCCACACCATCAGCGCTGTCACCAGTGCTTCGAGCAAGGCCGCCCGCGCCGGGGCGTTGCCCTGGTACTCCTGCTGCAGGGTGTCGATCAGGCTGCGCAGATGTACCCGGTCCCGGCCCAGCGGGTAACACGCCGCCTTCGCCAGTACCGCCAGCGGCGCGCCCAGGCGCTGCTCCAGGTTGGCCACCAGTGCCGTGCCAAAGGTCAGCACATGCCCCTGGATATCGGCGCTGAAGCGAAACCCGTGCACGGTCATCGGCGGTACCACCTGGATTGCCGCTTCGCTGATGGCGCTGCGCACCCCCTCGATTTCCACTTCGGCCCGGCCGCGTTGCACATACAGCAACTGGAACAGCTCGGCGTGCTGGTGCGGTTTGATTTCCCAGTGATGCAAACGGCTACGCGCCGGGATCGACTCGCAATGCAGCAGGTCGGTGCCGGGCCAGGCCTGGTTTTCGCCATACAGCTTGAACAAGGGGACGCCGGGGAGGGTGGATTTCATGCGTGCAGGCCTGTCCGTTAATCGAACGTTTTTTGTAAAAGTGCAGGTTATGCATGGGATAGCACACTTCAATGGCTGTTTTTGCCAGTAAAAATGCAAGGGCAAACCCTAACAGCAGATGCCGCCCCACTGCCAGTCCAGGGCCGGCATCGTCCGCACAGAGACAACAACAATGAAAACTCAGGTCGCAATTATTGGTGCAGGTCCGTCTGGCCTGCTGCTGGGCCAACTGCTGCACAAGGCCGGTATCGATACCGTCATCGTCGAACGCCAGACGCCCGAATACGTGCTTGGCCGCATCCGTGCAGGGGTGCTGGAGCAAGGCACGGTCGACCTGCTGCGTGAAGCCGGTGTGGCCGAGCGCATGGACCGTGAAGGCCTGGTACACGAGGGTGTCGAACTGCTGGTCGGCGAGCGCCGCCAACGCCTGGACCTCAAGGCCCTGACCGGTGGCAAGACGGTGATGGTATACGGCCAGACCGAAGTCACCCGTGACCTGATGCAGGCACGTGAAGTCAGCGGTGCGCCGATCATCTATTCGGCAGGCAATGTCCAGCCGCACGAACTCAAGGGCGAACGGCCCTACCTGACCTACGAAAAAGACGGCCAGGTGCACCGCGTGGACTGCGACTACATTGCCGGTTGTGACGGCTTCCACGGTGTCTCGCGGCAAAGCATCCCCGAGGGCATCCTCAAGCAGTACGAGCGGGTCTACCCGTTTGGCTGGCTGGGCATGCTGTCAGATACGCCACCGGTCAACCACGAGCTGATCTACGCCCACCACGAACGCGGTTTCGTGCTGTGCAGCCAGCGTTCGCACACCCGTAGCCGCTACTACCTGCAGGTGCCGCTGGACGAGCAGGTGGAGGCGTGGCCCGACGAGCGCTTCTGGGCGGAGCTGAAGGCACGCTTGCCCGAAGATGTGGCTGCGCGCCTGGTCACCGGCCCGGCCCTGGAGAAGAGCATCGCGCCGCTACGCAGCCTGGTGGTCGAGCCGATGCAGTATGGCCACCTGTTCCTGGTCGGGGATGCTGCGCATATCGTCCCGCCGACCGGCGCCAAGGGCCTGAACCTGGCGGCATCGGATGTCAACTACCTGTACCGGATCCTGGTCAAGGTGTACCGCGAAGGGCGCACCGACCTGCTGCAGCAGTATTCGCCGCTGGCCCTGCGCCGGGTGTGGAAAGGCGAGCGCTTCAGCTGGTTCATGACCCAGCTCCTGCATGACTTCGGCAGCCACAAGGACGCCTGGGACCAGAAGATGCAGGAAGCCGACCGCGAGTACTTCCTGACCTCGCCGGCGGGGCTGGTGAACATTGCCGAGAACTATGTAGGGCTGCCGTTCGAAGAAGTAGCCTGAGGTCCTGTGCTGCTTGTCCTGGCCTCATCGCCGGCAAGCCAGCTCCCACCTCGACCGCATCGGCCTCGAGCCAGGCGCTATCCCTGTGGGAGCTGGCTTGCCGGCAATCACGGGCGAAGCCCGTGCCATGCAACCTTGCCTAGCGGGCCAGTAACGCCTCCATCTCCCGATACCCCCGCTGCCGCGCGTGCTCCAGCGCGGTCACCCCATCTTTGTCGGCAATCTGCTGATCCGCCCCGGCCGCCAGTAGCCGGCGCACGATCTCCACATGCCGCGGCCCGCCGTCACCGAGGATCACCGCCTCCAGCAGCGCAGTCCAGTGCAGGCGGTTGAGATGGTTCACGTCCACCCCGGCATCGATAAGCAACTGCACGGTCTCGACATGCCCGCGTTCGGCGGCGGGTATCAGCGCAGTGCCTCCATACCGGTTGGTGCTCTTGAGGTCGGCACCGTGGCTCAAGGTCAGCCTCAGGATGTCGTTCAGGCCACGAGCCCCGGCATACAGGTACGGGCTGTCGTCGATGTTGTCCTTGGCATTCACATTGGCACCGGCCTCGATCAGCGCTTTCGCGGCCGTAATGTGGTTGCCGTGGGTGGCCACCAGCAGGGCAGTGCGCCCTTGCTCGTCACGGCTCTCCAGCTGCGCACCTTGTGCCAGCAGTTGGTGCAGGGTGCGCACATCATCGTGACGGGCAGCGTTGTGCAGGCGGTTGTCCATGGCAGTGCTCTCGGCGTGGGCGGCAAGGCTGGTGCACAGGGCGAACAGCATCGCAGCAAGTAGTGAACGCATGGGGCAGGCTCCTCGATGACCTGCCCGCATCCTAGAAAAAACACGCCAGGGCTTGAAGTTAAGTTTGCGCATGACAGACAGTGCCGTGCTGAATAGGTAATGGCAGGAAGCACAACGATGACATTCTCCACCCCCCTGATGGGCGCCTTGTGCCTGGTAGTTGCCAGTGGCTGGGCCTGTGCCGACCAGGTGCTGCCCGCGCCACCGGAACTGGCCTCCGGCTACCGCACTGGCCTGCAGCCGGTGCATGCCAGCCGGCACATGGCCGCAGCTGCCAACCCGCTGGCCAGCGAAGCGGGGCGGGCGATGCTGCGTGCCGGTGGCAGCGCCATCGACGCGGCCATCGCCATGCAGATGGTGCTGACCCTGGTCGAACCGCAATCCAGCGGCATTGGCGGCGGGGCGTTCATCCTCTACTGGGACGGCCAGCGCGTGCAGGCCTTCGATGGCCGCGAGGCAGCCCCGGCGACGGTAACGGAAAACCTGTTCCTGCAAGCCGATGGTTCACCGATGCCATTCAGGGCAGCGCAGATAGGCGGGCGTTCGGTGGGCGTACCAGGGGTTCTGCGTGCCCTGAAGCTGGCCCATGAGCAGCACGGCAAGCTGCCCTGGCGCGACCTGTTTGCCCCTGCCATCGCGCTGGCACGCAACGGTTTCGCGGTTTCCGAACGCCTTCACACCCTGGTGGCGGGCGACCCGTTCATTGCCCGTTCACCCGCCATGGCCCGCTACTTCCTGGATGAACAGGGCAAGCCACTGGCGGTGGGGACTACCTTGCGCAACCCCGAGCTTGCGCAAACCTTCGAGCAGATTGCCGAGCAGGGCCCCGAGGTGTTCTACAGCGGCGAGATCGCCGAAGCCATCGTCGCCAAGGTGCGCAGCCATGCCAATGCCGGCTACCTGTCGATGCAGGATATGCAGCAGTACCGAGCCAAAGTGCGCGAGCCGCTGTGTGGCCCTTACAAGGCCTGGCGCATCTGTGGCATGCCGCCGCCATCGTCGGGCGGGGTGACGGTGCTGCAGACCCTGGGCATCTTGGAGGCACTGCAACGGGCTTCGCCACAGCGCGACCTTGCCGCCATGCGGCCGCTGCGCACTTCGTCGGTTGCCGGGCTGGAAGCCCCGCCGCTGGCCGTGCACCTGGTTGCCGAGGCAGAGCGCCTGGCCTATGCCGACCGCGCCCAGTACCTGGCCGACAGCGATTACGTGCCGGTGCCGCTCAAGGCCCTGACCGACTCCACATACCTGGCCAGCCGCGCCGCGCAGGTCGGCGAGTACAGCATGAAACGCGCCCGCCCGGGCCAGCCGCAGGGGGCCGACCTGGCCCTGGCGCCTGACCGTTCGCCGCTGCGCATTTCCACCTCGCACCTCAGCGCGGTGGATGACCGCGGCCAGGCCCTGGCCATGACCACTTCGGTGGAAGCAGCGTTCGGCTCGCACCTGATGGTCAAGGGCTTCTTGCTCAACAACCACCTGACCGACTTCTCGTTCATCCCCCGGGAACAAGGCAAGCCCGTGGCCAACCGGGTGCAACCGGGCAAGCGGCCGCTGTCGGCCATGGCGCCGACCCTGGTGTTCTCGCAAGCTTCCGGCGAGCTGGTGGCCAGCCTGGGCTCGCCCGGCGGCTCGCAGATCATCGGCTACGTGAACAAGGCGCTGATCGGCCTGCTGGATTGGCAGCTCGACCCGCAGCAGGCCGCCGGCCTGCCCAACTTCGGCAGCCGCAATGCCGGCACCGAAGTAGAGGCGAGTTTGGCCAGCCCGGCGCTGATCCGGCAGTTGGCAGCCTGGGGGCATGAGGTGACGCCGATGATCATGACCAGTGGCATGCAGATCATCCAGCGCAGTGGCGAGGGTTGGTCGGGTGGTGCCGACCCTCGGCGCGAAGGCGTGGCAGTCGGCGACTAGCAGTGTGCGTTGCGGTGCAGCAGGTGGCGTGATAGAAGCTAGTCTTGCCATTCAAAAGTTGAATACCAAGATGTCCATCAGCGTGAAATCGAATAGGGCCCTGTTCGACCTCGACCTGTTGCGTGCCATTGTCGTGGTGGCCGATTGCGGTAGCTTCACCACGGCTGCTGCGCGCCTGCACTCCACCCAATCGACCATCAGCCAGAAGGTGCGCCGCCTGGAGGATATGGTTGGCCACCGTCTGCTGGTGCGTGGCAATCGCGACGTGCTGCCGACCGACGCCGGGCAGACCCTGCTCGGCTATGCCCGGCACATGCTGGCCCTCAACGACCAGATGCTCGAAGCCTTGGCCGGGGCGATGGTTGGCATGACCGTGCGCCTTGGCGTGCCCGAGGACTTCGTGGGCGGGCGTACCACCAATGCGCTGTCGGCGTTCAGCCGGCTGCACCCGCAGGTGAAGCTGGAAGTGACCAGCGGCCTGTGCCGCGACCTCAGCCAGGCCTACGACAACGGTGAGCTCGACCTGGTGTTGCTCAAGCAGCGGCGCAACAGCCGCGAAGGCGTGGCCTGCTGGCCCGAGCGCCTGCAGTGGATCGACAGCGCGCGCACGCCCGCCTTCGAACTGGACCCGATCCCGCTGGTGACCTTCCCGCCCCGCGGCCTGTACCGCGACGACATGATTACCGCCATCGAAGGCATGGGCCGGCGTTGGCGCATCAGCTTCACCAGCTCCAGCCTCAGCGGCATCCAGGCAGCGGTCGCCGATGGCATGGGTATCAGCCTGCTGCCGCCACGGGCGGCGACCGGCGAGCATCGGGTGCTCGGTGCGGAGCAGGGGCTACCTGAGGTCGACAGCTATGAAATCGTCATCGTCCACCGGCCGACGGCGGATGTGATGGTCAAGGCGCTGGCCGAGGTGATGACGCAATTGCTTGCGGGTGGCGGGATCTGACAGGGTTGGGGCCGCTTTGCGGCCCATCGCCGGCAAGCCAGCTCCCACAGGGTTTGCGTATGGCTTGAGGCCAATGCGGTCGAGGTGGGAGCTGGCTTGCCGGCGATGAGGCCGGTGCAGGTTTTCAATACCCTCTAGGGCTGGCGCTCGGCCACCGCTCGCAGGGTCCGCAACGTCACCACTGGCGCATCCACCACAAACCGGTTGGCCAGCCACCCCGGCACATCCCCGGCGGGGTCGGCCTGCAGCTGGTAAGTCACCTCGGTCTTGCGCTCACCCAGCGGTTTCATCCGCCACTCGCCGTTGAGCTGCTGCACACGGATCAGCCCATCTACCTTGGGGATCCTGTCTGGCTCGGCGCTCAGGTGGCGCAGCAGCGTGCCGTCGTCCAGGCGTTCGGTGGTGACCTTCAGCACGATGTCCCGCGGCATCGTCGGCCACGGCAGGTTGGTGGTCAGGTACACCCAGGTGTTTTCGCCTTGCACATCCAGCAAGCGCATCTCGGCGCAGGCGTACAGCCACTTGCAGGCCACCCGCAAGTTCTCCTGCAGGTCGGTAAGCGTGCGAACGCTGGCTTTCATGGTGCTGACACCACGGAATTGCTGGTAGGGCGAGTCGGGGGCGGCGTTCAGGTAAACGCGGATGCCTTCGCGGTCGTAGGCCAGGTTCCAGTCGTCGGCGGCTGGGGCGGGGGGGCAGAACAGCAGGGCGGTGAGCAGCAGGCAGCGGTTCATGGCTGGTACCGCGCGGGGGGCAGGATTTTCAGTATGCGGCTACTGGGGCTGCCTTGCAGCCCTTTCGCGACACAAGGCCGCTCCCACAGGGTTCGGGGTACACCGTACTTTTGTGGGAGCGGCCTTGTGTCGCGAAAGGGGCGCAGAGCGCCCCCAATGCATCAACGCTTAGGGTTGAGCGTCAGGTGCACGTGACGGTTCACGTCCTTGTACAGCAGGTAGCTGAACTTGCCTGGGCCACCGGCGTAGCAGGCTTGCGGGCAGAAGGCGCGCAGCCACATGAAGTCGCCGGCTTCCACTTCGACCCAGTCCTGGTTCAGGCGGTACACCGCCTTGCCTTCCAGCACGTACAGGCCGTGTTCCATTACGTGGGTCTCGGCGAACGGGATCACGCCGCCCGGCTGGAAGGTGACGATGTTCACGTGCATGTCGTGGCGCATGTCGGCCATGTCGACGAAGCGGGTGGTGACCCAGCGGCCTTCGGTGCCCGGCATCTCGATGACGGTGGCGTTGTCACGGTGGGTGACGAACGACTCGGGAACGTCCAGGCCTTCGACCTTCTGGTAGTGCTTGCGCAGCCAGTGGAAGGTCACGTTGGACTTGCTGTTGTTGCGCAGGCTCCACTCGGCGCCCGGGGCCAGGAAGGCGTAGCCGCCCGGTACCAGGGTGTGGTGCTTGCCTTCGACGGTGATGTCCAGTTCGCCTTCGACGATGAACACCACGGCTTCGGCGTTCGGGTCCAGCTCAGGGCGTTCGCTGCCGCCTTCCGGGGCCACTTCGACGATGTACTGGGAGAAGGTTTCGGCAAAACCGGTCAGCGGGCGGGCGATGACCCACATGCGCATCTTGTCCCAGAACGGCAGGTGGCTGGTGACGATGTCACGCATCACGCCCTTGGGGATGACGGCATAGGCTTCGGTGAACATGGCACGGTCAGTCAGCAGCTCGGTCTGAGCCGGGTGCCCACCGTGGGGGGCGAAGTACGAATGGTTCGACATGGACGATCTCGACTTGTTGTTCTCTCCCCATGCCGTGAACCGCACCGGCCGGTGCGGCGCAGGGGATGTGGCGACAGAATAGGGTCGAGTGCGTGCCATCCACAAATTAAATGTTGGAATACCCGGTATTTGCCGGCTGAATGCGAACCTGCCGGCCAGCGTGCCCTTCCGGCAAGCGGTCGCCCTGGCCGAACAGCTTGTGGCGCAAGGTGCCTTCGGCATAACTCAGCGGGTAGCGGCCACGGCGTTGCAACTCCGGCACCAGCAGCTCGACCACATTTGCCAGGTCGTCCGGTTGCACTGCGTAGGTCAGGTTGAAGCCATCGATGCCGGTCTGGTCCAGCCAGCTTTCCAGCTGGTCGGCCACCTCGCTGGCAGCCCCCACCAGCACCGGGCCACGGCCGCCCAGGCCGACGAACTCGGCAGCCTCGCGCACGGTCCAGCGGCGGTTCGGGTCGGCGGCGGTGAAGGCGGCCAGGGCTGCGCGGCCGGCATCGTTCTCGACGTATTCGATGGGCGCATTGGGGTCGAGGCCGGCAAAGTCGATGCCGGTCCAGCCCGACAGCAGTGCCAGGGCGGCGTCCAGGTCGACATAACGGCGGTATTCGGCGAAGCGCGCTTCGGCCTCCTCCCGCGTGGGGGCGACGATCAACAGCGCCTGGGCGTAGATCAGTACCTCGTCCCGGCCACGCCCGGCCACCTCGCTGGCCTGGCGGATGCCGTCGGCGTAGCGGCGCAGTACCGTGGGCGTCGGCCCGCTGATGAACACGCATTCGGCGTGCCGCGCCGCGAAATGCTGGCCGCGTGCCGAAGCACCGGCCTGGAACAGCACCGGCGTGCGTTGCGGCGACGGTTGGCACAGGTGCATGCCCGGCACCTGGAAGTGCTCGCCCACATGGTTGATGGGGTGCACCCGGGCGGGTTCGATATAGCGCCCGCTGTCACGCTCCAGCAGCACCGCATCGTCGTCCCAGCTTTTCTCCCATAGCTTGTACAGCACCTGCAGGTATTCCTCGGCCAGGTCATAGCGCTGGTCATGGCCCAACTGGCGCGCCAGCCCCAGGTTACGCGCGGCGCTGTCGAGGTAGCCGGTGACGATGTTCCAGCCGACCCGGCCATTGCTCAGGTGGTCGAGCGTCGACATGCGCCGGGCGAAAGGGTAGGGGTGTTCGTAGGTGAGCGAGAAGGTGACGCCGAAGCCCAGGTGCTCGGTAACCCCGGCCATGGCCGGCACCAGCAGCAGCGGGTCGTTGACCGGCACCTGCACGCCACCGCGCAGGGCGGCTTCGGGGCCGCCCTGGTAGACGTCGTAGATGCCCAGCACATCGGCGATGAACAGGGCATCGAACAAGCCGCGTTCGAGCAGGCGGGCCAGGTCGGTCCAGTAGCCCAGGCGGTTGAAGGCCAGGCTGGTGTTGCGCGGGTGGCGCCACAGGCCGGGGGACTGGTGGCTGGCGGCATTCATGCTGAAGGCGTTGAAGCGAATCGGGCGGGGCATGGTGGGCGCGCTCCGCTCAAGGCAATACGGAAGCTGGGTAGACCGCGTCGGCCACCTGCAGCTTGCGTGGAATCAGGCCCAGGCCCTGGAATGTGTCGGCCAGCTTTTGTTGCTCGGCAACGATCTCTGGGGTGATGGCCACGGCATTGTAGTTGCGCCGCTCGCTGGCCGCTTGCAGCACGTTGGCGTTGATCCCGAGTTGCGGGGCCAGCAGTGCGGCGACTTCCGCAGGCTTGGCGTTGGCCCATTGGCTGACCTTGGCCAGCTCGGCGAAGAAGGTCTTCAGCAAGGCGCGATGCTGGTCGGCGAAGCTGGCGGTGGACAGGTAGAAGGTGCGGTTGTTGGACAGGCCGCTGCCGTCGCGCAGGTTCTTCAGGCCCGGCTGGCTTTCTGCCGCGGCGAGGAACGGGTCCCACAGGGTCACGGCCTGGACACTGCCCGATTGCAGGGCAGCCACGGCATCGGCGGCGTTGTTGACGTAGGCCGGGGTGATGTCCTGGTAGCTGAGGCCGGCCTGTTCCAGGGCAACGGCCAGCAGGTACTGGGCGTTCCAGCCGCGGCCGGTGGCTACCCGCTTGCCCTTGAGGTCTTGCACGCTGGCCAGGTGGTCCTGCTCACGTACCACCAGGCCGATGCCACGTGGGTAGGGCTGCTCGGCGGCCAGGTACACCACCGGCTTGCCTGCGGCCTGGGCGAACACCGAGGGGGCGTCGGCGGCATGGCCGAGGTCGATGGCGCCGGTGCTCAAGGCTTCGAGCAACTGCGGGCCGGCGGCGAACTCGTGCCAGCTGACTTTCACGCCTTGCGGCGCCAGGGCCTTCTCCAGGGCACCGCTGCCCTTGAGGATGTTGATGCTGTTGAACTTCTGGTAACCGATGCGCAGGGTCCTGGCCTCGTCGGCAAGGGCTGGGGACCAGGGCAACAGGGTACTGGCGACACTGGCCAGCAAGCCGCCGATCAACAGGCGGCGCAGGGGGGAAAAGGCACGGGCGGGCATGGGCATTGCTCCTTGAACGGGGAGGGAAGCGATGCGCCCAGACTAGGGAGGTGGCGTTTGGCATTCAATTTTTATATCTCTTTTTGTTAGATTGTTTTGTTATTTTTATATCCTTTTGTTTTGTGACGTCTGCGCACTCCGAGGTGCCTGTTCTGCGACCAGCGTGGCCCTTGGCCAGTGCAGGCAGCGTTTGCGGGTAGGCAGCAGCCGTGGGGTGGTGGCTACCCGACCAACAGCGCGCTTCCCTGCATGGCCGCGCTCGCGGATAATCCCCCTCATTCCAATAAACAGCCTGTGAGTGGGTATGAGTGATTCCGTAGTCAGCCTCGGCCAGCCTGAAACCGAAGGGGGGCGCAAGACGCGCAAGAACAACCCCGAGAAAACGCGCGAGGACATCCTCCAGGCCGCCATCAACGAGTTCGTCCAGCAAGGGCTGGCTGGTGCCCGCGTCGACGCCATCGCCGAGCGCACCGCCACCTCCAAGCGCATGATCTACTACTACTTCGGCAGCAAGGAGCAGCTGTACTGCGAGTGCCTGATCAAGCTGTACGGCGACATCCGCAAGACCGAACAAAGCCTGGACCTGGAGTCGCTGCCGGCCGAGCAGGCGATCCGCCGGCTGGTGGAGTTCACCTTCGATCACCACGACCGCAACGTCGATTTCGTGCGGATCATCTGCACCGAAAACATCCACTATGGCGAGTACGTCAAGCAGTCGCCGGCGATTCGCGAAATGAGCAGCCTGGTGCTCGAAGCTCTGGGCAATACCTTGCGCCGTGGGGTGCAGGAAGGTGTGTTCCGCACCGGCATCGAGGTCATCGACCTGCACATGCTGATGAGCTCGTTCTGCTTCTACCGGGTTTCGAACCGCCACACCTTTGGCGAGATCTTCCAGATCGACCTGTCCGATGAGCAGGTCAAGCTGCGTCACAAGGCCATGATCTGTGATGCTGTGTTGCGGTATATCCAGACCGAGCACCGCCCCTGAAAATTCTCCAGTGGCTGGGCCGGCTCCTATGCCGGCAAGCCAGCCCACGGGTGCAAGAACTGGCTTGCCGGCGATGGACCGCGTAGCAGCCCCCGGCGATCAGCTCAATTCCAGCCAGATCGGCGCATGGTCCGACGGCTTTTCCATCCCGCGCAGTTCGTAGTCCACACCTGCATCCTTGATCCGCGGCACCAGGTGCTGGGAGGCCATGATCAGGTCGATGCGCAGGCCGCGCTTGGGCTCGTCCTCGAAACCGCGGCTGCGGTAGTCGAACCAGCTGAAGCGGTCGGCCACTTCCGGGTAAAGGTGGCGGAAACTGTCCACCAGGCCCCAGCCCTTCAAGCGTTCCATCCACTCGCGCTCTTCCGGCAGGAAACTGCACTTGCCAGTCTTGAGCCAGCGCTTGGCATTGTCCGGGCCGATGCCGATGTCGCAGTCCTGCGGCGAGATATTCATGTCGCCCATCACCAGCAGTGGCTGGTCGTTGCGGAACTGGCCCTCCAGCAGCGCCTGCAGGTCGCTGTAGAAGCGCTGCTTGGCCGGGAACTTGGTGGGGTGGTCGCGGCTTTCACCCTGAGGGAAATAGCCGTTCATGATGGTGATCGGGTTGCCATCGGCATCGGCGAAGGTGCCCCAGATGAAGCGGCGCTGAGCGTCTTCCTCATCGCTGGCAAAACCCTTGTGCAGGCTCAGCGGTGCCTGGCGGGACAGCAGGGCCACGCCATAGTGGCCTTTCTGGCCGTGGTAATGCACGTGGTAGCCCAGCGCCTGCACGTCGGCCAGCGGGAACTGATCGTCGCTGACCTTGGTTTCCTGCAGGCCGATCACGTCCGGCTGGTGCTTTTCGATCAGCGCCGCCAGCTGGTGCGGGCGGGCCCGCAGGCCGTTGATGTTGAAACAGACGATCTTCATGGAAACATGATCCCGGTAAAAGGCGCGATGCTAGCCGACATCGCTTGCCATCACCAGCATGGCGGCTTCGGCAGCCTGCTGCTAACGTCCTTTCCAAGGCACCCATGAGCCCATTCCAGGAGGACTGCCCGCAATGCCCGAAACCACTACCGCTCCGGCCCGTGTCTGCCTGCTCGATGACGGCTACAGCCGTGAGGCGCGTTCGCTTCTGTACAACGCCTACCGTCACGAACCTACCTTCGCCTATATCTTCGAGGCCCAGCGCCCAGGCTACGAGCGGCGTCTGCGGGTGATGGTGCGCGAGTGGGTACGCCAGCACTTCTACCTGCAACTGCCCGCCATCGGCCTGCTGGTGGAAGACCGCCTGATCGCCATGGCCCTGATCGTGCCGCCGATGCGCCGGCTGGGCGTGGCCGACAGCTGGGCCTGGCGCCTGCGCATGATAATGGGCACCGGCCTGCGCTGTACGCGCCGCTACATGGACTACCAGGCCGCCCTGGCCACCTGCCTGCCCACCGACGAGGTGCATGTGCTGCCGCTGCTGGGCGTGCACCCGCAGTTCCAGGGCAAGCACTACGGCGAGCAATTGTTACAAGCTGTGCATGACTGGTGTGCAGACGACCCTGGTACGCAGGGAGTGGTGCTGGACACCGGCAACGAGCACTACCTGGCCTTTTACCAGCGCCAGGGCTATGAGGAAATTGGCGAGGTGGCTGTAGGACCAATCCGTGAGAGGGTGTTCTTCCATCCCAACCCGGTCTCTTCCAATTCTGCTTTTGCCTGAGCGAACCGCGCGACGGCTCCCTTGAGCGCCCGGCTCTGGTAGCATGCGCCGCATGACGTATTCAGGAAGATTGACCTGGGGCCTGGTTATCTGGGTCGCCAGTTTCGCAGCATGGGGCCAGAGTGAGTTGCTGGTGAAGGTCAAACCGGCCAACAAGGCGCTCAAGGCCAATGTCGAAGGCTATATCGGTAACCTTGGCGACCGCGATGAAGAAGCGCTACTGCGCTTCAGTCGCGGCGCCCAGGAGCAGGCGCGCAAAGCCGCGCAGGCACTTGGCTACTACCAGGCGCAGATCGACACAGAGGTCAAGTCCGCCAGCGAGGCTGACCGTTCCCCGCAACTGATCATCACCATCGACCCTGGCGAGCCGATTCGCCTGCGCAACGTGACCATACGCATCGAAGGCCCCGCCAGTGAGATGAAGGCTTTCCGCGTACCCGACAGCAAGGCCCTGCGCGCGGGTGAACAACTCAACCACGGCCATTACGAAGATGCCAAGCGGCTGATCCAGAACCAGGCGTCGCGCTACGGCTTCTTCAGTGGGCGCTTCAGCCGCCAGCGCCTGGCGGTAGACCCCCAGGCCGGTGTGGCCGATATCGAACTGGTCTACCAGAGCGGCCCGCGCTATCACCTGGGCGCGGTCACCTTCGGTGGCGACACACCGCTGGACGACGATCTGCTGCAGCGTATGGTCTCGTTCAAGCCGGGTACACCTTACGACTCGGAACTGATCGCCGAGCTGAACAATGACCTGCAATCGAGCGGCTACTTCGAAGGCGTGCGCGTGGATGCGGCGCCCACCGCCGCCGTGGGCGAAGAAATTCCCGTGGATGTCCGCCTGCAAACCCGCAAACCGCGCACCATGGGCCTGGGCCTGGGCTTCTCGACCGACGTCGGGCCCCGCGGCAAGGCCAACTGGACCCGCCACTGGGTCAACCCGCAAGGCCATAGCTACGGCTGGGAAACCGAACTGTCGGCACCCCGGCAGAACGTCGGCCTTTGGTACGACATCCCCCTCGACCCGCCGCTGACCGACAAGTTGCGCTTTGCCGGCGGCTACCAGAACGAAGAAATTGCCGGCACCGACACCCTCAGCAAACTGCTGACGGTGGGCCCCGAGTGGCACAGCAAGCTGCCAAGCGGCTGGCAGCGGGTGATTTCCCTCAAGTACCAGCGCGAGGAGTACCGTCTGGGTGATGACTCCGGGCTGAGCAACCTGTTGATGCCGGGGGTGAGTTACTCCTTCCTGCGCAGTGACAACCGCATCGACCCGCATAACGGCTACCGCCTGCAGTTCGATGTACAGGTAGCCAAGGAAGGGCTGGTCTCGGACACCAACCTGCTGCATGGCAACGTGCTGCTCAAGGGCCTGACCACGCTTGGCCATGATCATCGCTTGCTCGGCCGGGTGCAGTTCGGTGGCAGCGCGACCAATGGCTTCAAGAACAACATCCCGCCGTCGCTGCGCTTCTTCGCCGGTGGCGACCAGAGCGTGCGTGGCTATGACTATCAGACCTTGTCGCCGAAGAACAGCGACGGCGACCGCATTGGTGGGCGTTACCTGGTCGCCGGCAGCGTCGAGTACCAGTATTCACTGACCGAGAAGTGGCGGCTGGCAACCTTCGTCGACCAGGGCAACTCGTTCAACGACCTGGAACTGCCAAGCCTCAAGACCGGTGTCGGTTTTGGCGTGCGCTGGGTGTCGCCGGTCGGGCCGCTGCGCCTGGACCTGGCCAAGGCGCTGGATGATGAAGGTGGAATTCGCCTGCACTTTTCCATGGGGCCTGAGCTGTGAAACGCGTGATCAAGTACATTCTGGCGGGCCTGCTGGGGGTAACCGCAAGCCTGGGCCTGGTACTCGGCCTGTTGCTGGGGACCGAAGCCGGCAGCCGCTGGGTGCTGGGCAAGGTGCCCGGGCTTGAGGTGGCTGATTTCCAGGGCCGCCTGGCCGGTAGCTGGCAAGCCAGCCGGCTTATCTGGGCCGATGCCGGCAGCACGGTAGATTTGCAGGCACCGCTGCTGGCCTGGTCGCCGGCATGCCTGCTGCGCTCTACCTTGTGCATTGACCAGTTGCAGGCGCAACGTATCGACATGGCCTTTGCGCCCAGCGCCGAATCGGCCGACAGTGGCCCGCTGCAGTTGCCGGCCCTGCGCTTGCCGCTGGCCATCGAACTGGGTGAGGTCAAGGTTGGCCAGTTGCGGCTGGATGGCAATGACCTGCTTGGCGACTTGCAACTGGCGGCGCATTGGACCAATGCCGAACTGCGCGTCGACAGCCTGCAGCTGAAGCGTGACGACCTGCAATTGAACCTGCAAGGCAATCTGCAGCCCGAAGCTGACTGGCCGGTACAACTCCAGGCGCAGCTGCAACTGCCAACGGTAGACGGCAAACCCTGGCAGTTGGCGCTGACTGCCACCGGCGAGTTGCAGAAAACCCTGAAACTCGCCGGCACCAGCAGCGGTTACCTCGACGCCACGCTGAGCGGGCAATTGCAGGCGTTGGCCGAGCACCTGCCGGCGACTTTGCAGATCCGCTCCGAGGCATTCAAGCCGGCCGCCTCGTTGCCCGACACCGTGCAGTTCAACCAGCTCAAGCTCGACGCCCGGGGCGACCTGCTCAAGGGCTATCAACTGTCGGGGTCGGCCAGCCTGCCGGCCGAGCAGTCGCCGATTGCCTTGCTGTTGTCCGGGCTGGTCGACAGCAAAGGCGCCAGGCTTGATGCCCTGGACCTGAGCGCCAGCGATACCCAGCGGGTCAAGATGCAAGCCACGGCTGACTGGCAGCAAGGCCTGGTCGCCGACGCCCAGTTGGACTGGCAGGACTTTCCGTGGCTGCGCCTGTATCCGCTGGAGACGCCCCCTGAGGTCACCCTCAAGCGGCTCATGGCCCAGGTGCATTATCGCGATGGCAACTACCAGGGCACCTTCAATGGCGACCTGGATGGCCCGGCTGGCGCGTTTAGCCTGGCCAGCCCCTTCGAAGGTGACCTGAGCCAGGTGAAGCTGCCGCAGTTGGCGCTGACCGCCGGGCAAGGCAAGGCTGCCGGCAGTGTCGCCGTGCGCTTTGCCGACACCTTGGCATGGGATGTCGACCTGCAGTTGTCGGCGCTCGACCCGGCCTATTGGCTGGCCGAGCTGCCGGGTACCCTGGCGGGGCCGCTGCGCAGCAAAGGCGAGATGAAAGGCGACGCCCTGAGCCTCGATGCCCAGCTAGACCTGAAAGGCCGCCTGCGCGGCCAGCCGGCAATGCTCAAGGTCGAGGCCCAGGGGGCAGGGCAGAGCTGGACCTTGGGTACCCTGGCAGTCCAGCTGGGGGATAACCGCATCAATGGCAGTGGCAGCCTGCAGCAACGCCTGGCCGGGCGGCTCGACCTCGACCTGCCGCGCCTGGGCCAGTTGTGGCCAAGGTTGCAGGGCCAGGTCAAGGGCCGGCTTGACGTCGCCGGCACCTTGCAGGCCCCGCAAGGTACGCTGGCCCTGCAGGGCCAGCGGCTGGCCCAGGCGGAAAACCGCGTGCAGCAGCTGGACCTGGACGCCCGCCTGGACAACGCCCAGCGTGGCGTGATCGAACTGAAGGCCAGCGGCATTCACCTGGGTGACACGGCATTGGGCACCTTGCAGGCCAACGGCAAAGGCGACATTCGCCAGCAAGCCTTGACCCTGGCGCTGGACGGCCCGCAGCTCAAACTCGACCTCGGCCTGGATGGCCAGTTGAACAAGGGTGACTGGCGCGGGCGCCTGGCCAGTGGGCGGATCCAGGCCGGTGGCCAGGACTGGCGGCTGCAGGCACCGGCGCGCCTGCAGCGGCTGGCCAGCGGCCAGCTGGACTTTGCTGCGCACTGCTGGCGCTCCGGCCAGGCCAGCTTGTGCGGCGACGACCAGCGTCTGGCCCCCGAGCCACGCTTGCGCTACCACCTCAAGCAGTTCCCGCTGGACAGCCTGGCCCAGTGGCTGCCGAAGGACTTCGCCTGGCAGGGCCTGCTCAATGCCGACATCAATCTGGACATGCCGGCCAGCGGCCCCAAGGGCAACATCGTCGTCGACGCCAGTGGCGGTACCCTGCGCGTGCGCGACAAGGACCGCTGGGTCGACTTCCCGTACCAGGCCCTGCGCCTGGACAGCACGCTGGCGCCAAGGCGCATCGATACCCGCCTGGCGTTCCGCGGCGAGCGCCTGGGCGAGCTGAACGTCAACACCCGCCTGGATCCACTGAGCAACAACAAACCGCTGTCGGGTGATTTCCAGCTGGCAGGCCTCGACCTTTCGGTGGCACGCCCGTTCGTGCCGATGGTCGAGCGTCTGGCCGGGCAGCTCAATGGCAGTGGCAGGTTGTCGGGCACCTTGCTGGCGCCGCAGGTCAACGGCAACCTGATGCTCAGTGGCGGCGAAGTCAGTGGTGCCGAGCTGCCGGTCAGTCTCGAGGACCTGTCATTGCAGGCGTTGATTGCCGGCGAGCAGGTACAGCTCAACGGCGGCTGGCGCAGTGGCGAGGCGGGGCGTGGCCAGCTCAATGGCAACCTGACCTGGGGCCAGGCACTGGGCATGGACCTGCGTCTGCAGGGCCAGCAACTGCCCGTCACGGTCGAGCCCTATGCGACGCTGGAGGTTGCCCCGGACCTGACCTTGCGCCTGATCGACGACAAGCTGGCGGTGACCGGCAAGGTACAGGTGCCCAAGGGTGCGATCACTGTGCGCGAGCTGCCACCGTCCACCGTCAAGGTCTCGGATGACACGGTGATCGTCGGCCACCAGACCGAAGAGGGCAAACCGCCCATGGCGATGGCCATGGACATCGATGTCGAAGTGGGCCGCGACAAGCTTTCGTTCAGCGGCTTTGGTCTCACGGCCAACCTGCTCGGCCATGTGCACATCGGCGACAACCTCGACACCCGTGGCGAGCTGAACCTGGCCGATGGCCGCTACCGCGCCTACGGCCAGCGCCTGACCATCCGCCGTGCGCGGTTGTTGTTCGCAGGCCCGATCGACCAGCCATACCTGGACATTGAAGCGATCCGCAAGGTCGACGATGTGATTGCCGGTATCCGCCTGAGCGGCAGTGCCGAGCAGCCCACAAGCAAGGTGTTCTCGGAACCGGCCATGAGCCAGGAGCAGGCGCTGTCGTACCTGGTACTGGGGCGGCCGCTGGGCACGTCCGGTGAAGACAACAACATGCTCGCCGAGGCGGCCTTGGGCCTGGGCCTGGCGGGTAGCGCCGGCATCACCGGCAGCCTGGCCTCGAGCCTGGGCATCGACGACTTCCAGCTGGATACCGAAGGTTCGGGTAATACCACCAGCGTGGTCGCCAGCGGCAACCTCACCGAGAAACTGAGCCTGCGCTACGGGGTGGGGGTGTTCGAGCCCGCCAACACCATTGCATTGCGCTACAAGCTGAGCAAGAAGGTGTACCTCGAAGCTGCCAGCGGGCTGGCCAGTTCACTGGACATCTTCTACAAGCGCGACTTCTGAGCTGGCGCAGGGCGGCCGTCAACGGACAGTGGCCGCTTCGATGAACTCATTGGTATCGGGCGATGGCGGCGGGATGGGGGCGCGTACCGGGATGATCAGGCTGGTGTATTCCTCGATCAACCGGTTGAGGGCTTCCGGCGGTTCGCTGGCCTGGAACTGCATGCGGATCTGCACTTCATCGGGGTCACGGCTGTCGCCCTGACGGCTTTGGCCGCCGATGGTGACCTTGAAGCTGGCCGCCTTGTTTTCGCCTGCAGTCAGCAGTGCCTGCTGTGCTTCGGTGCCTTTGACCCTTACCGAAAGGTCGACCTGCATGCGCTCGAGGGCCAGGCCTTTTGGCGACACCAGCGCGAACAGCGGTACGCGCATGATGTGCTGGCCGTCCATGGCCACTTCGACCATTTTGGCTTTCATGGGCGCGCCCAACGCTTCGGTGTCGCATTCGAAGAACTGGTCGAACAGGTTGATGTACTGCTGCGCGATCAGGCTGTTGGTAGCACTGGCGGCTTCCTGCAGGCCACGGGTGATTTCGCGCAGGTCGATGGAAGTCATGGGGGCGGGGGATTTATCCAATGCTTCGACTCCTCAGGCCAGGTGGTGCCCCCCTGTTGCTGGTCAGGGGGGCTGTTCGGGGCAGGGAGGTGCGTCTCAAGAGGTGGCGGCGGCGAGCGCCGAAGCGCCGTCGGCGGCAGGGTTCTTCAAGGTATCGGCCTGGGAAATCAAGTCCTGGCTTTCCAGTGTGGCGGTTTTGACCACGGTCGGCTTTGTCGCGGCGTCGGTCAGGAAGTCGATCACCCGCATCATCGCTTCAGGCGGGTCCTGGCGCTTCAAGGTCGTGTTGAAGGCGTAGCGGGCGCGGGTGTCAGTCTTGCGGGTTTGCGTGGACTTGTGGCTGACGCTGCCTTTCACGTTGAGCCTGAACGGCCCCCAACCCAGCGAACCGCTTGCCTCGGCGCTCATGTCCTTGCTGGAAACGTCTTCCGACATCTGGTTGATGACCAGCTCGAACTCGACATTACCTTCTTCGATGGAAATGTTCGGGTGGGTGATGGCTGCCACCAGCGGCACTTTCATGGTCTTGCTGACCACGCCCTTGTACTCGCCTTGTTCGTCGACGATGGTTTCGTCGTAGTCGAACTGGATGGCCACGGCCTTGCCGTCCTGGACGCACACCTGCATCAGGAAGTCGGCGTAGGATTTGCTGGCGGTGACCTGGGCCTGGACCATGGCCTGCAGGGGGCCTGCGATCATGCGGTCCATCGGCAAGGCATTGATTACGGAACCGATGAGGCTGTTATCTATCGACATTGCTGGGTTCTCTTCTGGTTGGGTTCAAAACGTGGCCGTCAATGGTGGTGACGATGCCGGGGCTTCAGCGCGCGCAAGGTTCTTGCCGTTGATCTTCAAACGTCATTGAAAACGGCCTCTTCTGGTAGGGCATTGCCAGAAGCGTTGGATCAGTGCTAGGTTAATTTTTTTTCAAGTTTTTTGAAATAATAAGGTTTTTTGCCAGGTGAGTTTGGTTTTGTTTATCGGAGGGAAAAGACACTGAATGGAGGGGTAGGTTTGTCTTAAGTCGGCTTAACTGGGCCCGAGAAGTTTTCGGGAAGATTGCGAGCAAGTTTAAATGCAAAATCAAAGTGTCCAGCACTCAGGCACTTAAATGATGGCGTACTCTTTAGATACGGGTTAGGGTCAGGGTGTTGGGACAATATTTTTAAAAGGTACGGTGGCGAAATATTAATACTGCTCGCGGCTGCGTTTATAGATATGTAGTTAGTATAATAAAAAAATATGTCCGCTGCGAAGCTTTTTCTTAAGTTGGCAATTTTATTTAGGTGGAGTATCTCTTTGTTTCGAATGATTTTGAATTGTGAAAGTATTTGAGATTTTGGTATTCCGCATTCTTTGATTATTGCGTCAAGTGGGACTGATTCCAAAAATGTTTTTTTTATTTCTTCAAATTCTCCGAAAGAAAAACCTCTTCTGTAGTAAGTGCTTTGGTAGACGATAGGGCGTCTGTAAATAATGTCTCTTGCGAGCTTAGAAAACTCATGTCTCCCTATGCCTAGCTCTTTTTGGGCTTTATTAAATGTGATGGATTTGCCGTTTTTTCTGTAGGTTGTAAGCGTGGATGCATATTCGTATGGAATTTGAAAGTTGGTTTTCTTGATATCACTCTTTTTGACGATAGTGGTCGAAAAATCCCCGGCTCTGAAAGTGGCTGAAAGGATGCCCATTTCACTGAGTACTTCTATAATTTGATTGCCATGAATTCCGGTGGCTTTTTTTAAACTGCTTAGTGTTATGAATTTTCGTTTGAATGAAGATATATCTGCTGATTTCAGCAAGCGTAAATTTCTGCGCCCGTATGTTGTGAAAACCCCGCTATTGGCAAGTAGGTGCATGTCTACTTTTCGGCAGCCTAGGCGCTTGCAAGCTTGCTTGAATGTGATGAGTTGTGTCTTCTGATTTGTATCTATGGTTGAGATTCTTAAGTTATCATCAAGTCTCAAGCTGCTTGGTTCAGGGTGGAGTTTTACTTGAGTTAAGTGTTCTCGCAATATAGGAAGCGAGTTTCTCTCGATGAGGTACGGTGTGTGTTCCCCAGGGTGAGCGAGATATGACGCCCCACTTTCAATGACTGCCTTTTGGATTGACGCGATTCTGAGTTGTAGTAATTTGCTAATTGCCCAAATGGAAATGTATTTGTCATGGATGATTTTAAGAGAGTCTTGTGAAATTCTGGTTGGTATAAGTGACTGGCTTTGTAGTTTTCTTAGGTGGCCAAGTCGGTAGAGTTTGATGACTAGGTTTTTCGGAATGTCTAGCGTTTGTTTGGCTTGTATAACGCTCACCGAAGCAGCCAATTCTTCCATATAATCATGGATGAAGGTCTGATATAGCTTGTGGATTTTAATGATTTCATCTGTACTATACCGGCCCTGAGTGGATTTCCTGAATAGCTCAAAAGCCTTTGTACGCCAATGGAAGTATGGAATATCTAGCATCGTGAGAAGCTCCACTTTGGCGAAACTGATGCCGAGTATTTGTCCATGGTTGACCTGGCTCACAAAATCTAAGCTGGCAAGGGTAGTGGAGGGAATAGACTTGTATGATGCGTACGTTAGTTGGGCTATGATAGCTCTGTGGTTCAGTGGGTTTGGGTAGTGAAAGTTTGTATTGAGTCTGTTGTACGCATTAGTAATGTGGCCGAAAGCTATGTCCATCGCGCACAATGCCAAAATGCGACTAGTTTGACTCGTATAAGTTTTGCTGCGGTACTTTAATTTTGTAAGCGCAAAAAAAAATTGTCCAAAACTAATTGGTCTTTGTTTTTTAATATTGACATTAAAGTCAATTCAAGTTTAGCTGTGTCAGCTGTGACCGATTCACATACGAGGCTTGCTCCGCAAGCGCAGGATTCGCTCAACTGGGTAAACGGTGTGAATTTAATATGACAGTGTGGGCAGGAAAACAGATATCGACGCATATGGATTGGGCAGTATTCTACGCATCTTAGATCTTTAACCTTAGGTTCCCATCCCACTTTTAGGCATTCGGTGCAAATGCCTGATGCAAGGCAGTTCAATTGTACGGCGGGAACTTCGCATCCACCTATATCTATCGGGTGACCAGGCTTGAATGGTAGCTTTTTGTAAAAAGCAGGTAGGTACTCAATTTCCGGATATTCTCTCTGAAGAAGTGAGTGGAAATCACCTTGCTGCAATAGGAGTTCTACGCCTATTGTTAAATTGGTTCTTTTGCAAAAACGGTTCACGCTACTGAATCCATTGTTTAGCGCCACCCGTCGCAAGAGGCTTGAAGGGCTTTCTTCAGTGTATGGCGCGGGAATGTAATGAAATATTTTCATGATTAGTTCACCTGCCTGGAACACTCGGATTGGGACATGCTGAAGGGATTTTGCCGATCGGGAAGATTGTTTATAAGCTTAACCAGTGCATAAGATCTTGCTAGTAAGTCTACTGAAAGGACCTTAGGGTTTTGGCTGAGGCATAGCTGTAGGGCGTTGAAAGTGAGAAGTTTAATAATTTCAAGGTTTCCCAACGAAGCGAGGTAGATACGCTCCCTTATCCCCGGATCCGTGAGGTGCGTGCCAGGCCCAAGTTCGCCTATAGCGTACATCTGTGCATCCAGTTCTGTGAGTACAGTCTGGTATTCGCTATTCTGCAAATCACTGTAAGCAAGCAGATCAAGTTTTGCGTGAAAAGGAAATCTGCGGGCTAAGTCCGCGCGTCTGTAAATCAGGTTTTCACAACTGCGGTAATATAAAGATTCGGTGTCCTCTTCGTCACGCCCAACAAGAATGAAGGGGGTCGCTGTCTCGTCAAGCAGCCTTACGAGCCAGCTAATCACCGTTTCTTGCGTTTTAAAGGCGTCTTTCTTAATAAGAAATTGAAATTCATCAATCAGTACTGCCTGGACTTGGCAGGTGCGAAGCAGTGTTTTAAGTCTATGGGTCAAGTCGACCGTGTCGCCCTGAAGTTCGTCGCAGTCCAGGCTTATCAAAATTGTTTTCACTAAAGATTTGGGCGTGGTAGCAGGTGGGAGAGTGCATTTGACTACTGGGATGATTAATTGCTTATCATGCTTAAGGTGAACGTAGTGTTTTGAGGGGTAGGCTGCTTGAGTGAAGCTAAGTAGGGTGGATTTACCGGTGCCTGAAGGTCCAGTAATTAGAGCGCAATTAGGAGATCCGCGCAGTTGAGTGGTTTCAATAGCTTTCAAAATCAGCGCATAGCTGCTCCGATAGTTCTTGAAAAAAACCACTTGTTGGCTATATCGTTCTAGTCGATCTTTAATTTCGGCATCCATTGTTATTGCTCTTCAGGATTGAATTTAGTGGGGGCTGGGCACGCTGCTATTACATCAGGGAGATCTTCAGCACGTACCCAATGGGTCGGCTCAAAAAGCCCGTCTTGTTTGGAGTTTACATCGTTGTTTTTTGGCGGTAACCTTTGACATGAAGGGGGCTTGCCAGTTCGTGCCTTGTTCTTGTTTTTCTTGACAATGCTTTGATTAATTCGTACTCGATGCTTCAATGCAATAGAGTGATTGAATGTACGTTTCTCCTCTTTTATTTTTTCAAGAATCTGAAGGTGCGTGCTGAACAATAACCCTTCTTGGTATTCTGGATTTACAGCGTGCACGGTGTGTAACTCGTCAGGATTGTCTGGATGGCAGACGAATGCTTTCCCGAGGTCACTTACGTCATAATAAATCGTTAATTTTTTGCGTTGACCTCTCCACAGGTTGAGAAAAGGAACGCTGGGGCAGGTCCATTGTAGCTTTTTGAATCCGACACGACCGTTAACCGCAAATGCACTTTCTTTACATAGGAACATCTGCTTAAGAGTTAAGTCAGAAAATTGGCGAGGAGGAAATAGGTTGTTTATATGGTTGTCCCAATAGAGATCGGGCGAAGTTCCAATTTCACGATGGTAGCATTGGTGGTATACATTTTCGAGCCAATCCTGAAACGCGTGTTCGAGTTGATCCAGTGTGTAACAAGCTTCTGCTTCTGAGTTGTAGTCGCCCTTTTCTTTTGGATTGGAAAACGTCGTGCCTCTCATGTAGTGAATGAGTTGAACTTCAAGCGTTCTAAAAAAACGCTCAATATGCGGCTTTTGATTTGGCTCTTCAGGTTCACAAAAAATGGGTGTGCTGCCCATGCTGGCAAGTATAATTTTGAGCATTTCCTTGACGAACTCAGCACCGTTATCAATTACATAAGTTCTACACAGGCCAGTGCGTGAACTGTTAGAAGATAAGGAATTTCTCAGTGCGCTAAGTGTTGAATCAAGGGTCGGATTGTTCGTGGAAATTTTCCACCCTAGCACTCGTCGCGAGGCAACATTCATCAGGCAGGTAAGCCATGGCCTGCCACACCTGCCCCCATTTACATCTATTAATTGGATATCTAATTGATGCGAGTCGCATTCTGCGCAGTCTAACATTTCTACATGGGGTTGATTTTTTATCCCCCAATAATGTCGCTTCCTTGCCTCTTTGCTGCCGCGTTGCTTCTGGGTTAGCTCATAATTGTCATATTCATTTAGGATTCTTCGGAGCGTGCTTGCCGAGGGAGTTAGTAATAAATCATTGACAGGGCGTCTAGAATTGGTCTCTGCGACAGCTGCCTGGATCTGCTCAATTATATCTGTCCCAGAAAATGGGGTTTTAATTAAATAATATTCATTGATGTGATGTTGAATAATCTCTTGAATAGCAAAAGGTTGGCGCAATAACCGCGGTGTCTTACGCCTGATGGAGCGGGTAACCAGTGAGATGGGATTTTGGTTTGAGCGAAAGTATGCCTTGATCCAGTTGTGTACGGTATTGTAGCAGGGGGGAGTCGGATCATTGATTGTGCTGGCGGTACTCGCAATGATGGTTTTTACCTCGCGTATAGGGAGCGGGCCATTTAATTGCGCCAATACTTGGTCTACATAACTTTTGCGTCGCGAAAATGCATTGAGTTCAACCTGGGTCAGGCCTGCTAGGATCTTGTTGGGTTCGCCATTGAGGGGGGCTACTTGTGTTCGTATAAAACGTCCTTTTTGCCAGGCTTTTTGTAGCCGATGGTAGCGGTGATAAGTGATGGTCCCGCTACGCTCTAAGCTTCTCAACTGGTAGCGGTCGGCCACTATTTCCATCACCTCAAAAGCATGCCCGTAATAGTTGTAGTGCTCGCCAATAATTGGAGAAAACTCATCGTGGTCACTAGTCAAGGTGATCATCAGTAGTCTCCACTTTAACGACTGAGTTGATGGTCAATGGATGATTGAGGTCCGCATGCAAGACTTGATAGAACAAACCATAAGCAATAAGTCTTGGCTCGAAGCCGCTGGATAAAAGTGAGGTAATGGAAGCGACCTGCTGTCTACACTTTTTTAAATTGAGCTTGAAGCTCTCTACTTCACTATCGGTCACGGTAAAGGAGTGATGATAGAGCATCCTAAGGTTTCTTGTTCTGTGTATATGTCGGATGTCTGAGTCGAGCGCGAACTCTAAAGAGTAGCCGCACTCTCTTAAAATGGAAGAGAATAATTCAAGCTTTTCAACGCTTCGGCCATATTTGAAGCGGTTTTCGCTCTTGACTTCGTATAATATAGTTTGGTTGTTATGAAGTAATACTTCAAAGTCCGGTGTATAACTGGCACGACTCTTATTTTCTGTAAGTTTGAAAGGCTGTGAGATGTACTGTTTTACTGCTTTTCGCCGCTCTAACTCAAGGCAGAAATCGCTTTCAAGCAAGGAGTCACACATGACACCCATGTGGTTTTTACGGGAGGGAAAGCATGATACGCGTCGGCCATGGCGTCCATGAGCGATTCGCTTCACCGTCGATAGCGTAAATTCTTTCATCAACGCTTCAGGAATAACGATCATGGCTGCCTCCATAGTTCAGGAATATGTGAGATCCGACGATATAGATCCAAATAACAATTAGAATCATCTGCAATTATGAAGCCTGACAGTTTAATGTCATCCTTTCCTGATGGGCCCTTCGACGCCAGCCCGCCGTTATGGCTGGCGTTGTTTCGGTGTTAACAGATTGCGCGTATTCTCACTGTTTTCCAAACCCGTAAAACAATACATCGATTTTTTGGATTAAGGCTCTAACACAAGGGTCTCAGCAGGTACAGAAAGTTCCACCCCGGTTTTCACTGGGAACGTCTGCCAGCAAATTAGGTTGGTGATTGATGACTGATATCTGTGGGTACAACAGGCTGGTACGGCACTGCCGGGCCAAGCATTTCATTTTTACACTGGCGGCAAAAATCCACGTTGCGCCAAACGGGCCAGCGTTAGCACGTTGGTGGGAAGCAACCCACGGACCAACGGAAGACACGCAGCTCAATCGAAAATGGGATGCCTATTTTCAGGGCGCTTTGCCTAGCTCCGATTTGTTGAAGCTGTTGTTGAACGAGCTGCCAGAAATGTTGAACGGTCTCACCAGTCCGATTTGGTACGCCTTGTCCGATATCCAGACGAACCAAAGCAAAGCTTTTTGGAACTCCTGCGCCAACGCGGTGAGGATCCAGAACGCGCCGATTGGGTATTATTCGCAACGCCATATGCGTGAGGTGCGTGCATATCCCAACTTGGATAGCTTGGGTGTTTTCGTGTTGTTGTTGAGAGGGGACGCTCCTCAGTATCGTTATCATCGATTGGGGATTGCTAAATTTTTCACGCGTTACCTGTGCATAGCGCTCGTGGATTCTGTTTTAAAAAATATTGCCCGCGATATCTATCAGTTGACTGATATGTTGATCAGAACAGGCCAATTTGGCGACATCGCTCTTCAATGCTGGCCTGAAAATGCAGATGCATTTAACCAGCTAGTCGAGCGTTACGCCCAACTGGGTCGACGGCTCAGCGCCATTATTGGCATAGAAAGACCACAGTCAGACTTACTGCTGCTGCTGTGGCTAGTAACGGATGACTGGCAGTTGCTCTCACAATTTCGTGAGCGACAGGGCGCGGCCTCAATTCCAGATTCCTTTCGTCGAAAGTGGGCTCGACAGTGCCAGCGCTTTGCTTGCCCTTCAACGCAGCTGCTAACTGCTGAGTGTGAGACCAGAGTATTAGCACCACCTGAACAACGGGTGTGGAACAGGCTGCTCTTGTGAGTTAAGTGCGGCAACACCAGCAAATCGATAGCCGTTTCCGGTAGACGTGGCGGTGCGGGCTGTTGGCACGGGGCAGTGGGTATTGCGATTCACCACGACACCCGTATAGCCAATCAAACTGTCGTCAGCCGGGCGAGGAGCTCATGTAGTTGCGCGAGTTGCAGCGTCATTCGCCGCAGTGCCTGCTTGTCTCCACGTCGTTCAAGCAGTGTGCGGTGCGCTCGCGCGCGCAAAGCCTGGATCTCATCCTGCAGAATCTGTCGCCCTGCTTCAGCGGTTTGTAGTGCGTTCATCAAGCGTGCATTGTCTATGAGTGCCTGCTGCAATTCGTGCTCCTGGCGGCGCAAGTCCTGCACGCGCATCTGTTGCTCGGCGTTGATGCGCTCAAGTTCAAGGTAGATCTGAGCCACTTCTTCCTGCTTGCGCATGAGAAGTTCGCGGGAGTGGCGTGCCTCCTGGTGCAAGAGCTGGGTCTGCCGCTCATGGCGCTGCAGCTCCTGTTCACGTTGTAGGAGGTGTTGCTGTCGATAGTGGCTCAGCGCTTCGTGCGCTTGCTTATGCTTTTCTTCTAAGGAACGGATCTGCTGAGTGCGTTCTTCCAAGAGTTGCTGGGCATGCTGTGCGCCCGCCTTTAAGCGCGCACATTCACCGTCGACGGTTTGCAAGCGTTCGTTGAGTTCCTGCTCACGTCGCTGAGCGGCCTGACGTTCGACTCCCAACTCCTGATGGACTGTCTGCAATTGTTCCATCCGGGCTTGATCAATCGCGCGTTGTTGCTCGTAGGCCGCTTGCTGTCGCTGTAGCCGAGCACGGTCCTCGGCGACGGCCGCCTGGGCATCGGCAGCGAGGCGCTGGGCTAGACTGCCGATAAAGGTCTGCAGCTCGTCATCAAGGCGAATGCTCGGTGGGTGCGGTTCGGATGCCTGCAGCTCCTGCAGGTAGCGCAGGATGGTGCTTTTAGATCCCGTATTGCCGAGTTCTACCCGCACCGCCTCAATGCTTGGGTGTTCGCCACGGGCGAGTAAGGTATCGCGTGCCCGTTGCACCAGAGCCTTGTTAATGCCTGCGCGTGCCATGAGCAGAGTCCGACAATTTCGTACCGTACAAGCAGTATGCGCGTACAGGTACGATTGGCATATGGACTGGGAGTTTCGGACCGACGAGCTGACGTTCGAGAATGCAGATTTCTTGAACCTGACAGGCGTTTTAGCGGGATTCGGCGCGTAAGCGCGGTACACGGGAGGTCAGGTGAGCGACGCGGAGCGGTATCAGCAGGCGGCACGCCGGGCCAGCACCGCGCGCCGCTACGCTCAGGCCATCGAGCACTTCGAAGGGGAGTGGGGCGGGCTGCTGCCGGCGTCGAGCGTCAGCGTGGTGCGCTACCTGGCGGCCTTCGGGGCACGGCTGTCCGCCAGTACGTTGCGCACGCACCTGGCGGCACTCGCCCAGTGGCACCAGCAGCGCGGTTTTGTCGACCCGACCAAGGCGGCCCAAGTGCGCGACACCTTGCGCGGCATCCAGGCGCTGCACCCGCAGCCGGTGAAACAGGCGCCGGCGTTGCAGCTCAAGGTGCTGGAAGCCAGCATTGAGGGCTTGAGCGCCGACATGCACAGTGCACTACCCGCACTTCGACTGCGTGCCGCCCGCGACCAGGCGCTGATCCTGCTCGGTTTCTGGCGCGCCTTTCGTGGCGACGAGCTGTGCCGACTGCAGGCCGAGCACGTGCGGATCGAGACGGAAGTAGGCATGCACGTGTTCCTGGCAAGCAGCAAGACCGACCGGGACAACCGCGGGCGCAATCTGACCATGCCGGCGCTGAAACGCCTATGCCCGGTACAAGCCGTCGAACAGTGGCTAACGCTCAGCGGTATTGAGAAAGGCCCACTGTTTCGTGGCATTGATCGCTGGGGGCATCTCAGCAAGCAGCCACTTAATGCCAACAGTGTGTCGCGTCTGTTGCGCCGGGCTCTATTGCGTAGCGGGATCGAGGCCGAGGGCTATTCGGCGCATTCGCTACGTCGTGGCTTCGCTACCTGGGCCAGCCGCAATCAGTGGAGCACCGAGGCATTGATGGCCTATGTCGGTTGGCGTGATGTGCAATCTGCCGCCCGCTACATCGAGTCCTACGCACCGTTCGGCGAGTGGGCGCGTTGAATTTCTTTCAGGAACTTGATCGTGGGTTGTCTTCTGCATAAGGGTCCTGCGGATACCTCATGCTCAGGCATATGGGTCAATAGGGCCTACAGCCAGATGTCATCATCAATGAGGCTGTCGAGCGCCGCATCGTAGGGCTTTAAGTTGGTAGTCGTTTACTGCCTGAAACTGCGCTTCGGCGATTTTTCGCAACCGCTCGACTTGCTCGGCAGGACTGCCGGAGGCTTGGGCTTCGTGGTATCGCCTCATCGCGTCCACGGCGTCTGTATACATTCGATGGTCAGGGTAAACTACCGATGGTTTGTGCGTCATTCGCCTGCGCCTCAATGGATGGTCGATGGGGAATGCCCGGCGTTAACCAGCTGAAAATCAATGACCGCTTGGTAGAGTGAGTCAGCCAGTAGCCGAAGACGCGCCACTTCAGGCTCGGAAACACCCGCATCCTCGGCTTCATGCAACTGGCGCAGTGCCTCAAGTGCTTGTCGCAACAGCGGCTCTCCAGCCTCTGCCATCCCAATCAGGGTGCGTTTCACGGCAGCTTCCTCGACGACGTTACTCACGAACTATACGCCCTGAGGCCAATGCTTAGCTAGGTCGGCACGAGCGAGGCACAGTTATTAGAGCCTATCTATCATTGTCCGTGGCAGCATGAGCTCCTGCATTAGCGGTGACCATCGAGAACGTTAATTGGCACTTGGAGCAGGGATGTCGAGACTTCGATACTCGATGGTGCTCATCAAAGTGTGACGCCGGCTTGTGGCTACCAAGTTTGGCTATCCATCTTCTGCAGTTGCTTCCCTATGGTCACGAACTACAAAAAACGAGTAGCATTGCGGTGCCATCACACCACAGCGCAGGAGTAGCATGAGCAGGAAAGCGATAAGCGAGGTGTTCACCCCTCGCAGCAGGGAACTGAATCCAGCCATGTACGTGCACCGCCCGCGACTGGAGAAAGACCTCGCCAGAGCGTTCGCCCGGCACAGTCACACTCTCCTGTTCGGAGAAAGTGGGAATGGAAAGACTTGGCTTTTCAAGAAATCGCTAGCTGCGAATAAACTGCCGTACATCGCCGTTAACTGCGCCAACGCATCGCGAGCAAACTCCCTTACGCAGGAAATTTGCCGCTGCATCATCGAGCCCGGCACTGCTGTCAAGATGGGTTACAACGAAGAAAAGGCCGCTGAGGTAAGCGCATACTTCGCAAAGGGTGGATTGAAGCATACAGGCATGTACAACATCGCCCAAGAGGAACCATTGCTGAGAGCGTTCAAGCTCTTAGCAAGCAGCGGTCCGGGCGGGGTCGATCAAAAAAAGATTATTGTCCTAGATAACCTTGAATCTATTTTTGACACGCCGGCGTTGATGTCAGAGCTTGCAGACTTAGTAATTCTTTTGGATGATACTCGATACGCCGACTGCAACATAAACTTCCTGATCGTTGGCGTTCCGAACGGTGTCCTCCAATATTTTCGTGAAACTAAGAACTCTGAATCTGTTTCCAATCGAATAACAGAGATACGAAAAGTAGGAAGCCTGGATTCTGGACAGGTTCAGGAAATCGTTCGAAAAGGCTTCGAACAGCTTGAGATCAAGATGGAAGCTGTCGAGTACATAGAGGTTTCCGATCATATCTGGTCGATCACCTTAGGCATAGCACAACGCGTACATGAATACTGCGAAGCGTTAGCCGAGGAGATTGAGGAAAACGACTGGATCTACGATTCGGACCTACTTGATCTCGCAGATGAAGCTTGGATGTTAAGCGGTCTGCGGCAGTGCTATACCGTAATCGAAGGGCACCTAAACAGTCGCGATACCACCGTAGCCCGAAGAAACCAGGCAATTTACTGCATCGCTCAACTCAGCGGGCATCAATTTGATGCGAACGACGTTGACAAAGTCATACGAAGTGAGTTTCCGAAAACTGCCGTAAAAAATATGGGTATAGGCAATATCCTTGCCGATCTAGCATCGGGCAGTACGCCACTGCTGTCGAGGAATGACCGTTCGGGCTCGTACACCATCCGAGACCCCAAATACCTCATGTGCATAAAGGTCATGCTGCGTAAGGATCGAGCCGGCTCAAAGGTAGTTAAGAAGAATTTCACTCGGTGAAAAATCAAGCCCCTCCTAGGAGGGGCTTTTCGACGTCAGAACGTGGTGGTTTGGCTATTGAGCGCATAAGCGTGCGGTACACGGGGTTGATATGTCAGCAGATCAGACACACGCGAAAGCTCTTAAGACCGCTTTACTTGCACTTGACCCTTCCGGGCCACAGGGCTTCGAGGGGCTTTTGGGTATCGTTCTGGGGGAGCTTACAGGGCAATCGTTCCGCCTTGCGAAATCAGGTACGCAACGAGGCCGAGATGGTGATTCCGCGTTTGACGGAGGTGCCACTTATTTTGAAGGTAAACGTTATAAGGAAGGCCTTCAGAAGAACGATGTCTCGGCAAAGCTTTTTGACGTTGCCAACGATGATACCGGCCAGGTGGATCTCTGGATTCTAGGCGCTACTTGCGAGGTCGCTTCGCAAACAGTGGAGGATGCTCGCACATTCGCAGCCAATTACGGTTTCGGAATTGCGGTATTGGACTGGTTGAATAACGATCTGGGATCTCTGCTTATCGCAGTAGTAGCGGCTGCCTCCAAGTCCAAAGAGTTGATTGCCCAAGCCCTGAAGGGCAAGCCTGAAGCAGTGCTTGTTGTACCCGCTGTGGATGCGATCGACTACTTCGGACGTCATGTGGATTTTGCTAGCAGATTGGGTGTGCTGAGAAAAGCGCTCGCCGATGATGTCGGGCTGGGACATGCCAAGACTCTGAGCGAAGCGTGGCTTAATCGCATCTTCTCAAGCAAGGCCCGAGCGCGTGCAGAGTTTGGTCAACCACTTTGCCCGCTTGATCCTACTGGGTTTAGGGTGCTTGACCGGCCGGAGCGTGCAGTTCTAACAGAAGCATTCTCAGGTGCACCTCAAAACCGAATTTACGCAATTGTAGGTGAAGAGGGTGTTGGAAAAAGCTGGCTCGCAATCCAAGGGTGGAGTCGATCCCTCACGAAATCGCTTTTTGTCCTATGTCCCGCAGAGGATTTGACGGATGATGAATCCGATGACTTCGACAGCTTCCTAATCCGTAGATTGATCCGCCAGACAAGCGGCAGTGACACACCGCAGGCAATAAAGCGATGGAGGCGACGCTTTCATGGATGGCGCGCAAACCTGCCAGCGAGATCTGTCCGTTTGACGTTGGTTGTCGATGGCCTCAATCAAACCTTAAAATCAAACTGGGGGCGATGGATCGGTCGAGCTGCGCTGCATCTCCATGACTTGGGTGGTTGTCTTGTGCTAACTACCCGCACTCAGCACTGGGCACATCTCAAAAACACGTTGCCATGCGACACAAAGACAGTCTCGCTGGCTGAGTGGTCCATCCAGGATGTTAAAGAGATACTGCTAAGCCGTGATATTGATTTTGCTAACGTCAGGCCGGAAGTGCTCGAATCTGTGCGAAATCCGCGGCTGCTAGGAATCGCAATCGAGTTAATTCAGGCGAAAGCGATTGAGCTGTTGGATGAACTTAGTGTCGGGCGGCTCCTGTTCGAACATATGCGCAGGATGCAGCAACTCGGTGCAGCACCGCTTCCTGCCCAGGAATTTGCCGATCTTCTAAAAGATCTTGCTGCGACAATATTGAGCCGAGCAAAAGCCTTTGAGACTGACGACCTTCGGTTGTTCAATGCCGTCCAAGAGCCTCAACTACAGGCGGTGGCGTCGTGTCAGTTCTTCTCCTCAGTCAAGGGAACCAGTTCTCGCTACGAGATCAAGCCAAATGGCCTGAATCTCGCGCTCGCGCTTCACCTGGTCGGTCAACTTGAGCGCGAGGTGCGTAATGGGCGTGACCCGCGGGACAAACTAGCCACAATTTTGGAACCGATAAGCGCGCTTGATGAGACGGGTAGGGTGGTTTTGCTCGCCACGCAAATTGCTTGCTTAGATGAGGAGACGAGCATTCAGATACCGCCGGCGCTTATCGAGAATTTAGTCACATTACAGAATCTACCTAACAGCCAAGTTGAAGCATTCGCGGTACTTGCCAAATCGGCTCCGGTCGCTTTCATGAAAGCTGCTGAAAACCTGCATTTATCGCATGAGCATAATGGTGTCAACGACTGGCTCCTTCATGCACTGTTGAGTCGGCGCGAGCAGCCGACTGTTTGGCAAGAGATCTTGACATCGACGAAGCGATGGCTTTCCTACTATTCGCTCGAACCCACTCGTCGGATGCGGATGTCAATCCGTTCGGACAACGCCACGCGGGTTGATGAAGAGCGCTCTCAAATTGAAACTGAAATTCAGGCGCGACTGGCTGCTATCACAGAAGCCGAGCGATCGTTCATGATGGCAAACCTCATTATCGCTCCTCATCCCAACTTTGATAGTCTAAGCCATTTTGCTTTGTATCTTCTGTCTGGTATGCCTCTGGTCGAAATTGCCCCCTATTTTCTACGTTGGCGATTTTCTTACGCGCTCCATTACTCACTATCAGCACCCTACGAAGAATTCGAGCATGTGCTGCGCTTCAATCGTGTAGATTGGCATGAAACCAGGGCTGCTCTTCTACAGGAACTGGAATCACTACCGGAGCAGGGCTGTTCGGATGTGGGTAGATGGACTCGTGTAGGCATTCTGCACGGCACCGGAGACATCGGTGATGCTATCGAAAGTGAAAGAATTTTCGATGAGATTAAGCCCGGCCAGAAGCTCCATGAAGGTTGGTCTCTGATTGAGGACCATTGCGCAGTAGACCCATGCAATCCAAATTCCACCATGCCCGACAACGTTACGACGACTGCCAAACGGTACCGTGAGCTTGATGTCGGTAAGGTCGCAACCGGCCGTGCACTATCTGAGCAGGGTCACTTTTTCCGTAGCGCTCGCTCTGGAATCGCGCGTTTCCTATCGGATGACGCGATTTACTCACTCCGCGCGCTCGCGAATGACGTCTTGGACCGTACAGGATTTGAGCGTCGCCAAGGTGTTTTGGAGCTCATGCGACACAGCGCCGGGCTTACCAAACAGCAAGCCTCAAGGTTCCTGGCCGCCGGAGTATCTTGCCCAGCGTCTCATAAAGATACTGATGACGGTAAGGATGAATTCCTAACCGCTCAGTTTTCTACGCTTATCGCCTTACCTCATCTCAGCGCGAACGAGCAGCTAGATGCAATCGCTAATATGCAGGGTGATACGATACTGCTGGAATTGTTGGACTGTGTTCATCGGGCCACCGAAGAAAAAGTGGAACATGTCTTGGAGCGCGTGCTTAACGACGGCAACACACATTCCCAGACGGCGGTTCTTGCCGCAATACATTACTCACAGTCGCCCTTGACTCCGCGGGCGGTCATGATTGTCAAAGGGTTTATCCGGACACCACTTAAGGGACTTCGCCACGAAGCGCTCGCCGTCGCGGCATCTAGCGATAACGACTCTCTATGGCAGGAAGTGATCGATAGCGGCTGGTGCGCTGCGAAGCCTCGTGGCCGTGATAGCAGCTTCGAGGACTGGCACGGATCTATGGTGTTGGTGAAAGCGTTACGTGCCGGGCTGATTGAGGTGGGCCCTGCGCTAGATCGCATGAGCCTTTCCCATTACGGTTTTGCCGCAGAAACGCTGCCTGTCGAGAGCGTCAGAAACATTGCTGACCGTGTCGAGATCGCAATTGCCAAAGCCTTAGAGTATGGAAGCGATGTGGAGTTGCCCGATATTGAGACTGAGGTGCCAAATTCATCCAACTCGACACCACCACTCATCTCGCTAACGGAGCGGGTTACAACTGAGAGCGATTTCGCCTCCAAGATGAGTCGGCTTGCGGAATCGGATGAGCAGTTTAACGAACGCCGCCGTCGTATGGGAGATAGCTATGCGCGCTTTGCTTCAGAACTCACGGCCGCAGATGCAGATTTAATACTATCTGACCTAACATTCGAAGGTATCCAAGCCATCATCGGACAGGATGTGGATCGTGCTCAGCGCTGGATAAAAATTTTTCTGGCTACCTCAGATCGGGCACTGCGCAACCTTTATCATGTCGCGCTTCAAGTTGCGATTATGTTCGGTGACAGGTTAGCACTGAGACTCCTTGAACGTGTCCTGGCTTTAGTCCCAATTATACGTCGTGTCACTGGTATCGCAAAAATCCCAATGGAGGCGATTGCTCTCTGGCGCCGGTCAGAAACTCCTGAGATCCGGGATGTATGTATAAAGCGGCTTCAATCATCTCGTAACGATAGCGAGATCGCACAAGAAGTCATTGCTGCTCATTTATCAGGGAATGTATTAATTCTGCAGACGTATATCGATGAACTGCTTGCCTCAGAACGCCCCTGCGACACTATGCTTGCGCTTATGATTGCGGGATTTTGTGATGAGAGCGTGCATGCTGACGGGGTGCTGTCCCGCTTCGCCGGAGCCAAAGGTTTTGTGGGCTCTGCTCATGCAGCTGCGTCAGAGTGGTATGCAAAAAATATTTGGGCGAAGACCTGGTATGGAGCAATGCTGAGTGCTCAGCAACCGAAGGACTTCTGGAGAGCATCAGTCCTTTTTATGAAGATCGTCGATGGCCGCTTTGACCTTTGGTCTGAAACGTCGAGCGAACCTTTGATAGTGTTCAAGGCTTTCATGCCGACGATCGTTCGTGAGGTTGGCACTCGCGTGGCAAAGGCTCAGAAAAAACGTGAGGCGAAGCTATTTGGTGAAAAAGCTCCTTCTTCGATAATGCTGAAGACGAAGTAGTCCGTGCTGCTGACCAGTTCTCTCTGATTTCAATGGATGCCAAATATGGACCCCCGCACCTATTTGCAAGCACTCAATACCCAGTTGACGTATCTGTACGCTTACGCGTTGAAGATCAATGAGATCGATACTGCAGCTGCTATGTTTGGCGAGTTTCGTGGCGTGCAAGATGCTGGTTGGAGTACTGTTGCTACGGCCCAGGAGGTCTTTCAGGAGCTGAAAGCACTGGGGTCTAAAGGTACGCCGCTCACGCGCTCAGAGCTTCGACAGCTGCTCTGCCTTTATGCTCATCTTGCAGAAGCTGGGGGTGTATATGAGGGATTGCTGAACACCCTAAGGGTCGCGCAATTAAAGGCTTACAACCTTTGGCCATTTCAAGGCCTAGTGCGCGTCCGCAAGGAGCCTCGGGCCGTCATCGGACCCAATGCTAACGCGATGTTTCGACACTTGGCACAGGTTGCAACAGCCATCGGAATGACAGGCTTAGCAGGGTTGTTGGAAATCGCTTTCCGGGATGACATACGAAATGGCATAGCTCACGCTGACTACATACTGGTCCCGGAAGGTTTACGGTTACGACGAAGAAACGGTGGTTTCCCAGTCCTTGTCCCTAACGATGAGCTGGTGGGCGCTATACAAATAGGTTTGTTTTTCTTTGAAATCCTCCAGTGCTTTCAGCAGCAGACAGTGATGTCATTCCGTCCTGCACGTACTGTTGTTGGCCGATTCAGCGAAAATCCACCCATGGCGTGGAAAATTGAATTAACCGACGACGGGAAGTTTTCGATCTCCACGAATGCGCCTGGGCCACAGTTTGATCGGGGGCACGAGCGGCAAAAGCGAATTAACGATCACTTGGGAGGGCGCATGGTGACCGCGTATGCCGGTCCTGATATCGATGTTCCTCCCGCTCTAATCGCAGCTATTTCAGTGGCTGGCTTCGAGGTTTCAATCATCGGGTTTGAAAGCTCTGAGCAGTTTGATGATCTAATTGCTGAGGTTGAGAAACATAGTCTTTGGGATGAGACACATTCTAACCAGGAAGCCGTTGGCGCCACTTTGATGGCCACGCCGTTAGGCTTTAGGAGAATCTCTAGCGGGGAAGAGTTTCAAGCTTGGCTTCCAGTGGTCGATGAAGTCCTCATCGATTAGATCTGAAGGCTCGATGCTGAGCTGATCCATCTACTGGATTTCAACACCCAGTCTCATGTGAAGCAGACCGGTTTCCTACAGGAACAGGACATGCGGCAGGAGGTTTGCCAAGTGATGGAGGTAGGCTCGGAGGCTTTTGAGCGCCGCTACCAGCGCTTGGGAGGTGAAGTCTGGGTTGCTCGATAAGCCACCACGACCTAAACAGATAGGCCTACCCTCGGCCGGCCTGTCTGTAATGAACATCCCACCACTCGTAGCTTGCTTCGCAAGCTACGCCACATCATGAAATCAAGGCTTGCTAAGGCATGCGTGTAAACCTATTTTTTTACGTGTAAACCACCTAGGTTTACACGTAAAAAAATAGGTTTACACGTCTGAAACTGGGAGCGTCTGAAACATCAGTGAATCCTGGATTTGAGGGTCGTAGCGAATGGCCGCAACTAGCCTGTTTCTGCCGATTAGCTGGATGTCCATGGGGCGGCCTTGAGTGGATCCGTCGCAGGGGCGCGTAATCATGGTCGTTTTCTAACCAACCGGATCGCGTCGAACGTTTTCACACAGCCTGGCTCGAAAGCGGACGCTATCGACTCCCATTCAAAGCACAGAGAAGGTCTGTTGTCGAATTTGATCTATGCACCTTAAGCTCCGCGTGAACCTCCGTATAGCGCTCCTGCTCAGGTAAGCAACGCTGACAATCCCCCATCCTCAAACCTTGAACAATCTGGACGACATCAGAGCGCATCATCGCGTGCTTCCATCATGCGTCCGTGATATCCGGGTGGGTTGTTCCCAAAGCGACTACCCAAAATATTGAGTGGACATCCATCATAACTAAATGTAGCTTTTGGCCATCACTGGCCACCGGCTTGCGAATTTTTGGTAGTGTCACGACTGCTGCTTTCTCATAGCCACTTATGAATTTTCGGAGCACTCAAAGAAATGAATCGGCTTAACTATCACAGAGAAATAATAGCAGCGCTCGCTTGGTTAAAAGCCCAGGTCGAGATTCATAACGGCATGGCGCTAACGGATATAAATCATGGCGCAGAAGATTTTTATTGCGGTCTTCTGAATTTAATTTATGGTCTCAAGCTTAAAAATATTAATATCATTAACAATAACACTGCTGCGATAGATTTAGGTGACGGCCAAAGTCGAGTTGCTTTTCAGGTGACGTCCACGTCAGCCCTAGCCAAAACGAAACACACCGTCGACAAGTTTATAGAAAAGGGCCTCTATAAAAGTTATGATCGGTTGATAATTTTAAATATTGTGAGCAAGTCTAACCATCGGATTGCCAAAATAGGCACTGCTGAATACGAATTAGATACCAAAAGCGACATGCTTGATGTGGCCGACCTAGTCAAGGAAATAGTTAATAGCTCTGATCTTCCCAAGCTAAAAACAATTGTAGATTTCTTAGACTCTGAATTGCTCTATGCCCGAAACACAAGCAATCGAGACCTGTCGACATCGCGAATCTATCGATTTTGGTGCGACAAGATAGATCCGAGCAATCTTATTTATTACTGCTGTTTTCTGCCGTTTTTTTATTGTGATGTTCGGATTTCAGAGCAGTTCCTGCTTCGAATTCAATCCTACTTATCTCAGGTTGAGTGGATAATAGAGGATCACAAGAATGATATAAATTCCACAGTGCTTATAAATGCCATTCGCAACTTCAATTGTGTATGTCGCGATCTTGTAGCCATTTGTTGCCTGCATGAAAACAAATATATTGAAGGGGATGAATATGCTTACTGGGTAAGCTGCCTGCACCTTGATTACTACCAGCGAGAAAAATACATCTCATATCGAAAAGGTGTACTCCAAAGCTTATTTTACCAATTAATCAAGGCCGCCAACCATATTATATCATTAAACAACAGGGAGCTGAATGGCTCGCCTCAAATGTACATTCAGTTTAAGCAGGATGGGGGTGGGGTTGAGTATTTTCCGGGTTATGACGAGCGTGACTTCTCTTGCGGTAAACTATATCCTGGCTACTGCGAGGTTGATTACGCGATACGACGCCAAATTTATGGTGACGGTGTTTAAGCTATAAATCAACATTGGTTGTCGCCGAGCGCGACTCTAACGGCTAGACGAATTTTCCACATAAATGACTATACTATTTGGCCAGGCGCTGTATGAGTTCACACAGCAGCCTGGTGATCATAAGGCAGATGCGCTGGCCCTTTCACTACTGGAAAATGGCCTTCATGAGCTGACCGCTTATGTGACTCTCGAACTTGGACACCTTCATGTGTGCTGGCCTTGGTGAACTCGGGAACTATGCTAGTATATGTTGCGATGCATAATCGCGATCCACGAAACGCTCTAGCAGGTATTGAAAAACTGCTCCAGGCGGGATCAAGCTGACGGGTGGTCTGTTAGGAGATAAGGCTCGATGCGACCTGCAACACCACATCTTGGAGAGCTCTTGAATGTCTGCAATGGGTCGAAAGCGGTCAGTTGCGTCCAGACCGGCTGAACATGCACATCGCGAAAACGCACCTCCGGGCGCCATATTGTCCTGCTCCGACTGCATCAGCATGGTCGTCAGGCGACTGAGCAAGAATGCCGGACGATACAGTACATCGCGCATAGTCGCCGGATCTGATAGAGGGCAATCGCTCGCAGAATAAGTATCTCCAGGTAACTAAACAGGTTGAGCGCCCTCCACAACAAAATCGCTAGCAACCCGGCGATGTACGTCGAGCCAGTCAGTTCGCGGATGATTAGACGGTATCGGGCCTTGAGACTGTCCAACCAGACGTCATGGATTGAACATGGGACTGGGGCTTTCATTCAATTGGCAGATCGCAAGCGCCGCCACAAGGTTGTGCGGCTGATGCCGAGACGGCGGGCGGCTTCGTCGAGGTTGCCGTGGCAGCTTTCCAACGTTTCCCTTACATGGCGCAGTTGCGCGACCTTGCCGATGGTGTGCAGGTCCGTTTCGTCTGACGACTTTTTCCGGGCGGGTGAAGGGGGAGAGCTTTCGCACAGTTCAGGTAGCACGCGTGCCAGGTACTGCTCGTTCACGCGGTGGTCCTCAAGCAGTTCGCGTGCCGAGAGCATCGCGCGCTCGATCACATTCTCCAGTTCCCGGACATTGCCCGGCCAGGCATAGCGTTCAAGGTACGGCAGCAGCGCGGCGGGGATGTCTGCAGCTCCCGGTGGTTGCCCCTGAACGAGCAGGCGCTGGCTGATGCCCCGGCAGATCAGGGCAATGTCCTCAGGGCGTTCGCGCAGCGGGGTGGTCTGCAGACGCAGGATGTTGAGCCGGAAATACAGGTCGGTACGGAAATCGCCATCGTCTATGGCGCTGCGCAGGTCCTGGTGGGTGGCGGCAATGATGCGCACGTCGATGGCAATCGGTTCGGTGCTGCCCAGGCGCAGGACTTCACGCTCTTGCAGCACGCGCAGCAGGCGTGTTTGCAGCGACACCGGCATGTCGCCGATCTCGTCGAGGAACAGCGTGCCGCGGTGTGCCGCTTCGAACAGGCCTGGCTTGCCACCTTTGCGCGAGCCGCTGAAGGCGCCTTCCTCGTAGCCGAACAATTCACTTTCCAGCAAAGACTCGGGAAACGCCGCGCAGTTGATGGCGACGAAGGGGCCTTGCCGGCGCGGGCTTTCGTTGTGGATGCCTTGGGCCAGCAGCTCCTTGCCGGTGCCGCTTTCGCCGGTGATCAAGATGGTCGAATGGCTGGCGGCGAAGCGCTTGGCCAGTTGCAGCATGTCGCGGTTGGCCTTGCTGTTGCCGTCGAGCTGTTCGAGCCGGTAGCGCGCGTTGAAGGCGCCGGGGCGGCGGGTGGAGCGGATGCGTTGGTCTGCGCGCTGCACGGCGGTGATGTCTTGGCAGGTGAGCACCAGGCCGGTGCGCTCGCCGTTCTCCAGGATGGGCAACAGGTTGCTGACCACGGCGTGCGAACCCAGCCGGATCACTCGGTTTTCCTCGCCGACGCCTTCCTGCAGCGCTTGCTGCAGGTCCAGTTCCGGGCACAGCTGTTGCAACGGCCGGCCCAGTGCGGCGCTGGCCGGCAACTCCAGCAGTTTGGCAAGGGCCGGGTTGAGCGATTGCACGACGCCCTGGTTGTCGACCGCCGCCACGCCGGCGGGGATATGTTGCAACACGGCATTGAGATGCCGCCGCTTGGCGATCTCGACGCGCTGGCTGTCGAGAATGCCCAGGGCTTCCTCCAGCGCCTTGCGCGCGGTGTCCTCGCTCAGCGACAGGACGCCATGCAGCCCCGCCTGTTCTGCCAGCTCCACCACCGTCGACGAGCCGATGATGCTGCGACAGCCCAGCCGGGCCGCCTGGTCGACGGCCTGGCGAGCCTCCTCCAGGGAGGTGTAGGCGGCCTGGTGGACCTGGACGGTGAATAGCGCGGCCATGGCTTGCAAGTCGTGGTTGATGTGGTTGTAGCTGAGCACGGCCACCTGGGAAGAGCGCTCGCTGGCCTGCCCCAGTGCCCGCAGCAGGTCGCCGCTGCCAACGCGCATCGCCAGCACCGGGCGCGTCAGGTGTCTGCGCAGGTAGGCTGCGGTGGCACCGGCGCAGACGAACACATCCACGTTGCCTGACTGTACTAGTTCGCGGGCGGTCTGCAGTGCCTCGGCCACCGAGGTGTCGAGGACTTCGATATGGGTATCGGGGTAGTCCGCCGTGAGCCCGCTTACCACGTGGGCGAGCCGGCTGCGTTGCTGAGGGCGCTGCAAGTGGCTGATCAGCACGATGACCTGGGAGGCGAGAGCGTCCATGGCGAGACCTGTTCATGATTGAAATGTTTCGATACTGAATGAACAGGTTGCAAATGTGCAACGGATTGTATGCCCTTTACTCATCGAGAAGTTGCCCAAAGCCAGGCTGCATGCGGCCTGCCGATGTTTCCTGAAGAGTTGGCCCACGCCTTGCTCCTGGGGTTGTGCCAACCCGGAAACCAAAGACAGGGCCTACAGACGCATGAACAATCCACCAACGATTTCCCAGGCCGGCGATACGTTCGCGGCCATGACTGACGATCACTGCCTGGCCGAGTTCATCCGTGAGCAGGCCTTGGCAACGCGGGTGGTCATCCAGGCGCGCAAGCGCCTGAGCGGCGGCGCCATCCAGGAAAACTGGCTGCTGGACCTGCTGATCGAAGGCGGCCCGTGGGCTGGCGACCGGCGTTGGGTGCTGCGCAGCGATGCGCTTTCCGCGCTACCCGCCAGCCTCGACCGCGCGCAGGAGTTCGCCGTGTTGCAGGTGGCGCATCAGGCAGGCGTGAAAGTGCCGCGGCCGCTTTGGCTATGTCGCGATACGCAGGTCAACGGGCGGGTGTTCTTCCTGATGGAGTATGTGCCAGGTGTTGCTGCCGGTCGGCGGCTCAGTTCAGCGGCGGGAGCCTTGGGCCAGGCCCGGCTCGCGGAGCAGCTCGGCGCCAACCTGGCGCGCCTGCATCAGATCCGTCCGCCGAGCGCGGCGCTGGCCTTCCTGCCCCTGCCCAAACGCTCGCCGGCCCTGGTTTGCGTCGATGCCTACCGTCGCTACCTCGACACCCTGGACGATGCCTATCCGGTATTGGAGTGGGGCCTGCGTTGGTGCGAGCTGCATGCACCACGCGACAGCCGTCTGTGCCTGCTGCATCGCGACTACCGTACGGGCAACTACCTGGCCAGCGAGCAGGGACTGGAGGCGGTGCTGGACTGGGAGTTCACTGGCTGGGGCGACCCGTGCGAGGACCTGGGCTGGTTCACCGCCCGCTGCTGGCGTTTCACGCGCCCTGACCTGGAGGCCGGCGGCATCGGCCTGCTGGGGGACTTCCTGCGTGGCTACCACAAGGTATCGCCACTGTGGATCGAGCCCCAACAACTGCACTACTGGCAGGTCATGGCGACGCTGCGCTGGGCGGTGATCGCATTGCAGCAGGGGCAGCGCCACCTGTCAGGCGAAGAGCCTTCCCTTGAGCTGGCACTGACCGCGCGCATGCTCCCGGAGCTTGAACTCGACATCCTGAACATGACCGGAGCCGATGCGCCATGACTCAAACGCACGCCCATGAATTACTCGAAATCGCCCGCCAGACCTTGCTGGAGCAGGTATTGCCTGTGCTGCCTGGCGAGCTGCGCTACCCGGCCTTGATGATCGCCAATGCCATGGCCATAGCGGCCCGCGAAAGCTGCCTGGGTGCCCATGCCGAGGACCAGGAACAAACGCGTCTGGCCGCCTTGGTCGGCGAGGCGCCCGCGGCCTTGCCCGACCTGCGCCGTCAGCTCGCCTGCGCCATTCGCCAAGGCTGCCATGATGCCGTGCAACCCCGTTGCACGCTGGTCGAGACATTGCGCCAGGTCACCCTCGCCCGATTGGCGATCAGCAACCCCAAGGCCTTGCCCTGAACGGCGTTGACCACCCATTCCTCCGATAGACAAGAACACACAAGGACAGCCATGAACTTCACCCTCCCGGACGAACTGCTCGCCCTGCAGGCCAAGACCCGAGACTTCATCGCCGAACAGGTCATCCCGTTCGAGAACGACCCTCGTCAAGACAGCCATGGCCCCAGCGATGCCCTGCGCCAGGATCTGGTGGCCCGCGCCCGCGCCGCCGGCTTGCTGACGCCCCACGCCAGCCGCGAAATGGGCGGCCTGGAACTGAGCCACGTGGCCAAGGCGATCGTCTTCGAAGAGGCCGGCTACTCGCCGCTGGGCCCGGTGGCGCTGAACATACATGCCCCGGACGAAGGCAACATCCACCTGATGGATGTGGTCGCCACCGAGGCTCAGAAAGACCGCTGGTTGCGCCCGCTGGTCCAGGGCCATGCCCGGTCCTGCTTCGCCATGACGGAGCCCGCGCCCGGCTCCGGCTCGGACCCCTCGATGCTGCGCACCACCGCCACCCGCGATGGCGACGACTACCTGATCAATGGCCGCAAGTGGCTGATTACCGGGGCCGAAGGCGCCGACTTCGGCATCATCATGGCGCGCATGGAGGATGGCACGGCGACCATGTTCCTGACCGACATGAAGCGTGACGGCATCATCCTTGAACGTCAGCTGGACTCGCTGGACAGCTGTTTTACCGGCGGTCACGGGCAGCTGCGTTTCGACAACCTGCGTATCCCGGCGAGCGATGTCCTTGGCGAGATCGGCAAGGGCTTCCGTTATGCCCAGGTGCGTCTGGCGCCCGCACGCTTGACTCATTGCATGCGCTGGCTCGGTGCCGCGCGCCGCGCCCACGACATCGCCTGCGACTATGCGCGCACCCGTGACGCCTTCGGCAAGCCGCTGGGCGAGCACCAGGGTGTGGGCTTCATGCTGGCCGACAACATGATGGACCTGCACGTGGTGCGCCTGGCGGTCTGGCACTGCGCCTGGGTGCTCGACCAGGGTCGGCGCGCCAATGTCGATTCGAGCATGGCCAAGGTGATCAGCGCCGAGGCGCTGTGGCGGGTGGTCGATCGTTGCGTCCAGGTATTGGGCGGGCGCGGGGTGACCGGGGACACCGTGGTGGAGCGGATCTTCCGCGACATTCGCCCGTTTCGCATCTATGACGGCCCGAGCGAAGTGCACCGCATGAGCCTGGCGAAGAAGCTGCTCGACCAGCGCCTGGAGGCCCAGTGATGCAACCGGACCTTGCCCGACTGTTCGCCCTGGACGGGCGTCGCGCCCTGGTGACTGGCGCCTCCAGCGGCCTCGGCCGCCACTTCGCCATGACCCTGGCCGGCGCAGGCGCCGAGGTGGTGGTGACCGCCAGGCGCCAGGCGCCACTGCAGGCACTGGTGGAGGCCATCGAGCTGGCGGGAGGGCGGGCGCAGGCCTTTGCCCTCGATGTGACGAGCCGTGAGGACATCTGCCGGGTGCTCGATGCCGTCGGCCCGCTGGATGTGCTGGTCAACAATGCGGGAGTGAGTGACAGCCAGCCTTTGCTGGCCTGCGATGATCAAAGCTGGGACCACGTGCTCGACACCAACCTCAAGGGTGCCTGGGCGGTGGCCCAGGAAAGCGCCCGGCGCATGGTCGCGGCGGGGAAGGGCGGCAGCCTGATCAATGTCACTTCGATCCTCGCCAGCCGTGTGGCCGGTGCCGTCGGCCCTTACCTGGCGGCCAAGGCCGGCCTGGCCCACCTGACCCGCGCCATGGCGCTGGAGTTGGCACGCCATGGCATCCGGGTGAACGCCCTGGCGCCCGGCTACGTGATGACCGAGCTGAACGAGGCGTTCCTGGTCAGCGAGGCTGGTGACAAGTTGCGCTCGCGTATCCCCAGCCGCCGCTTCAGCGTGCCGGCGGACCTGGACGGCGCCTTGCTGCTGCTCGCCAGCGATGCTGGGCGGGGGATGAGCGGCGCTGAGATCGTGGTCGATGGCGGCCATCTGTGCAGCAGCCTGTAACGCGCCCTGGTGCAATAACAACAAGAACAGGAGGTATGTATGTGCGTGCAAGACCTGAGCAATGTGTCGATGAGGTGCCTGCCATGATGGTTCCCACCCTCGAGCACGAGCTAGCTCCCAACGAAGCCAACCATGTCCCGCTGTCGCCGCTGTCGTTCCTCAAGCGTGCCGCGCAGGTGTATCCGCAGCGCGATGCGGTGATCTACGGCGCCAGGCGCTACAGCTACCGCCAGTTGCACGAGCGCAGCCGCGCCTTGGCCAGTGCCTTGGAGCGGGTCGGTGTTCAGCCGGGCGAGCGGGTGGCGATATTGGCGCCGAACATCCCGGAAATGCTCGAGGCCCACTATGGCGTGCCCGGTGCCGGGGCGGTGCTGGTGTGCATCAACATCCGCCTGGAGGCGCGCAGCATTGCCTTCATCCTGCGTCACTGCGCGGCCAAGGTATTGATCTGCGATCGCGAGTTCGGTGCCGTGGCCCATCAGGCGCTGGCCATGCTCGATGCGCCGCCCTTGCTGGTGGGCATCGACGATGATCAGGCCGAGCGCGCCGACCTGGCCCACGCCCTGGATTACGAAGCGTTCCTGGCCCAGGGCGACCCCGCGCGACCCTTGAGTGCGCCTCAGAACGAATGGCAATCGATCGCCATCAACTACACCTCCGGCACCACGGGGGACCCCAAGGGCGTGGTCCTGCATCACCGCGGCGCCTACCTCAATGCCTGCGCCGGTGCGCTGATCTTCCAGTTGGGACCGCGCAGCGTGTACCTGTGGACCTTGCCAATGTTCCACTGCAACGGCTGGAGCCATACCTGGGCGGTGACGTTGTCCGGTGGCACCCACGTGTGCCTGCGCAAGGTCCAGCCTGATGCGATAAACGCCGCCATCGTCGAGCATGCCGTGACCCACCTGAGCGCCGCCCCGGTGGTGATGTCGATGCTGATCCACGCCGAGCATGCCTGCGCCCCTCCGGTGCCGGTATCGGTGATCACCGGCGGTGCCGCCCCGCCCAGTGCGGTCATCGCGGCGATGGAAGCGCGTGGCTTCAATATCACCCATGCCTATGGCATGACCGAAAGCTACGGCCCCAGCACACTGTGCCTGTGGCAGCCGGGGGTCGACGAATTGCCCCTGGAGGCCCGAGCGCAGTTCATGAGCCGCCAGGGTGTCGCCCACCCGATGCTCGAGGAAGCCACGGTGCTGGATACCGACACCGGCCGCCCGGTCCCGGCCGACGGCCTTACCCTTGGCGAGCTGGTGGTGCGCGGCAATACCGTGATGAAAGGCTACCTGCACAACCCGGAGGCCACCCGGGCGGCATTGGCCAATGGCTGGCTGCACACGGGCGACCTGGCCGTGCTGCACCCGGATGGCTACGTGGAAATCAAGGACCGGGCCAAGGACATCATCATTTCCGGCGGCGAGAACATCAGCTCGCTGGAGATCGAGGAGGTGCTCTACCAGCACCCCGAGGTGGTCGAGGCCGCGGTGGTGGCGCGCCCGGATTCGCGCTGGGGGGAGACACCCCATGCGTTCGTCTCCCTGCGCGCCGATGCACGGACCACGGTCACGGAAGGCGACCTGATCCGCTGGTGCCGTGAACGCCTGGCGCATTTCAAGGCGCCGCGACATGTATCGCTCACGGAGCTGCCCAAGACCGCCACCGGCAAGATCCAGAAGTTCGTCCTGCGCGAGTGGGCCCGGCAACAGGAGGCGCAGACCGCCGACGCCGAGCACTGATCGAGCTACAACACCTGCTCACCCCATAACAACAAGTACATTGATCGAGGTGTCCCATGTCCAGCCTGTTATACGCGCGTGTTCGCGCCAGCGCCCGGTTCCAGCAACTGGTGACGCGCAGAAACCGATTTACCCTGAGCCTGTTCGTGCTGATTCTGGCCACATTCTATGGCTACACCGCGTTGGTATCGTTCTGGCCCGAGCTGATCGCCAGGCGCCTGGCCGAGGGGTCGAACATGACTTTCGGCGTCGCGGCCGGCGCCTTCCTGTTCGTCTTCTTCTGTGCGTTGTCGGCGTTTTATGTGTACCGGGCCAACGGCGAGTTCGATCGCCTGACGCAGGCGCTGGTCGCCGGGCTGGAAGAGGAGCAGGGCGCATGAAGAAACTATTGCCTCTGGCTTTGTTGCTGCACTCCGGCCTGTCGTCGGCTTCGCCTGCGCTCGATGCGGGCCAGCGTCAGCCGCTCAACCTGCATGCCATAGGCATGTTCATGGTGTTCGTGCTGTTCACCCTGTGCATCACCTGGTGGGCAGCGCGGCGCACCCGCTCGACGGCGGACTTCTACAGCGCCGGTGGCGGCATCCTGGGCTGGCAGAACGGCCTGGCGCTGGCCGGTGACTACATGTCCGCCTCGACGCTATTGGGGATCACCGCGCTCATCTACACCTCCGGCATGGATGGCTACATCTACCTCATCGCTTTCTTCGCGGGCTGGCCGGTGTTGCTGCTGTTGATGACCGAGCGGCTGCGCAACCTGGGCCGTTTCACCTTCGCCGACATCACCTCGTACCGCCTCGACCAGGGCAAGGTGCGCACCATGGCCGCCATCGGCTCGCTGACCGTGGTGTGTTTCTACCTGGTGGCGCAGATGGTCGGGGCCGGGCAGTTGATCAGGCTGCTGTTCGGCCTGGACTACCACATCGCCTTGGTGATCGTCGGTGCGCTGATGATGCTGTATGTGACTTTCGGCGGCATGGTGGCGACCACTTGGGTGCAGATCATCAAGGCATTCCTGCTGCTGGTCGGCGGCTCGCTGGTGCTGTTCCTGGCGATGCGTGAATTCGACTTCAGCTATGACACGCTGGTCAGCCAGGCCATGGACACCCATGCTCTGGGCGAACGCCTGCTGGCGCCCGGCAGCTTGCTGGCCGACCCATTGACCGCGCTGTCGCTGAGCCTGGGGCTGGTGTTTGGCACCGCCGGGCTGCCGCATATCCTGATGCGCTTCTTCACCGTCAGCGATGCCCGGGAGGCGCGCAAGTCGGTGCTCTATGCCACCGGGTTCATCGGCTACTTCTTCAATGTCATTTTCCTGCTGGGCCTGGCGTCGATCGTGATCGTCAGCCAGCAGCCGCAGTTCTTCGAAGGCGGGCAGGTGGGTGGCAAGCTGCTGGGCGGGGGCAACATGGTGGTCATGCACCTGGCCCAGGCCGTAGGCGGCAACCTGCTGCTGGGCTTTCTGTCTGCCGTGACCTTCGCCACCATCCTGGCGGTGGTGTCAGGCCTGGCCCTGGCCGGGGCGTCCGCCATCGCCCATGACCTGTACGCGCGGGTGATCATGAAGGGCGCGGCCAGCGAGGTGCAGGAACTGCGGGTGACCAAACTGGCTACCCTGAGCCTTGGCCTGGTGGCGATAGCCTTGGGCATCGTGTTCGAAAACATCAACGTGGCGTTCATGGTTGCGCTGGCCTTTGGCATCGCCGCTTCGGCCAACTTCCCGGTGCTGTTCCTGTCGATGTTCTGGTCGGGGCTGACCACCCGTGGCGCGTTGGCCGGTGGCTACGTCGGGTTGCTCAGCGCCATGGGCTTCGTGGTGTTCTCCAAGCTGGTGTGGGTGGATGTATTGCACTTTGCCGAGCCGCTGTTCCCCTATACCCAGCCTGCGCTGTTCTCCATGCCGTTGGCGTTTTTGGTGGCCTGCGTGGTTTCCCGGCTGGACCGGACCGCACGGGCCAAGGCGGAAAGGGCGGCCTTCGCCGACCAGTTCGTACGCGGCCAGACCGGCCTCGGTGCCAGCGGTGCAGTCGATCATTGAGTTACAAGCGGCCGCTGGGGTGAGTGCCTGCGGCCGCGTTCCCTCCTTAGTACCCCCTGAAGACCTCGCCGATGCTGGTGATCGGATGCCCCATGCGGTGCGCCGCCGCTCGGTTGACGAGAGACGGCCTGGGGGCAAGCAGGGCACTCAGGAAAATGGCCAGCGTCAGGACGGCCAGCAAAAAACCAAATCGGCGCATGTGATCCTCCAACGATTTTTGTAATTGTTGTTTTCGAGAGCAATCCGAGAGGCGCTGTAACCGCGCAGTCACGCCTCTTTGTTATCGCCTTCGCGGGCGAACACCCTAGTGGTGGCCACGATGTCCTGGTCGCCATGGCCCATCGATTCCGCGCGCTGCGCGACCTGGCAGACCGCGTCGAACACTGGCGTCCAGGCCCCCTGTGCGTGCAGGGACTGGGCAATGTGCGCGAAGGCATCTACATGAACATCGAGCCTCGCCTGATCGCCTGCGAAGTCTTGCGCTTCGAGACGGCGTGCCGCTTCCTCGAGTGCGTCGGCGACGAAAAAGCGTGACGTGTCGAGCAGGAGCCTGGCCGTCTTCGAAACCGGCAGGCCAAACCGCTCGCTCGCCCCCACGGCCTCGAAGAACGCAACCATCGCGGCAAACGCATGGGCGTGGAGCACGGTCGCAAAGGCCAATGCTTCGCCCCAGGGAAGGAACACAGCATGGCCGGCGAGCCCTTCAAGCAGCGGGCGGTGCTGCTCGAAGGCTTCACGGTCACCGGTATGAATGCTGTGGCTTTCGCGATGGCCGACGTTGCGCGGGTAGGCCACGATCATTCCTTTGACGTAATGGCCGCCGGCCCGGTTGACGAGGGCCTGAAGCGCAAGGCCCTCGTCCTGGGCGTTGGTGGTGTAATCGACGATCGTTCGGTTGGCCAGTGCATGCATCACACCTGGCAGACCGAGCACCTCGTGGGTCGCGCGGTTGTCCAGGAGCACGAAGATCGTGGCTGGGCTTGCAGCCAGCGCGGCTTCGGCGCTGTCGCACAGGTGAGCGCCGGCGGCGACGAGCGCCGGGGCCTTGCCCGGTGACCGGTTCCAGATAGCCACGCGTTTGCCTTGCTTGAGCAACGCGAGTGCCATGATCGTTCCCATGGCACCGAGCCCGACCACAGAAACATCAAAGTCGAAGCTTTCATCATTTTGTTCGTGCACGGCCAAAGCCTCCTGATTGTTGTTTTAGGTAATGCTCAGGGGTGAGCCTTTGCTCACAGCAGGTTCTGCGATCGAGCCCAGCCCGTCGCGTCAGCCAAGGTGCGCTCGAAGGCGCTGAAGATCGCTTCGATATCGCCCTGCGTGGTGATCAACGGCGGGCAGAACGCGATCGTGTCGTAGATGGCGCGGATGATCAGCCCATGCTTGTGGGCCTGTTTGAACACGTAGCCACCCAACGCACCTGGCTGGGCGAACGGTTGGCCAGTGGCCTTGTTCGCAACCAGTTCGATCCCGCCCATCAGCCCGACGCCTCGGACGTTGCCGACCAGCGGGTGGTCTTCGAACGCGCGCAGGTGGCGCTGGAACACGGGGGCCAGGTGCTGAACATGGCCAACCAGGTCGCGCTCTTCGATGATGCGGATGTTTTCCAGCGCAACCGCGGTGGCGACGGGGTGGCCTGTGCAGGTCAGGCCATGGGCGAACGCCCCCAGGCGCTGGCTCTGGCTCACCAGTACATCGTTGATGGCATCGGACACCACCACGGCCGCCAGTGGCTGGTAGGAAGAGGTGAGCTGCTTGGAGAGCACCATGATGTCGGGCTGGATATCGTACAGCTGAGCCCCGAACATCGTGCCGAGCCTGCCAAAGCCGGTGACGATCTCGTCGATCACGACGAGGATGTCGTAGCGCTTGCACACTGCCTGGATCGCCGCCCAGTAGCCGGTGGGAGGAGGGATCACGCCGCCCGCTGCGATCACCGGTTCGCCGATGAAGGCGGCAATGGTTTCCGGCCCTTCAGCGAGGATGTAGCGCTCCAGTTCGTTCGCCAGGCGGGCCGAAAAGGCTTCCTGCGTTTCTCCAGGCCGGGCAAACCGGTAGAAGTTCGGACATGTCAGGTGATGAACCGGGATGGCCGGCAGGTCGAAGTCGCGATGAATCGAGGGGATGCCGGTCAGGCTCCCGGCGGCGACGGTGGCGCCATGGTAGGCCTGCTGGCGAGCGATGAACTTCTTCTTGTGCGGTTTGCCGAGCGCATTGTTCACGTACCAGACCATCTTCACCATCGAGTCGTTGGCTTCGGAGCCCGAGTTGGTGAAGAACACGTGGTTGAGGTCGCCCGGCGCCAGCTCGGCCAGTTTGGCGGCCAGCGCTGCAGCCGGGGCGTTGGTCTTGTGGCTGAAGCTATGGTAGTAGGGCAGTTGCTTGAACTGCTCGACGGCGGCGTCGACCAGGCGCTGTTCACTGAAGCCCAGGGCAACGCTCCACAGGCCCGACATCGCCTCGATGTAGGCGTTGCCTTGCTCGTCGAAGACCCGCACGCCGTCGCCGCCGGCAATCACGAAGGGGCCGACTTCCTGGTGCTGTGCCAGGTTGGTGTTGGGGTGGATGAGTGAGGCCAGGTCGTTCTGGGCCGTTGAGGTGGTGGTGTTCATTGGCTCAAGTTCCTGTCGCAGGCAGAGGCGCCCGCAAGTAGGCAGGTTGCGTGCGCCCTGTGTACCGCCACCGGGGCGCACGGCAGAACCCTGCGGTTACTGACCAAGCGCTGCCGCGACCGATACGCCGAAGGCTTTAAGGCCGTCTTCGAGCTGGTCGGTCGGGGTGTTCACCGGTGGCATCAGCTTGATGATTTCGCCGTTCGGGCCGCAGCGGTCGACCAGCACACCCGCCTGCAGCACACGCTGCTGGGCATCCTTGGCGAACGCGACGTTGCCGCGGCCGAAGTCGATGCCGGCGATCATGCCGCGACAGCGCGCGGACGCGACGCCTGGAATTTCCGCGAAACCTGCGACTGCGCGCTCCATGGCTGCGCAGTTGGTGGCCAGCAATTTCAGGAATGGCTCTTCGCGCCAATAGCCGAGCGCGATCTGGGCCGTCAGGAACGCCAGTTGGTTGCCGCGGAAGGTGCCGATGTGATCGCCCGGTTGCCATACATCCAGCCCGGCGCGAATCAATACGATCGCCATCGGCAGGCCGAAGCCGCCGATCGATTTGGCGCAGGTGATCAGGTCTGGCACCACCCCGGAGCGCTCGAAGCCGAAGAACTCGCCGGTGCGGCCGCAACCGGCCTGGATCTCGTCGCAGATGAGCAGCACGCCGTGATCGGTGGTCCACTTGCGCAAGCGTTGCAGCCATTCGTTGGAAGCCGGGTAGACGCCGGCCTGTATCTGCACGGATTCGACGATCACCGCCGCTGGCAGCTCCGAGCCGCTGCCCTGGTCGTTGGCCAGGCGCTCGAGGAAGCCAATGCTGTCGAATTCGCCATAGGGGCTGTCTTCGTACGGCACGAACACCACGTCGGTGGAAAGCCCTGGGCCACGGCGAGTGCGGTTACCAGTGACGGCCAGGGCGCCGGCAGTCATGCCGTGGTAAGCCCCGTAGAACGATACGACCTTGCTGCGCCCGGTCGCCTTGCGCGCCAGCTTCAACGCCGCCTCGACGGCATCGGCACCGGTCGGGCCGGTGAACTGCACCTTGTAGTCCCAGCCACGAGGCTTGAACAGGTCGCGCTCGATCACCTCGAGAAACTGGCGCTTGGTGGTGGTGTGCAGGTCGAGGGCGTGGGTCACGCCGTTGGAGGAGAGATACGCGATCAAGGCATCGCGCATGCGCGGGTCGTTGTGGCCATAGTTCAGGGCGCCGGCGCCGGCGAAGAAGTCCAGGTACTCACGGCCGTCTTCGCCGCGGATCTTGCTGCCTTGGGCGGTATCGAACACCAGTGGCAGGTCACGGCAGTACATCCGCACGTTGGACTCGAGCCTTTCGAACGTCTCGATGTTGTTCATGCAAAACCTCTTGGAAATGGTCTGGGTAATCCGGGGCGTGGGCGGTCAGTGCTTGAACATCACGTGGCGAACCACCGTGTAGTCTTCCAACCCGTACATCGACAGGTCCTTGCCGTAGCCGGACAGCTTCACCCCGCCATGGGGCATTTCGCTCACCAGCATGAAGTGGGTGTTGACCCAGGTGCAGCCGTATTGCAGGCGAGCGGCCAGGCGATGGGCGCGCCCCACATCGGCGGTCCACACCGATGAGGCCAGGCCGTAGTCCGACTCGTTGGCCCATGCCAGTGCCTTGGCTTCGTCTTCGAATGGCGTAACCGTCACCACCGGGCCGAAGATTTCCCGGCACACCACCTCGTCCTCCTGCGTGGCGCCGGCCAGAACCGTCGGCTCGAAGAAGAACCCGGCACCCGCAGCGCGCTTGCCGCCGGTCACCACCTCGATGTGAGGCAGTTCCTTGGCACGGTTCACGAAGCCCTCCACGCGCTCCAGGTGCTCCCGGGTGATCAGCGGGCCCATCTCGGTCGCCGGGTCATCCTGCAGCCCGCACTTGATGCTGGCCACGGCTTCGCCGAGCTTGCGCACGAACGCTGGGTACACCGCCTTCTGCACATAGAGGCGGCACGCGGCGGTGCAGTCCTGGCCGGCGTTGTAGAAGCCGAAGGCGCGAATGCCTTCGACGGCGGCGTCGATGTCGGCATCGTCGAAGATCAACACCGGCGCCTTGCCACCGAGCTCCATGTGCATGCGTTTGACGCTGTCGGCGGTGCCTTCGATGATGCGGCTGCCGGTGCGCACGGAGCCGGTCAGCGACACCATGCGCACCTGGGCGTGGCTGGTCAGCGGTTCACCCACCGAGGCGCCGCGACCGTGGACGATGTTGACCACGCCGGCGGGGAAGATGTCGGCGAGCAGCTCGCCCAGTTTCAAGGTGCTCATCGGCGTGTGTTCCGACGGCTTGAGCACGACGGTGTTGCCGCCGGCCAAGGCCGGGCCCAGTTTCCAGGCCGCCATCAGCAGGGGGTAGTTCCACGGGGCGATGGAGGCGACCACGCCCACCGGGTCGCGGCGGATCATCGAGGTGTGGCCCGGAATGTACTCGCCCGCCGCCGAGCCCTGCAGGCAGCGCACGGCGCCGGCAAAGAAGCGGAACACGTCCGACACGGCGGGCAGTTCGTCCTGCAGCACGGCGGTGAACGGCTTGCCGCAGTTGTCCGCCTCCAGACGGGCGAAAACCGGCGCCTGGGCGTCGATGCGGTCAGCGAGCCTGAGCAGTAGTGCCGCGCGGTCCTTGGGCGGCGTTTGCGACCAGGCGTCGAAGGCCTCATCCGCGCTTTGCACTGCGGCATGGACCTGGGTGCGGCTGGCTTCGGTGGTCTGTACCAGAACGCTGCCAAGGGACGGGTTGTATACGTCGAGGTTTTCGCCTTCGCCGGCCACCAGGGCACCGTTGATCAGGAGTTTGGTTTGCATGTCGATTCTCGCCATTGAACGGCAAGGCCAGGGCCTTGCCTTGTAGTTGTCGTCAGGGCATTCGATTGGAAGGTGGCCGCTACGCCAGCGCGTCAGGCACCGGGTTGCGGAAGAAGCTGGTCCGGCAGGCGAGGTAAACCGCGCCCAGGGCGAGCCAGCTACAGCCCATGATCAGTGCGTCTTTATCCAGGCTGGCCAGCATCCAGCCGGCCGTGACCAGGCCGATGACCGGGAAGAGCACGCCGCGCAGCAGGCCAGCCCCGTCCTTGATGTGTGCATCGAAGGTGAGCCGCAACGCGCAGAAGTTGACGGCGGTGAAGGCCAGAAAGGCGCCGAAATTGACCAGGGACGTCGCGGTGGCAATCGTCAGGCCAAAACCCGCGGTGCCGAAAATGCCACAGAGCAGGATGTTGAAGGTCGGCGTCCTGTAGCGAGGGTGCAATGCACCGAACAGCTTGCGCGGCAGTTGGTTGTCCCGGCCGAGGGCGTACAGCAGCCGGCCCACGCTGGCCTGGAACGACATGCCCGCGGCGAAGTGGGCGATGATGATCCCTGCAAGGACCACGGCGAAGAACAGGTCACCACCGATCATGCGGGCAATCTCGAAGGCAGCGCCGTCCACCCGCTCGAACGTGGGGGAGGGGTGCGCCAGGTACATGAAGTACGAGGAGGCGACATAGACCGAACCGCCGATCAGCGCGACCATCAGGATCGCGCGGGGCAGCGTGCGGCCTGGGTCACGGGTTTCCTCGCTGAGCGTGGACAGTGCGTCGAAGCCAAGGAACGAGTACGCAGCAATGGCGGCGCCGGCCATGCTGGTGGCAAAGGGCACATCCTGGTTGAAGAACGGCTTGGCCGACAGCAGCCCTCCAGGGCCATTGGCAGCCACGATGTAATGCACGCACAGGCCGATGAACACCACGATGATCGCCAGTTGCGCGCCCATCAACAGCAGGTTGAAGCGGTTGGCGACCTGGATGCCCAGCACATTCAGCAGCGAGGTAGAGACGATGAAACCGGTAATCCACACCCACTGCGGCACATCTGGAAAGGCCATGTTGAGATAGCTGGCGCCAAGCAGCCAGATCAGCATCGGAATGAAGAAGTAATCGAGCAGTGCGGCCCAGCCCACCATGAAGCCGAGGTTGGCGCTGAGCATCTTGCGGGTATAGGTGTAGGCCGAACCGGCTACCGGGAACACCCTGACCAGCCGGCCATAGCTCAACGCCGTGAACACCACGCCGGTCGCCGCGATCAGGTAGGCCATCGCCGTGGTGTTGCCACTGGCCTGCGAGATCACGCCATAGGTGCCGAAGACGATCAACGGGGCGAGGAACGCCAGGCCGAACAGCAGGACCGAAAACGGGCCCAGGGTGCGCTTCAGCGAAGCGCCAGGGGTTGATTCGCTCATGACTGACAGCCCTCACGCTACGAAGTGGTAAGCAGTGGCGACGATTTCACGGTAGGTTTCCACGGTCATCTCCTTCGCATTACTGCCATCGGAGAAGTTCTTCTTCGACTTTTCAGCGATGGTCAGGAAGTCTTCCTCGCGCACGCCTTTCACCTCGGCGAAGCGGGGGATGCCCAGGTCCTTGCTCAGCTGGAACAGGTAGCCGACGGCGGCCTCGGCGGCCTCGGCCGGCGAGAGGTTGGGGTCGATGCCCAGTGCGTAGGCGACTTGCGCGTGGCGAATGATGTCGGCGTCGCGGTTATGACCGAACACAAAAGGCAGGAAGATCGCGTTGCCGACGCCGTGTGGCGTGTCGTACATGCCACCGATGGCTTCGGAAATGCAGTGCACGCTACCGACGTCCGCGTTACCGAAGGCCATGCCGGCGATCAGGCTGGCCACCAGCATCTGCTCGCGGGCGTGCAGGTTGCCGGGTTCCAGCACGGCGGGCTTGAGGTGTTGGCTGATCAGGCGGATGGCATGCAGCGCCAAGCCGTCGCTGATGGGGTTCGACACGCGGCAGGTGTAGGCTTCGATGGCGTGGGTCAGGGCATCCATGCCGGTTGCGGCGGCGATCGACGCGGGCAGCGTGTCGAGGATATGAGAGTCAAGCAAGGCCAGGACTGGCCCGAGTCGGTAATCATGCACGCTCATCTTGTAATGACGGGCGGTGTCGGTGATCACCGAGAAGCAGGTCACTTCGCTGCCGGTGCCAGCCGTGGTCGGAATGGCAACGATAGGCGGGATGGCATGGGTGAGCGTGAACGACCCTTCGTAGTCCTCGATCCGACCCTCATGGCTGAGCAGCAAGCTGATGGCCTTGGCTGCATCCATGGCACTGCCCCCGCCTACGGCTAACAAGCCATCGATACCTTTGCCGCGATATCGCTGCGCGATCTGATTGACGTCCTCGCTGCGCGGATTGGCCTTGATGTCCGACACTTCCTCGAAGGCGATGCCTGCCTTCTCCAGGCTGGCGTAGACGCTTTCCAGCAGGCCCGCCGCCTTGACCCCCGGATCGGTCACGATGAGCACGCGGGCCAGGCCAAGTGAGTGCAGGTGTTCACCGGTGCGCTCGCGCAGACCAGGTTCCATCACGATTTTGCTGGGGAGTAAAAACTTGAAGTCCATACGTACCTCTTGCTCAATTGTTGTCATTGTTGAAAGGGCAGTAGAGGAGCACCTGCGCCAGGCCGTGGATAACAGCTCAAGCGGGTGATGTGTGGCCTGGCATTTCGCGCAAGCCAGCATTTTGTTGTTCTTGGTTTTGCTTGAACCTGGTCGAAGGCCTCCTTCGGGGGGTAAAAAGAGGGGCGGCCAAGCTGCACGCCCCTGAAAGGGTGATCGTGCTACAGCATGTGTCCTGCCAACAGGGACAGCAGCGTGCCGGACAGGCAAGGTGGGAAGTCGTGCCCCATCCCTGGCAGCAGCACCAGGCTGGAACCACGGATAGCTGCTGCCGTGGCGTACCCGCCGCTGGTCGCGACCATGAGATCTTCATCGCCATGGATGACCAGGGTGCGGCAATGAACCCGTTGCAGTTCCTGGGTGCGGTCGCCGGAATTGATGATCGCGCCGATCTGCCTGGCCGTGCCGATGTTGCTGGCCTCGCCACCGCCTCGCTCCCAGGCCAACAGGGCATAGTCACGGAAGGCGGGCTCATTCCACTCCAGGGTCGAGCCGATCAGGCGCATGATGTCCAGGTAGTCGCGAACGCTTTCCTGCTCGCTGCGTGGCGGGCGGCGCAGTAGCTGCCGGATAGCCTTCAACGCCGGCTGGCCGACGCGCAGCGAGCCGGTGGTCGAGAAGATCGAGGTGAGCGTCCTGATACGCTCGGGGTAACGGGCGGCAAGGGTCTGGGCGATCATGCCGCCCATCGACATGCCCACCACGTGCGCCGTTGCCAGGTTCAGGCCGTTCATGAGCCCGATCACGTCGTTTGCCATATCACCCAGGTCATAGCCGGGGGTGCGCTTGCGCAAGAACTGCTGCATGGCCGTGGGAGGCACCACATCGGTGAAGAACGACCGCCCCGAGTCGCGGTTGTCCAGCGTGATGACGCGAAACCCCCGCTCGACCAGGCCGGCGATGATCGGTTGCGGCCAGTAGGTCAATTGCAGCCCCAGGCCGACGATGAGGATGACCGCAGGCGCCGTTTCGAGCCCGTGGCTGCGATAGCAAAGAGGGCGCTTGCCAGGCAGTTCGCAGAAGCGGTCGGGGCTCATCCGCGGCTACCCTGTTGTTGCAGCTCGACGTTCGCGCACAGGGGCGTGCTGGGTACGGAGGAGAACTCCAGGCATTTGTCAGCCACAGCGCCGCGGCGCAGGAGTTTGGTATCGCGGAAGTAATCCATCGACATCACCCAGGGCTCGCTTGGCCCTTGGCGCGGAATGCTGTCCAAGGCGCGTTGCACATAACCGGCACCGAAATCCAGCAGAGGGCGGGTCTCGATCCCGTCTGGCGCCCGGGGTTCGCAAACGTTGTAGCCGTGGTTGTCCATGAAACCCAGCAAGCGACAGAAGTGATCGCACAGCAGGCACACTTTCAGGGTCCAGGAGGAGTTGGTGTAGCCCACCGCGAACGCGAAGTTGGGTACACCGGATAGCATGGTTCCTTTGTAGGCGAGAGTGTCGCTCAGCACCACTGGCTTATCGTCCTTGTACAGACTGATCCCTCCGAACATCTGCACATTCAGCCCCGTGGCGGTAATTACGATGTCAGCTTCCAACGCCTTGCCGGATTTCAGCAACAGGCCGGATTCGGTGAACCGCTCGATATGGTCGGTGACGATGTCGGCCTTACCCGCGCTGATCGCCTTGAACAGATCGCCTTCAGGTACCGTGCACAAGCGCTGGTCCCAAGGGTTGTAGGGCGGATTGAAATGGACGTCGACCGGGTAGCCTTTCGGCAGCTCCTTGCGCGTCAGCCACAACAGCAGTTTGCGGGAAAGCTTGGGGAAGCGCTGGCAGAAGGCCCAGAAGGCCAGGGTGATCCTGGCGTTCTTGTAGCGTGTCAGAGAGTATGCGGTTTGCTCGGGCAGGACCTTGCGCAGAAACGCCGCAACCGCATCATTGGCTGGTTGGTTGATGATGTAGGAGGGCGTACGCTGCAGCATGGTGATGCTGGCGACTTTGTCCGCCATCGCCGGAATCAGGGTCACTGCCGTCGCGCCGCTGCCGATCACAATGACACGTTTGCCCGTGTAATCCAGGTTCTCTGGCCAGTGTTGCGGATGAACGATCTGCCCCTTGAACTGTTCGGCTCCCTCGAAGCGGGGGCTGAATCCTTGGTCGTACCTGTAGTAGCCGCCCGCGCTGAACAGCCAGCGACATTCGATTGTGCGGGCCTGTCCCAGGTGACCGTCCTCCACCCGCACCGCCCATAAGCCCTTGTCCGTTTGCCAGTTCGCCGAGATGACTTTCTGCTTGTACTGGATCAAGGACTCCAGCTCATGCTCGTCGATCGCTTCACGCAGGTACTCGAGAATGTCTGCGGCGTCCGCCAGGGATTTCGCCTTGGTCCAGGGCTTGAAGTCGAAGCCGAAGGTGTACAGGTCGGAGTCCGAGCGGATGCCGGGATAGCGGAACAGGTCCCAGGTGCCGCCCATTCGCTCACGAGACTCGAGAATCGTGAAGGTCTTGTGAGGCTGATGGCGTCGCAGATAGGCGGCCGCGCCGATGCCAGACACACCGGCTCCCATGATCAATATATCGACTGGCTCAACCGGAAGAGCAGTGTGCGAGGACATAGGACTTCCCATTATTGTGTTATAGGGGCTGATCTTTTGACTTGATCATTTGACCATGATGAGACGACAGATTACCCGGGGCAAGGTGCAAAATGCACCGAGAAGCAATTTTTTTGGGACGATTTGAACCTGGTGAGATTGGGGTAGGGGGTATTGTGCGTCGGGCGACTCCAGGTTTTGGCGTCGTTATGACAGGGCGGTATGTGGGTTTTGTGGCAAGAGGCGACAGTCCGTTTGTCTGTCAGACCCTATGGATACCGGATTGCCGTGTCACACCGGACCACGGCAATCTGAATGACGTCTCAGTAGCTGGCCACCAGCAGCTTAACCGCCTGGCAGGCCGTTTCTGTCTCAGCCTCCAGGCGTTCGAGGTTGCCGTGTGCGGTCCAGGAGAGAAGCAAACCATCGAAAAGGTTGATGAGCAGCCGACTGACTGTGGTGAGTGCGGCCTGATCCAGCGCATCGCCGGTCGCCTTCTGGATGGCCTGTTGGGTGGCTTCGATGGAAACGGTATAGATCTTCGCTGCCATTTCCGGGTCATTGCGCAGGTTCCAGAAGAACAGCTCGAACTGGGTTATGGCCCGTTCGGGGTGTGCAATGAACCACTTGACCAACTGGCGCAGCATTTCCCCTACCGATTCGGCGGGGAGAGCGTTTGCCGGAGCCTGCAGCGATTGCTGCGGCATGGCGATCAAGGACTCGTAGACCGCATAGAACAAGTCTTCCTTGGTGTGAAAAACGTAATGCAGCGAGGCCAGCGGCGAATCTGCCGCTGCCGCGATGCGCCGCGTCGTGGCGTTGGCTATGCCGTGTTCTGCGATCACCTTGATGGTCGCTTCAATGAAATCCTGTCTGCGTTCTTCCGCGCCTATCCGAGCCATTCAAGCGTTCTCCCCTTTTGGCCTTGCGCCAACCGCCGGGTCCGGCGTCGGCGGTGACGAATGCTATCGCAAAGTCATGGCCCAATCCATGAGATGAGTCGATGCACCCCTTTCCGTCTGCGGTCTTGCCGTCGGTATCTGGCTATCGCCCAGAGGCAGATGCTGACTGCCGTACCTCACTTAGGCCGGGACAGTGGCGAGATGGTAAAAAACCCGATCAAATGACTTGATCAAATGACTATATTCGATAATCATGGCAATGCCGAGCAGATCATTACGGGCTTCGGCAGCGGCATAAGAGGTTGCTGTGGTGGTTGCGCCGGTGGGACGAGGCGGTTGCCCGGGCTCGCTGGATAGAACAATGAAAAACCGGACAGGTAGAAGGCAGATGGATACACAAAAACTCTCGACGGTCAGCAGTGATGCGTCGGTGGAACAAGTGGTGGAAATCATTCGGCGTGACGGCGGGGTCATCATTGCTGATTTCGTCTCGCCAGAGACGCTCAAGTGCCTCACCGAAGAGCTGGACACCTACTTGAATGTCACGCCCTGCGGAGAAGACCCCTATTTCGCAGGCATGCAGACCCGTCGTATCGGTCGCATCATCGGGCGAAGCGATACGGCGGTGGAGGTGGCACTAAACCCGTTGTTCATCGGCGCGGCCAGGCAGATCCTGCAGACACCGACCCATGTCTGGGTGGGCAGCGACCGCATCGAGATGGCACCTGACATTCAACTCAGCATTACCCAGGCCATTCAGATCGGCCCGGGCCAAGGCCTTCAGCCCCTGCACCGCGACGATGCCACCTCGCTGTGGCGACATCCCCAGTTCGGGCGCGAGGCCCGTCTGCAGATCATGCTGGCCATCTCGGACTTCACCGAAGAGAACGGTGCCACGCGCGTTATTCCGGGCAGTCATCAATGGGATGACGAGCGCGGGCCGACCCAGGAAGAAACCATCGCCGCCGAGATGAAAGCAGGCTCTGCGCTGTTGTGGCTGGGGTCGGTCTATCACGGCGGTGGCGCCAATACCACAGCGTTTCCTCGTACTGGTCTGACCATGGCCTACGACTTGGCCATCCTGCGCCTCGAAGAAAATCACTTCCTTTCCATTCCCATTGAACGGGTTCGCCAGCTCCCCGCAGAAATGCAACGCCTGCTGGGCTGGAGTGTGAGCTCCACGCTGCTGGGCTGGGTGGAAATTGATGGCCAGATGCGTGACCCACAAGAGCTCTTGGGCATGCCTGCTTTTTCCGAACCGGGAAAAGGCTTCTGAGATCCTGAGTTTACACAGCCTGCTGCGTATTGAATTTCTGCCCTTTTGGGCGCAACCAAGGAGATGACACCATGGCGTTCTCAATCGACTCGAAAGTTGGCGAGCTGCTGGATAACAGCACTACGAGCCAGATCCTTGAAAAGCACCTGCCCGGTATCGGTAAACACCCACAAATTGGCATGGCCCGTGGCTTTGCCTTAGTGACGGCGGCAAAATATTCTGGCGGGTTTATTTCTCAGGAAACGCTGAATAAAATCGACAGCGACCTGAGGTCTCTGGTCGACTAATCGCGGCCATGCTGACCTGCTCGTATAACTTAAGTTACCGGTGCAGGTCAAATAATTCAGCCCGTATTTCCCCGCTGATTGGGTTTGCAATAGTCGTCCGATTGGTTGCCGATTTCGACATGCAGTGTGATGTCGATCCTCAGATTGAGAGAGGCTGTTCTCGTGGAACTGATAGAAGTGAGTATCCTGGGCTCATGTATATTGCTAATCATCTGTGGCTTGTATTATGGGGCGGCATTCATCGGGCGAAGAAATTATCTGCTCGGCGGAGAGTTTTTGATTGTCGGGATATCCGCAACGAATTTCGCGATCTTCCTCGTTACGGGCTGGCTGGCAAATTATAACGTTGCCATATTCCTCGATGCTTTTTCCCGGGGCGTTGGAATTCCTGTTATTGCAACGCTTGGCTTGATGGCGGTAACGCACGATTACAAGCCGTCCCCGGTGAATGACATTGTGTTTTTCCTGGCGGGCTTTACGGTTGCAGCCATTTACTTCATGTCGAGTTCATTCAAGCAGTTCCTGCCTTATTTTTATATGGTGATGTGGCTGGCTTACACAGCGTACCTGGCCTATTTCATTTGGCGACTGGTTTGTGCCAGAGAGCTTCTGCATGCGCTGGCTACCACCTTGGGCGGAGTGGCGGGGCTAACGATAGCATTCCGGTATGACTTCTTTCCGATTCCGGGTGACGATTCAAAGGTGGTATTCATGACCTTTGCTTTCTTGACTTGGTCGTACTCGATTGTGCAATCGTTCTATGCCTATGGTGCACTTCAGCGTTCTAGAAGTGCCTCAGTTGAGGCGTTACTCAATGTTCGTTGAATTGAGCGGCGCAGGTGCGTCGTTGTGCCGCCAATCCCTTGATTCGAAGTAACTCCATGTCGGGCCATAGGCCCGCTTCTTTACCGCCTCCAGGGGCGGTTTTTTTATGGGTAATTGATTCATTTCCATGGTTGGGTTTTCAATGGAAATATTTAAGGCTTGCTCAATGTAAACGGCAGCTTGCAATGGGTAAGTATAATTAGCAATGCATCATGGTTGGGCATGCGCTGGTAACACATGTTTCTTTACTTCCCATTAAGGTGCAGGCATCTGAGGAACATAGATCGCCACTATCGACTAAACACCTGATTTATCTAACTTAATCATTCCACGAGACTTCTGGCATGTGGATTGCTTTCTGATCACCCGACATGGTCACGTGACCATGTCAAATGATCAGCTTGCGATAGGTGCCCATTTCCGTGTGGATGGTCGGGTTGCCGGTCCAGGCCCTTTGTTCGAGGAGCCTCCAATGAAAGAAGTATCTACAGGGCAGAAAGACGACATGTCCGCCGGCTGTATTTTCAGGCAGCTGCTGGTTACCCTCGCGGTATCGACCGCGATGTGCTCGGTACAGGCCGCACCCCAGGGGGCCGGGGAGCTGGGTTCGAAGCTGACGCCATTGGGCGGTGAGGTGGCTGCTAGTTCAAGCGGGGATATTCCGGCCTGGACTGCTCCGGGGCCGCAAGGGGGGGGCTGGAGCTATGGCCAGGTGCGGGGGGACCACTGGAAGTTCAAGGATGACAAACCCCTCTACAGCATCGACTCGAATAGCGTGGCGCAGTATGCGAGCAAGCTGTCCCCCGGCCAGCTCGAACTGTTCAAGAAGATTCCGGGCTATCGCATGGAGGTCTACCCGACCCGCCGCACCTGTGGCGTACCGGACTTCGTGGCGGATAACACGCGGCAGAACATTGGCTTCGCCAAGCTCGACTCCACAGGGGTTGCCCTCGAGGACGCCCATGTGCCGGGCATCCCGTTCCCTCTGCCCAGTACAGGCGCAGAGGTGATGTGGAACATGAAGATGCGCTATCGCGGCCTTGGTGTCGAGATTCCCAAAAGCATTTCAGGCATTTCGCCGCGCAAGGGTGGGGAGTGGTTACGCCAGTCGTCAGACACCTTTTTCTTCACGCCCTGGGGAAAGAAAGGCAGTGCACTTTTTTCGTCCATTGGCCGCTTGGAAAACGCCACGTTCTCCAGTTACCGGGAGCCAGCGGCGCTGGCCGGCCAGGCTGGTGTGCAGACGACTGTAGCCGGCGAGCAGGCCACCACCTTCTACTATTTCCCCGGCCAGCGTCGGGTCAGGCGCATGCCATCGTATTCCTACGACGCTCCGCAGATCGGGCTGGACAACCAATACACCGTCGATGAGGCGAACGTGTTCTTCGGAGCCATGGACCGCTTCGATTGGAAACTGATCGGCAAGCAGGAGCTGCTGGTGCCGTACAACGCCTTTGGCGCCTATGACACCGCAGCCAAGGTGGAAAGCTTCGGCGGCGACGATTCCATCGCGCCACAGTCGCGCCGCTACGAATTGCATCGTGTCTGGGTCATCGAGGCCAATGTTCGCCAGGGCATGCGCCACCAAGCACCCAAGCGCCTGTTCTACATCGACGAGGACAGCTGGAACCCGTTGCTGGCCGTTGACTATGACAAGCAAGGGCAGATCTGGAAGGTGCGTGAAGGGTTCTCGATCCCCGTCTACGAGACCGGCGCGTGCGATGTGCAGGCCCAGGTCCAGTACAACCTCGCCGATCATCGTTACCTGTTCGACATGACCTCGATCGGCGCGGGCAAGAACGATATTCGCTGGCTCACCGAAGACAGTGGCAACCCTCGCCTGAAACGCGACTTCTTCACCTCCGACAACCTGCGAGCCATCAGCGAGCGCTAAACCGACGCCAGATCGAGAGCCCACATGAAAAAAATAATTACGAAAGCGTCAGGCCTTGTCATCGTGTGCGCAACCCCACTGGCAATGGGGTTCACCTTTGAAACCGAAACCCTCAATGGCTCCTTCGACTCCACGATCACCGCAGGCATGGGCCTGCGTACCGAGTCGCGGGGCTGCAACCTGATCAACCAGGGGCCGACCGGGCACAACGTGCCCTCCGGCTGCCTGGCGCAGAGTTCCGGCGTGGCGGACCAGGGCGACCTGAACTACGACCGCGGCGACATGTTCACCAACTACCTCAAGGGTACCCATGAGCTGTTGCTGAAGATGCCCGAAGACTTCACCTTCATGGCGCGCGGGACCTGGATCCGCGACTTCGCTGCCACCGATACCACCGGCACGCTGTCGTTCAACACCCCAGAGAGCGTCGGCAGCAACGGGCTGAGTGACGACGCCCGCGACGACCTCGCCTTCAAGGCTCGCCTGCTGGACCTGTGGGTGAGCAAAGGCTTCGACATGGGCGGGCAGCGGGTCCGCGCGCGCCTGGGCAACCAGGTGATCAACTGGGGTGAAAGCCTGTTCGTGGCCGGTGGCATCAACAACACCAACGCCTACGACTACCAGGCCCTGGCACGTCCCGGCGTGCAGCTCAAGGAGGCCGTGCTGCCCGCGCCGATGCTCAGTGTCGCTTCGGGCCTTGGCTCGGGTGTCAACGTCGAGGCCTACTATCAGTTCCGCTGGAACAAGAGCGAGTTGCCGCCGGTGGGCAGCTACTGGTCCACCAACAACGCGCTGGGTGAGGGCAGGGGGGACTACGGGTTCTCCGAGAAGGACGCCCGCGACAGCGGCCAGTGGGGCCTTTCGCTGCGCTGGCAACCAGAGGACAGCGACATAAACTACGGCTTCTACGTGATGCGTTATCACGACAAGTTGCCGTCATTGCGCGTCGCCATTCTTGACCCGGACACCTTCGCCGCTGCCCCCACCTGGGAGTACCAGGAAGACCGGATGATGTATGGCATCAGTGCCAACATGCCGATCGGTGACTGGGCCGTCGGTACGGAGCTTTCGTACCGGCCGAAGGATTCGGTCATGCTCAACCCGGTCATCGACCTGTGCTCCAGCAATGGCGGCAAATGCTGGAAGGACGAAAAGAAGTTCCAGTGGCACCTCACCGGCCTGTACAGCTTCACGCCTTCGAACTCCCCGACGCTGCTCGACTTCACCGGAGCCAGCACGGGCACCTTGCTGTCCGAGCTGGTGGTCATCAAATACCCAGGGCTGCATGACGAGGTCAATGGCGAGCCACTCGCTGCGGGGCTCAATACCTGGCAGCTGGACCCTGCGACAGCGCCCAAGCCCCGTGGCGACAAGACGTCCTCTGGCATCAACCTGGACTTCAGCCTGACCTATGACGGCACCTTGCTGCCGGGCTGGCAGGTCACGCCAGGTGTCTTCTATTCGCGCTCGCTGGGGGGCAGGACGCCGAACCTGAGTGCGACCTTCACCGAGGACGCGAGCAGCATGAACCTGTATCTGAACTTCGTGCGAAACCCGGCCAGTTGGCAGATCTCCCTCAACTACGCGAAGTTCATGGGCGGCGACACGCCCTACGACCAGCTTTATCGTGACCGCGACTATGTCGGCATCGCGATTTCCCGCACCTTGTGAGGCCCGCCGTGAACGGTTCTGTAAAGTTATCCGAAGCCCCGGCACGTGGCCTGCTGTCACGTGTCGAGGGTGTGTTGTTCGGGCATCGTCGTCTGGTGCTGGCGAGCCTGGCGGTGTTCACGCTGATCATGGGCTGGTTCGCCGTGCAACTGCGCATGGATGCAGGCTTTGAAAAGCAACTGCCGGTAGGCCACGAATACATCAAGACATTCGAGGCCTACCGCAACGACCTGCTGGGAGCGAACCGGCTGACCATCGTGGTCAAGGCCCGACAGGGCGATATCTGGAGCGCCCCGGGCCTGAAGCGGCTGTATGACGTCACCCAGGCGGTGACCTTCCTCCCGGGGGTTTCCCGCAGCAGCGTGCGTTCGTTGTGGACGCCCAATGCCTTCGTCAACGAAATCACCGAAGAAGGTTTTCGCGCTGACCCACTGGTACCAGGAACGGTTTCGCCCGAGCACCTGGATGACCAGGTCATCGCGACGATCGCCAGCTCCACCGCCCAGGGTGGTTTCATCGGCACGCTGGTTTCCCGGGATCAGAGCAGTGCGATGATCACGGTGGAACTCAACGAATACGACACCAATGGCGCGCACCTTGACTATGTGGCGTTCAACCACAGGCTGGAGAAAGAGATCCGCCAGCAATTCGAGGATGGCGATTTCGAAATCCAGATCATCGGTTTCGCCAAGCAGATCGGTGATATTGCTGACGGGGCTTCAGCCGTGCTGGAGTTCTGTCTGCTGGCGTTGCTGCTGACGGCGGGGGCGGTGTACTGGTATTGCCACTCGCTGCGCTTTACGCTGCTGGCGTTGGTCTGTTCGCTGGCCTCGCTGGTGTGGCAGTTCGGCAGCCTGCGCCTGTTGGGGTACGGGCTCGACCCGTTGGCGGTGCTGGTGCCCTTCCTGGTATTCGCCATCGGGGTGTCTCATGGCGTGCAGCAAATCAACTTCATCGTCCGCGAGATCGCCATCGGCAAGAGCGCCGAAGCGGCGGCGCGTACGAGCTTTACGGGGTTGCTGATTCCCGGGACGCTGGCGCTGGTGACCGCGCTGGTTTCCTTCGTGACGCTGCTGTTGATCCCCATTCCGATGGTGCGGGAGCTGGCGATAACGGCCTCGCTCGGCGTGGCCTACAAGATCATCACCAACCTGGTGATGTTGCCGTTGATGGCGTCGCTGCTGAGTGTCGATGACAAGTACGCAGCCGCCCAGGAAGTGTCCCGGCAGCGCCGCACCCGCTGGCTGCGTGGCCTGGCCCGGCTCGCCGAGCCGCGCAGGGCACAATGGGTGCTTGGCATTGCCTTGATGGTATTCCTGGTGGCGATCTGGCAAAGCCATGACCGTGTCGTTGGCACGCTGCAGGCGGGCGCGCCGGAGTTGCGCGAGGACGCCCGCTTCAATCGCGATGCGGTCTCCATCGCCGGCAACTACGACATTGGCCTGGACTGGCTCAGCGTGGTGTTCGAAGTCAACAAGGAGCCCTCTGGCGAAGACAGCCAGGTGGCCTGCGAAGATGTTGCCCTGGGCCAGTACCAGGATCGCTTCGTGTGGACCATGCAGGGGGTGCCCGGTGTCCTGTCGGTAGCGTCGCTCTCCAGCAACATGCGCCAGTTCAATGAGGGCTACAACGAAGGCAACCCGAAGATGGCGGCGGTGCCCATTGACCCGATGAACTATGCCGCCCTGGCTACCGAGGTTGCGCGCACGCCCGGGCTGATGCGCACCGACTGCAGCATGTCCGCAGTGCACCTGTACCTGGCCGATCACAAAGCCACCACGATCAACCGGGTAGTGGATGCCGCCAAGGCATTCCGCAGCGAATACCCCCTGCCAGGCATCTCGGTGCGCCTCGCTTCGGGCAACGCCGGGGTGCTGGCAGCCATCAACGAAGAAGTGGAAAAAAGCGAAACACCCATGCTGCTTTATGTCTATGCCGCCATCGCATTGCTGGTGTTCGTGGTGTATCGCGACTTGCGGGCAGTCCTGGTGTGTTGCCTGCCGCTGACCATCGGCACCTTCATTGGCTACTGGTTCATGAAGGAGCTGCAGATCGGACTGACCATCGCCACCTTGCCGGTGATGGTGCTGGCGGTGGGCATCGGCGTCGATTACGCCTTCTACATCTACAACCGTCTGCAACTGCACCTGGCTCATGGGCAGTCGATTACCAAGGCCGTGGAATACGCGCTGCTCGAAGTGGGTGTCGCCACTATTTTCACTGCCATCACCCTGGCTGTGGGCGTGGCCACCTGGGCCTTCTCGGAACTCAAGTTCCAGGCCGACATGGGCAAGCTGCTGGCCTTCATGTTCATCGTCAACATGGTCATGGCCATGACCGTGCTGCCGGCCTTCGCCGTGTGGCTGGAGCGGGTATTCCCACGTAAGCGCCCCGTGCGCATGATTGGCGCGCTGGTGCACTGAGGAGAGAAGCATGAAGTTCAGGGTTTCATTCACCGCAGCCTTGCTCGCAGCAGCAGTGCCGCTGATGTCTCTTCAGGCCGCGCCGTTGCAGGCCGTACCGGCCGTACAGGCGAGCAATGCCACGCAGGCCACCATGCTGGCCGCCGGTTGGGCGGGGGCGCGCATGGTGGCCGTGGGCGACCACGGTGTCGTGCTGTTGTCCGACGATCAGGGCATGCAGTGGCGCCAGGCGAGGTCGGTACCGCTGTCCACGCCATTGACGGGCGTGTCTTTCGTGGATGCCAAACGCGGCTGGGCGGTTGGCCATTGGGGCGCGATCCTGGCCACCACCGATGGCGGGGAGTCCTGGCAGGCCCAGCGACTGGCCACCGAAGAAGACCGGCCACTGTTCGCGGTGCACTTCTTCAATGCCCGGCAGGGTGTTGCAGTAGGCCTCTGGTCGTTGGTGCTGACGACCGAAGATGGGGGCCAGACGTGGGCTGAGCAGCCGCTGCAGGCTCCGCCGGGGGCCAAGCGGGCCGACCTCAACCTGATGGGGTTGTTTGCCGACAGCCGCGGCAGGCTGTACGCCACGGCCGAGCATGGGCAGGTGCTGCATTCCGAAGACCAGGGGAAGAACTGGCGTTACCTGGATACCGGCTACGAAGGCACCCTGTGGTCTGGCGCAGTACTGGCCGATGGGCGTCTGCTGCTGGGTGGCCAGCGCGGCACCCTGTTGCAGGGTTCAGCGGACGGCAAGGGCTTTCGCCGAGTGCCAACGCAAAGCAAAGGCTCTGTCACGAGCGTAGCGGTAGCGGGATCTCGTGTGTTGGCGGTCGGGCTGGATGGGCTGAGCGTGCAGAGCAGCGATGGCGGGCACAGTTTTCAGGAAACGCAGACCGCTGATGGCCTTTCACTGACGGCGGCGTTGTTCAACGCCGAGGGCGTACCTGTCTTGTTTTCACGCCGAGGGGTTATGCCCTGCCAGGAGTGAAGGGCCGACCACTCGCTCAGAGGCCAGGCATCGCAAAGCGATGCCTGGCCTGTTTCCTTGCCTGGGCGTCTGGGTGGTCGTGGCACCATCAGGCCCAGGCAAGTCAACGCTGGACGCTAGAGCTGAAGGTAATCCGCCAGGTCTGCGTAGTTATGTTGCCAAAGGCCAGGGCTGCCATTGGGGTATTGGGAGCGGAAACCGAGAATCTTCTGGACCCGTGGAGAAAGCGTGCGTACCAGCTCGAGCGGCACGATCAACGGGTAGGCTTCTTCAGGCGTGATGATCGAAGCCTGCATAGGGATGGTCAGCCCGCGACGGTAATGGTCGGCGGTCACGTTGGCACCGCCGCCATGAACGACTTTCCCGCCGAACAGCATGGCATCGCCGGCTTTCAACAGGGCGGGGATCGTCATCTCTGGGGTGCCTTTATCGTAAAAGTCATCCCAGTCCTGGCTCCCGGGGATCAAGCGAGTGGCGCCGTTTTCCTCGGTGAAATCGGTCAGCGCCAGCATCAGGTTGGTGATGGCGCGTGGCGCATGCCTGTTCATGGCCACGAACGGTTGGTACTGCATCATGTCACGGTGCAGCATTTGCGCTTTGTTGCCTGGGCCGATCTCGATCAACTGGGCCGTGGTCAGCCACCAGTCACCGCAGTCCGGGGCGTACAGCACGTTCCCCAGTTCGTGAAAGAGGTCGTCATCGAGAATTTCCTCACGAAAGGTCTTGCTGTGAGTGACGAGGTTGGTAAGCCGTTTGGTCTGGTGACCATGGAACTCGGCGATCAGCGCGTGCTCGTGCCTGGAGCCGGCATCGAGCGCGGCCAGGGGGGCGTCGAGTTCGCTGTTGATTCGTGCGACTTGTTCAGGGGTCATGAAGTTGCGGATGATCACGGCACCTGCCTGGTCGCTCAGCTGCGCAATTTCTTGCGCGCAAGTCGAGCGGCTTACAACTGGCAGGCTTGGCGTGGAGTCACGAGAGGCTGACATTGAGAACACTCCGGATTGAAAGGAACGGTTGCGCAGGCGGGTTGACGTTTGGTCAACGGGCATCAGGAAACAGGCCTGCTTGCTACTGCGCTAAACCCAGGAAAGGGACATGGAGCGCCACGGTGCCTCCTTGTTCTTTTTGTTCAGGCAGTGCGTTCATGCTAGGTTTGCACTGGCCCTGCGCCAAGGTACGAACTGCACCATTTTTCAGCCGATTTTTGAGTGATTTGCACCGCCCATGACCAGCACGCCATCGCCCTGGCCACGCCCCTCGGAAGCCGTTCGCGAGCTTATGCGCAAAGGCGCCGAACTCGCTCAGGCGCTGCCACCTGAGTGGGTCGAGCGGCTGAACCAGTCACTGTTCTCTTCACCCAAAGATGCCAGGTTGCTGGAGGACCCGGTTATCCTCGCGTCGTGCCGGCGCGCCAACCGGGCAGAGTTGCTGCATTGGGCCAATGCCAACCTGCAGCGCCCTGGTGAGCCGGTGGAGCCCTACGTGTCTGCTGACATGGTGGACACGGCCAGGGAGCTCGCCCGCAGGGGGCTGTCGGAGCTGCTGATGAATGTTGCAAGGTCGACACAGAACGCAGCCTGGGACCTATGGATGAAGATGGCCTTCAGCCTGACGCAGGATCCCGTGGTGCTCGAGGAATTCCTGAAGGTCTCGTCGCGTTCGATCTCGGAATTCATCGACAGCAACATGCGTGTGGTGACGCAGATCATCCTCGAAGAAAAGAGCGCCCACGCCCATGATGATCCTGTCGATAAACGCAGCCTGGTCAGCCGGCTGCTCGATGGCAGGGATGTGGACGCGGAGCAGTTCGGCAGGCGACTGGGCTACAGCCTTGCGCAGAGACACCATGCCTGCCTCGTCTGGAGCGAAACCCCGGACGCCGAGATTCGCCCCCTGGAAGATATGGCGCGTGCGCTGGCGCAGCTCACGGGCACGGTAGCGCCCCTGATCGTATTTGCGGGCACTGCGACCCTGTGGGCCTGGAGCAGTGCGGCAAAGCCGCTGGACCTGAACCTGCTGCAAGGCGTCACTCGACAATTTCCCAAGATTCGCGCGGCAATCGGTTCGGCGGGCGCGGGGATGAATGGGTTCCGGCGCTCGCACCTGGAAGCCTTGACCACCCAGCGGTTGATGGGCCGTTTGGCGGGTTCCCCCGCCGTTGCCACGATCGATCAGGTGAGGATGGTGTCGTTGATGACCCAGGATGCCCGCGCGGCCAGGCAGTTCGTCTTGAGCACCCTGGGGCGCCTGGCGACCGAACCCACGGTGCTTCAGCATTCGTTGCACGCCTTCCTGGCCAACGGCTGCAACATCACCCAGACCGCCGAGGTGCTGGGCACCCATCGCAATACCTTGCTGCGCCGACTGGAGCGCGCCCAGGACCTGCTGCCTGTCCCGCTTGCCGATCATCGCATCCAGATCGCCGCCGCTCTTGAGCTGGTGATCTGGAGTACGCCGCTCGATGGCGACGAGCAATAGCAGTTATCCCCTTCCTTTGGCGCAATAGCGCTTAACGGCGGTTGCCCTACGCGGGCGCCCAACAGGGCGCCCGCGTTGCAATGCCCTGCAGAAACGCGTTCTCCAGCATCTTTGCACGCTCTATTGGCGCATGCCCTCGCTGGCGGGCATCGACCATGCCGTGCAACAGCGATACGAACATCTCGGTCAGCAGCGCCGCGGTGACATCCGCTCGAAATACACCCTGTCGCTGGCCGCTGAAGAACAACGCATCGAGCGTTTCCAGATAGAGCCGCAGGTCGTGTTGCACGCTCATGTGCACAGGGTAACGGGAAGCCAGGAAGGCGATCAGTTCGCCTTGGGCCAGGTGTTCGCGAATCAGCTGACGCAACGCGGCCAGGGGCTCTGTGGAAGCCAGCGCGCCGCTGTTGTCGAGGATCTGCATGAGCGTGTTTTTGGCGTGCTGTTCGAGCTGGCTATCGAGGTTTTCTCTCGTCCCGCAGTAACGGTGCAAGGTAGCCCGGCTGATGCCAGCCAACGCCGCCAGTTCACCCATGGACGCTCTGGGTCGCAAGGCGGCAGCGGCATAGAGGGCATTCACCAGCTTGGTGGAAAGCGATGAAGGAGGGAAGCCTGAAGTGGTCATGAGGAGTCTTGTTTGATTTTTGTGAGACATAATTGACTCATATGGGTTTGAAAAGTAGCATTCGCCCCGTTTTCAATCAAGGCTCGGGTGAGTGATGGGCAAGACAGGTTCGATAAGAGTGGGCGTACTGGCCGTGGCGATTACCTTGGCCGGGTGCGAGCCCGCAGCAGAGCAGGACGGCGCAGCCAACGCGAGCTACCCGGTGGAAATCGTGACGTTGGCCTCCGAGCAGGTGACCCTGGCCGCTGAGTTGCCGGGCCGGGTCGAGCCGATGCGGGTCGCAGAGGTAAGGGCGCGGGTGCCGGGTATCGTGTTGCACAAGCGCTTCGAGGAAGGGGCTGACGTCAAGGCGGGGGATATGCTGTTCCAGATCGACCCGGCGCCGTTCAGGGCCGCCCTGGCCCGCGCCGAGGCGGACCTCGCCCGTGCCCAGGCCGTGCAGCAGGAAGCCCAGGCACGTGTGAAACGCTATGAGCCGCTGGTCAAGATCGAGGCGGTCAGCCAGCAGGACTTCGACAGCGCCACTGCCGAGTTGCGCAGTGCCCGTGCGGCAGTACGTTCCGCGCAGGCCGATGTGCAGGCCGCACGCCTTAACCTGGGTTACGCCACTGTCACTGCGCCGATCTCCGGACGCATTGGCCGTGCGCTGGCCACCGAAGGCGCTTTGGTGGGGCAGGGGGAGGCGACGCTGATGGCACGGATACAGCAACTGGACCCGATCTACATCGACTTCACGCAATCTGCTGCTGACGCGCTGCGCCTGCGGCAGGCGGTCATGGACGGCGCACTCTCGGCCGACAGCCAGGGTCTGACCGCGCAAGTGGAAGGCACCGATTTCCAGCGCTCAGGCGAGCTGATGTTCACCGATGTGAGTGTGGACCGCGGTACCGGCCAGGTCGTCCTGCGTGGGCGTTTCGATAATGCCGACGGCATCCTCTTGCCGGGCATGTATGTGCGCGTGCGCACACCTCAAGGTACCGACAACCACGCCATCCTGGTTCCTCAGCGTGCGGTCCAGCGAGGCAGCGATGGCCAGGCACGGGTCATGGTCGCCGCCAATGGCATCGCCGAGGCACGCGTCGTGCGAACCGGTGTGATGCAAGGCTCGCGTTGGCAAATCAACGAAGGGCTCAAGCCAGGTGATCAGGTGATCGTCGGTAGCCCGGCAGGGTTGGCTCCCGGTATGCCGGTGGCGCCGGCACAGCAACAAACGGCTGCCGCCCAGTGACGCGAGGAACGTGAGATGTCCAGGTTTTTCATCCATCGCCCGAACTTTGCCTGGGTCGTGGCGTTGTTCATTTCACTGGCAGGATTGCTGGTGATTCCATCCTTGCCCGTGGCCCAGTACCCCAATGTGGCGCCACCGCAGATTTCCATCACTGCCTCCTACCCCGGCGCTTCGGCCAAGGTCATGGTGGAGTCGGTGACCAGCATCATCGAACAGTCGCTCAACGGCGCCAAGGGGCTGCTGTACTACGAGTCCACCAACAACTCCAACGGCGTGGCCGAAGTGATGGTGACCTTCGAGCCTGGCACCGATCCGGACATGGCGCAGGTCGATGTGCAGAACCGCTTGAAACAGGCCGAGGCGCGTATGCCTCAGGCGGTGCTGACCCAAGGGCTGAAAGTCGAGCAGGCCAGCTCCGGTTTCCTGCTGATCTACGCCCTGACCAGCACGGTCGGCAACCGTGGCGATACCACGGCCCTGGCCGACTATGCCGCGCGCAACATCAACAACGAACTGCTGCGCGTGCCCGGCGTGGGCAAGCTGCAGTTCTTCGCGTCCGAAGCGGCCATGCGCGTCTGGGTGGATCCGCAGAAGCTGGTGGGTTATGGCCTGTCCATCGACGACATCAACGCGGCGATTCGCGGCCAGAACGTCCAGGTGCCGGCCGGCAGCTTCGGCAGCACGCCGGGCGCCAGCGAGCAGGAGCTGACCGCGACCCTGGCCGTGCAGGGTACCCTCGACACGCCGGAGGCGTTCGCCGGCATCGTCCTGCGCGCCAACCCGGATGGCTCCAGCGTGCGTCTGGGTGATGTCGCGCGCATGGCCATCGGTAGCGAGAACTACAACCTGTCGGCACGTCTGAACGGCCACCCGGCGGTGGCCGGCGCGGTGCAGCTGGCGCCGGGCGCCAACGCCATCCAGACAGCGACGCAGGTCAAGGAACGCCTGGCCGAGCTGTCGCAGTTCTTCCCCGAAGGGGTCGAGTATTCGGTGCCGTACGACACCTCCAGCTTCGTCGACGTGGCCATCGAGAAGGTGATTCACACCTTGATTGAAGCCATGGTGCTGGTGTTCCTGGTGATGTTTCTGTTCCTGCAGAACGTGCGCTACACCCTGGTGCCCTCGATCGTGGTGCCGGTGTGCCTGCTCGGGACGCTGATGATCATGAAACTGCTCGGCTTTTCGGTGAACATGATGACCATGTTCGGCATGGTGCTGGCCATCGGCATCCTGGTGGACGACGCCATCGTGGTGGTGGAGAACGTCGAGCGCTTGATGGCCGAGGAAGGCCTGTCGCCGGTGGAGGCGACCATCAAGGCCATGGGGCAGGTTTCCGGGGCCATTATTGGTATTACCCTGGTGCTGGCGGCGGTATTCTTGCCTTTGGCGTTCATGTCCGGTTCGGTGGGGGTGATCTATCAGCAGTTCTCTGTGTCTCTGGCTGTCTCGATCCTGTTCTCCGGCTTCCTGGCCCTTACCTTCACCCCTGCACTGTGCGCCACGCTGCTCAAGCCAGTGCCCCATGGCCATCATGAAAAGGGCGGTTTCTTCGGCGCCTTCAACCGTGGCTTCGCCCGTATCACCGAGCGCTATTCGCTGCTCAACAGCGAGCTGGTGGCGCGTGCCGGGCGCTGGATGCTGGCGTATGTCGGCATCCTGGTGGTGCTGGGCTATTCCTACCTGCGCTTGCCGGAGGCCTTCGTGCCGGCTGAAGACCTGGGCTACAGCGTCGTCGACGTACAGCTGCCGCCGGGCGCCAGCCGGGTACGTACAGACTACACCGCCGAGGCGTTGGAGAAATTCCTGATGTCTCGTGAGGCGGTGGCCAACTCGTTCATCGTCAGCGGCTTCAGCTTCTCGGGCCAGGGCGACAACGCCGCACTGGCGTTCCCCACCTTCAAGGACTGGTCGCAGCGTGACAAGACACAATCGGCGGAGGCGGAAACGGCAGCGATCAATGCACAATTCGCCGCCAACGGTGACGGCACCATCACCGCGGTCATGCCACCGCCTATCGACGGCCTGGGCAACTCCGGCGGTTTCGCCCTGCGCCTGATGGACCGTGGCGGCCTTGGCCGTGAAGCACTGCTCGCCGCCCGCGACCAACTGCTGGCCCGTGCCAACGGCAATCCGCTGATTCTCTACGCGATGATGGAAGGCCTGGCCGAGGCGCCGCAGCTGCGCGTGCACATCGACCGGGAAAAGGCCCGAACGCTGGGGGTGAGCTTCGAGGCCATCAACAGCACCTTGGCCACTGCTTTCGGTTCGGCGGTGATCAACGACTTCACCAATGCCGGGCGCCAGCAGCGCGTGGTGGTGCAGGCTGAGCAAGGCGAGCGCATGACCCCCGAAAGCGTGCTGCGCCTCTATGCCCCGAATGCCAACGGCGAGCAGGTGCCGTTCAGCGCCTTCGTCACCATCCAGTGGGAAGAGGGGCCGGTGCAACTGGTGCGCTACAATGGCTACCCGTCCATCCGCATCGCCGGCGACGCTTCGCCGGGGCACAGTACTGGCCAGGCGATGGCCGAGATGGAGCGTCTGGTCAGCGAGCTGCCGCCGGGTATCGGCTACGCCTGGACGGGCCTTTCCTACCAGGAGAAGGTGTCCAGCGGCCAGGCGGCCAGCCTGTTCGCCCTGGCCATCCTGGTGGTGTTCCTGCTGCTGGTGGCGCTGTACGAAAGCTGGGCGATTCCGCTGACGGTCATGTTGATCGTGCCGATTGGTGCCTTGGGTGCGGTGTGGGCGGTGACGCTCACCGGCATGCCCAACGATGTGTATTTCAAGGTCGGGCTGATCACCATCATTGGCCTTGCGGCGAAGAACGCCATCCTGATCGTCGAGTTCGCCAAGGAACTGTGGGAGAAGGGCTTCAGCCTGGGCGACGCCGCCATCGAGGCCGCGCGCCTGCGTTTCCGTCCGATCGTGATGACCTCCATGGCGTTCATCCTCGGCGTGGTGCCATTGGCCATCGCCTCCGGCGCGGGGGCGGCAAGCCAGCGCGCCATCGGCACCGGCGTAATCGGCGGCATGCTCAGTGCCACCTTGTTGGGCGTGGTCTTCGTGCCGATCTGTTTCGTCTGGGTGTTGACGCTGCTCAAGCGCAAGCCCGCACCTGAGCAACCGGTCGAGGTCGCCAAGTGATGATCAAATTCAATCGTGTGCTTCCCTTGGTCCTGTCCTTGACCTTGACCGGTTGCTCCCTGGCGCCCACCTATCAGCGCCCAGAAGCACCGGTGGCGGCCGGATGGGGCGATGCTGCCGGTCATGCCGGCCGTTCGGTGGAGCAGATGCAGTGGCAGGCTTTCATTGTCCACCCGGTGCTGCGTCAGCTGATCGCCAGTGCGCTGGACAACAACCGCTCCTTGCGCCAGACCCTGCTCGACATCGAGCAGGCCCGCGCCCAATACCGGATCGAGCGGGCCGACCGGGTGCCTGGGCTGAACGCCAGCGCCGCGGGCAATCGCCAGCACCTGCCTTCGGCACTTTCGAACGATGGCCGCGAAGGCGTCACCAGCACTTATCAGGTGGGCTTGTCATTGCCGGAATATGAAGTGGACCTGTTCGGACGGGTCAAAAACCTGAGCGATGCGGCGCTGGAGCAGTACCTGGCCACCGAGGAAGCCGGGCGTGCCGCACGCATCGCCCTGATCGCCGAGGTGAGCCAGGCCTACCTGACCTTGGACGGTGCCGAGCGGCGCCAGGCGCTGACCCGCCAGACCCTGGCCAGCCGCGAGGACTCTCTGGCGTTGGTCGGTGAGCGTCGCGCTGCCGGCACGGCCACGGCGCTGGACCATCAGGAGGCGTTGGGGCTGGTCGAGCAGTCTCGTGCCGAGCTTGAAGTCACCGTGCGCCAGCAGCGCCAGGCCTACAACGCGCTGGTGCTGTTACTGGGCAGCGCCGAGGCGGCCAAGGCGATGCCCGTTGAGCGCCCAGATGAGCCAATGGTGCTCAATGACATTGCGCCGGGCGCGCCGTCGGCATTGATCGAGCGCCGTCCCGATATCCTCGCTGCCGAACACCGGCTGCGTGCGCGCAATGCCGATATCGGCGCGGCGCGGGCCGCCTTTTTCCCGCGTATCAGCCTGACCGGCAGCTTTGGGACCGCCAGTGCGCAGATGTCCGGGCTGTTCGACGGTGGCTCGCGTAGCTGGAGCTTCATGCCGCAGTTGTCACTGCCGTTGTTCGACGCCGGGCGCAACCGTGCCGGGCTCAGCCTGGCCGAGGCACGCAAGGACTCGGCCGTGGCCGCCTATGAAGGCGTGATCCAGGTCGCCTTCCGCGAAGTGTCCGACGCACTGGCTGCCACCGACACCCTGCGCCGCGAACAAACCGCGCGCCGGGCCCTCGTCGACACCAGCCGTGCGACGCTGGCGCTGGCCAAGGCGCGGTACGAGGGTGGGGTGGACAGCCATTTGCGTTACCTGGACGCGCAGCGCAACAGCTACGTGAACGAAGCAGCCTTCATCGAAGCCAGTACCCAGCGCCAGCTTGCGTTGGTCGACCTGTTCCGCGCACTCGGTGGCGGCTGGCCGGGCAAGGGCTGAAACAGCCTCCTTTGGTTGGCATGTCCAGCCACTTGGCCCCAGAGATTGATGTCCTGGGGCCTTTTTTTGGGCTGGCGAAGGCAGGTCAGCGAGCAGGTGCCGCAGCGCCGTCGAGGAATAGCAGCTCCAGCGTCTGCACGGATGTCGCGCTGGCTGCTCTCCCGCGTCGTTCTGCATCGACGATGCCATACACCATGCTCAGGAACATTTCGGTGAAGATCGCCGCGCTGATATCGATACGGAAAGCGCCCGCTTGCTGGCCACGCAGGAAGAAGGCATCCAGGGCGTCGGCATAGGCCCGCCACGGGCGGTTCGCCTCGCTGTCGTCGAACGAGTCCGGGCGGTACTGAAAGAGCAGGAAGATCATCATTTCGCGATGCTTGAGGTGCTCGACGATGAGGCGATGCAGGGCTGCGCTGGGGTCGCTGCCGTGCAGGTCAGTGTTGCCGATGACCTGGGAGAGTACCTGGTCGCCATAGCGCTCCAGCATGTTCACCAGGTTGTCACGGGTTCCACAGAAACGGTGCAGGGTCGCCTTGCTCACGCCCGCCGCCTCGGCCAGCTCCTTCAATGTGGCTCGGGGGTGGACGACGATCGCGTCGGCCAGCGCTTTGAGCAGGCGCTCATCGGTAGGGAGATGCATCAGAAGATTCCACACTGCATATCGTGCAAGCATTGTGAAGGAAAACGACTCATAGGACACCCATTTGAGTAAATAATGGCTCAACCGGGGCTTGCAGGTCGTAGACGTACGGGTGCTTGCTTGCACGTGTACCGGCACCGCCTCCTTCGGTGTGCCAGAACGAGGGAGGCGGCGAAGTTCAGGGGCAGAGTGAAGCACTCCTGGGATGGCGCCGGGATTAGGGAAGGCGACTGAGGACTTGGCGATTTTGGATGAGGAAATCATGACAATAAAGGCGTCAATCAAGGCCTTCCCGCGCTCTGCGCTAACGGACTCGGATTCGAAAGGCAGCGCCGCCATAGCCTTCTTGCGCGATCACCGCGATCGCCGCCGCCAGCAACTCGGACCTTTTGGCGTCGCGATCTCTAACCGGGCGCCCACGACGGGCAAGCGGTGATTACGCCTCGGCCGCGGCGCCACTGCTTCTACCGCCAGGGGAACTGAGACGGCAATTCCTAGTAATTATGTATTATTTCATACGTTGATCGTATTATTAATTAGTTTTTGTGGCGATTAGATCGGATAAGATTTAAATATCGCACCTAATCGGGAGCTAGAGAGCACACGGCGGTAATTCGTGGACACGGGAATGATGGGGGTCTTAGAGTGCGATGGCCCGTCACAGGCGTGCCCGTAACTGTGCTACCGGGCTGATGCTCGAGCTGGAGATTTAGCAAAAAAGTATGAGCAAGATAGCTGGGCCGCGCTGTAAATTTTCCAATAAGCTTCCGGTTCCATAGCTGGACCGGCTTATGCACCAAATGTTGGAGGGTTTGGATCTTGCTGGTGAACGCCTGCTCCGTAAGTACTTGAAGCCATACGTGTAAATTGCGGTACAGGATAAAGTAGCTTACCTGTAGAAATTGAGCTTCTACGTCTGCTGGCTGAGTAATTTTACTATGATGTCATTGATTATCAGCTTGTCGAACCTGGTCGACTACCGTCTACCATCCAATGAAACACCCCCCTCGGTCCCACGGTGTATGCCAATGAGAGACAAACCGCCAGCCCTTCTGCCCGATGACCCCATGTTCGCCGACGCAGTGGCTGCGATGAAGCTGTACCACGAAGCACATGTGGCAGGCCAATCTGCCAAGGAGGTCGAGCGCTTGCGAGTAATTGCTGAATCACAGTTCCAAGCGGTGAACGATTATCAGCTCAGAGCTCTAGGTCGCCCTGGCGACCCTGTCAACTGACTGGATCAGTCAGTTTGGAGTCCTGGTTCCGGCCAATGCCTACCGTCTTTCACATTGGAAACCATCGTAAATCCTCGGCCGGCTGGCATCACGCCTTGACAATCCTTCCAGCCTTACACCTGATGTGCTGGATCCTGCCATGATTCTACAGTTTCAGGTGAGAGCACTAAAGAGTGCTGTCGTGAATGACGATCAACCTTTGAGCAATAAATAATTACCCATCACGCTTGTCAGAGCTTCACTGCCCAAAATTAACCGGGCAACCTATGCTGGAATTTCTGTATAAGTATACAATTTTTCATCCACCCACCCATTCACTCGCGTAACTCCGTTCGTCGATTGAACGGGCATCAGGACGCGATCCAAGAGTGGACTCCATTCATTGCTCCGGCCGACTTAGGCGTGCCATGTTGTGCCTGAATGCTTTAGAGTGGCCCCATCCTTATCCTGTATAGAGGAGGCATCTATGCTTTGGCGAGGGGGTGAACTTTGAAGCGGATGCAATGGGGCGTTAAATTCAGGAGGATGGACATCCATGGTTTGCTGTTTTTATTGTTATGCATTCGCTATTGCCTATGCACAGACATTAAAGCTATTGATATTGAATAGTCGCAGTTCGTGAATGCCTACATCTCCAACACAGTTCTGCCTCTGCAGTGGCAACCGGTGTGGGCAATGGGGTTGGGACCATTCGTGTGAGTGTCCTTATAAAATTCCATGGTGGAACTTCTTTGAAATTATAAAATTGTGGTCTGCGAGACTGAGCAATGCACTTCCGATTGATTAAGGCTGTAAGATATTTTGATGAAGAGACGGCTATGGTAAAAAGCTGGCTCGAGACATATAATGTGCTGGCGCTCTATTTTAGTGGGAGTACATATCATGTTGAGCAATCAACGCCTTTCTGCAGAGCAGTGCTCAGTTGGGCTGAGGGTCGCGCTTCGAATAATTGATGCCTGGCAAGCTACACCTCGCCAAGCCTGTAAGATACTCCGAATCTCGCCTTCGACTTTTCGGCGTGCGATGCGGGAAGGCGGATGTGGCGGCAAGCTCGATTTGGATCAGCAGCAGAGGATTGGTTTGGTGATTGGCATACATGGCTTTTTGAGGGGGACGTTCGCTAACCAAGAAAATGTTAAGGGATTTCCAAGGATGAAGAATGAAAATTTGTTTTTTGACGGCAGGACACCACTAGAGGTTATGGCTCAGGGTGGCATGATCTCTCTGTATGAAACCTACAGGCGCATTGAGCAGATTCGCGGTGGCGAGCTCATGGGTAAATGATGCGGAGGTCCCGGTTTTGATTCGACGGAAGCCTGCAAGAATACCACACAGAGCCTTTCCTAACCCTCTGGAATCTGAGGCGCACATCTAGGCCCGCTGGTCGTGAACTCAAGGCTACACTGACGAGGCCTTACACAGCCCTGATGCCCATATTCATGGCGTTCAGGTGGGATGCCTAGGTCGCATGGGATTGCATGGCAGGAAGCTATATGTCGAGTTTTGAGGGAAAAGCTTCTGCAGACCGCAGGGGCGGGTGTTTGAGAGGGTATGCTTGCAACCGAATGTCGACGCTTTACTCCGCTCTATGACTCGGACGATTTTTTATCGCGAACGCTTGTAGATTTTGTGGCTTCCGTTAGCGTGTTGGTCATAGGAATACCGCTCCCACAGAGAATACGACAATGGCCTCTACCACTGAAAAGTGCTCTGCCGAGCTGGAGCCACTCACGCGCACAGCAGACAATGCCGCCCTCTATGCTGCTCTTACGGGCGCCGAATTGGTGTGTAGTATCGGTGAGCCAGTCATTAGTACTGTGCCTGGGTACCGTTTGGTTCGAGTTGATGATCGACAGAACACGGTTGGCGGCAATGAATTCGAAATCGCATTGGTCGACGATACCTCAGCATTAGTCGCCTATTATGCCAAGATCACGGTGGTGGATTTTCCATGCAGTGGTAACCGAGCCGTTGCGCGCTGTCGGATCTGGCGATCTGCAGATATGCGTCATACTCAAGCGCTTCGAGATATTTCGCAGAGAGTGCTTTTTGGCTATCTTGTTCGGCACTACGATGTCCATTTGGACGAGGCCGGGATTAGTGATGGTGGGAAATTTTATTGGCACCGCCAGATCTCTCGCGCGATCTACGAAGGCCTGTATGTATATCTGTACGATCCACTATCTCAAGAGCTTCGGCCATTGAATACCCAACGCGCGTTAAATGAAATTGAAGACCAGGCTTGGTCGTGCACGAATCACAAGACTTTGCAAGCTCTCATTTCAAGCTGTTCTTGCGGCAGTAGCTAGTCTGGTGGTTGGGGATCTGCCTTGTTTAGAGCTAAAAATCAACCAGTCAAAGCTCCTTAAAGACTGAGTACGCTACTAACTACATTTGCAGGTATATACACCCCTGTTTTTGGTAGTCCGAAACTTTTTGGAATCGACTTAAATCAAGGGCTTAAGGCCCTGCAGCAGCCTTTTCGTGCTATAACTACTCGATGAAAGCTGACTTTGGACTTCTGCAGCAAAGCGGAGGTGAAGCAAGATTTTGCATTATCATTTTTCTGTTTCAAAAATAACTTCGCGGAGGAGGCAGCAGGCTATTTCTGACGGGATGCGCTTATCGGACTGCAATGAGGCCGATTTTGTAAAAAATCTCGGGGCCTTGGAAGCACTTGCGCAAGACATCGATTCGCCCCAGAGCCTCAGCGTCAAAGGTCTGCCTAATCACGCAGACCAGTGTGGATGAATGCAGGCCAGTTCAGTTTAGTTGGATAATCGATCACCTAGTGGAGCGGATGAGGATGGATCCATTTCAGGCCTTTTTGAAAAAAATTCAAACCGAATTGATAGCCTACGCTTGCCGGCGGATGTTGCCAATCTGGCGCAGGCTCAGGCCGTACTTGTCAGCGAGCAGGCTGCGTGACAGGCCGCTGGCGCTTTCCTTCTGGATCTGCAGGTTGCGCAACTGGCGCATGAAATGGTCAGCCTTGGGGATTTCCAGGGCGACACCGGCAAAGCGCTTGATCAGCGCGTCGAGCGCTTCGGCCGGCAGCACGTCGGCAAGCTTGGTGCGCTCGCGGTGCTTGGGGATGTACTTGGGCCTGCCGCCGTAGGCGCAGGTCAGCTGGTAGGCGTTGTCGATGCCGATGCAGTCGATCAGGGCCTGCAGCGAGTGGGGCAGTTGGCTGATATCGATGTGGCTCAAGTCTGGCATTTGCATATGGCGCTCCTTCGGGACGGATGGGCTGTGCTACCCGATCACCAGCGGCGTTATGTCGAAGGTGTGACTGGATTTTCTGTGACAGCCGAGGCATGTCGCTAGGCGGCATATGGGTTGGGGGTTGTAGCTTCCGCGAACAGGTTTTGCAGGCAGCGATATCCGGCGTTGTAGGACATGGCTTCAACATCTGGCTGTAGCGGGTGATTTCCCATCAGCTCACTCCTTGTGTTGCGCGCTGGGTGTGATAACCATCAATCACACGGATAGCTGCTCAACAGGCTGGCGCTGCGCAGGTAGGCCTGAGGGGAGTCGCGCATGCCTTGTGGCAGCGTGCGCCAATCGACCAGCAGGCACAGGGCATGCAGCGGCTGCCCGTCACGCTGGCCGATGACCTGGTCGGCAAAGCTGCGGCGATACAGTGCCTGGGTCTGCTGTTGCGCTTGTACCCGGTCGGCCTGGGCCAGGGTTTGCCGGGCCAACTCTGGCAGTTGCGCCTGGGGGGCAGTGAAATGCACCGACGCACCTTTTGCCTGCAGGTAACCGGCCTGGCGCACGCGCTGCCACAGTTGTTGCCATTGGCTGGAGCCGGCGTGGGCAGCCAGTTCGCGGCCCAGTTCGAGCAGTTGCTCGGCCGAGGTCTGGCGGGTGTCCAGCGCATGAAGGGAAAAGGGGGTCAGCAATAGCGACGCGAACAGAAGGGGTTTGTACATGGTGCCTCCGGCATGGGTGCTTGGGAGCCCCATGCTTTCAGGCAGGCGCCGCCCCACCCAGCAGGAAATGCAGCGCCGGGGCCGGTGGCCGTTGTATCATTGCCGCGGCTCGTTGCGAGCCATTTGCCCCTGATGTTGCAAGGAACCTTCGATGACACACGTGCAGCGCCTCAAATACTCCCTTCTGATCATCCTGGTGGTACTGGGCCTGATGCTGGGCCTGTCCCACCTGCAGAAGCAGGGCACGATCAGTGAGCAGACCTTCCAGATGCTGGCCATCGCCATCGCCGTGGTGGTCGTGGTGATCAACGGCATCCTGCGGCGCAAGGTCAAACCCTGACTTTGGCGGGCCGGCCAGGTATGGCCGGCCATGCGCTCAGCGCAAAGGCGTTCGTTCCAGCACGGCGCGCGCCTGGGGGTCGAGGCTGTAGCATTTGTCGCTGCCCAGCTGGATGACGCCCTCGCTGCACAGCCGCTTGAGCACTTCGCGCACGCTGAGGAACGACAGCGGGATATCCAGCTGTTCCAGCTGCGCGTGCACGCCGCGCACGCCAATGCTGCGGCCATTGCGGTCGGCGGCGTGCAAGGCATCGATGACCTTGAGGCGGATCAGGCTGGTACGCAGGCCGAAACTGCGCAACAGCTCGCGGATCTGTTCGTTGCCGATGCGTTCGTCAGCAAAAACGTCCTGTTCCCTGGGCGCTTTGCCTGGGACGCGCCCAGCCTGGATCGAGGGTTGCGGGTTGTACATGTGAATGCTCCTTTTCGTGGACGAACCCGAAATTTGGGTGCCTCACTTACTAGGACGAATGAGAACGGAAAAACTGCAGCCCACTCGCAAAAAAAAATCTGGTTCTGTTCAAGACGTTCCATTGCCTTGTAATACGTAAAATTTTCATTTGGCCATTCGTCTGATCGGGATGATCCCCGAAGCCGAGGAGTGCCTGTGTTTCCACTTTCCCGTCCCATGACTTGCGCTGGCCTGGCCGCCGCACTGGTAGCCTTCAGCGTTGGCGCAGTGCCGGTGCAGTCCGCCGCAGCCGATGCCAGTGCGCAGATTCGCCGAACCACTTACGGTGTGCCGCACATCGTGGCCAAGGACGAGCGCGGCCTGGGTTATGGCATCGGCTACGCCTACGCCCAGGACAACTTGTGCCTGCTGGCCAATGAAGTGCTGACCGTGAGTGGCGAGCGTTCACGCTACTTCGGTGCCAAGGGCAAGACCCTTGAGCAGCGTGACAATCTGGCCAGCGACGTATTCTTCACCTGGCTCAACACTCCGGCGGCAGTCGATGCGTTCTTGCAGGCGCAGCCGGCACCGGTACGGGCGCTGCTGGCAGGTTATGCCAGCGGGTTCAACCGGGCGCTGGCCGAGCGCCGCAGCCAGGGGTTGCCCGCCGAATGTGGCACCGGCGAGTGGCTGCGGGCGATCAGCAGCGAGGACCTGGTCAGGCTGACCCGTCGGCTGCTCGCCGAAGGCGGTGTCGGGCAGTTCGTCGAAGCGCTGGCCGGGGCGCAACCGCCAACGCAGGCCAGCCAGCCGGCGCCGGCAGGGTTTGCCGCGGCGCTGGCCAGGCAGCAGCGTTTTGCCACGGAGCGCGGTAGCAATGCGGTGGCTGTCGGGGCCCGGCGTTCGGCCAATGGCCGCGGTCTGTTGCTGGCCAACCCGCATTTCCCGTGGATGGGCGGCATGCGTTTCTACCAGATGCAACTGACCATTCCCGGCCAGCTCGATGTCATGGGGGCGGCATTGCCGGGCCTGCCGGTGGTCAACATTGGCTTCAACCAGCATCTGGCCTGGACGCACACCGTCGATACGTCGAATCACTTCACCCTGTACCGCCTGCAACTCGACCCCAAGGACCCGACCCGCTACCTGCTCGATGGCAAGTCGCTGCCGCTGGCCCGGCAAACCGTCAGTGTTGCGGTAAAGGCCGAGGATGGCAGCCTGAGCCAGGTGCAGCGCCAGGTCTACAGCTCGCAATTCGGCCCGGTGGTGCAATGGCCGGGGCGCCTGGACTGGGATGCACATGCTGCCTACAGCCTGCGCGACGCCAACCTCGAGAACACCCGGGTGTTGCAGCAGTGGTACCAGATCAACCGTGCCGACAGCCTGGCTACGTTGAAAGGCTCGATCGAACAGCTGCAGGGTATTCCCTGGGTCAACACGCTGGCGGTAGACCCGGCAGGCAAGGCCTTGTACCTGAACCAGTCAGTGGTGCCTTATGTGGATCAGCAACTGCTGAGTGCGTGCAGCAACCCGCAGGCGCAGGGGCGCCTGGTGGTACTGGATGGCTCACGCAGCGCATGCCAGTGGAAGGTCGATGCGCAGGCCGCACAGCCGGGGATTTTCCCTGCGCGGCTGCTGCCGAGCCTGGAACGCGAGGATTTCGTGCAGAACTCCAACGACCCGGCCTGGATGGCCAACCCGGCGCAGCCGCTGACCGGTTATTCGCCGCTGGTCAGCCGCAGTGACCAGCCGCTGGGCATGCGTGGCCGCTTTGCCCTGCAACGCCTGCAGGGTACGGCCCGCCTGGGCGCTGACGACCTGCAGCGCATGGTGACCGATGACGAGGTCTACCTGGCCAGCCTGCTACTGCCTGACCTGCTGCAGTGGTGCAAGGGCGCCGATGCGGATGTGCGGGCGGTATGCAGCAGCCTGGCGGCCTGGAATGGCAAGGCTGACCTGGACAGTGGCATTGGGCTGATACATTTCCAGAACCTGTACGATGCCCTGGCCGAGCACCCGCAAAGCTGGCGGGTGGCCTTTGACCCTGCCGATCCGCAGCACACCCCGCGCGGGTTGGCGGTCGAGCAGGCGGCCGTGCGCAAGCTGTTGCATCAGGCCGCATTGGCGTCGCTCGAGCAGGTGCGTGACAGCGGTATGGCAGGGGAGGTGCGCTGGGGGCAGGTGCAACAGGCGGGCGATGGTACGCCGGTGCCGGGTGGCCCGCAGGCGTTGGGCGTGTACAACGCGATCTACAGCGTGCCGCACGGGCAGGGCAAGCGGCTGGTGGTCAGTGGTACCAGCTACCTGCAACTGGTCAGCTTTACCGACAAGGGGCCGCAGGCCCGTGGGCTGTTGGCGTTTTCCCAGTCGAGTGAAGCGGCGTCGGTGCATGCCGGTGACCAGACCAAGGCGTTTGCGGCCGGGCAACTGGCGGTGATTCCATTTACCGAGGCGCAGATCAAGGCTGACCCGGAGTACCGGGAAGTGGTGATCAGTGAGCGGGACAAGGGGGCGGTGGTCCAGCAGTAGGGCATACCGGCCTCTTCGCGGGCTCGCCCGCTCCCACAGGTACCGCACCGCTTGCAGCCTTGGTGCAGTACCTGTGGGAGCGGGCATGCCCGCGAAGAAGGTGCCTCGGTCGGTCAGGAAAACTCGAACGGCGCCAGCTGAAAGCCTTGCTCGTCAACCTGCAAGGCCCAGCCACGGCGGTCCCAGTCGCCCAGCACGATACGCCGTGCCGGTTGCCCGTCGACCACCAGCTTGTGTATCGCCGGCCGATGGGTATGCCCATGCACCAAGGTACGTACACCATGCGCCGCCATTACCTTCGGCACTTCCTCTGGCGTGACATCGACGATCTCGGTGGACTTCATCCGCGTTTGCGAGCGGCTTTCGCTGCGTAGCTTGCGTGCCAGCTTGTAGCGGGCCGACAGCGGCAGGTGCCGCAACACCCACAGGCTCAGCGGGTTGCGCAGCAAGCGGCGCATTTTCATGTAGGCCAGGTCGCGGGTGCACAAGGTATCGCCATGCATCAGCAGCACCTGCTCGCCACCCAGCTCGATCACGCTGGGGTCGTGCAGCAACGTGCAGCCCGCAGCGTCGCAGAAGGCTTGGCCGATCAGGAAATCACGGTTGCCATGCATCAGGTAGATGGCCGTGCCGCTGTCGCTCAGCCGACGCATGGCCTGGCAGACCGACTGCTGGAAGGGCGTCATGGCATCGTCGCCGATCCAGGCTTCGAAAAAGTCGCCAAGGATGTACAACGCCTTGGCGTGGCGGGCACGGCCATCGAGCAGATCAAGAAACGCCCGGGTAATGTCCGGGCGTTCTTCTTGCAAGTGCAGATCGGAGATCAGCAGGATCACTCAACGATCTCGGCTTTCTCGATGATCACATCGTCCTTCGGCACGTCCTGGTGGCCAGCCTTGGAACCGGTGGCGACCTTTTCGATGGCGTCGACGATTTCACGGCCTTCGATCACTTCGCCGAATACCGCGTAGCCCCAGCCCTGAACGTTCTTGCCGCTGTGGTTGAGGAAGTCGTTGTCGGACGAGTTGATGAAGAACTGCGCCGAGGCGGAGTGCGGCTCCATGGTACGGGCCATGGCGATGCTGTACTTCTTGTTCTTCAGGCCGTTGTCGGCTTCGTTCTGGATGCTGGCGCGGGTCTTCTTCTGGCTCATGCCAGGCTCGAAGCCGCCGCCCTGGATCATGAAGCCCTTGATCACGCGGTGGAACACGGTGCCATTGTAGTGGCCGTCCTTGACGTACTGAACGAAGTTTTCGGTAGTCAGCGGCGCTTTCTCGGCGTCCAGTTGCAGGACGATGTCGCCGTGGTTGGTGCTCAGTTTGACTTTGGACATGCTGAAACTCGCTCTTTCAAGGCAATCGGAATTAGGGTGCGCAGGGCGCGGGTCATCACCTGACGCAGGATCAGGCGATCGCGACACATGGCGCGCACTGGCCATTTTGCCAGGCTGCGGCAAAAAGCCGTGATAAATCACGCCAGTTTGTCCGGGCCCGACTGTCAGCAGCTTGGCTGCTTCGGCTATGATAGGCCCTTTGATTCAATCGGCCTACCCAGGCCGGACACGTGCATTCAAGGATCCTATGAGCAAGCCCACTGCCGACAACGCGCCCAACGCCGCTGCCAAAGGCGCCCCCGCTGTCCCTGCGAATTTCCTGCGGCCGATCATCCAGGCCGACCTGGACTCGGGCAAGCACAGCAGCATCGTCACCCGTTTCCCGCCGGAGCCCAATGGTTACCTGCACATCGGTCACGCCAAGTCGATCTGCGTCAACTTCGGCCTGGCCAAGGAATTCGGGGGCGTCTGCCACCTGCGTTTCGACGATACCAACCCGGCCAAGGAAGACCAGGAGTACATCGACGCCATCCAGAGCGATGTCAAGTGGCTGGGCTTCGACTGGGCCGGCGATGTGCGCTACGCCTCCGACTACTTTGACCAGCTGCACGACTGGGCGGTCGAGCTGATCAAGCGTGGCAAGGCCTACGTCTGCGACCTTACCCCCGAGCAAGCCAAGGAATACCGTGGCAACCTCAAGGAGCCGGGCAAGAACAGCCCGTTCCGCGAGCGCAGCGTTGACGAGAACCTCGACCTGTTCGCGCGCATGAAGGCCGGCGAGTTCAAGGATGGCGAGCGCGTGCTGCGGGCCAAGATCGACATGGCCTCGCCGAACATGAACCTGCGTGACCCGATCCTGTACCGTATCCGCCATGCCCACCACCACCAGACCGGTGACAAGTGGTGCATCTACCCGAACTACGACTTCACCCACGGCCAGTCGGACGCCATCGAGGGCATCACCCATTCGATCTGCACCCTGGAGTTCGAAGGCCATCGTCCGCTGTACGACTGGTTCCTCGACAACCTGCCGGTGCCGGCGCACCCGCGCCAGTACGAGTTCAGCCGCCTGAACCTGAACTACACCATCACGTCCAAGCGCAAGCTCAAGCAGCTGGTCGACGAAAAGCACGTCGAAGGCTGGGACGACCCACGCATGTCGACCCTGTCCGGCTTCCGTCGCCGTGGCTACACCCCGGCTTCGATCCGCAACTTCTGCGAAATGATCGGCACCAACCGTTCCGACGGCGTGGTCGACATGTCGATGCTCGAGTTCAGCATCCGTGACGACCTGGACCGCACCGCACCGCGCGCCATGTGCGTGCTGCGCCCCCTGAAAGTGGTCATCACCAACTATCCGGAAGGCCAGGTCGAGCAGCTCGAACTGCCGCGCCACCCGAAGGAAGACATGGGCGTGCGCGTGCTGCCGTTCGCCCGCGAGCTGTACATCGACCGTGACGACTTCATGGAAGAGCCGCCGAAGGGCTACAAGCGCCTGGAACCGGCCGGTGAAGTGCGCCTGCGCGGCAGCTATGTGATCCGCGCCGACGAGGCGATCAAGGATGCCGACGGCAACATCGTCGAGCTGCGCTGCTCGTACGACCCGGACACCCTGGGCAAGAACCCGGAAGGCCGCAAGGTCAAGGGCGTGATCCACTGGGTACCGGCCGAGGGCAGCGTCGAGTGCGAAGTGCGCCTGTACGACCGCCTGTTCCGCTCGCCGAACCCGGAAAAGACCGAGGAGGGCGGCAGCTTCCTGGACAACATCAACCCAGGCTCGCTGCAGGTGCTCAGCGGCTGCCGCGCCGAGCCGTCGCTGGCCCAGGCGCAGCCCGAGGACCGTTTCCAGTTCGAACGCGAAGGCTACTTCTGCGCCGACCTGAAGGACAGCCAGCCGGGCCGCCCGGTGTTCAACCGCACTGTCACCCTGCGTGACTCCTGGGGCAGCTGAGGAACCGCCGTGCTTACCATCTACAACACGCTGAGCAAAACGAAGGAAACCTTCAAGCCGCTGGATGGCAACAAGGTGCGCATGTACGTGTGCGGCATGACCGTGTACGACTACTGCCACCTGGGCCATGGCCGCAGCATGGTGGCCTTCGACCTGGTCACCCGCTGGCTGCGCAAGAGCGGCTACGAGCTGACCTACGTGCGCAACATCACGGACATCGATGACAAGATCATCAACCGGGCCAACGAGAACGGCGAAAGCTTCGATGCCCTGACCGCCCGCATGATCGACGCGATGCACGAAGACGAGCGCCGCCTGAACATCCTGCCGCCGGACCAGGAGCCGCGTGCCACCGACCATATCGCCGGCATGCACGCGATGATCCAGACCCTGATCGACAAGGGTTATGCCTATGCCCCGGGCAATGGTGACGTGTACTACCGCGTCGGCAAGTTCGTCGGCTACGGCAAGCTGTCGCGCAAGAAGATCGAAGACCTGCGCATCGGTGCCCGTATCGAGGTCGACGAAGCCAAGCAGGACCCGCTGGACTTCGTGCTGTGGAAGGGCGTCAAGCCGGGCGAGCCGAGCTGGGAGTCGCCATGGGGCCCGGGGCGTCCGGGCTGGCACATCGAGTGCTCGGTGATGTCCACCTGCTGCCTGGGTGAAAGCTTCGACATCCACGGCGGCGGCAGCGACCTGGAGTTCCCGCACCACGAGAACGAGATCGCCCAGAGCGAGGCGGCCACCGGCAAGCAGTACGCAAACGCCTGGATGCACTGCGGCATGATTCGTATCAATGGCGAGAAGATGTCCAAGTCGTTGAACAACTTCTTCACCATTCGCGACGTGCTCGAGAAGTATCACCCGGAAGTGGTGCGCTACCTGCTGGTGGCCAGCCACTACCGCAGCGCGATCAACTACTCGGAAGACAGCCTGCGCGACGCCAAGGGCGCGCTGGAGCGCTTCTACCACGCCCTGCGTGGCTTGCCACGGGTGGCGGCCAAGGGTGGCGAAGAGTTTGTCGAGCGCTTCAGCGTGGCCATGAACGACGACTTCGGCACCCCCGAAGCCTGCGCCGTGCTGTTCGACCTGGTGCGCGAGATCAACCGCCTGCGCGAAAGCGACGTGGAGGCTGCTGCCGGCCTGGCAGGTCGCCTGCGCGAGCTGGGTGACGTGCTGGGTGTGCTGCAGCTGGAAGCCGATGACTTCCTGCGTGCAGGGGCCGAAGGCAAGGTGGATGCCGCGGAGGTCGAGGGCTTGATCCAGGCGCGCCTGCAGGCGCGTGCGGACAAGAACTGGGCCGAGTCCGACCGCATTCGCGACCAGCTGACCGCCATGGGTGTGGTGCTGGAAGACAGCAAGGGTGGGACTACCTGGCGTCTGGCTGACTGATCGGTGCAGTTGGGGCTGCTTTGCAGCCCATTCGCAGCACAAGGCTGCTCCTACAAGGATACGCGTTCCCTTTGTAGGAGCAGCCTTGTGCTGCGAATGGGCCGCATGGCGGCCCCTGGCCTTTACTTGATCAGGCCCGCAAGCGGGCAGTGCAACACCAACCTGGCCCCACCCAGCTCGCTTTCCCCCACTTCCAGCCCGAACCCATGCAGGTCGACGATCGCCGCAACGATCGACAACCCCAGCCCGAACCCCGCATGGCGGTGGCCCTCATCGCTACGGTAGAAGCGCTTCAGCACTGCCGCACGTTCCTCTTCCGGAATACCCGGCCCGCTGTCCTCGATGGCCAGGTGCAGCCCTTGGTCGTCCTGCGTCGCCGCTATCCGCACCAGCCCACCCTCGGGCGTGAACTTGATGCCGTTGCCCACCAGGTTGGCCAGTGCCTCGAACAGCAGTTCGCGGTCACCATGCAATGCCGGCAGTTCGGCCGGCTGCTGCAGTTCCAGGCGGATGCCGCCATCTTCTGCCAACGGCAGGTAGAAGTCGTGCAGCTCGACCAGCAACTCGTGCGGGTCAAGCTGGACGAAACCGGCCCGCCGCTGGCGGTCTTCCAGTTCGCTGATGCGCAACAACCCGCGAAAACGCGCCATCAGGGTGTCGGTTTCGCTAATGGCCTGGTCCAGTGCCTCGGCCTGGGTGGAGTCAGCGTCACTTTGCTGGCGAATGCGGTACAGCTGGGCGCGCAGGCGCGTGAGCGGGGTGCGCAGGTCGTGGGCGATGTTGTCACACACGCCCTTGACCTCGTGCATCAGCCGCTCGATGCGGTCGAGCATGGCGTTGACGATGGCTGCCAGCATGTCCAGCTCGTCGCGCCGGGCCGACAGCGGCAGGCGGTGGGTAAGGTCACCGGCGACGATCAGTTCGGCCTGGGCCTGGATCGCGCGGATACGCTTGAGTGGGCGGCGCCTCAGCAGGTACCAGCCGGCAAAGCCCGGGATCAGGGTCAGCGAGATCCCCCAAAGCAGGGCATGCAGGATGATCCGGGTGACCACGAACAGCGAGCCGTTGTCGCGCACCAGCACCAGCCAGCGGCCATCCTGCACCTTGATCGCCACCGCGTCGCAGCTGTCACGCGGCATGTGCGGGTCGTCGGCGTCCAGGCAGCGCTTGAGTTCGTGAACCTTGCCGTCCAGTCCCAGCTCTGGCGGGATGGCGCGAATGCGCCCGCCGATCGGGTTGAGCTGGTTGTCGAACAGGCCGTAGGCGTCGAAGCTGCGTTCCTCGAAGGCCTGGCTGGCGACCAGGGCGTCGTCCAGCTGTTTGCCGCTCATGTGCGCGAACAGGTGCTGGCGCTGCAGCATCGAATGGCGGGTGAGTTTGTTCAGGTAGCTGGACACCTCGAAGTACAGCACCCCCATGAGGATGCTGCTCCAGGCCACGAACAGAAAGCTGTACAGCGCCAGCAGGCGGCTGGTCGAGGAGCTCCAGCCCTTAGACGGGTTCAGCAATGGCATAGCCGGAGCCCCGTACCGTACGGATCAGCGGCGACTGGCCGGGCGAGTCGATTTTCTTGCGCAGGCGACCGATGTGTACGTCGATCAGGTTGGTGCCCGGGTCGAAGTGGTAGCCCCAGACTTCCTCGAAAATCATCATCCGTGTGATCACCTGGCCGCTATGGCGCATCAGGTACTCCAGCAGCTTGTACTCGGTGGGCAGCAGGTTGAGGGTCTGTTCGCCACGGCGGGCTTCGTGGCTGATCAGGTCCAGTTGCAGGTCGGCGACCTGCAGGCGGGTCTGGGTCATGGGTACGCTGTTGCGGCGCAGCAGCACTTCGACCCGCGCGGCCATCTCGTCGGAGGCGAACGGTTTGGTCAGGTAGTCGTCACCCCCGGCACGCAGGCCGCGCACACGCTCGTCGACGTCGGAGAGGGCGCTGATCATCAGGATCGGCGTGGCAATCTTGAGGTTGCGCAGCGTGGTGACGATGGTCAGGCCATCGACCTCGGGCAGCATGCGGTCCAGAGTGATCAGGTCGTAGCCGCCGGCAATGGCCTTGGCCAGGCCTTCACGGCCATTGTCGGCCCAATCCACCTCAAGGCCGTGGCTGGTAAGTTCGGCGACGATTTCCTGGCCGGTGACGGCGTCGTCTTCGATGGTCAGTACGCGAGGCATGCTGGTTCCCGGGCATCTAATGGAGACTTGATTGTGCCAAAGAATAGCCAAACGGCGATTTAAGAAAAATTCATCTGGCGCGTTTTGCCTGCCCTGGCCCTATCGCCGGCAAGCCAGCTCCCACAGAGACCCCACAGGCCCCGAAGGCAGCGCAGTACCTGTGGGAGCTGGCTTGCCGGCGATAGGGCCCTGAGGAATACAAAGCAACCCTCTAGCGTGCGCCGATACCCTCGGCATGCATGATCTGCGCAATGATCGGCACCGGAGTCATCAGGTGCGAGCGCATCATGGCGCTGGCGCGCTTGGCGTCCCGGGCCAGAATCACTTCCACCAGGGCCGCATGCTCCTGGCGCTTGAGCTCCAGGGCCTGTTCGGAAAACACCGTCTGGGTCAGCCACAGGTGCCGGTAACGCTCGGCCTGGTCGAACAGGTAAGTGCGCGCCTGCAGCAGGTGCTTGGAGCCGCAGCCCGAGGCAATGGCCGTGTGGAATGCCTTGTGCCGTTCGTCCCACACATCCAGGCGCTGCTCGCGGGTCTTCACTTCCACCACCTTGGCCAGGGTATGCGAGTGGGCCAGTACCGACGCCTCCCAGGCGTCGTCGCCACGCTCGATGGCCAGGGTGATGATCATCGCCTCCAGGTTGGCGCGGGCATCGTAGATGTCGTTCATCTCGTCCAGCGACATGGGCGCCACACGGTAGCCCTTCTGGCTGATCGCGTTGACCAGGTGCTCGGCCACCAACTGCGACAGTGCTTCGCGCAGCGGGCCCACGCCCAGGTCGTAGCGCTCCTTCAGGGTGCTCATCAGCAGCTTTTCGCCGGGTTTGAACACGCCGCGGATGATGTCCTTCTTGAGCCTCTCATACCCGCTGAATGCTGAGTTTTGTCGGGGGGCGAGCGCTTCCAAAGTCCTGTTCCTCAAACGGTTTTGACGATCATACCGAAAGCGTTCGCCGGCGAAAAACAATGGACAAAAATGCATTCTGTCTTTGAAAAATAAAAATGTAGACATTTTGCGTTTATGGCGATAATTTTAGCTCGCCCGCACTGATCCAGGTCATGACCGGACGGCGCTACTCATTTTTTCTGCCAGGACACTGCCATGAACGCTTTTACGCAGATCGACGAACTTGTGATGCCACTGCCGCTCGAGCCGCGTGGTTACACCATCGCCCCTTCGAAACAGTCGCCGCGCCTGCTTGAGCTCACCTTTGCCCGCGAAACGGTCGAAGCGTTCGTCCAGGCTGTTGCCCAGTGGCCGGTGCAGGCGCTGGAGTACAAGTCGTTCCTGCGCTTCCGGGTTGGCGAGATCCTCGACGACCTGTGCCAGGGCACCCTGCGGCCGGTGCTGCTCAATACCATCCTCAACCGCGCCAGCGGCGGCATGCTGATCACCCCGGTCGGCCTGGATGACGTGAGCCAGGCCGAGGACATGGTCAAGTTCACCACCGCCTGCGCACACCTGATCGGCCGCTCCAACTACGACGCCATGAGCGGCCAGTTCTATGCCCGCTTCGTGGTGGTCAACACCGACAACTCCGACAGCTACCTGCGCCAGCCGCACCGGGTCATGGAGCTGCACAACGACGGCACCTTCGTCAACCAGATCACCGACTACGTGCTGATGCTGAAGATTGACGAAAAGAACATGGAAGGCGGCAACTCGCTGCTGCTGCACCTGGACGACTGGGAGCAGTGCGACGAATTCTTCCGCCACCCGCTGGCCCGTCGCCAAATGCGCTGGACCGCACCGCCGAGCAAGAAGGTGTCCGAAGATGTGTTCCACTCGGTATTCGACACCGATGCCGAAGGCCGCCCGACCATGCGCTACATCGACCAGTTCGTGCAGCCGGAAAACTACGAGGAGGGCATCTGGCTGAACGCCTTGTCCGAATCGCTGGAAGGCAGCGAGAAGAAGCTTTCGGTACCGGTCGGCGTGGGTAGCTTCCTGCTGATCAACAACCTGTTCTGGCTGCATGGCCGCGACCGCTTCACGCCGCACGAAGGCCTGCGCCGCGAGCTGATGCGCCAGCGCGGTTACGTGGCCTTCCCCAAACCGCTGTACCAGCGCGGGCAATAATGACAGGGCGCGGGGCGGGCGCCCGCCCACGCGTCTTTGCACAAAACGATGCCACCAGGGCCCGCGCGGGCTTTGGTGAGCCAGTCAGGCAATGCCTGCGTGTGAGGTAAGGCTGTGTACGATTTCATCATCATTGGCGGTGGCATTGTGGGCATGTCCACGGCCATGCACCTGATCAAGGTCTACCCGGATGCGAAGATTCTCCTGCTGGAGAAAGAGTCCGGCCCGGCCCGCCACCAGACCGGCCACAACAGCGGCGTGATCCACGCCGGCGTGTATTACACCCCCGGCAGCCTCAAGGCGCGCTTCTGCCTGGAAGGCAACAAGGCCACCAAGGCTTTCTGCACCCAGCACGGTATCCGCTTCGATGAATGCGGCAAGCTGCTGGTGGCTACCAACGACCTGGAAATGCAGCGCATGAAGGCGCTGTGGGAGCGCACCGCGGCCAATGGCCTGGAGCGCTACTGGCTGTCGGCGGCCGAACTGCGCGAGCGCGAGCCCAATATCGTTGGCATGGGCGGCATCTTCGTGCCCTCCAGCGGTATCGTCAATTACGCCGAAGTGACTGCGGCCATGGGCGCCGAGTTCCAGCGCGCCGGCGGTGAGATCCGCTATGGCGCCGAGGTGGTCGGCCTGCAGGAGCTGGCCAGCGAAGTGGTCGTGCGCACGCGTGGCGACCATCATGACGATGAGTTGCGCAGCCGTTTCCTGGTGACCTGCTCGGGCCTGATGGCCGACCGCGTGGTGAGCATGCTGGGCCTGCGGACCGAGTTCGTCATCTGCCCGTTCCGTGGCGAGTACTACCTGCTGCCCAAGCAGCACAACCAGATCGTCAACCACCTGATCTACCCGATTCCCGACCCGTCCATGCCGTTCCTGGGTGTGCACCTGACTCGCATGATCGACGGCACCGTGACCGTTGGCCCCAACGCCGTGCTGGCAATGAAGCGCGAGGGTTACCGCAAGCGCGATGTCAGCCCGGCCGACCTGTTCCAGACCCTGACCACCCCCGGCATCCTCAAGGTGCTGGCGAAGAACTTCCGCCCAGGCCTGATCGAGATGAAGAACTCGCTGTTCAAGGGTGGCTACCTCAAGCAGGTCCAGAAATACTGCCCGAGCATCACCAAGGCCGACCTCACGCCTTATCCGGCCGGTGTGCGTGCCCAGGCCGTATCGCGTGACGGCAAGCTGATCGACGACTTCCTGTTCGTCAACACCGCTCGCAGCGTCAACGTGTGCAACGCACCGTCGCCGGCCGCCACCTCCGCCATCCCGATCGGCGCATACATCGTCGACAAGGTATGCGAGCAGGTCGGTCGCCAGGGCGGCAGTTTCCCCAAGGCCGACCTGGCGCCTCGTCAGCGGGCTGCCGGCTGACCTACCCGTAATACGCCCTGCGGTTTCGTTTTCCTCAACCCGTACTGCCCTACTCACCATCTAGGGCAGGGCGGGCTTTTTCGCGCCTGCGTCGGTGACGTGCAAGCCGGCGGCCCCAGCGTGGGCATGACAAAAACAACAAGGTAGCGCCATGCAAACCCACAAGAACAATTTGAGTCATGGATTGAAATCCCGGCATGTCACCATGCTGTCCATTGCCGGCGTGATCGGTGCCGGCCTGTTCGTCGGCTCCGGCCGTGCGATTGCCGAGGCAGGGCCCGCCACCATCCTGGCCTATATCCTGGCCGGCGCGCTGGTGGTGCTGGTGATGCGCATGCTGGCCGAAATGGCCGTTGCTTCACCGGACACCGGTTCGTTCTCTACCTATGCCGACCTCGCCATCGGCAAATGGGCCGGCTACACCATCGGCTGGCTGTATTGGTGGTTCTGGGTACTGATCATCCCCATCGAGGCCAATATCGCCGCCACCATCATCAATTCCTGGGTCCCGCAGCTGGAGATCTGGGTCTTGTCGTTGGTGATTACCCTGTTGCTGACCGCCACCAACCTGTTCAGCGTGAAGAACTACGGTGAGTTCGAGTTCTGGCTGGCGTTGGTCAAGGTGGTGGCCATTGTCGGCTTCATCGCGCTGGGGGTATGCGCCATCTTCGGCCTGCTGCCAGGCTCCGGTGTCAGCGGCGTGTCGCGCCTGTGGGACAGTGGCGGCTTCATGCCCAACGGTTTTGGTGCGGTGCTGAGCGCCATGCTGATTACCATGTTCTCGTTCCTCGGCGCCGAAGTGGTGACCATTGCCGCAGCCGAATCGGATGAGGCGGGCAAGCATATTTCCAAGGCCACCAACTCGGTGATCTGGCGGATCACGCTGTTCTATATCCTGTCGATCTTCATCGTCATCGCGCTGGTGCCGTGGACTGACCCGCGCCTGGCCACCGAAGGGTCCTATGTCACGGTGCTGGACACCCTGGGCGTGCCGAATGCCAAGGCCATCATCGACTTCGTGGTGCTGACGTCGGTGACCAGTTGCCTCAACTCGTCGCTGTATACCGCTTCGCGCATGGTCTACTCGCTGAGCCGCCGCGGTGATGCGCCGGCCTGTGCCCAGGTGACCAGCCGCAGCGGCACCCCTGTGGTGGCTGTGCTGCTGTCCACAGGCGCAGCTTTCCTGGCGGTGATTGCCAATTACCTGGTCCCGGCCAAGGTGTTCGGCTTCCTCATGGCAAGCTCCGGCGCCATTGCCCTGCTGGTGTATCTGGTGATCGCCGTTTCCCAGCTGCGCCTGCGTCAGCGCCTGACTGCACAGGGCAAGACGTTGGGCTACCGCATGTGGCTGTTCCCATGGCTGACCTGGGGCGTGATCCTGTTCATCAGCGGCGTGCTGGTACTGATGCTGTTCCGCCCGGATCACCGTCTGGAAGTAGTATCGACCATGGTGCTGGCGGTACTGGTGGTGTGTTCGGGCCTTCTGGTCACACGGCGCCGGGCGCGCGAGGCGGTGGTTGGCAGCGTAGGGCAGGGCGCTTGAGTCGCTCGGCCTGAAGACAGACGAGCAAGTCGCATCAGGCTGTGAGAGGATGTCCGCCATCACAGCCAGGACCCCGAACGCAGCCTGATGAAGACACCCAAAAGAATCGAACCCCTGATCGAAGACGGCCTGGTCGACGAGGTACTGCGGCCGTTGATGAGTGGCAAGGAAGCCGCCGTGTATGTGGTGCGCTGTGGCAGCCAGGTGCGCTGCGCCAAGGTTTATAAAGAAGCCAACAAGCGCAGTTTCCGCCAGGCTGCCGAGTACCAGGAGGGCCGCAAGGTTCGCAACAGCCGTCAGGCCCGGGCCATGGCCAAGGGCAGCAAGTACGGCCGCAAGGAAGCCGAAGACGCCTGGCAGAACGCCGAAGTGGCGGCGCTGTTCCGTCTGGCCGGCGCTGGCGTGAGGGTTCCCAGGCCCTACGATTTCCAGGACGGCGTGCTGTTGATGGAGCTGGTGACCGATGCCGACGGTGACGCGGCCCCGCGCCTGAACGACGTACACCTCGAAGCCGAGGAAGCCCGGGCGTACCATGCCTTTGTCATTCGCCAGATCGTGCTGATGCTGTGTGCCGGGCTGGTGCACGGCGACCTGTCGGAGTTCAACGTGCTGCTTGGCCCGGACGGGCCGGTGATCATCGACTTGCCGCAGGCGGTGGATGCAGCGGCCAACAACCATGCCTTCAGCATGCTGCAGCGCGATGTGGCCAACATGGCCCATTATTTCGGGCGCTTTGCGCCGGAGCTGAAAAGTACCCGGTATGCGCAGGAAATGTGGGCCTTGTACGAGGCGGGCGAACTGCGCCCGGACAGCCCACTGACGGGGTTGTTCGAGGATGACGAGCAGGCGGCTGACGTGGCCGGGGTGATGCGCGAGATCGATGCGGCCCGGCTGGATGATGCGCGCCGGCGAGCCGCGCGGGCCGAGGCTGAGCATGGGGCGGCCAGGGCAGAGGAGCCTGCGCCGCCCTGGCTTCAGTAAAATGTTGCCTTGAGGGCTGCACAGTTCTCTGTAGGAGCAGCCTTGTGCTGCGAAGAGGCCTGCAAGGCAACACATCACCTTCGGCTGTAATGGCCCCTTCGCAGCACAAGGCTGCTCCTACAGGACCTGCGCATGCCTTGAAGGCAAGGCCAGGGCTTGCCAGCGATAGGGCCATTGCAGGCTTGTTGCTGTTGACGCAAGACAATATCTCGTCATCCGGCCTTTTCACTGGCGCGCGACAGGCATAAGGTATACGCCGTTCAAATTCCCTGGAGCTGTCATGTCCAACCAATTCCCGTCCGTTCGTCCACGCCGCCTGCGCCAGAACGAGTCCCTGCGCACGATCTTCCAGGAAACCGAGTTCCGCCTTGAAGACCTGATCCTGCCGATCTTCGTCGAAGAGGGTATCGATGACTTCGTGCCGATCACCAGCATGCCGGGGGTCAACCGCATTCCCGAGAAGCTGCTGGCCCAGGAAATCGAGCGCTATGCCCGCGCTGGTATCAAGTCGGTGATGACCTTTGGCGTTTCGCACAACCTGGACGCCGTCGGCAGCGACACCTGGAACGAAAACGGCCTGGTCGCGCGCATGTCACGCATCTGCAAGGACACCGTGCCGGAAATGGTGGTGATGTCCGACACCTGCTTCTGCGAATACACCAGCCACGGCCACTGCGGCGTACTGCACGACCACGGTGTGGACAACGACGCCACCCTGGCCAACCTGGGCAAGCAGGCGGTCATCGCCGCTGCTGCAGGTGCCGATTTCATTGCCCCGTCAGCGGCGATGGACGGCCAGGTCCAGGCCATCCGCAGCGCGCTGGATGGTGCCGGCTTCCACGACACCGCGATCATGGCCTATTCCACCAAGTTCGCCTCGTCGCTGTATGGCCCGTTCCGTGAAGCCGGTGGTACCGCGCTGAAGGGCGACCGCAAGAGCTACCAGATGAACCCGATGAACCGCCGCGAAGCCGTGCGCGAGTCGCTGCTCGACGAGCAGGAAGGCGCCGATGTACTGATGGTCAAGCCGGCCGGTGCCTACCTCGACGTGATCGCCGATATCCGTGCAGCCTCGCGCCTGCCGCTGGCGGCGTACCAGGTGAGCGGCGAGTACGCGATGATCAAGTTCGGTGGCCTGGCTGGCGCCATCGATGAAGGCCGGGTGGTGCGTGAAAGCATTGGCGCGATCAAGCGTGCCGGTGCCGACCTGATCCTCACCTACTTCGCCATGGACCTGGCCCGCGAAGGCATCTGACCGCGAGCCGTTGCCCATGCAAGCCGCTGCCATCGCAGCGGCTTTTCTTTGCTTGCGCCGCAACCGGTGAGGAAAATACAAAAAACCCGTAAGCGCTGAATTATTTAGTGTCCCGTCGTATCTCATCCCTTAGAGCATTCATCGACAGGGATACGGACATGAAACCTCGCAAGAAAAGCATCCAGCCAATCGGCCTGAAGGACATCACCATCGTCGACGACGGCAAGATGCGCAAGGCAATCACCGCGGCGGCACTGGGCAATGCCATGGAGTGGTTCGACTTCGGCGTCTACGGCTTCGTCGCCTACGCCCTGGGCAAGGTTTTCTTCCCCAATGCCGACCCAAGCGTGCAGATGATCGCGGCGTTGGCCACGTTCTCGGTGCCGTTTCTGATCAGGCCTCTGGGCGGGCTGTTCTTCGGTGCCTTGGGCGACCGGTTCGGGCGGCAGAAAATCCTCGCTGCGACCATCGTGATCATGTCGCTCAGCACCTTTGCCATCGGCCTGATACCGTCCTATGCCAGCATCGGTATCTGGGCGCCGATCCTGTTGCTGCTGGCCAAGATGGCCCAGGGCTTCTCGGTGGGGGGCGAGTACACCGGCGCGTCGATCTTCGTCGCCGAATATGCCCCGGACCGAAAACGGGGGTTTCTCGGCAGTTGGCTGGACTTCGGCTCGATTGCCGGGTTCGTGCTGGGTGCCGGTGTGGTGGTGTTGATCTCTACGGTGCTGGGTGAGGAAAAGTTCCTCGAATGGGGTTGGCGCCTGCCGTTCTTCCTCGCCTTGCCGCTGGGCATCATCGGCCTGTACCTGCGCCATGCTCTGGAGGAAACGCCGGCTTTCCAGCAGCATGTCGACAAGCTGGAGCAGGGCGACCGCGAAGGCCTGGCGTCCGGGCCCAAGGTTTCCTTCAAGGAGGTCGCCACCCAACACTGGCGCAGCCTGGTGACCTGTATCGGGGTAGTGATCGCCACCAACGTCACCTACTACATGCTGCTCACGTACATGCCCAGTTACCTGTCGCACAACCTGCACTACAGCGAAGACCATGGCGTGCTGATCATCATCGCGATCATGGTCGGCATGCTGTTCGTGCAACCAATGATCGGGCTGCTCAGCGACAAGTTCGGCCGCCGACCGTTCATCATCGTCGGCAGCGTCGGCCTGTTCGCGCTGGCCATTCCGGCATTCATGCTCATCAACAGCGGCGTACTGGGGGTGATCTTTGCCGGGCTGCTGATCATTGCCGTGCTGCTGAACTTCTTCATCGGCGTGATGGCCTCGACGCTACCGGCAATGTTCCCCACGCACATCCGCTACAGCGCCCTCGCCAGCGCCTTCAACATCTCGGTGCTGATCGCCGGCCTCACCCCGACCATCGCCGCTTGGCTGGTGGAAAGTACTGGCAACCTGTACATGCCGGCCTATTACCTGATGGTGATCGCCGCCGTGGGGCTGGTCACCGGCCTGACCATGAAGGAAACCGCCAACAAGCCGCTGCGCGGCGCGGCACCGGCAGCATCGGATATCGAGGAAGCGCGTGAGCTGCTGCAGGAGCACCACGACAACATCGAGCAAAGGATAGAGGACATCGATGCGCAGATTGCCGAACTGGAGGCCAAGCGCAAGTTGCTGGTGCAGCAGCACCCGCGCATCGAGTGATCAGTGTGGCATGTAGCCACGCTGCCACGTCCGTGGAATGAACCGCGACACCAGGGCCAGCACGCAGGCCAGCGAGCAGCTGCCGGCTAGCGCCTGCAGGCCCAGGTGGTGCTGCAGCCAGGCACCCAGCGCGGCGCCCAGCAGCATGCCGGCCCAAGGCACCAGTTGCACCCGCCAGCCATTGCGCCGCTCGCCCAGCAGCCAGCGCCCCAGCCCACGACCGAAGCGTGACAGGGCGCCGGTGACGTAGGTCAGGCCGATGGGCAGGCCGTTCACCTGTTCGACCACGGCGTTGATCATGCCCATGGCCAGTGTGGCGGCGAGCAGCGCGGGCAAGGTCGCTGCCAAGGGCCATGCGGCTGCAAAACCCAGCAGGGCCGCGACCACCAGCAGCACCGGCCAGGCCCGACGACGGAACGCGCGCGCCAGCAGCACGCCCAGGGCGTTGCCGATGACGAAGCTCAGCACTGCAGCACTCAGGCGCAGCACCAGGGCCAGGTCCGCATCGCTGATGGCGACGGCCAGACGCGTGGTGTTGCCACTCATGAATGACACGAAGTCGCCCAGCGCCAGCAGGCCGATGGCATCGGTCATGCCGGCCAGTACGGACAGGCCGGCGACCAGGCCGAGGCCGACACGACCACGCAGAATCTGCAGGCGCAGCCGCTTGGCAGTGCGCGCGGGGAGGGTGTTGGGCAGCATCCTCGGGAACTCAGCGAGGCATTTCGCGGGCCAGGGTGCTCTTGATGGTGCGCTCCACCACATCGACCAGCACCATTGTCTGGTGGTCCACTTCGATGTTGAGCAGTTCGCCGGCTTTGTAGCTGGGGAAGGTGGTCTGGCGCAGGGTTTCCGGGATCAGGTTGATGGTGATCACGTTGTCCTCGACATCGGCTACGGTCAGGCTGCAGCCGTTGACCCCGATGAAACCGCGCGGGAACACGTACTTGCCCCATTCCGCTGGCATGCGGAACTTGATGAAGGCGCCGGTTTCCTTGATCGACAGCTCGACGATTTCGGCGGTGGTGGCGATGTGGCCGGCCATCAGGTGGCCGCCGACTTCGGCGTTCATCTTCGCCGAGCGTTCGATGTTGACGCCCTGGCCGGCCTTGAAGTTGCGCAGGTTGGTGCGCTCGAGGGTGGCGGTCATGGCGTCGAACCTGACCTGGGTGCCGTTGATTTCGGTGACCGACAGGCAGGTGCCTTCGACACTGACGCTGGCGCCGATCTTCAGCTCGTCGAGCAATTCCGGGGTGAGGTCTATGGTGAACTGGTTGTGGCCCGGGTAGGTGGTCACATCAAGCAGAGGGCGGACGGCCTGGACGATGCCGGTGTACATGGAGTTGCTCCTGGGCACGGAAAAGAAAGCTTCCGAACGCTATGCCCGTGGAGCGGTAAAAGCAAGCCAGCCATTGGTCTGGGCACTGGAAACCCACAGGCACGGCGCACTTTGTCAGCTGGAGGTGACCCTGTGGGAGCGGGTTCACCCGCGAAGCAGGCGACGCGGTAGATGGCACCGGCTGCGCCGGTGTTCGCGGGTGAACCCGCTCCCACAGGTATGGTGCATTCGTTCAGGTGGTGGGGCCCCTGTGGGAGCGGGCATGCCCGCGAAGCAGGCGACGCGGTGGATGGCACCGGCTGCGCCGGTGTTCGCGGACGCCCGCTCCCACAGGTACGGCGCATTCCTTCAGCTGGTGGGGTCCCTGTGGGAGCGGGTTCACCCGCGAAGCAGGCGACGCGGTGGATGGCACCGGCTGCGCCGGTGTTCGCGGGCGCGCCCGCTCCCACAGGTATGGCGCATTCCTTCAGCTGGTGGGGCCCCTGTGGGAGCGGGTTCACCCGCGAAGCAGGCGACGCGGTGGATGGCACCGGCTGCGCCGGTGTTCGCGG
>NZ_NEJN01000020.1:0-30039 GCF_002113105.1 Pseudomonas sp. B22(2017)
GTTCTCACAGGAATAATTGGCCCGAAACAAACGGTAGGAGCAGCCTTGTGCTGCGAAGCGCCGCGCGGGCGGCGCTCGATCTCACAGGCGCCAGAAAACTCAAGGCAGGCACATTTCAAAGGCAATGCCATCTCAAGACAGGCCCTTGCCCCCTTCCCTATCTCCGGCCAATCCTGGGCAGCACCCGCGCAACAGCAGGAACCCGCAACACCATCAACACAGCCCCAATAACCGCATAAATCGCCCACTCCCGCAAATCCGAGCGCACGATCCACAGAAAATGCAGCAAACCCAACCCAAGTATCACGTACACCAACCGGTGCAGCTTCTTCCACCTCGCTCCCAACCGCCGCTGGCTATACCGATTCGAGGTAACCGCCAGGGCCAGCAATCCAAGAAACCCAAGCGCACCCACAATTATGTATGGCCGCTTGCGCAACTCCACCGCCAACTGCCCCCAGTCCAACCCAAGGATGAAGAACAGGTAAGCCAGGACGTGCAGCACGATATAGGCAAACACCCACAACCCCAACTGCCGGCGCACCACGATCCAGCCCGACCATCCCGTCAGCTTCTGCAGCGGCGTCATGCCCAAGGTAACCAGCAGGAAGGTCAGCGCCCCGAGCCCAAGCCGGTCCATCATGATCTTTCCGGGATCAGGCCCTAGCACATTCATCGCCGCCTCATACAACCACCAGACTGGGAACAGGCATCCCACGATGAAAATGGCCAGACGAAACCAGGGGTAACGCATCAATAGTTCTTCCGCAGATCAAGCCCGGTATACAGCGACGCCACTTCATCGGCATAGCCATTGAACATCTGGGTTTCCCGCACATTGGGACTGAACAGCCCGCTGGGCAGCCGCCGTTCACGCGCCTGGCTCCAACGGGGGTGGTCGACCGTCGGGTTCACATTGGCATAGAACCCATATTCATCCGGCGCCAGCCCTTCCCAGGTGGTGCCCGGCTGCTCCGCCACCAGGCTGATACGCACGATCGACTTGATGCTCTTGAAGCCATACTTCCACGGCACCACCAGCCGCAACGGCGCGCCATTCTGGTTGGGCAGCTCCCGGCCATACATCCCGACCGCCAGGATCGCTAAAGGATGCATTGCCTCATCCAGGCGCAAGCCTTCTCTATAAGGCCAGTCGATCAAGGCGAAACCCGAACGCTGCCCCGGCATGTGCTCCGGGTCTTTCAGGGTTTCGAAGCGCACATAACGTGCCTTGGATGTCGGCTCGACCTGCTTGAGCACCTGCGCCAACGGGAAGCCCAGCCACGGAATGACCATCGACCACGCCTCCACGCACCGCAGCCGGTAGATGCGCTCCTCGAGCTGGTACGGTTTGACGAAGTCCTCCAGCGCATAGCGGCCGGGCTTACCCACTTCGCCATCGACCACAACGCTCCACGGTTCGGTCTTCAGGCTGTCGCCATTGGCCGCCGGGTCGCCCTTGTCAGGCCCGAACTCGTAGAAGTTGTTGTAGTGGGTGGCATCCTTGAACGGCGTGATTGCCTCACCCTTGACCGTTACTGCCTGCCATCGGGTAGCTGCGAGCTTTTCATTGAACCAGCCAGGCGCCCTGCCCGCCTCGACATCGGCGTATCGGCTGGCTTCAGCTGCGCGCGCCATGCTCGGCAAAGCGCCCAGGGCCAGGCCAGCCAACGAGCCACCCAGCAGGGTACGACGGGAGAGATAGATGCCTTCGGGGGTGATCTCCGACGCCTTGCACTCGGAAGACCTGGGAAGCTTGATGAGCATGAGCGGCTCCACAGCACTGGATAACGGATGTACCAGTAAGACTATGGAGCCGGCGGGTTATTCCAGCATTAAATGATTGTCACGCTTTGCGACGGCGTGACTTCAGCAGGAACTGAATCGGGCCCGAAGCCGCATAGGCGAGGAAGATCAGCAGCAGGATACGCGGCGGGTCGCTGAACACCACGGCAAACACCAGCACCACGGCCAGGATAGCCACGAACGGCACACGCCCCTTCAGGTCCAGCTCCTTGAAGCTGTTGTACTTGATGTTGCTGACCATCAGCATGCCGGCAGCAGCCACCAGCAGCGCCACCAGGAACGACAGCTTGGAGCCCTGGATGCCGTAGTCGCTGAACGCCCACACGGTACCCGCGACCACACCCGCAGCAGCAGGACTGGCAAGGCCGATGAAGTAGCGCTTGTCGGCGGTGCCGACCTGGGTATTGAAGCGTGCCAGGCGCAGTGCTGCACCGGCCACATAGATGAAGGCAACCATCCAGCCAACCTTGCCCATGTCGCCCAGCGCCCAGCCAAAGGCCAGCAAGGCCGGAGCGACACCAAAGGCAACCATGTCCGACAGTGAGTCGTACTCGGCACCAAAGGCGCTCTGTGTGTTGGTCATGCGCGCGACACGACCATCCAGGCCGTCGAGCACCATGGCCACGAAGATGGCGATCGCAGCGAAGGCAAAGTACTTGCTCGCCTCGCGAGGGTCACCGGCGCTCAGGGCGCTCTGCGCGCTCATCGAGCTGATGATGGAATAGAAACCGGCAAACAGGTTGGCGGTGGTAAACAGGTTGGGCAGCAGGTAGATGCCACGATGGCGTACCTTGCGCCCTTCGGCGTCATGCCCTTCTTCAACGTGCTCATCGACAGGTAGCAGGCTTTCGGCGTCGGAGGGCTTGTTCGGCTCTTCGGGACGTTCGCTCATGGAGGGTACCTTGCAACAGGATGGAAAATGTTCGACACGGACCTGCAAAACAGGTTCTGACGGCAGGCCACTGGTCTGCTTTATACCAGAAGCTGACTGTCAGAACGAAAAAACGCGGCCGAAGCCGCGTTTTTCATCTTTCGATAAGACTTAGTTCTTGGTCTTGTCGACGATTTTGTTAGCCGAGATCCACGGCATCATCGAGCGCAGTTGCTCGCCGATGATTTCGATGCCGTGAGCGGCGTTGTTGCGGCGCTTGGCGGTCATCGATGGGTAGTTCGTAGCACCTTCGGAGATGAACATCTTCGCGTACTCGCCGTCCTGGATGCGCTTCAGGGCGTTGCGCATGGCCTTGCGGGATTCTTCGTTGATGACTTCCGGACCGGTTACGTACTCACCGTACTCGGCGTTGTTGGAGATCGAGTAGTTCATGTTGGCGATGCCGCCTTCGTACATGAGGTCAACGATCAGCTTCAGCTCGTGCAGGCACTCGAAGTAGGCCATTTCCGGCGCGTAGCCAGCTTCAACCAAGGTTTCGAAACCGGCCTTGACCAGCTCGACAGTACCGCCACACAGAACAGCCTGCTCACCGAACAGGTCGGTTTCGGTCTCGTCCTTGAAGGTGGTTTCGATGATGCCGGTACGGCCGCCGCCTACGCCCGAAGCGTACGACAGGGCGACATTCTTGGCGTTGCCCGAGGCGTCCTGGTAGATAGCGATCAGGTCAGGGATACCGCCGCCCTTGACGAACTCGGAGCGAACGGTGTGGCCCGGGGCCTTCGGCGCGATCATGATCACGTCGAGGTCGGCACGTGGGACAACCTGGTTGTAGTGGATCGAGAAGCCGTGGGAGAAGGCCAGGGTAGCGCCCTTCTTGATGTTCGGCTCGATTTCCTGCTTGTACAGTTGGCCCTGGAACTCGTCCGGGGTCAGGATCATGACCAGGTCGGCAGCAGCGACGGCAGAGGCAACGTCGGTCACTTTCAGGCCGTGGGCTTCTGCCTTGGCAACGGTGGCCGAACCTTTACGCAGACCGATGGTGACATCCACACCGGAGTCCTTCAGGTTGCACGCCTGAGCGTGGCCCTGGGAACCGTAACCGATGATGGCGACTTTCTTACCCTGAATGATGGAAAGGTCGCAGTCTTTATCGTAGAAAACTTTCATGAAAATACCCCTGGTTATATCTCGGCCCCTGCGGAGCCATCGCTAATTTGAATTCAGATGCTGAGCACTTTGTCGCCACGGGCAATGCCGGTAACGCCGCTGCGCACGGTTTCGAGAATCGATGCAGTGCCGATCGCCTGGATGAAGCTGTCCAGTTTGTCGCTGGTGCCGCTCAGCTGCACGGTGTACACGCTGGCAGTCACATCGACGATCTGGCCACGGAAGATATCCGTGGTGCGCTTGATCTCGGCGCGCTGGGCACCGGTGGCCTTGACCTTGACCAGCATCAGTTCACGCTCGATGTGAGCGCTTTCCGACAGGTCGACGAGCTTGACCACTTCGACCAGCTTGTTCAGGTTCTTGGTGATCTGTTCGATCACTTCGTCATGGCCAACGGTGGTCAGCGTCAGACGCGACAGGGTCGGGTCTTCGGTCGGCGCCACGGTCAGGCTTTCAATGTTGTAGTTACGCTGGGAGAACAGGCCGACCACGCGGGACAACGCACCTGGTTCGTTTTCCAGCAGCAGGGAGATGATGTGCCGCATATCAGGTACGCTCCGTCTTGCTCAGCCACATGTCACGCATCGAGCCATCCTTGATCTGCATCGGATAGACGTGCTCACTGCGGTCAACCGCGATGTCGATGAACACCAGGCGGTCCTTCATCGCAAACGCTTCTTCCAGCTTCGGCTTGAGGTCCTTCAGGCTGGTGATGCGGATACCCACATGGCCATAGGCCTCGGCCAGCTTGATGAAGTCAGGCAGCGACTCGACGTACGAGTGCGAGTGACGACCGTTGTAGGCCATGTCCTGCCACTGACGGACCATGCCCAACACACCGTTGTTCAGGTTGACGATCTTCACCGGCAGGCCGTACTGCATGCAGGTGGACAGCTCCTGGATGTTCATCTGGATGCTGCCTTCGCCGGTCACGCAGGCCACGTCCTGGTCCGGGAAGTTGAGCTTGACGCCCATCGCCGCCGGGAAACCGAAGCCCATGGTGCCCAGGCCACCGGAGTTGATCCAGCGGTTCGGCTTGTTGAAGCGGTAGTACTGCGCCGCGAACATCTGGTGCTGACCCACGTCGGAGGTGACGAAGGCATCGCCATTGGTCACTTCGCACAGGGTCTCGATGACTTTCTGCGGCTTGATGACATTGCCGTCACCCTTGTCGTAAGGGAACAGCTCGCCATTGCCACGCCATTCGTCGATCTGCTTCCACCAGGCATCCAGCGCCGCCTTGTCAGGCTGCTCGCCGATTTCCTTGAGGATGCCGAGCATTTCGCTGAGCACGCTGTCGACCGGGCCGACGATCGGCACGTCGGCCTTGATCATCTTGGAGATCGACGCCGGGTCGATGTCGATATGGATGATCTTGGCATTCGGGCAGAACTTGGCCGGGCCGTTGACCACGCGGTCGTCGAAACGGGCACCGACGGCGAAGATGACGTCGGCATGATGCATGGCCATGTTGGCAGTGAAGCTGCCGTGCATGCCGAGCATGCCGAGGAACTGGCGGTCGGTACCCGGGAAGCCACCCAGACCCATCAGGGTATTGGTGACCGGCAGGTTCAGCGACTTGGCGATTTCGGTCAGGGCTTCGGAGCCACCACCGAGGATCACGCCGCCACCGGAGTAGACGATCGGGCGCTTGGCCGCCAGCAGCATCTCTGCAGCCTTGCGGATCTGGCCGGAGTGGCCGCGTACCGCTGGGCTATAGGAGCGCAGCTTGACCTTTTTCGGATAGACGTATTCGAACTTCTCGGCCGGGTTGGTCATATCTTTTGGAATGTCGACCACGACCGGACCTGGGCGACCGGATTGCGCCAGGTAGAAAGCTTTTTTCAGAACTTCGGGGATTTCGCTGGCATGTTTGATCATGAAGCTGTGCTTCACGATCGGCCGCGAAATACCGATCATGTCGGTTTCCTGGAAGGCATCGGTACCCACCATGGTGCTAGGCACCTGGCCGGACAGGATGACCATCGGAATCGAATCCATGTAGGCGGTGGCAATACCGGTAATGGCATTGGTCGCGCCCGGGCCGGAGGTTACCAGCACCACGCCGGCCTTGCCGGTGGCGCGGGCGTAGCCGTCCGCCATATGGGTAGCTGCCTGCTCATGACGAACCAGGATGTGCTCGACTTCCGGTTCCTTGAACAGCGCGTCGTAAACATGCAGGAGAGCACCACCAGGGTACCCGTAGATGTGCTTAACGCCTTCGTCACGCAAGAAGCGGACGACCATCTCAGCGCCAGATAAAAGCTCCACGTTGTTCACCTCTAAAACGCCAGAATACCGCCCTCACTGGACGGGTCTTAATAGGTTTACTGCCAAGCAGAGCATGAGCGAACGTCAGCACTGACTGAGCAAGTATTGGGAGCGCCCCAGAGTGTTGCGGGGTTTTCCCACCCAGCGCGAGGTAACGCGTTGCGGGGTGTAACAGGTCGGCGCGGGTGTGCGCCTCATGATCTGCTTAGCGGGTCTGCTTCTGGCAGTCCCTCTACAGCGGAGATTGGATTCTTCTGATTCGGCGCCAACAAGTCAAGAAAAATTATTGCCAATTTTTCCCCAAGATGAATCCCTGCCACCACTAAAAATCGCTTCAGCAGCAGAATAAATAAGATTTCCACAAAAAAGGGCCACAATCTGCGGCCCTTGAAGGAAAAACTGAAGAAATCAGGCGGAAGGAGCAATCAATTGGTCAAATGCTGCCAACAGGCGGCGTAGCTCACGACTTTGCTCTGGCCGGTCGGTAAATACCGTTTCAGCCATTACCAGGATGCCGGACGCACTAGGCAGCGGGTGGCCCAGCTCGATGATGATCTTCATCCGCGGCAGGAAGATCCATTGGAGCCACTGCTCGAAACTGAGGGTATCGACTGCGAAAGGCACCGTACTGGCCAGTGCCTCATCGCTTGGCGGCTCGTCATCCCACCAGCCTTGCACCTGCAGCTCTCGTTCGATCAGCAGCAGGTGGTCGGCAACATCCAGAATGCGCTGCTCGATCATCACGAATTGACCCGTGCCTTTTGCCGGGCCAGTGCGGCACCAGCGCTGTCACCCTGCTTCTCGCGGGCCTGGGCGATGGTGTTCCACAGCTCGGCCTGCAGGCTCGGGCGGCCGTTGGCGTAAGTCAAAGCACGACGCGCCAACTGCTCGGCCTGCGGTGCATCACCTTGCGACAGGCGTACCTGGGCCAGACGGTACAGTACCTGTGGCTCGCGCGGGGCAATGCGCTGAGCACGCTCCAGGCTCGATGCGGCACCGTTGAAGTCACCGCTGCCCTGCTGGGTCTTCGCGGTGGTCAGCAGCGCCAGCACCGGGCCGTCCAGCTGCTCATCGGCCGACAGGCCACCGGTAGCAGCACCGCTACGCGGAATACCGGTTGGCGCGCTGGTGCTTTGCGGGGCGCTGTTCATCGCCGCGATGTCGAAGGGTTCGTCGGCGATCGGGTTTGGATTGGTGGTCATTGGTGCCGAAGTGACCGGACCAGTGGTAATTGGGCCTGGGGTGATCGGCCCCGGGGTAATCGGCGAGGTGCTGATTGGCGCCGCGCCATTGGCCGTCGGGAACGTCTGGATGCCCGAAGCGCCAGCGCCCTGTGGGATCATCACGGTCACGCCGGAGTCTTCAGGCAGCGTTTGAGCCTGTGCGGTACCTGCGTTATAGCCACCCGCAGAGCGATTGGCCGTCACGCGTTCGCTGTTGGACACCCGGGTGCTCGAGTCGACCACCGGAATATTGCCGCGCGGGACGCTGGCGCACCCCTGGAGCACAGCCAGCGCCGTCACGGCAGGAAACAGCCACTTGTTCACGTCACACCTCATCAATGCAGCCTGTGCTTAATTCATCCAGCCCTTGACCCAGTCCATGACCGATTCAACTGGATCCTGCTCGCCGCCACAGGTCGCGCCGGCGGGCGGTTCACTCCCGCGAATATACGGCATCTGCACCGCTCCCGGACAGCTGCCATCAGACCCATGGCCGCTGTACGGGTCAATCCAGGCCTGCACAACGTTGTCCGGTTGCGGCATGTCCAGCGGCAGCGGGTCGGCCTTCTTCATGAAGCTGGTCCACACCTGCAGGGCGCCGGTGGCACCAGTAAATGGCGTCTTGCCGTTGTCGTCACGCCCCATCCATACCACGGCCAGCAGGTCCTGACTGAACCCGGAGAACCAGCTGTCGCGCGAATCGTTACTGGTACCGGTCTTGCCCGCCAGGGTGAGATTGCGCGGCAAAGTGTTGTACACCGAGCGGCCGGTGCCTTCGCGCATCACCCGCTGCATGGCGTTCTGCACCAGGTAGATAGCCCCCGGGTCGAAGGTTTGCTGGATCTGGAACGGGTAGCGTTTTAGCGGCTCGCCCTCGGCGGTGAGCACGCTGCGGATACCGCGCATCGGGGTATTGAAGCCGCCGTTGGCGATGGTCTGGTACATCGTCGCGACCTGCATTGGCGACATGCCGCCGGCACCCAGCAGCATGGCCGGGAAGGCTGGCCAGTCAACGTTCACTCCCAGCCGGCCAATGGTCTTGATCACGCTGGGCACACCCACTTCCAGGCCGATCTTGGCAGTCGACAGGTTGTAGGAGTTGGCCAGCCCCTGGTACAGGTAGATGGTGCCATGCGGGCGACGATCGTAGTTCTGCGGGCGCCAGACCTGGCCGTCGGCACCTTTGACCGAGAACGGCTCGTCCTGCACCCAACTGGTCAAGGTGTACTTGGTCGGTTGTTCCAGCGCGGTCAGGTACACCGCCGGCTTGACCAGCGAACCGATCGGCCGCACGGCATCAATGGCGCGGTTGAAGCCGGCAAAGCCGGCCTGGCGGCTGCCGATCAGCGCCTGCACCTCACCGGTTTCCGGATTGGTCACGACCATCGCCGACTCAACCTCGTCCGCCCCCTTGCGCCCCGCGAGGCGCTTGAAGGTCTCGCTCATCGAGGTTTCGGCCTTCATCTGCAGGATCGGGTCGAAGCTGGTGAAGATGCGCAGCCCTTCTTCGGTCAAGTCTTCATCGCGGTAGTCCTGGCGCAGCTGACGCTTGACCAGGTCGAGGAAGGCCGGGAACGAGCTGTCTGCCAGGCTGCCGCGCTTGGTCACGCCCAGCGGCATCTTCTTCGCTGCATCGACTTCTGCCTGGCTGGCCACGCCCTGCTCGGCCACCAGGTCGAGCACCAGGTTGCGGCGGGCCAGGGCGCGGTCCGGATAGCGACGCGGGTTGTAGTAGGACGGCCCCTTGACCATACCCACCAGCAGAGCGATCTGGTGCAATTTCAGCTCCGACAGCGGTTGGCTGAAGAAGAACTGGCTGGCGAGGCCGAAGCCGTGCACTGCACGCTGACCATCCTGGCCGACGAACACCTCGTTGAGGTAGGCCTCGAGGATCTCGCGCTTGTCGTAGTGCAGCTCCAGCAACACAGCCATCATCGCCTCGGTCAGCTTGCGGCTGAGGCTGCGCTCGCTGGTGAGGTAGAAGTTCTTCACCAACTGCTGGGTCAGGGTGCTGCCACCCTGGCGCATGGAACCTGCCGAGGTATTGACCCACATGGCTCGGGCGATGGACTTGGGCGACACCCCGAAGTGGCTGTAGAAATCGCGGTCTTCCGTCGCCACCAGAGTTTCGAGCAGGTAGGGCGGTACCTGGTCGATCTTGATCAGGATGCGGTCTTCGAGGTTTTTCGGGTAGATGCCGCCGATCATCAGCGGCTCCAGGCGCACTACGTCAAGCGTCTTGCCGTTGGCGCCGGAAAGGCCCGCCACGTAATCGCCGGAGAAGCGCACACGCACGAACTGCGCCGGCTCCATGCCCTCGTAGAACTGGAAGCCTCGGGTATTGAGCTCGACGGTGTTGCCGTTGACTGCCGCCGCTCCCGGCCCGTTGGCCGCGCTTTCACGCCGGTAGCCGAGCGCGTCCAGCTCTGTGAGGAAGTCGTTCTTGCTCAGTTTCTGGCCGGTGAACAGCTCCAGCGGCCGGGCATACACCTTGGCCGGGATGGTCCAGCGCTTGCCGGAAAACTTTTCCTGGACAACGGCATCGAGGTAAACCGCGAAGCCGGCGACTATCACCAGGCCGACCAGGCTGAGCTTCAAAGCCCAGCCCAGCCAGGCGCGGGAGCGGCCGGTCGGGCGTTTCTGAGGGGTACGGGGATTTCGAGTTCGGGTCATGGCGGCGGATTATACGCACTTTATAAAGGCTGGGCAGACGCCCCCGGCGGTAGGCAGGGACGGCACCATTGACCATAATGGCGCATTCGAATTCCCTGCCCCCGGAAGGATTTCCCGTGAGCCAAGCCCTTATCACTGCGTTGCAGAACCCAGCCCTGTACCCTCACCCCGTGGATGGGTTCCAGCTCATCGAGACGCATATCTCCTGGGTCCTGCTCACCGGCGAGTATGCCTACAAGATCAAGAAGCCGATGAACTTCGGCTTCCTCGACTTCACTGGCCTGGACCAGCGCCGGCATTTCTGTAACGAAGAATTGCGCCTGAACCAGCGCCTGACCGACGGCCTGTACCTTGAAGTGTTGCCGATCACCGGTAGCGTCGATGCGCCGCAGATCGGCGGTGAAGGCGAAGCCATCGAGTACGTGCTGAAGATGCGTCAGTTCCCCCAGGGGCAGATGCTCAACACCCTGCAGGCCAATGGTGAACTGAACGCCGCGCACATCGACCAGATGGCCCGGCAGATCGCCGAGTTCCACCTGCAAGCCCCACGCGTGCCGGTGGAGCACCCACTGGGCACGCCGGACAGCGTGATGGCACCTGTGGAGCAGAACTTCGAGCAGATTCGCCCGTTCCTCAGCGACAAGGCCGACCTGCAGCAACTCGACGCCCTGCAGGCCTGGGCACGCAGCAGCTTCGAGCGCCTGCATGGCCTGCTGGAAAAGCGCAAGGCCAATGGTTTCATCCGTGAGTGCCACGGTGACATCCACCTTGGCAACGCCACCCTGATCGACGGCAAGGTGGTGATCTTCGACTGCATCGAGTTCAACGAACCGTTCCGCCTGACCGATGTGTACGCCGATACGGGCTTCCTGGCCATGGACCTGGAAGACCGCGGCCTGAAATGCCTGGCCCGCCGCTTCATCAGCCAGTACCTGGAACTGACCGGCGACTACGAAGGCCTGGAACTGCTCAACTTCTACAAAGCCTACCGCGCGCTGGTGCGGGCCAAGGTTGCACTGTTCAGCATGCCAGCCGATGCCGATGGCGTGCAGCGCGCCACCACTCTTCGCACCTACCGCAACTATGCCAACCTGGCAGAAAGCTACAGCGCCATCCCGTCGCGCCTGCTGGCCATTACCCACGGTGTTTCGGCTGTGGGCAAAAGCCACGTGGCCATGCGCATGGTCGAAGCCCTTGGCGCCGTCCGCGTGCGTTCGGATGTGGAGCGCAAGCGCCTGTTCGGTGAACAGCAGCAGGCTGAGGCTGGCCAGCTGAGTACCGGCATCTATGATCAGGACGCCAGTGTCGCGACCTACCAGCGCCTGCACGAGGTGGCAGCGACCGTACTGCGGGCCGGCTTCCCGGTGGTGCTGGATGCCACCTACCTCAAACGTGATCAGCGCCAGGCCGCGGCGGACATCGCCAGCCAGACGGGCGTGCCGTTCCTGATCCTCGACTGCCATGCGCCAGAAGCGGTCATCGCCAGCTGGCTGGAACAGCGCCGGGCAGAAAACACCGACCCGTCGGATGCCACCCTGGAAGTGGTCAAGACCCAGCAGGCCAGCCGTGAGCCGCTGAGTGCACAAGAGCTGGTGCAGAGCACCCGCGTCGATACCCAGAGCGCCGGGAGCATGGACCAGGTGATCGAGCAGATTCGCCAGCGCTTGCCTGGGCTGTAAGTTCAGCGTTTTCCTGGACCGGCCACTTCGCGGGTGAACCCGCGAATAGGCCGGCACAGGACATCTCGTCGCCCCCTATGGCAAAAGGCCGCGCATTTCCTATCCCCCGCTACACTCCTCTCTGACCTGCTCGCGATTTATCCCCCAATCCCCGTTCAGCCATCGCAAGGAGGCTCGATGAACGATGAATTGCAGCATCTGAAGAACCTTGGCAAGACCTCTGCGCAGTGGCTGCATGCAGCCGGCATCCACAGTGCATCGGATCTGCGTCGCCTGGGCGCGGTGGGTGCGTACCAGGCCGTGAAGACACGAGGGTTCCGCGCATCGAAGGTGCTGTTGTATGCCATTGAAGGCGCCCTGCTGGACATGCACTGGAACGATTTGCCGCTGGAGCGCAAAGAAGCGCTCAACCAACAACTGGATGCGAAAAGCCCTGCGCAAAAAAATCAGAAATAATCTCGGGAAAGGGATTGACGTCGAAATGAGAATAGTTATGATTATCACAACTGGTCGCGAGACTGGTTGGATAAGCTAAGAGCCCCTGGTTCGGACTCTCAGATTATCTCCTCATCAGGCTAATCACGGTTATTGACCCGGCAATTTGCCGGGTCTTTTTTTGCCTTTTACAGCCCCGTCACCGCAGTTGCGCGCAATAGTCCTGCTCCGGCATCGCTGCCGTGTACCACACAAAATCAGCCTCGCCTGCCTCGACCTGCTCACCAACCTCAGCTAGCAGTAGCACCTTGCTCTCCCCCTGCGCTTGCAGGTCAGCCAAGTGCAACGGTACACCCAGGTCCTTGCGCACGTGATAGGCCCCGGCCAGCAGCAGTGCTGGCTGCGGCGCCGCCAGCAAGCGCTCGGCCATGCGCCGGTCGCGCTGCTGCTGCACGGCCAGCATCGCCGGCAACTGGCTTTCTGGCAGCATCCCGCAATGCCCGGCACGCACATGCTCCAGCAAGGCGGCCTTGACCGTCGGCGCATTGGAGCGTTCGCCCGGTAACAAAGCCGGCTGACGATAGGCCTGGCGCATCTCGCCGGGCGAGAGGTTGGCGGCCAGCACAGGCACCCGCTGCTGCAAAGCCTCGGTCACGATTGGCCCGTACAGCTGCCAATCCCAGCCGTCCTGCCAAGCCATGGCCCTGGGCAGGTCTGCCGGTAATGGTTGCCCCGCGAGCTTGTCCAGCAGCGGTTGTTGCTCAGGCTGCAGCATTTCCAGCAGCAGGCTGCCCTGCACACGTTGGTCTTGCAGGGCGCGCAGCAGCCACAGCTGCAGTGCGTGATGGTCAGGGTTGTCGTGTTTCTCGCCGACAAGCACCCGGGGGGCGGCAGACAGGCGCTGCACCAGTTGCTCAGGGCTGATCAGTTGGCCTTTGGCAAGATCGACGATATGCCCCAGCTCGGCATGGCTGCGCCCCTCACTGCTCTGCCAGGCGGGCGGCGGTGGCAGGCTGGCCTGGCAGCCACCCAGTACCAGCACCAGGCACAGCGAGAAAGCGGACAGCAGCGGATGTCGCATGGGCAGTATCTCCATTCATGGTCTGCACGAGCCCTTGTAGGAGCGGCCTTGTGTCGCGATAGGGCCGCAAAGCGGCCCCAGATTTTCAGCAGTGATGCACAAATTGCCGGGGCTGCTCTGCAGCCCTTTCGCGACACAAGGCCGCTCCTACAAAGATCGCGCCAGCGTTAGCGAGTGATGATCAGCGGATGCCCACGCTCCGGGTGCGCCTGTACCAGTACGTCGATCCCGTATACCGCCTTCAACGCCGCCGGCGTCAGCACTGCTGACGGTGCGGCAAAGGCATGGCAGCGCCCCTGCTCCAGCAGCAGGATACGATCACAGTAGCGCGCCGCCAGGTTCAGGTCATGCAGGATCACCAGCACCGCGGCGCCACGGTCGGCAAAGCGGCGCACGGCTTCGAGGGTGGTGTGCTGGTGCAACGGGTCGAGCATCGAGGTTGGCTCGTCCAGCAGCAGGGTTGTACCCGCCTCGCCCGGCCACAGCTGCGCCAGCACCCGAGCCAGGTGCACTCTTTGCCGCTCGCCGCCAGACAACGCCAGGTAACTGCGCTCCACCAGGTGCCAGGCATCCGCTGCCCGCAAGGCCGCTTCGACGATTTCAGCATCGCGCCGCTGCCCGGTGCCATGGGGCATGCGCCCCATGCCCACCACTTCCTCGACCCGGAACGAGAACCCCAGGCTGGACACCTGCGGCAACACCGCCAGGCGCCTGGCCCGCTCCTGCCCTGCCCAGTCCGCCAGTGGCCTGCCCTGTAGCGTCACCCGCCCGTGATCGGGCGCCAGCTCACCACACAGTACTCCTAGCAGGCTGCTCTTGCCGGCACCGTTGGGGCCGAGCACGCCCACCACCTGCCCCTGGCTCAGCTGCAGATGAATGTCATGCAGCACTTCGTTGCTGCCCCGCCGCAAGTACAGCCCCTCGGCTTGCAACATCAACTGCGCCCTCGTATCAGCAGGAACAGGAAGAACGGTGCGCCGATAAAGGCCGTGACGATGCCGATCGGCAGCTCGGCAGGCGCCAGCAGCAGCCGCGCCGCCAAATCGGCGAACAGCATCAGCACACCGCCAGCCAACAAGGAAGCTGGCAGCACCACACGGTGATCAGGCCCGGCCAGCAGGCGCACCAGGTGCGGCACCACCAGGCCGATGAAACCGATCAGCCCTGCTGCCGCCACCGCCGCACCCACGCCGAGCGCCGTGCAGAACACCAGCTCGCGCTTGAGCCGCTCCACGTCAATGCCCAGGTGACGCGCCTCCGATTCACCAAGCAGCATGGCATTCAACGCCTTGGCCCGACGTGGCAGCCACACTGCCACGCCCGCAGCCACCAGCAGCAAAGGCCACAGCCGCTGGTAACTAGCACCATTGAGGCTGCCCAGGTTCCAGAAGGTCAGCGTGCGCAGCGTGGCGTCGTCGGCCAGGTAGGAGAACAGCCCCACGGCAGCACCGCCCAGCGCGGTCATGGCCACACCGGCCAGCAGCATCGTGGCGACGTTGGTCTGGCCGTCGCGTCGCCCCAGACGATAAACCAGCGCAGTCACGCCCAGCCCGCCGATGAAAGCGCACACCGACAACAGGTAAGGGGCAAGCACATCCGGCATGCCGCCCAGCCAACTTCCGCCAACGATGGCCACCGCCGCGCCCACCGCTGCTCCGGCGGCAACCCCTACCAGCCCGGGGTCGGCCAGCGGGTTACGGAACAGCCCCTGCATGGCCACACCAGACAGCGCCAGCACCGCGCCCACCGCCAACCCCAGCAAGGTGCGCGGCAGGCGGATCTGGCCGAGGATCATCTCGGCCTGCTGCAGGCCGTCAGCGGCAATGGGCAACCCCAGCAGGCGCAAGCCGGCACGCAGGGTATCGAACAGCGGCAGGCTGACCGGCCCCAGGGCCAAAGACAACCACACCGCCAACAGGCACAACAGGCTCAGGCAAACGAACAGTGTGCGTGGCTGGACGCGTTGTTTCATTGGGAGAGGCTGATCTTGGCGGCCGGATAGAAGGTAGCCGCAAGCAACTGAAGTGTTGCCGGCAGGCGTGGCCCGAGCCCGCCGACCAACAGTGTCGGGTCAAGCGATACCAGGCGTTTCTCTCGCACGGCGCGCGAAGTCGCCAGCGCGGGGTTTTCTTTCAGCAACGCCTTCAAGGCTTGGTCATCGGCCAGCGCCCGGTCGGAAAACACGATCACATCCGGGTCCAGCGCAGCCAGTGCTTCGCTGGAGAAATTCTTGTAGCCCTGATGTTCTGCCAAGTTGCGCCCGCCTGCCTGGCTCAGCAGCCAGTCGCCGGCGGTACCCTGCCCGGCGATCAGCGGCTTGGCACCCGCATGCCCGACCAGCAGCAACACTCCTGGCGCCTTCTGCCCGGCCTGGGCCTGCCTGACCCTGGCCTGCAAGGCATCGAGCTGCTGGTGGTAACCCGACGCCAAGACCGCGGCCTGCTCTTCTGCGCCCAGCAATTGCCCCAGATGCTTGAGGTTTTCATCCACCGCCGCCACCTCGGCTTTGCTGGAGAACAGTTCGACCCGCACGCCAGCCTTGCGGATTTGCGCCAGTACCGGTGGCGGCCCCATTTCTTCGGTGCCCACCAGCACATCCGGGCGCAGGCTGAGAATGCCTTCCGCAGACAACTGCCGCTGGTAGCCGACGCTAGGCAGTGACTTCAGCGATTGCGGGTGCTGGCTGGTGGTGTCCACACCCACCAAGCGCGCTTCACCGCCAAGTGCGCTGATCCATTCGCTCAGTGCGCCACCAGCGCTGACCCAACGCTGCGGCAGCTCGGCCGCCAGGGCCTGGGTGGACAGCACAACGCTCGCGCACAGAGCGAGCAAGGCGACAGGACGGCGCATCATCGGGTTCCTTCTGCAGGCGAGCCGCGCGCCTTGTGGCGAGCGACGGAACTGCGCACCATAGGCAGCCGGGCGCAGCGAATATGGACAATTTGATAATTATTCGCATTGAAGCGTCAAGCCATCACTTGTTCCACGAGTCGTCCTTGCCATGCACTTCCTTTGTACTTCCCACGGCCTGGCCGAAGGCCATAGCCGAGCCTTCAGCGTAGACGGCATCGAACTGTTCGGCGTGCGCCGCCAGGGCCAGGTGTACCTCTACCGCAACCGTTGCCCGCACCGCGGTATCCCGCTGAACTGGGTGGAAGATGCGTTTCTCGATGACAGCGCCAGCCTGATTCACTGCGCCCATCATGGCGCGCTGTTTCTGATCGAAAGTGGAGAATGCGTGGCCGGGCCGTGCGAGGGCAAGCAACTGCAGGCCCTGGGCTGCCACGAGGACAGCCAGGGCATCTGGCTCAAGGGGTAAGCAGCACCGGCAGGCGGCGGTCGATGACAATGCCTTCGGAGTCCAGGCGTGCGCCGTAGGCCAGCACCTCCACTCCATCTGAAACTGCCGCGCGCAGGGCCTGGGCATAAGCCGCATCGATTTCCTCGGCCGGGCGCACCGCGTCGATACCGGTCAGGTTCACACAATACAGCTGCACAGCCCGCACGCCTTGCCTGGCCAACTTCGCCAGCTCTCGCAGGTGCTTGGCGCCGCGCTGGGTCACCGCATCAGGAAAGGCCGCGACCGTGCTGGCTGGGTAGCCCAGGGTCACGCTCTTGACCTCGACATAGGCCGGGGCACCGTCGAACTCCAGGCGAAAGTCGATGCGGCTGCCTTCCTCGCCGTAGGCCACCTCACGCCTTAGCGCACTGAAGCCGGCCAGTTCGGCGATGATGCCGGCACGCAGGGCCTCTTCGACCAGCGCATTGGCCCGCCCGGTATTCACACAGGCCAGCCGACCCTGCGGGGTTTCGCTGATTTCCCAAGTACCCGGTAGCTTGCGCTTGGGGTCGTTGGAGCGGCTGAACCACACCTGCCCGCCTTCACGCATGCAGTTGAGCATGGAGCCGGTGTTGGGGCAGTGGATGGTGAGTTGTTCGCCACCGGGCAGCTCGATATCCGCCAGAAAGCGTTTGTAGCGGCGCAGCAGGCGGCCCTGTTCGAGTGGGGGATGGAACTGCATCAGCCTTGCCAGCTCCGCAGGCCGCGAGCAATCCGCTGCACCGCCTCTTCCAGGCGCGGCAGGCTCTGGGTGTAGGCAAAGCGCACATGGTGGCCGGCCAGGTGACGGCCGAAGTCCAGGCCCGGGGTGAAGGCCAGGTGCTCGGTCTCCAGGAAGTGCCGGCAGAAGGCGAACGCGTCACCGCCAAAGGCACTGATATCGGCATACAGGTAAAACGCCCCCTGCGGCTCGACGGCAATGCGGAAGCCCAGTTCGCGCAAGGCAGGCAACAGGTAATCGCGGCGGCGGGCGAACTCGGCGCGGCGCTCCTCGAAAATGGCCAGGGTTTCGGGCTGGAAACACGCCAGCGCGGCATGTTGGGCCATGCTTGGCGCACTGATGTACAGGTTTTGTGCCAGCTTCTCCAGGTCGGCCACCGCGCCAGGAGGCGCCACCAGCCAGCCGAGGCGCCAACCGGTCATGCCGAAATACTTGGAAAAACTATTCAGGACGAATGCCGAGTCGTCCACTTCCAGCACGCTTGGCGCGTCCATGCCATAGGTCAGCCCGTGATAGATCTCGTCCACCACCAGATGGCCGTGCCGTTCACGGGTGGCGCGGGACAGGCTGGCCAGATCGTCACGCCCCAGCACGGTACCGGTCGGGTTGGCCGGCGAGGCGACCAGGGCTCCGACCGTGTCCTTGTCCCAGTAGCGGTCGACAAGGTCGGCAGTAAGCTGGTAATTCACGTCCGGGCCCACCGGCACCAGCTGCGCCCCGCCCTCGACCAGGCGCAGGAAGTGGCGGTTGCACGGGTAGCCTGGGTCGGCCAGCAGCCAGTGCTTGCCTGGGTCTACCAGCAAGCTGCTGGCCAGCAGCAGCGCACCGGAACCACCCGGGGTGATGAGGATGCGCTCAGGGTCGACGCTAAGGCCATAACGCTGGCCGTAGAAACCAGCAATGGCTTCGCGCAGTGCCGGCAGGCCGCGTGCGGCGGTGTAGCGGGTGTGCCCGGCGGCCAATGCTGCCTGGCCGGCGGCAACGATGGGCGCGGCCGTGGTGAAGTCCGGCTCGCCGATTTCCAGGTGGATCACGTCGTGCCCGGCCGCCTGCAGCTCGTTGGCCCGGGCCAGCAGCGCCATGACGTGGAAGGGTTCGATGGCGCGGCTGCGCGCACTGTAGGGGTGGGCCATGACCTTCTCTCAATTGGGTCTAAACTGGAGATTCTACCTCTGCACGCCACCGAACGTGCGGCTCAGGCCGCTGTCAATTACCAGGATCGGGCGGGGTAGCGCACCCCCGATCTATCTGGTAAGTTCGGCGGCTCGCAGTCGCAGGGCCGGCGGGTGCCGGAGATGGAGCAGCCTGCGCATTGGATCAGATGAGTGAGAGGCGGTCTATTCATGTCCACCGTAGAAAAGCAAAAAGCCCAGACCATGTACGGTGTCGAGCCCTACGTAGAATCCAAAGGTGAAGAGTACATGGGCGAGCCCATGAAGAAGCACTTCACCAAGCTTCTCGGCGCCTGGAAGCAAGAGCTGATGACCAGTGTGGACCGCACTGTGGACCACATGAAGGACGAGGCAGCCAACTTCCCCGACCCGGCCGACCGTGCCAGCCAGGAAGAAGAATTCGCCCTGGAGCTGCGCAACCGCGATCGCGAGCGCAAGCTGATCAAGAAAATCGACAAGACCCTCGACAAGATCAAGGCCGACGAGTACGGCTGGTGCGAATCGTGCGGCATCGAGATCGGCCTGCGTCGCCTGGAGGCCCGCCCTACCGCCGACCTGTGCTTCGACTGCAAGGAAATCGCCGAGAAAAAGGAAAAGACGGTCGGCAAAGGCTGATCTTTCTTTCCACCTGAACGGGGCGCATCATGCGCCCCGTTTCATTTATATGCCCAGCCTGACCATGACCCACTCAAGCTACATCGGGCGTTTCGCCCCCACCCCCAGCGGCTTCCTGCACTTCGGCTCGCTGGTCGCCGCCCTCGCCTCCTGGCTCGATGCCCGCGCCGTGAACGGCCGCTGGCTGCTGCGCATGGAAGACACCGACCCACCTCGGGAAATGCCCGGTGCTCGCGATGCGATCCTGCAGACCCTGGAGCGCTACGGCCTGGAGTGGGACGGCGAAGTGGTGTTCCAGAGCCAGCGGCACGATGCCTATGCCGCGGTGGTCGACCGCCTGTTCAACATGGGCCTGGCCTACGCCTGCACCTGCTCGCGCAAGCAGCTTGAGAGTTACAACGGTATCTACCCGGGCCTTTGCCGCAATGCCGGGCATGCTAGGGATGGCGCGGCGATCCGCCTGCGCGTGCCAGAGCTGATCTACCGCTTTACCGACCGCGTACAGGGCGAGTTCCAGCAGCACCTGGGGCGTGAAGTGGGCGATTTCGTCATCCAGCGCCGCGACGGGCTGTATGCCTACCAACTGGCGGTGGTACTGGACGATGCCTGGCAAGGTATTACCGACATCGTGCGTGGCGCCGACCTGCTCGACAACACCCCGCGCCAGCTGTACCTGCAAGAGTTGCTGGGCTTCTCGCAGCCGCGTTACCTGCATATTCCGCTGATCGTGCAGCCGGACGGGCACAAGCTGGGCAAGTCGTACCGCTCGCCGCCGCTGCAGGCGGACCAGGCGACACCGCTGTTGCTGCGGGCGCTGCGGGCGCTGGGGCAGAAAGCCGACCCCGAGTTGTTGCAGGCAACGCCGGCGGAGGTATTGGCGGTAGCTCGCAAGCAGTGGCGGCCCGAGGCGATTGCGCAGCGGACCACGGTGCCAGAGGCTGATTTGCGCTGAGGCAGGCCCGGCCCTATCGCCGGCAAGCCAGCTCCCACAGGTACAGCACAGCACTCAGATCCTGTGGTGATCCTGTGGGAGCTGGCTTGCCGGCGATAGGGCCAGAGCAGGCAACCTACCCTCAAAAACAAAAGCCCAATAAATTCAAACTCTTGGCGAACACCATGGATTCCCGCTAGCATCCGCCCAGCCATTTGCGCCAATAATAAGTCCAAGCCCGCAGCGCCCAACCATCGAGGCCAGCATGTACATCTATCGTTTGGTCCTGCTTCTGGTCGTGGGGATCTACCTGTTCTCCCCGGCCATCATGGACTGGTGGATCGAACCGACCGGAGCCTGGTATCGCCCTTACCTGCTCTGGCTGATCCTGATCGTCGTCACCTTCATCCTGCAGAGCCAACGAGATGCCGATGAGCTTTAGCCTGACCCAGATGATCCTGATCAGCGCCGCGTACCTCATGGTGCTGTTCGGTGTGGCCTGGATCAGCGAGCGGGGGTTGATCCCGCGCTCGATCATTCGCCACCCGCTGACCTACACCCTGTCGCTGGGCGTATACGCCAGTGCCTGGGCCTTCTATGGCTCGGTGGGCCTGGCCTACCAGTACGGCTACGGCTTCCTTGCCTGTTACCTGGGGGTGTCCGGCGCGTTCCTGCTGGCGCCAGTGCTGCTCTATCCGATCCTGAAGATCACCCGTACCTACCAGCTGTCCTCGTTGGCCGACCTGCTGGCGTTCCGCTTTCGCAGCACCTGGGCCGGGGCGCTGACCACCATCATCATGCTCATCGGCGTTCTGCCCTTGCTGGCCCTGCAGATCCAGGCGGTAGCCGACTCGATCAGTATCCTTACCGGTGAGCCGGTCAAGGCACGTGTGGCCTTCGCCTTCTGTACGCTCATCATCCTGTTCACCATCTTCTTCGGCTCGCGGCACATCGCCACACGCGAAAAGCACGAAGGGCTGGTGTTCGCCATCGCCTTCGAGTCGGTGATCAAGCTGCTGGCCCTGGGCGGTATCGGCCTGTATGCCCTGTATGGCGTGTTCGGCGGCCCGCACGAACTGGAAGTGTGGCTGCTGCAGAACCAGACCGCCCTGGCCGCTCTGCATACGCCGCTGCAGGAAGGCCCATGGCGCACCTTGCTACTGGTGTTCTTCGCCTCGGCCATCGTCATGCCGCACATGTACCACATGGCCTTCACCGAAAACCTCAACCCGCGCTCGCTGGTCAGCGCCAGCTGGGGACTGCCGCTGTTCCTGCTGCTGATGAGCCTGGCCGTGCCACTGGTGCTGTGGGCCGGCCTGCGCCTGGGCGCCACAACCAACCCCGAGTACTTCACCCTGGGCCTGGGGCTTGCCGCCAACAACCAGGCGCTGGCGCTGCTGGCCTACATCGGCGGCTTGTCGGCCGCCAGCGGGCTTATCATCGTCACAACCCTGGCGCTGTCGGGCATGGCCCTCAACCACCTGGTGCTGCCGCTGTACCAGCCGCCGGCCGAAGGCAACATCTACCGCTGGCTGAAGTGGACCCGCCGCGCGCTGATCGTCGCCATCATCACCGCCGGCTTCATGTTCTACCTCACCCAGAACAACCACCAGAGCCTGGCCAACCTGGGCATCGTCGCCTTCGTGGCCACGTTACAGTTCCTGCCGGGCGTGCTGTCGGTACTGTACTGGCCGACTGCCAATCGCCGCGGCTTCATCGCCGGCCTGCTGGCCGGCACCCTGGTGTGGATGGTGACCATGCTGCTGCCATTGCTGGGCAACCTGCAGGGCTTCTACATCCCGCTGCTAGACATGATCTACGTGCTGGACGACACCAGCTGGCACATGGCGGCCATCGCCTCGCTGGCGGCCAACGTGCTGTTGTTCACCCTGATCTCGCTGTTCACCAACGCCAGCAACGAAGAGGTAAGCGCCGCCGAAGCCTGCGCAGTGGACAATGTGCGCCGCCCGCAACGCCGCGAGCTGCACGCCGCCTCGCCACAGGAGTTCGCCACCCAACTGGCCAAGCCGCTGGGCGCCAAGGCCGCACAGAAGGAAGTGGAACAGGCCCTGCGCGATCTCTACCTGCCGTTCGACGAGCGCCGCCCCTATGCCTTGCGCCGCCTGCGCGACCGCATCGAGGCCAACCTGTCCGGCCTGATGGGGCCGAGCGTGGCCCAGGACATGGTCGAGACCTTCCTGCCGTACAAGTCCGGTAACGAAAACTACGTGACCGAAGACATCCACTTCATCGAAAGCCGCCTGGAAGACTACCACTCCCGCCTTACCGGCCTGGCCGCCGAGCTCGACGCCCTGCGCCGCTACCACCGCCAGACCCTGCAGGAACTGCCCATGGGCGTCTGCTCGCTGGCCAAGGACCAGGAAATCCTGATGTGGAACAAGGCCATGGAAGAGCTCACCGGCATCGCCGCCAAGCACGTGGTCGGCTCGCGCCTGGTCACCATCAGCGAACCCTGGCGCGGCCTGCTACAAGGCTTCATCAACGTGCCAGACGAGCACCTGCACAAGCAGCGCCTGGCGCTGGACGGCCAGCCGCGCTGGCTGAACCTGCACAAGGCGGCCATCGACGAGCCGCTGGCCCCGGGCAACAGCGGCCTGGTACTGCTGGTGGAGGATCTTACCGAAACCCAGGCCCTGGAAGACAAATTGGTGCACTCCGAACGCCTGGCCAGCATCGGCCGTCTGGCCGCCGGCGTGGCCCACGAAATCGGCAACCCGATCACCGGCATCGCCTGCCTGGCGCAGAACCTGCGCGAAGAGCGTGAGGGCGATGGCGAAATCATCGAGCTGTCCAGCCAGATTCTCGAACAGACCAAGCGGGTATCGCGCATCGTCCAGTCGCTGATGAGTTTCGCCCATGCCGGCGGCAGCCACCAGAACAGCGAAGAACCGGTATGCCTGGCCGAAGTGGCGCAGGACGCCATCGGTCTGCTGGCGTTGAACCGGCGCAATTTCGAAGTACAGTTCTTCAACCTCTGCGACCCGGAGCACTGGGCCGAAGGGGACCCGCAGCGCCTGGCCCAGGTGCTGATCAACCTGCTCTCCAACGCCCGCGACGCCTCGCCGCCCGGCAGCGCCGTGCGCGTGCGCAGCGAAGTCAGCGAGCACACCGTCGACCTGATCGTCGAAGATGAGGGCAGCGGGATCCCGAAGAACATCATGGACCGCTTGTTCGAACCCTTCTTCACCACTAAGGACCCGGGCGAAGGAACCGGACTGGGGCTTGCTCTGGTCTATTCCATCGTGGAAGAGCATTATGGGCAAATCACCATCGACAGCCCGGCCGATATCGAACGGCAACGTGGCACCCGGATCCGCGTGACCCTGCCCCGGCATGTCGTAGCGACGTCCCCTGAAATTCGAGACCGTCGAGAGAATTGAATCAATGCCGCACATTCTGATCGTCGAAGACGAAACCATCATCCGCTCGGCCTTGCGTCGCCTGCTCGAACGGAACCAGTACCAGGTCAGCGAAGCCGGCTCGGTGCAGGAAGCCCAGGAACGCTTCAGCATTGCCACCTTCGACCTGATCGTCAGCGACCTGCGCCTGCCAGGCGCACCCGGCACCGAACTGATCAAGCTCGGCCAAGGCACCCCGGTGCTGATCATGACCAGCTACGCCAGCCTGCGCTCGGCGGTAGACTCGATGAAAATGGGCGCGGTGGACTACATCGCCAAGCCCTTCGACCACGACGAGATGCTGCAAGCGGTGGCGCGTATCCTGCGCGACCGGCAGAACGCCCCGGCTGCCGCACCGGCGGCCGAGCCACGCGCCACCAATGGCAAGGTCGCCCCCGCCGACAAAGGCAGCGCGGTGGCCGCCAATGGCGAAATCGGCATCATCGGCTCGTGCCCGCCGATGCAGGACATGTACAGCAAGATCCGCAAGGTCGCGCCCACCGACTCCAATGTGTTGATCCAGGGCGAGTCGGGCACCGGCAAAGAGCTGGTCGCACGCGCCCTGCACAACCTGTCGCGCCGGGCCAAGGCACCGATGATCTCGGTGAACTGCGCAGCCATCCCCGAGACACTGATCGAGTCCGAGCTGTTCGGCCACGAGAAAGGCGCGTTCACCGGCGCCAGCGCCGGGCGCGCCGGCCTGGTGGAAGCTGCCGATGGCGGTACCCTGTTCCTCGACGAAATCGGCGAACTGCCGCTGGAAGCCCAGGCCCGCCTGCTGCGCGTACTGCAGGAAGGCGAGATTCGCCGGGTGGGTTCGGTACAGTCGCAAAAGGTCGATGTACGCCTGATCGCCGCGACCCACCGCGACCTGAAGAACCTGGCCAAGGCCGGCCAGTTCCGTGAAGACCTGTATTACCGCCTGCACGTGATCGCCCTGAAACTGCCTGCCCTGCGCGAGCGCGGCAGCGACGTCAACGAGATCGCCAGCGCCTTCCTAGCCCGCCAGAGCGCGCGCATCGGCCGCGACGACCTGCACTTCTCGGCCGAAGCCGAGCAGGCCATTCGTCACTACAGCTGGCCGGGTAACGTGCGAGAGCTGGAAAACGCCGTTGAGCGTGCGGTGATCCTCAGCGAGAGTGCGGAAATTTCCGCCGACCTGCTGGGCATCGACATCGAGCTGGGTGACCTGGAGGAGGACGAAATCCTCGATAACGCCCTGGTCGGGGCCAGTACGGCCAATGCCAGCCATGAGCCGACCGAGGACCTGTCGCTGGAAGATTACTTCCAGCACTTCGTGCTCGAGCATCAGGACCACATGACCGAGACCGAGTTGGCCCGCAAGCTCGGAGTCAGCCGCAAGTGCCTGTGGGAACGCCGCCAGCGCCTGGGTATCCCGCGGCGCAAGAGCAACGCTACCAGCGAGTAACCGCGCTGCCTGGGCGGGAGGCTCCTCCTGCCCCTGTCTACAACCTCTCCAGCCTCTTCGCGGTCATGCCCGCTCTCATAGAACAACACATGACTCATTGGTTCGGCGAGGTTCTGTAGGAGCAGCCTTGTGCTGCGAAGAGGCCGGGGCTGACAAAGCCTGTCTATTGGCTGTACCGGCCTCTTCGCAGCACAAGGCTGCTCCTACATAGGACGCGTCAATCGAGCGATATTGGTTCTCTGCGCGAAAGCGCAGCCCAAAGGGCTGGGCAATCTCCCACAGGAATTTCACTGCTCTAAAGGGTGGCGCCCCCCCTGTGAGAGCGGGCGTGCCCGCGAAAGGGCCAGCAAAGCCAGCGCACACACCCCCGGTAACACATCAGCCCCTGCAAAAATCTGTTACCCAAGCTTTCCGCCGTAACAGTTCCCGAGGCGTACGGTAACGAAATTTCGACATTTTCGACCGCTGAAAAACTGCTCACCACCTCCAACCCATTGATTTTATTGGGTTTGCAAAAGTTGGCACGGCACCTGCTATATGTCTGGTACAAGAACAATAACAAGCACTGCAACTCAGAATAAGAACAAGACGAAACGGCTCACGCACAATAAAAACAAGACGGCGGAGGCGCAGCTAACTGATTCTTTTGGAGAGGATGCGTGTTTGGGGCTTGCCCCACAACCAGGCAGAGAACAACAAAAACTGCACTAAAAAGCAGCGCCTGAACTGGTTGGATCGACAGATCAACGTGACATCAGCGACCAAAGCAATCCGTTTGCTCTTAACCCCTGGATTGGGGGTCGTCCACAAGCTTCGAGATTTGTGGACAGGGCACTCAACAAAAACAAGAAGCCCAGCAGAAAAACAATAAGAGCACGCAACGACTTCTTGGGGAGCTTAGGCTCCCCTTGTCGTTTCTACCCTTCTGGCAGGCATCCTGCTACCCGCCTACACCATTCCTTGAGTAAATGCTAGAATCCCCGCCCATCATGCGGCCATTCTCCTATTCTTGGCCGAACATTCCTTCAAACAGTGCATCCCATGCTGAAGAAGCTGTTCCAGTCGTTCCGCCCGCCCGTACCGGGCCCGCACCACAGGCGCACCACGCCTGAGGTGATCAACAAGAGCCAGCACTCGCTGCAACGCCACCAATTCAGCCGCCATGCGGTGAACATCGTGGAACGCCTGCAGAGCGCCGGTTACCAGGCTTACCTGGTCGGTGGCTGTGTCCGCGACCTGATGCTGGGCATCACGCCGAAAGACTTCGACGTCGCCACCAGTGCCACCCCTGAACAGGTCCGTGCCGAGTTCCGCAACGCACGCATCATTGGCCGCCGCTTCAAGCTGGTCCACGTGCATTTCGGACGTGAAATCATCGAAGTCGCAACTTTCCGCGCCCACCATTCGGAAGACGACCAGGGCGACAGCCACCGTTCGTCGCACAATGCCAGTGGCCGCATTCTGCGTGACAACGTGTACGGCACCCTGGAAGAGGACGCGCAACGTCGCGACTTCACCATCAACGCCCTGTACTACGACCCGGTCAGCGAGCGCATCCTCGACTACGCCAACGGCGTGCACGATATCCGCAACCGCTTGCTGCGCCTGATCGGCGACCCTACCCACCGCTATCAGGAAGACCCGGTGCGCATGCTGCGCGCGGTGCGCTTCGCCGCCAAGCTCGACTTCGGCATCGAAAAACACACGGTCCAGCCGATTCGAGAGCTGGCCCCACTGCTGCGCGAAATTCCGCCAGCGCGCCTGTTCGAAGAGAGCCTCAAGCTGTTCCTCTCCGGCCAGGGCGCCATCGTCTTCGAAATGCTGGTCGACCTTCAGTTGTTCGAGCCGCTATTCCCGGCCAGTTCACATGCCTTGGACGAGCGCCCGACCTACACCCACACGCTGATCAGCCAAGCGCTGAACAACACCGACCTGCGCGTGAAGCAAGGCAAACCGGTAACCCCGGCCTTCCTCTTCGCCGCGCTGCTGTGGCCAGCTCTCCCGGCCCGCGTGCTGCACCTGCAGAACCAAGGCGTGCCGCCTATCCCGGCCATGAACGGTGCGGCCCACGACCTGATCGCCGAACAATGCGCACGTATCGCCATCCCCAAGCGCTTCACCCTGCCGATCCGCGAGATCTGGGACATGCAGGAGCGCCTGCCACGCCGCAGCGGCAAGCGCGCCGATGTGCTGCTGGACAACCCGCGTTTCCGCGCCGGCTACGACTTCCTGCTGCTGCGGGAAAGCGCCGGGGAAGAAACCGACGACCTCGGCCAGTGGTGGACCGACTACCAGGATGCCAACGACAGCGAGCGTCGCGAAATGATCCGCGAGCTGGGCAGCCGAGATGAAGGCACCGGCGCCGGCCCGCGCAAACGCAAGCGCAGCGGTGGCAAACGCAAGCGCAGTGGCGACGAGGCGTTCGAGTGAGCACCCGCGCCTATATCGGCCTGGGCAGCAACCTGGATGCGCCTGCCGAGCAGTTGCGCAGCGCGTTCCAGGCCCTCGACCAGGTCGAAGCCACACGCCTGGTGGCGGCCTCGGCCCTGTATACCAGCGATTCGCTGCTGCCCGGCCAGCCGCGCTACACCAACGCCGTCGCCGCCCTGGACACCACGCTAGCGCCGCTGGCCCTGCTCGATGCCCTGCAGGCCATCGAGAACGAACAGGGCCGCGTGCGCAAGGAACGCTGGGGCCCACGCACACTGGACCTGGACATCCTGCTGTTCGGCGACCAGGTGCTCGACGAGCCGCGCCTGAAAGTACCGCACTACCACATGCATGCCCGGCCTTTCGTGCTGTACCCGCTGGCGGAACTGGTACCGGGCGATTTCCGCCTGGCCGACGGCCGCGCCCTTGCGCAACTGCTCGACGACTGCCCGTTCGTCGGCCTGGAACGCCTGTAAACCGGGCGTTCCAGCCTTGCACACTGGCGCGGTAACGCCAGTAACACCCTGATCGTAACAATGCGGTAACAGGGTGATTGACTTCCCCCACCTCGCTCACGACTATAGGCGTCCCGTGTGGCACCAAAGTGCCGCATACCCGTATTTAGGCCCGGACGGACCTGTGCCCGAACATCACGCGCGATGATGTGCCGCTCCGGAAAATGACTACACGCGTTGAATGCAGTCGTTTCTTACAGCGCCTGAACGAGGAATTTCCTACATGCCTGAAGTAACCCTGACCACCCTCAATGGCCTCAAGGCCAAGGGTGAAAAAATCACCATGCTGACCTGTTACGACGCCACCTTTGCCAAGGCCGCCAGCCAGGCCGGTGTCGAAGTGTTGCTGGTGGGCGACTCGCTGGGCATGGTCCTGCAAGGCCACGACAGCACACTGCCGGTAACCACCGCGGACATGGCCTACCATACCGCCAGCGTCAAACGTGGCAACGACGGCGCGCTGATCCTCGCCGACCTGCCGTTCATGGCGCATGCCACCCCGGAGCAGGCCTTTGCCAACAGCGCCACGCTGATGCAGGCCGGCGCCCACATGGTCAAGATCGAAGGCGCTGCCTGGCTTGCCGAGACCATCCGCCTGCTGGCCGAGCGTGGTGTGCCAGTATGCGCGCACATGGGCCTGACCCCGCAGACTGTCAACGTGATGGGCGGCTACAAGGTCCAGGGCCGCCAGGAAGCCCAGGCCCGGCAGATGCGCGCCGACGCGATCGCCCTGGAACAGGCCGGTGCGGCCATGCTGCTGCTCGAATGCGTGCCCAGCGAACTGGCGGCGGAAATCACCAGTGCCGTATCCATCCCGGTGATCGGCATTGGCGCCGGCAGCGGCACCGATGGCCAGGTACTGGTCCTGCACGACATGCTCGGCCTGTCGCTAAGCGGCCGCGTACCGAAGTTCGTGAAGAACTTCATGCAAGGCCAGCCGGATATCCACAGCGCCCTCGTCGCATACGTCGAGGCGGTCAAGCAAGTCAGCTTCCCAGGCAGCGAACACGGGTTCAGTGCATGAATACAGTCAAGACCGTCCGCGAACTGCGCGCCGCTGTCGCCCGCGCCCGCGGTGAAGGCAAGCGCATCGGCTTCGTGCCGACCATGGGCAACCTGCACAGCGGCCATGCCGCCCTGGTAACCAAGGCTGCGCAGCGCGCCGATTTCGTGGTCGCTAGCATCTTCGTCAACCCGCTGCAGTTCGGCGCCAACGAAGACCTCGACAAGTATCCGCGCACCCTCGCCGCCGACCAGGAGCGCCTGCTTCAGGCTGGCTGCAATCTGCTGTTCGCGCCCAGCGTCGAAGAGATGTACCCCGACGGCATGAGTGTGCAAACCCGCGTCAGCGTACCCCACCTTTCCGAAGGCTTGTGCGGCGCCAGCCGGCCCGGTCATTTCGAAGGCGTGGCCACCGTGGTCAGCAAGCTGTTCAACATGGTCCAGCCCGACCTTGCCGTGTTCGGTGAAAAGGACTTCCAGCAGCTGGCGGTTATCCGCGCCATGGTGCGCGACCTGAACATGCCGATCCAGATCATCGGCGAGCCCACCGTGCGGGCCGAGGACGGCCTGGCGCTGTCGTCGCGTAACGGCTACCTCACGCCGGAGCAGCGTGCTACGGCACCTGCGCTGTACCGCACGCTGCAGCATATCGCTGGGGCCATCCGCCATGGCCAGCGGGACTTTGCCGCACTGGTTGCCGAAGGCAAGGCGCAGTTGACCGCCGCGGGTTTCCGCCCGGATTACCTTGAGGTGCGTCATGCGGTAAGCCTGCGACCCGCGATGATCGATGATCGTGATCTGGTGGTGATTGCGGCGGCTTACCTGGGTAACACACGGTTGATCGACAACCTGTACCTTCATCTGGAAGAGAAGACCGCGTAACGGCCTGGGGCTGCCTTGCAGCCCATTCGCAGCACAAGGCTGCTCCTACAGAAACCACCTTCTTCTGTAGGAGCAGCCTTGTGCTGCGAGTGGGGCGCAAAGCGCCCCCAAATTCCCCCGCCTTACCCATTCCCTGCAAGTGGCCTTTGCCTATAATGGTGCCAGCCTGAACCCGGCAATGAGTGCCGTGTCCAAGGTCTCACCACGCACCAAGGGAACCCCGCGCAATGGCGTATTACCGCACACCCCACGATGTCACGGCCCTGCCCGCCTGGCAGGCGCTTCAGCAACACCGCGACGCCATGCAAGGTTTCAGCATGCGCGAAGCTTTCGCCGCCGATACCAAGCGCTTCGAC
>NZ_NEJN01000021.1:0-28046 GCF_002113105.1 Pseudomonas sp. B22(2017)
GGGCGGGCTCCGTGGGGGCGGGGAGCAGGAGGGGGGATTCTTCGCTCATGGAGGTCCTTGCGGGTCGGGTCGGATGTCCATCCGGCATTTTAAGTCGAGCGATTGGCGGCACTTTGATATCGGTCAACGGCGCGTCCACAAACAGTTTGAAACAGCGAAAAATTGAATGTAGTGTGAACTGTGGTTCACATTTTTTCATGCGCACACCCTCCTGGCGGGTGGCGATAAAACCAGCCAGGCCAGAGATATCAAATCTGCCCTCAAGCTAGCACGCGACCTTTAGGAGGCCGCCATGACAAATATCAAGCTGACCAAATGGGACGCTGTAGACCATTTGAAGACAGAGGAAGACATGGCCCTCTACCTTGAGGCCTGTCTTGAAGAAAACGATCCAGCACTGCTTGCTGCTGCCCTTGGTGATATCGCTCGTGCCCGGGGTATGGCTCAGTTGGCGCGTGATACCGGCCTGACACGAGAAGGGCTGTATAAGGCGTTGTCTGCGGAGGGTAACCCGAGTTTGGCGACCATCATGAAAGTGATGGCGGCCCTCGGGGTCAGGCTTCATGCCGAGGTGCTGCCGCGCGCGGCGGGGTAAGGTTTAGCGATCGGGAAGGGCAGTAACGGCAGGTAACTGCCAAGCCTCCAGCAAAAATGACAGACAACAAAAAACCCGCACTAGGCGGGTTTCTTGTTGTCGCTTCGGGTAACTTTGCAACCACCAGAAGCTTGAAGGTGGTGCCCAGAGACGGAGTCGAACCGCCGACACGAGGATTTTCAATCCTCTGCTCTACCGACTGAGCTATCTGGGCGACGAGGTGAATTAAATAGACTTTCAGACCTCTCGTCAACGACTTTTTGAAAAAATTTTAAATTAATTCCGTCGCTTACGTTCCGTGGGGTCATTCCGAGGGTGGAACGTAGCCTTCCGCCTGGGCGTATTCTTCGCCGGCGAAAAACTTGTCCATCTCGCCCTGGAGGAATTTGCGGTCCTCGGCGTTCATCATGTTCAGGCGCTTTTCGTTGATCAGCATGGTCTGGTGCTTCTGCCAGTCGGCCCAGGCTTTCTGCGAGATGTGTTCGAAGATGTCCTGGCCCTTGGCGCCGGGGTAGGGCGGGCGCTCCAGGCCTGGCAGTTCTTCTTTGTACTTGCGGCACATCACGGTGCGGGTCATCGGGCATCTCCTGCAATCAGTTCGTCGGCCGCGCGTTTGAGCAGCTTTTTCACCGGGGCGGCGAGGCCCAGGCGCGGCGGGGTGGCGAGGTTATACCAGAGCCAGTCGGCCTCGGCCACGTGCTGGCCGACCGGGTCGACGCGCACCAGCCAGGGTTCGATCGCCAGCTGGAAGTGGCTGAAGGTATGGGTCAGGCCGTCCATGGCGCGGCTGTCAGCCAGGCGCAGGCCGTGCTGGTAGGCCAAGTCGTCGAGCTGGGCAATGTCGTCCAGTTCCGGCAGGCTCCACAAACCACCCCACAGGCCGCTGGACGGGCGACGGTAAAGCAGGATGGCGCCTTCGTGGTTGGCCAGCAGCGGCATCAGCGTGCGGCGTTGCGGCAGTGCCTTGCGCGGCTTGGGCTCGGGGTAGCGGGTTTCTTCACCGTGCAGGTGCGCTTCGCAGCCGCGCTGCAGCGGGCAGATCAGGCAGCTGGGCTTGCTGCGGGTGCACAGCGTGGCACCCATGTCCATCATCGCCTGGGTGTAGTGGTTGGCGCGCTGCTGTGGGGTAAAGCGTTCGGCCGTGGCCCACAGCTGGTTGGCCACCTTGGGTTCGCCGGGGTAGCCGGCCTGGGCGGTGTAGCGGGCCAGCACGCGCTTGACGTTGCCGTCGAGGATCGGTGCGCGGATGCCCATGCTGATACTGGCGATGGCGCCGGCGGTGGAGCGGCCGATGCCGGGCAGTTCGGTGAGCTGCTCGACACTGCGCGGGAATTCGCCGCCATGCTGTTCGACCACGATCTTGGCGGCCTTTTGCAGGTTGCGTGCCCGGGTGTAGTAACCCAGGCCTGTCCACAGGTGCAGCACTTCGTCCTCCGGCGCTTCGGCCAGGGCCTGCACGGTCGGCAGAGCCTGCATGAAGCGGTCGAAGTAGTTGAGCACGGTGCTGACCTGGGTCTGCTGCAACATGATTTCTGACACCCACACCCGGTACGGGTTGATGCCCTGTTGCCAGGGCAGGTCGTGCCGGCCGTGTTCGTCATACCAATCCAGCACTGCGCTGGAGAACTGCTCGGGGCTCATCGCTTGAACAGCCCCTTGAGCGCGTCTTTCAATTCCGGGCTCACTTTGTCTCCGAGTTTTTCATCGATCTTGTCTTGCAGACGGTTGCCGGCCACCTTGGCGGCAACCTTGCCCAGGCCGTCCTGGTCCAGGCGGCAGGCTTTGGCGCCCAGCTCCAGCGGGCCGCGGCAGCGCAGCGGTATTTCGACACCCACATAGCGTTCGTTGACCTGGCAGGCCGGGTCCGGCATGGCGCGCTGGTCGCCTTCGACGACCACGCCAACGTTGTAGTCCATGCCCAGTACGCGCAGGTCGAGGTCACCATGGCCATTAACGGTAAGGCCCGGAATGCGCGCCTTGAGGTCCGGGTTGTTGGCAACGCCATTGCGTACTACCAGGCTGCCACGCAGTTCCTGGAACGGGGTGTCCTTGCCACGTGGCTCGCCGCTGAGCGACTTGCGGTTCAGCGTGGCGATGGCCTTGCACAGTTGCTGTTCCAGGTTGGCATTGACCAGCACGCCATCGTTGATGACGAAGTTGGCGTTGCCGTTGAGGGTATCGACCAGGGCCTTCTGGCTGTTGCCGGTGGCGGTCAGGTCGCTGGTCAGGGTCAGCAGGCCTTTGACCGGTGGCGTCTGTTCCTTGCCCTCGGTCTTGATGAAGTGTTCCACCGGCACCCGTTGGATGCTGGTGTTGACGCCCAGTTGCGGCACGGCAGGGCGCACATCGACCGTGCCCTTGGCCTCGAAGGTGCCGTTGTACAGTTCACCGCGCAGGGTTTGCAGGGTCAGCAGGCCGCCCTGGCCGATCGCCTTGAGCTGGGCGTCTTCGATCGGCAGTTTGTCCAGGGTCAGCGAACCGAAGGCCAGGTCGGCTTGCAGGTCGAGGGCGCGCAGGCGGTCGACCGGCAGCAGCTTGTCGTCGCTCCAGGCGACCTGGGTCGGGGCGTTGGGGAGTGGCGTGGTGCCAGGGCCGGCGACCGCGGTGGCTTCCTGTTGCTTGACCTCGGCCTGACGCGCGGCGGTGGCGCCCTTGGCCTCTTCACTCTTGGCCGGCAGGTAGCGGTCGGCGTTGAAGGTGTCGCCCTTGAGCTGCAGGCGCAGGGCCTGTTTGGCGAAGTCTTCGACGGCCACGCGGCCAGTGAAGGTGCTGTCGTCCAGCTTCACCGCCAGGTCTTCCAGGGCCAGGCTGTTCGGCGTGCCCTGCAGGCGGGTGACCAGTTCCAGCTTGGCGAAGGCCGCCGGGTCGTTGGTGGCCGGCAGCGGGCGGCCGATGCTGTCGAGGAAGGTGCGCAGGTCGAACTGGGCGATGGACAGGCCGCCGCTCAGCTGCGGTGCCTTGTCCAGGTCTCGCAGGTTCAGCTCGCCCAGGGCGCGCAGCTGGTTGGCCGAGACTTTCAGGCCGTTCCACGAGGCGACATTGGCGGCCAGGTCGACCAGCAATTGGCCTTGGGCGGCGAAGGTCACGGTCTTGCCGCCGGTGGGCTCACCCGAGGTTTCGCCCGACAGGCGCATGTCTTCGAAGTTGTAGCGCTTGAGCTTGCGGTCGAAGCGCAGCTCGCCGACCAGTTCGGTGCGGGCCTTGATGTTCGGCTGGCTGGCGCTGAGGAAGGCGCTGGCCTTGAGTGGAATGTTCGCCCCTTCGTGGACCGGGCCGGTGCTCAGCTGGATGCTTTCGGCGCTGTAGCTCTGGCCGGTCTTGGCATCGGTGTATTGCACGCGGGCGTTGTTCACGGTCAGGCTGTCGATGTCCAGCTTGACGGCGCGTTCATTGCTGGCGACTGGTGCCGACGCCTGTTCGGCCGGTGCCTGGGCTGGAGCACTGGCCTGCCCATCGGCACTGGCGCCGTTCTGCGTGGGCAGCGGCTTGCCGATGTCTTCCCAGTTGCCATGGCCCTGTTCGTCACGGGCCAGGGTCAGGTTCAGGCCCTCGACGCGCACGTCGCTCATCTGCACTTCGCGGCGCAGCAGTGGCAGCACACGTACAGAAAGCCCGAGCATCTGCAGGTCGGCGAAGGGCTCCTTGGGTTTGTTCAAGGTGGCGATGCTCGCATCGTGCAACTCCAGGCCCAGCCACGGGAACAGACTCCAGCCAATGTCACCGTTGAGGGTCAGCTCGACGTGAGCCTTGTCACGTGCCAGCTGGCGAATCTCGTCTTTGTAGTCGTTGGGATCGAAGAGGTGGGTCAGGGCGAAGCCCAGCGCCACGATGATCAGCAGCAACCCGAGAAGCCCAAGTCCCAGGATTTTGCCGAACGCTTTCATGGGCGAGTCCTTGTAGTCCGTTTTTGAAATTCAAGCGCCAGAGTATAGCGCCGCAGTGGTTACCCCTGCGTATTCGACTAGAGATACGGGGCATTTCCTACGCGTACAGCAGATGGTACGGCTTTCGACAGCCATGATTTTGTCAGTTCCGAATGTGTGGCCTGTACCGGCCCTATCGCCGGTATAGGCAACATGACCGTTTCAGCCGAGCAAAAATTAACGATGTCAGATTGCTTTCACGCTACTTGATGCTGCTACCCTTGCGCCGCTTTGCCTGCACCCTCCCTATAAGAAGGATCTGATCCATGAGCAGTACCGTCGCGGCGGGGACCTTGGCCAGTGCGCCGGGCTTCCTGTCGAAGGAGCACATCATCGCCCGTCCGGGCTTCAACCGCTGGCTGGTCCCACCGGCCGCCCTTGCCATCCACCTGTGCATCGGCATGGCCTATGGCTTCTCGGTGTTCTGGCTGCCGCTGTCGCAAGCCCTAGGCATCACCGCCCCGGTCGCCTGCGCGGCGGACATGGGCTTCATGGCCCGTATGTTCAGCGCCGAATGCGATTGGCCGATTTCCATGCTGAGCTGGATCTACACCCTGTTCTTCGTCTTCCTCGGTTGCTCGGCGGCCGTGCTGGGTGGTTGGCTGGAACACGCCGGCCCGCGCAAGGCCGGCCTGGTGTCGGCGCTGTGCTGGTGCGGTGGCATGCTGATTTCGGCGATTGGCGTGAAAACCCATCAGCTGTGGCTGATGTGGCTGGGTTCCGGCGTAATCGGGGGTATCGGCCTGGGCCTGGGCTACATCTCGCCGGTGTCGACCTTGATCAAGTGGTTCCCGGACAAGCGCGGCATGGCCACCGGCATGGCGATCATGGGCTTCGGTGGCGGGGCCATGGTCGGTGCACCACTGGCCACCGCGCTGATGGGCCATTTCGGCAATGCGCAGGAAGTGGGCGTGTGGCAGAGCTTCGTCGTCATGGCGGCGATCTACTTCGTGTTCATGACCGCCGGTGCCCTGGCGTATCGCGTACCGCCAACCGGCTGGAAGCCCGAAGGCTGGAGCGCCCCAGTGAAGAAAGCTGGCAACACCATGGTCACCGACCGCCACGTGCACGTCAGCGTGGCCTGGAAGACCCCGCAGTTCGCGCTGATCTGGCTGGTGCTGTGCCTGAACGTGTCAGCGGGTATCGGCATCCTCGGCATGGCTTCGCCGTTGCTGCAGGAAGTGTTCGCCGGCAAGCTGCTGGGCAACGGGCTGAGCTTCAGCGAGCTGAACAGCGCCCAGCTGGCGCAGATTGCCGCGATCGCCGCCGGCTTCACCGGCCTGCTGAGCCTGTTCAACATCGGCGGCCGGTTCTTCTGGGCGTCGTTCTCGGACTACATTGGCCGCAAGAACACCTATTTCGCCTTCTTTGCCCTGGGCGTGGGCTTGTACAGCCTGGTGCCGAACATGGGGCACCTGGGTAACGTGGCGCTGTTCGTGGCGGCGTTCTGCATCATCCTGTCGATGTACGGTGGTGGTTTTGCCACGGTACCGGCCTACCTGGCCGACCTGTTCGGCACGCAGATGGTCGGCGCCATTCATGGCCGCCTGCTGACCGCCTGGGCGGCGGCGGGGGTGCTGGGGCCGGTGCTTATCACCTACCTGCGCGAGTACCAGTTGGCGGCCGGGGTGGAGCGTGCGGCTGCTTATGACATGACCCTGTACATCCTCGCCGGCCTGCTGGTGCTGGGCTTTGTCTGCAACATGCTGGTGCGACCGGTGGCCGACAAGCATTTCATGAGCGATGCCGAACTGGCTGCCGAGCGGGCGTTGAGCCATGACAAGGGCGCCGACGGGGCGCGCTCGCTGGAGTGGAAGGCGGCGCCGGGTAGCCTGCCGCTGGTGCTGCTGGCCTGGGCAGTGGTGGTCGTGCCGTTGGCCTGGGGCGTTTGGATTACCCTGCAGAAGACGGCTGTGCTGTTCCATTGATCAGTGGTAAAACCGGCTGACTTTGCTGGCTGTACTAGCCCTATCGCCGGCAAGCCAGCTCCCACAGGTATGCTACAGGCCTGGAAGATTGTGAGGCCCCTGTGGGAGCTGGCTTGCCGGCGATGGGCTGCAAAGCAGCCCCAAGCCATGCGGTTGTATAGACCTGTAACGGTATCCAGCCTGCGTAATTCCGCGTTTTGCCATATGTCATCCGCGTTTCAAGCCGGCGCGTTCTAGGCCTATAATGAAGCCCTTTTCGCCTAATGATTTTGCGGAGCTGGTGATGGTCGAACGTAAGGCTTCCGTCGAGCGCAATACCCTGGAAACCCAGGTCAAGTGCTCGATCAACCTCGATGGCAGTGGCAAGGCCCGATTCGATATCGGTGTGCCTTTCCTTGAACACATGCTGGACCAGATTGCCCGCCATGGGCTGATCGATCTGGATATCGAGTGCAAGGGTGACACGCATATCGACGATCACCATACCGTCGAAGACGTCGGCATCACCCTGGGCATGGCATTTGCCCAGGCCATCGGTGACAAGAAGGGCATCTTCCGCTACGGCCACGCCTATGTGCCGCTGGACGAAGCGCTGTCGCGCGTGGTTATCGACTTCTCCGGTCGCCCGGGCCTGCAGATGCATGTGCCGTACACCCGCGCCAGCGTCGGTGGCTTCGATGTCGACCTGTTCCAGGAGTTCTTCCAGGGCTTCGTCAACCACGCCCTGGTCACCCTGCACATCGACAACCTGCGTGGCCACAACACCCACCACCAGATCGAGACCGTGTTCAAGGCTTTCGGCCGCGCCCTGCGCATGGCCATTACCCTCGACGAGCGCATGGCCGGGCAGATGCCTTCCACCAAAGGGTGCCTGTAAATGCAGACGGTAGCCGTAATCGACTATGGCATGGGCAACCTGCACTCGGTGGCCAAGGCGCTCGAGCATGTAGGTGCCGGCAAGGTACTGGTCACCAGTGATGCCACGGTCATCCGCGAAGCCGACCGCGTGGTATTCCCGGGCGTGGGCGCGATTCGCGACTGCATGGCAGAAATCCGCCGCCTGGGCTTCGACAGCCTGGTGCGTGAAGTCAGCCAGGACCGCCCGTTCCTCGGCATCTGCGTGGGTATGCAGGCACTGCTCGACCACAGCGAAGAAAACGACGGTGTCGACTGTATCGGCCTGTTCCCCGGCCAAGTTCGCTTCTTCGGCAAAGACCTGCAGGAAGACGGCGAGCACCTGAAGGTGCCGCACATGGGCTGGAACGAAGTCGGCCAGACCAACGACCACCCGCTGTGGCACGACATCCCCGACCGTGCGCGGTTCTACTTCGTGCACAGCTATTACATCAATGCCGGCAAGCCGGCCCAGGTGGTCGGCCGCGGCCATTACGGTGTCGATTTCGCCGCTGCACTGGCCGATGGCTCGCGCTTTGCCGTGCAGTTCCACCCGGAGAAGAGCCATACCCATGGCCTGCAGCTGCTGCAGAACTTCGTCGCCTGGGACGGGCGCTGGTAAATGAGCAGGTCGAAGACCAAGGCCCCGGTCATCACCCTGGCCCCCGAGCAGGAGCGCGAAGCGCTGCACACGCTCAAGCGCTTCCTCGAAGATCGTTTCGAGCTGGAGCTGGGGTCGTTCGAAGTGGCCGAAGTCCTCGAACTGTTCAGCAAAGAAATTGCACCCCTTTACTACAACAGGGCGATTGCCGATGTTCAGCTGCACCTCAAGGAGCGGTTCGAGAGCATCGAAAGCGATCTGTGGGCGCTCGAGAAGCCCTGAAACCCCAAGAACAGACAGGTTCCCAAGATGCTGATTATCCCCGCTATCGATCTGAAGGACGGTGCCTGCGTGCGCCTGCGCCAGGGCCGCATGGAAGACTCCACGGTATTTTCCGACGACCCGGTGAGCATGGCCGCCAAGTGGGTCGAGGGTGGCTGCCGCCGCCTGCACCTGGTCGACCTCAACGGCGCCTTCGAAGGCCAGCCGGTCAACGGTGAAGTGGTCACTGCCATTGCCAAGCGCTACCCGACTTTGCCGATCCAGATCGGCGGCGGTATTCGCTCGCTGGAAACCATCGAGCACTACGTCAAGGCCGGCGTCAGCTACGTGATCATCGGCACCAAGGCGGTCAAGCAGCCGGAATTCGTCGCCGAAGCGTGCAAGGCCTTCCCAGGCAAGGTCATCGTCGGCCTGGACGCCAAGGACGGCTTTGTCGCCACCGACGGCTGGGCTGAAGTGAGCTCGGTTCAGGTCATCGACCTGGCCAAGCGTTTCGAGGCCGATGGCGTCTCGGCGATCGTCTACACCGACATCGCCAAGGACGGCATGATGCAAGGCTGCAACGTGCCGTTCACCAAGGCGCTGGCAGAAGCCACTTCGATCCCGGTGATCGCCTCGGGCGGCATCCACAATCTGGGCGACATCAAGGCCCTGCTGGACGCCAAGGCCCCGGGCATCATCGGCGCCATCACCGGCCGTGCCATCTACGAAGGCACCCTCGATGTCGCTGAGGCCCAGGCCTTCTGCGACAACTACCAAGGCTGAGGACTGAACCATGGCACTGGCCAAGCGCATCATCCCTTGCCTGGACGTGGACAACGGCCGGGTGGTCAAGGGCGTCAAGTTCGAGAACATCCGTGATGCTGGCGACCCGGTGGAAATCGCCCGTCGCTACGACGAGCAAGGTGCCGACGAAATCACCTTCCTCGACATCACTGCCAGCGTCGACGGCCGCGACACTACCCTGCATACCGTCGAGCGCATGGCCAGCCAGGTGTTCATCCCGCTGACCGTGGGCGGTGGCGTGCGCACCGTGCAGGACATCCGCAACCTGCTCAATGCCGGTGCCGACAAGGTCTCGATCAACACGGCCGCGGTGTTCAACCCAGAGTTTGTCGGCGAGGCCGCGGACCGTTTCGGTTCGCAGTGCATCGTCGTCGCCATTGATGCCAAGAAGGTGTCCGGGCCAGGCGAAGAACCACGCTGGGAAATCTTCACCCACGGCGGGCGCAAGCCGACCGGGCTGGATGCCGTTGAATGGGCGAAGAAGATGGAAGGCCTGGGTGCTGGCGAGATCCTGCTGACCAGCATGGACCAGGACGGCATGAAGAACGGCTTCGACCTGGGCGTTACCCGTGCGATCAGTGATGCGCTGGGTATTCCGGTGATTGCCTCAGGTGGGGTGGGTAACCTGCAGCACCTGGCTGACGGCATTCTGGAAGGGCATGCCAGCGCAGTGTTGGCGGCCAGCATCTTCCACTTTGGTGAGTACACGGTGCCGGAAGCCAAAGCCTACATGGCTTCGCGCGGGATTGTCGTTCGCTGACAGAATGCCGGGAGGGCTTTGCCCTCCATTCGCAGCACAAGGCTGCTCCTACAAGGTTACGCGGTCCTTTGTAGGAGCAGCCTTGTGCTGCGAAAGGGCCGCAACGCGGCCCCAATTGCATCAACCGTGGTTCTTGCCGAGCAATGCGTGATAAAGCTCGGTATCCCCAAGAATCCCCACCACCTTGTCGTTATCCTGCAACACCAGCTTGTTGCCGGTCTGATAACGAATCTGCAGCGCCTCGCGCATTCCGATATCGGCATTTACCAACGTTGGGCGGCGGCCCAGCAGCTCCACATCCTGCCCTGGTGCCCAGTTCTGCAGGTCAAGCCCGTTCTGCCCCTGGCGTGCGCGCTTGATCGAGCCACCTTCGCCAAGGTCCAGCCACGAGTCGATGCCGGGGTCCAGGCACACCGAACCGTTCACCCGCTTGCAGTTGTCCAGGCTGCGCATCAGGCTGCGCCCGCACAGCACGTTCAGTGGGTTGGTATGGGCGACAAAGGTACGCACATACTCGTCGGCCGGGTTGAGCACGATCTCTTCCGGCTTGCTGTACTGGATGATCCGCCCGTCCTTCATGATGGCGATGCGGCTACCCAGTTTCAGTGCCTCGTCCAGGTCGTGGCTGACGAACACGATGGTCTTGCTCAGCTTGGCCTGCAGGCCCAGCAACTCGTCTTGCAGGCCCTGGCGGATCAGCGGGTCCAGTGCCGAGAACGGTTCGTCCATCAGCAGGATGTCGGCATCCATCGCCAGCGCCCGGGCCAGGCCCACGCGCTGCTGCATGCCGCCAGACAGTTCGTCCGGCTTCTTGTTGCGCCACTGGGTCAGGCCCACCAGTTCGAGCTTCTCGTCTACCAGCTTGCGCCGTTCCTTCTCGGGGCGGCCCTGCATTTCCAGGCCAAAGCTGATGTTCTCGCGCACCGTCAGCCAGGGCATCAGGGCGAATTTCTGGAACACCATGGCAATGCGCTTGGTGCGCATCATCTTCAGTTCGGCCGGGGTGCAGTGGGCAATATCGATGTGCTTGCCTTCGTGCTCGACGAACAGCTTGCCGCGGCTGACGGTGTTGAGGCCGTTGATGCAGCGCAGCAAACTCGACTTGCCCGAGCCGGACAGGCCCATCAGCACGCAGATCTCGCCCTTCTGGATATCCAGGTTGGCCTTCTCGACACCCACCACCAGGCCGGTCTGCTTGAGAATCTGCTCGCGGGTCTGGCCTTGGTCGAGCAGCGCCAGCGCTTCGCGCGGCTTGTTGGAGAAGATGACGTCGACGTCTTCGAAACGAATGATGCTCATGCTTCACCCCTTACCGGCAGGTCCGGTTGCTTGCAGATACGGTCGAGCATGATCGCCAGCAGCACGATTGCCAGGCCCGCTTCGAAGCCCAGGGAAATATCGGCGGTGTTCAGTGCGTTGACCACAGGTTTGCCCAGGCCGTCAGCGCCGACCAGGGCGGCGATCACCACCATCGATAGCGACAGCATGATGCACTGGGTAACGCCGGCGGCGATGCTTGGCATCGCGTGCGGCAGTTCGATACGGGTGAGCAGCTGGCGCCGTGAGCAGCCAAAGGCCTTGCCGGCATCCATCAGCTCCTGCGGGACGTCGCAGATGCCCAGATAGGTGAGACGGATCGGGGCGGCGATGGCAAACACCACTGTCGAGATCAGCCCCGGCACCACACCCAGGCCGAACAGGGTCAGGGTGGGGATCAGGTAGACGAAGGTAGGTACCGTCTGCATCAGGTCGAGTACCGGGCGCATGGCGGTGTAGAACATCGGTTTGTGCGCGGCGACGATGCCCAGTGGCACGCCGATGGCCACGCAAACCACCGTGGCGAAGGTGACCTGCGCCAGGGTTTCCATGGTTTCCTGCCAGTAACCCAGGTTGAGGATCAGCAGGAACGACAGGGCGACGAATGCGGTCAGCGCCCACTTGCGCTGGATGAAATGCGCCAGGGCGGCGAACAGAGCGATGAGCACGAACGGATTGAAGAAAGTCAGGGCACTGGTTACGCCATGGATCATGAACTCCAGGCCTTGCGCGATGGCGTCGAAGTAATTCGCGCCGTTCTGGGTCAGCCACTCGACGAACGACGCGATGTACTGGCCCAGGGGTATTTTCTGATCGATAAGCATGATAGCGAGCTTCCACCTGCATAGATTGAACTCAACCCGGGGCAGGCACGGTCCTGCCCCGAGGTAGCGCTATTGCGTATTTCGTTATTGCGTCAGCTTGGCCTTGGCCGCCTCAAGGCCGGGTTTGCCATCCACGGTGGTTACGCCGGCCAGCCAGGCATCCAGTTTGCCAGGGTTGTCCTTGAGCCACTTCTTGGCAGCCGCCTCGGGTTTCATCTTGTCGTCCAGGACATAGCCCATCATGGTGCTTTCATCCTTGAGCTCGAACGACAGGTTCTTCAACAGCTGGCCAACGTTGCTGCATTCCTGCACATAGCCCTTGCGGGTGTTGGTCAATACGGTCGCCTTGCCGAAGTCGGGGCCGAAGAATTCGTCTCCGCCGGTCAGGTACTGCATCTTGAAGCGGGTGTTCATCGGGTGCGGTTCCCAGCCGAGGAACACGATGGCCTCGCCGCGTTTCTGCGCGCGGTCGACCTGCGACAGCATGCCGGCCTCGCTGGACTGAACGATCTTGAATCCGGCGTCCTTCAGGCCGAAGGCGTTCTTGTCGATCATGCTCTGGATGGTGCGGTTGCCATCGTTGCCGGGCTCGATGCCGTAGATCTTGCCGTCCAGTTCCTGCTTGAACTTGGGAATGTCGCTGAAATCCTTCAGGCCCTTGTCATAAAGCGCCTGGGGCACGGCCAGGGTGTACTTGGCGTTTTCCAGGTTGGCGCGCACGGTTTCCACGGTGCCGGCGTCGCGATACTGCTTGATGTCGTTCTCCATGGTCGGCATCCAGTTGCCGAGAAACACGTCCAGGTCCTTGCCGGTGGCCAGCGACTTGTAGGTCACCGGTACCGAGATCATGGTGGTGTGGGTCTTGTAACCCAGTGCTTCGAGCACAACGCTGGTGGTCGCGGTGGTGACCGTGATGTCGGTCCAGCCGACATCCGAGAACCGTACCGTCTTGCATTGCTCGGGTTCGGCGGCCTGGGCCAGCAAAGGCGCGGACAGCAACGCAACCAGCAACAGCGAGGGTGAACCTTTCATGGATGGACTCCTGTGATTTTGTCTTCGGGTTCGCGTGGGTCGCCGGGCTTTCTCAGGGTCCGGTCGACCAGGCCTGCAGAGGGCAGGATGCGTGGCCGTGCTTTACGAGTCGCTTTCGATAATCCTCCAGCGCCGTGCAATCGCCTACTGGTGGGGTCGTAACCAGTACGGAACGGGTCGTATCCAGTATGGGCGATGTCGTTTATGGATTTTTCCACCCCTTCAGCCGCATTTTTACGTCACCAGGCCGCCGTAAAGCGGCGTGGCAAGGGCAGCTCCCCGGTTGAAAACAGCGCGGCGCTGCTGGACAAAAGTACGTCGGTTGCAGACGGCGAGGGGGTTGGTAAAAGCCCGATGATGCGTGCATTCAAGGCGGCCCGCTGCTTCAGCCTAGCAGTTACCCCGCCCTGCGCATGGCGCGCAGAGACAAGCCCAGCAAGAGGTGATTCGACAATGGCCATCAGCGTGTTCGACCTGTTCAAGATCGGTGTCGGGCCCTCCAGCTCCCACACCGTAGGCCCCATGCGTGCTGGCGCCCTGTTCGTCCAGGGCCTGCGCGAACGCGGCGAGCTGGAACGTGTGAAGCGGATCGAAGTGCGCCTGTATGGCTCGCTGTCGGCCACAGGTGTGGGGCACGGCACCGACAATGCCACCATCATGGGCTTGATGGGTGAATGGCCTGACGCCATCGACCCGACCCAGATCGCGCCGCGTATAGCCGACCTGCGCGAGACCAACACCCTGCAACTGGACAGCCGCCTGCCCATCGAATTCGTCTGGGCCCGCGACATGCTGTTGCTGGACGAGAATTTGCCGTACCACCCCAACGCCATGACCCTGGTTGCCGAAGGCGAACAGGGCGAGCTGCACCGCGACACCTACTACTCGGTGGGTGGCGGCTTCGTGGTCGATGCCGCCCAGGCCGCCAGCGGCGTGCTGGATGCTGACCAGACGGTGCTGCCGTACGATTTCAATAGCGCTGCCGAACTGCTGCGCCTGTGCAAGCAAAACGACCTCAGCGTGTCGCAATTGATGATGGCCAACGAGAAGGTCTGGCGCAGCGAGGAAGAGATCCGCGCCGGCCTGCACAAGCTCTGGGAAGCCATGCAGGAATGCGTCAACAACGGCCTAAAGTACGAAGGCACGCTGCCCGGCGGATTGAACGTGCGCCGCCGCGCCGCCAAGCTGCACCGCAGCCTGCAGGAAATCGGCAAACCCAACGTGATCGGCTCGACCATGAGCGCCATGGAGTGGGTCAACCTGTTCGCCTTGGCGGTCAATGAAGAAAATGCTGCCGGGGGGCGTATGGTTACCGCACCGACCAACGGTGCGGCGGGCATCATCCCGGCGGTGTTGCACTACTACATGCGCTTCAGCGATGCGGTGGACGAGTCCAGCGTGGTCGACTTCTTCCTCGGTGCTGCCGCGGTGGGCATCCTGTGCAAGAAGAACGCCTCGATCTCTGGTGCCGAAGTGGGTTGCCAAGGGGAAGTCGGCTCGGCTTGCGCCATGGCAGCGGCGGGTCTTGCCGAAGTGCTGGGCGCGACCCCGCCACAGGTGGAGAACGCTGCCGAGATCGCCCTGGAGCACAACCTGGGCCTGACCTGCGACCCGGTCGGTGGGTTGGTGCAGGTGCCGTGCATCGAGCGCAACGCGATTGCTGCGGTCAAGGCCATCAACGCAGTGCAGATGGCCCTGCGTGGTGACGGCGAGCACTTCATTTCCCTCGACCAGGTGATCCGCACCATGCGCGATACCGGGGCCGACATGCACGACAAGTATAAAGAGACTTCGCGCGGTGGTTTGGCGGTCAGCGCGATCGAGTGCTGATAGCTTGACCGGAACTCAAGGGCCTCTTCGCGGGTGAAACCGTGAAGAGGCCCTTGAGTTTGACGCAGGTGCAGCACAGCCCCCCAATGCATCCTTATGGTGCAGCGTGACGCATACCAATCGTCGGGTGTCGTAATCAGTGCGGGCATTGTCGGTGACACTCAAGAGTGTCGTTTCTGGGCATCCTACACTGCGCGTGTCACCAAATTGCTCAGCCATTCCACGCACACCGCCTAGCACGCCCGTTCTACGATGATTGACCAACTCGATCAAAGCACCTGATTTGCCTAACAAAGGCGTCGTTTTCAGGTTTTTTTGGATGGCCGTTCAACTTCAGGCACGGCGTTTGCGTAGAGATTGGTACCAAGGCCCCCACACATGAAACCGGGGCCATACATAACAAGAAATCAGTGCTCGCCTGAGGCACCCCCTGCATTTGTGTGAGGAGAAATCGCGATGACGTCGTACACCTCCGGGAACCCAACCCAGAACCGCACAGCCCCCCAGTCCATCGGGTTTCTCCTATTGGACAATTTCACCCTGATTTCCCTGGCGTCGGCCGTCGAGCCGCTGCGCATGGCCAACCAGCTGTCCGGCCGCGAGCTGTACCGCTGGCACACCCTAACCGCCGATGGTGGACAGGTGTGGGCCAGCGATGGCTTGCAGATAACCCCTGACGCCGCGATGCACAGTGCGCCTCCCATCGATACCGTGATTGTTTGCGGCGGCGTGGGCATCCAGCGCAGTGTCACCCGCGAGCATGTCACCTGGTTGCAAACCCAGGCCCGCCAGTCGCGCCGCCTGGGCGCGGTATGCACCGGCAGTTGGGCCTTGGCCTGTGCCGGGCTGCTGGATGGTTTCGATTGCAGTGTGCACTGGGAGTGCCTGGCCGCGATGCAAGAGGCTTTCCCGCGCGTCAACATGAGCACCCGCCTGTTCACCCTCGACCGTAACCGCTTCACCAGCTCCGGCGGTACTGCGCCGCTGGACATGATGCTGCACCTGATCAGCCGCGACCACGGCCGTGAACTGTCGGCGGCGATCTCCGAAATGTTCGTCTACGAGCGCATCCGCAACGAGCAGGATCACCAGCGCGTGCCGCTCAAGCACATGCTTGGCACCAACCAGCCAAAGCTGCAGGAAATCGTTGCGCTGATGGAGGCCAACCTCGAAGAGCCGATCGACCTGGACGAACTGGCGGTATACGTGTCGGTATCGCGCCGGCAGCTCGAGCGCCTGTTCCAGAAGTACCTGCACTGTTCGCCGTCGCGTTACTACCTGAAGCTGCGCCTGATCCGCGCCCGGCAGTTGCTGAAGCAGACGCCGATGTCGATCATCGAAGTGGCGTCGGTGTGCGGCTTCGTGTCTACCCCGCACTTCTCCAAATGCTACCGCGAGTATTTCGGCATTCCGCCGCGTGACGAGCGCGTGGGCTCCAACACCGCGCAGCAGGTGGCGATGATGCCGATCCCGCAGGCCATGACCCTGTCGCCGCACAGCGGGCCGATGGCGGCCCTGAGCCAGGCGCGCAATGAGTCGACCTTTGCCAGTGTAAGGCTCTGAAACGGAGCCGGCCTCTTCGCGGGCTTGCCCGCTCCCACAGGAGGTGCACAGTATTTGAACTCTGTGCAATCCCTGTGGGAGCGGGCAAGCCCGCGAAGAGGCCGGTGCAGGAAAACTCTGTCAGCCGCGCTTGTTGAACTGCGCCAACGCCGGCAACAGCTGTTTGTCGATGGCCTGGCGCACCGCCGGCAGGATCGTCGCACTACCGGTATACATCTGCTCCACCATCCCCTTCAGCGCCCGCGCATTGGGCTCGGTCAGCCCACGCACCACCGCTTCGCACGCCTGCTCGGCAGTAGCGCCGGCCGGAATCTCGAACCCGCGCGCGCGCAGGTGGCCTGCCAGATCGTCCTGGTCAATCAAATCCGCATGCATCATGGCTGTTGTCCCTTTTATCGCTAAGAGAGTGCTGCTGTGATTTACGACCGATTCTGTGACGCCGGCGACATGCCCGCAACAACAGAATGGCGCCATGGCTGCTTTGGCTAAGAACAGGTCGTTTACGGCTAAATCCAGTGTTCGGGAAGTGCGCAAACTCAAGCCATCTGCCGCAACGGAGGGTTTGGTCACCCTCGTTCGTGTACAGTGGATGTTGCTCGCTCTTGGCCCCGGATGCTCACGGCTTTCCGGGGTTATTTTTTGCCTGAATACATGACCTGTGGGAGCGGGCGTGCCCGCGAATGCGATGGTGGATTTACCGCCGCATTCGCGGGCACGCTCGCTCCCACAGGTTATATGTTGCTGCTCAGTTTGGTGTAGGCAGGGCTATCACACGGCCGACGAACTCAGCCGGGGGCACATCCTGCTGCTCATCCACCAACCCTTGCAGCAACTCGACACTACGCTCACTGAACGGTGCCGACCTCGGCCCCGCCAGGTCCACATGCAGCAGCATCTGCTCACTGGCCGCCAGCGCTTCGGCGAACCCTGCCCGGTGCAGGCTGTGGTACGCATGCAGGCGCTTGCGATCAAAGCCGATGATCTGCGTCTGCACCCATACCTCGGTGCCCAGCTTCACTTCGTGCAGGTAGTTGATGTGCGCCTCCAGGGTGAACAGCGAGTTACCGCTCTGGCCGCGGCTGTCGGCATCCAGGCCGATGCGCTCCATCAGCGCGTCGGTGGCGTAGCTGAAGATCAGCAGGTAGTAGGCATCGCGCAGGTGCCCGTTGTAGTCGACCCAGTCCTCCTGGACCGGGGTGCGGTAGGTGATCAGTGCGGGCATCGCGGTCTCCTCAGTCGCCGAAAGCCATACCGTGGCTGGCCTTGCTGGTCTTTACCGCTTCCAGCACTGCCAACAGGGTGTCATCACGATAGCGCTCCAGCGCGGCGATGCTGCGATCCGCCAGTTGCTCGGAGGTCCCTTCGACCACATCGTCGATCAACTTGTCGGTGAGTTCCGGCGCCGGCAGGTAGGTCCAGGGCAGTTTCAACGCCGGGCCGAACTGGGCCATGAAGTGACGCATGCCCGCATCACCACCGGCCAGGGTGTAGGTGAGGAACGTGCCCATGAACGACCAGCGCAAGCCGGCACCGAAACGGATGGCATCGTCGATCTCGCCGGTACTGGCCACGCCGTCGTTGACCAAGTGCAGTGCTTCGCGCCACAGCGCTTCGAGCAGGCGGTCGGCGATGAACCCGGGCACTTCCTTGCGTACGTGCAGCGGGCGCATGCCCAGGGCGGTGTAGATGGTCCTGGCAGCTTCGATGGCCTCGGGGGCGGTGCGGTTGCCGCCGACGATTTCCACCAGCGGCAGCAGGTACACCGGGTTGAACGGGTGGCCGACCACGCAGCGCTCGGGGTGGGTGGCCGACTCGTAGAACTCGCTGGGCAGCAGGCCCGAGGTGCTGGAACCGATGATCGCATCGGGTTTGGCGGCGGCGCTGATCTTTGCGTGCAGGTCGAGCTTCAGGTCCAGGCGTTCAGGGGCGCTTTCCTGGATGAAATCGGCATCGCGGACGCATTCCTCGATGGTGGCGACGAACTTCAGGCGGTCTTGTGATGCGCCTGGTGCCAGGCCTTGTTTTTCCAGTGCCGGCCAGGCGTTGGCGATGCGCTTGCGCAAGGCCTGCTCGGCGCCTGGCGCCGGGTCCCAGGCGACCACGTCCAGCCCGTGGGCCAGGGCGCGCGCGACCCAGCCGCTGCCGATCACGCCACTACCCAGCGCGGCGAAGGTCTTGATCTCGGTGATGAAGGTCATGTTGGGCTCCTGAAAGTGTCAGCGGCGTTTGAGGTTCATCTTTTCCCGGCCTTCGGCCGGGGTCAGCACACGGGCGCCAAGGCGCGAAATGATTTCCACCGCGCGCTCGACCAACTGGCCGTTGCTGGCCAGCACGCCACGGTCCAGGTAAAGGTTGTCCTCCAGGCCCACCCGCACGTTGCCGCCCAGCAGCACCGCCTGTGCGGCCATCGGCATCTGCATGCGACCGATACCGAACCCGGCCCAGGTGACGTTTGGCGGCAAGTTGTCGGCCATCGCCTTCATGGTGGTGGTATCGGCCGGAGCGCCCCACGGGATACCCAGGCACAGCTGGAACAGCGGGTCTTCGAGCAGGCCTTCCTTCATCATCTGCTTGGCGAACCACAGGTGGCCGGTGTCGAAGATTTCCAGCTCGGCTTTTACCCCCAGCTCGGTAATGCGCTTGGCGCCGGCGCGTAGTTGTGCCGGCGTGGAGACGTAGATCGAGTTGCCGTCGCCGAAGTTGAGGGTGCCGCAGTCGAGGGTGCAGATTTCCGGCAGCAGCGCTTCGACATGGGCCAGACGCTCCAGTGGGCCGATCAGGTCGGTACCCGCGCCGAACTCCAGTGGTGTTTCACCCGGGCCGATTTCCAGGTCGCCACCCATGCCCGCGGTAAGGTTGACGATGATGTCCACGTCGGCTTCGCGGATGCGCTCCATGACTTCTCGATACAGCGCCACGTCACGGCTGAAGCGGCCGGTTTGCGGGTCGCGCACGTGGCAGTGGACCACGGTGGCGCCGGCTTTGGCGGCCTCTACGGCAGACTCGGCGATCTGCTTGGGGGTGACTGGAACAAGGTGGCTTTTCGAGGCGGTGTCGCCGGCGCCGGTGAGGGCGCAGGTGATGATGACGTCGTGGTTCATGTCGGGGTTCCTTGAGAGAGCTGTGGTGGCCTTTTCGCGGGCATGCCCGCTCCCACAGGGTCTGCGCAGACCTTGTTCTATGCGCTGTACCTGTAGGAGCAGCCTTGTGCTGCGAAGGGGGGGTGTCAGTTGGCAGTGAGCTTGAGGTTGTCAGCAGCCGGCTTGCCATCGAAGGTGGTCACACCCTCCAGCCAGCGGGCCTTGTCCTCGGGGTGGTCCTTGAGCCACTGGCGGGCCGACTCCAGCGCATCCTTGTGGTCGAGCAGCGGCTGCATCATGCGGCTCTCGTCCTCGGCGCTGAAGTTCAGGTTGGCCAGCAGGCGGTGGGCGTTGGGGCAGCGTTCGGCGTAGTCCGGCGCGGTCACCGTCCACACTGTCGCGCGGCCTTCGTCCGGGCCCAGGGCGTCCTGGCTGTCGCCCAGGTAGACCATGTCGATATTCACGTTCATCGGGTGCGGTGCCCAGCCGAAGAACACCACAGCCTCGTTGCGCCGCACCGCGCGGTCGACGGCGGCGAGCATGCCGGCCTCGCTGGACTCGACCAGCTGGAACTTGCCCAGGCCGAACTGGTTCTTGGCGATCATCGCCTTGATCTGGGTATTGGCGCCGGAGCCTGGTTCGATGCCGTAGATTTTCCCACCCAGTTCCTTCTCGAATTTGTGGATGTCGGCGAAGGTCTTCAGGCCCTTGTCGGCCAGGTACTTGGGCACCGCCAGGGTGGCGCGGGCGTCTTCCAGGCTCGGCTTGTCGAGCACCTTGACCTGTTTGGCGTCGACGAACGGTGTGATGGTCTGGGTCATGATTGGGTTCCAGTAACCCAGGAACATGTCCAGGCGCTTGTCGCGGATGCCGGCGAAGATGATCTGCTGTGAAGCGCTGGTCTGCTTGGTCTGGTAGCCAAGGCCATCGAGCAGCACCTGCGCCATGGCGCTGGTGGCGATGACGTCGGTCCAGTTGACCACGCCCAGACGGACGTTCTTGCAAGCCGCGGGCTCGGCGGCGAATAGTGGGGAAGTGGCGATGCTGCTCAGGGCAAGGGTCAACAGGCTGCGGCGGATCAAGCTGTGCATGGTGGCTCTCCATCGGCAGTGCATATTGTTATTGGGGTTCGACCTCTCTGGGTCGTATGAAGAAGCTACGCTGCTGTCAGGGTGGAAAATCGCACCCTGGCGACCAACATTTGCACGGAGGCGACCACCTTTGCCGTGGAGCATGCAATGCCGCAAATCATTCACTTCCTGTTGTTGCCCGGGTTCTCGGCCATGGGTTTCATCAGTGCCCTGGAACCACTGCGGGTGGCCAACCGCTTCAAGGGCCCGTTGTATCGCTGGCAGGTGTTGAGCCTGGACGGCGGGGCGGTGCTGGCCAGCAATGGCATGTCGGTGAACGCCGATGCAGCGCTGGCGGCGGGCGAACCTGGTGGCATCCTGCTGATCGTCGCCGGTTTCGAGCCATTGGCCTGTTACGGGCCGGCGCTGCAGCAGGCGTTACGCCGCCTGGACCATGAGGGGGTGGTTCTGGGTGGCATCGATACCGGCGCGGTGGTGCTGGCCGAGGCCGGCCTGCTCGACGGCCACCGCGCCACCGTGCACTGGGAGGCGCTGGAGGCGTTCAAGGAGCGCTATCCACGCTTGCAGGTGACCCAGGAGCTGTTCGAGATCGATCGGCGTCGCATCACCTGCGCAGGCGGTACCGCGTCAATCGACCTGATGCTTGACCTGATCGGCCAGGCCCATGGCAGCGAGCTGGCGGTGCAGGTGTCCGAGCAGTTTGTGCTCGGGCGTATTCGCCAGCGCCAGGACCACCAGCGCATGCAGATCGCGAGCCGTTACGGCATCAGCAACAAGAAGCTCGTGAAGGTGATCGGAGAAATGGAGCGAAATATCGAGCAGCCGCTCAATACCCAGGTGCTGGCCGATGCGGTGCAGGTGACCCGGCGGCAGCTGGAGCGCCTGTTCCGCTTGCATCTGGACGACACTCCCAGTGGCTTCTATCTGCGATTGCGACTGGACAAGGCTCGGCAGCTATTGCGCCAGACCGACATGAGTGTGCTGGAGGTGGCGGTGGCGTGCGGGTTCGAGTCGGCGTCGTATTTCACACGTAGCTACCGGGCACGGTTCGAGCGGTGTCCGCGGGAGGATCGGTTGGCCCGGGTGGTGTGACTGGTCCTCGTGAGCCATTGAGGTTCAACTCTCGCCTCCTTGGAAAACTTGTTTGGTTAGACGAGGTGGGAGCCCCGATCAGTTTTTTGATCGGGGGACACATATTAAGGTTGAGCAAACCCTGGTTTGCCGTTTGCAGCACGCCAAGCCTTCACCTCGGCCACAATTTGCTCAGGGCTATCTTTCCCTTCCTCTGGGTAAAAAAGAAGATCTGATCCAGCGGGGTGCTCTGACAGTTTCTCAAACTTCTCCACAGCGCTTCGGTGCGCTTCGTCGCTAGGGTAGTCAACTACGTAAATTTTGTTCACAAACTCCAAAAATTCTATTTCTTTAATATTGTTAATCGAATCATTCATCTTTAATCACCTTGGTGATTCAACGTCCCAGACATATCAGGAGCATCCTCTGCCTAAGGGGCTGAGCATGGCGCAATCGGTAGGAGGTATCGAGCGAATCGGCCAAGTTATCTACCGAGCAGAAGCCAAACAGGGTGAAAAAGTAACTGAAATCCTTTACGCGGCCCATGCTCTGGGCCATGCGTTCTGGCGACTAACCTTTGCACGGTGGCGACCACCCTCAGCCGTGGAGCGTGCAATGCCGCCTGGTTAGAACTGATCGAGGTCAGAAAGCGCCTGGAGGCGGTTTTCGACCTGTACTCGCCGCGCCTCGAAAGCCCGGGCGTCGAGTTTCGCGCCCATGTGGTCCAGTTGCAGGGCAAGGCGCGTACGTGGGGCATCCGGGTCGGTCGAACAGCACAGGTTGAAGACGATCGCCAGCGGGCTGCCGCTGTCATCCAGGTCAAACTCGATGCGCAGGTGCGAGCTGGCCGAGGTGCTGCGCAGCAGAGCGAGGTCTGGCTGTTTCAAGCCATTAAGTATGTCGTTGGCTACCCGCTCGAACTTGAGGTTGCGACGCTGGGGCGCTGGAATCCAGCCGTTGAAGACGTCTTGAAACACAGCATCCGTGGGTACGCAGTTGATGCTTTTCGTTGTCCGCTCGATCAGTTCGACACCGCTGTTTTCCAGGCCCTGCAGAAAACGGCTGAACCAGCGCTGGCCATCCTGTTGGCGATCGTGAACCTGGTTGGCTTCCAGTTGCGCCAGGCGCAAGCAGGCATGAAGGTCTTCCCAGGGTTGGGTGGCAGGTTTGGTGGGCATGCTTCTGGCCCTCGCCGTAGGCGTAGGAAGGGGAACCTGGCGCCGCATGGCGGCGCCAGGCGCAGGTCAGATGTCCAGCGCCAGGATGTCGAACGCCTGGCTGGCCAACTTCATCCTGACGGCTTCGCGCATGGCGTCGAAGTGGCGAACACTGAACGAGCCCTGTTGCGAGGCCCGGTATACACGGGTATTCGACTTGTCGATGATGCGGCCAGCGGACCCTGCGGTTTTCTCGGCCTTGTCATAGCTCAGCTGAACGCTGGTCATGTGCATGATCGGCAGGCCTTGCGGTGTCATCTCGCAGGCCGAAATCTGAATGGTGCTGGATTTGCCCGAAACGCTCACGCTGCTTTCTTCGAGCAGTTGCTGCGCCTTGGGTGTTTGCACGATCACTTCGAAGGAGCGTTTTACACAGCGGCTCAGGCGGTGGCTGGCGCCGATCTGGACGGTGACGATCTGCGGCACCAGGGTGGCCAGCGTGTGGGTGTCCTTGTCGATTGCCTCCTCGACATGGGCGGCGCCGGTCAGCGTCCAGCCGAACTTGCCCAGGCCGTCGTTGTAGAAGTTGTACCACTCGCGCTGCTGGGTTTCCTTGTCGAACTTCTTGTTTGCCGACAGGTTCATCAAGCGCATGCCATCGAGCACGTCTTCGGCAACGCTGGCAGGTACATCCGGGGCAAAGATGCAGACGGTGTTGGCAACCATGACGGCGCGTTCTTCGCCTTCTTTCTTCAGGGCGGCAATGGCGCTGTTCATGTCGGTCTTGCTGATAGTAGAGGTCATGTCTTGGTTTCCGATCGAGTTCATCATCGGCACCTCGGGTGAGGCGCCGGGGACGCACTTTGGTTCGGATCGTCAAGACAGATAAGCCGAAAGCCTTTCCTGCCGAGGAACTCCCTTACTGCTGGCCGATGGACTGCAGGTACTCCGAGCGGTCATCGCTGCGTTGTGCCACGCAGGTGTTCCACGCTGCTTCGAACGCCTTGCTGCCCGGTTTCTCGGCATAGGTTTCGACCTTGCAGTCGGCATCGCGCAGTTGCGTCCACAGTTTCTCGGCCGCCTCCATGCGCCCTGCCAAGGCGTCTGCCTTGTCGCCTTCGTCGGCGTACTGGTCGCGAATGCGCTGTATCAGGTCGTCATACGCCGACTTAAGTTCACGCTCGGCCGTCTGCTTGTTGAACGCCGCGCAAGCGAATGTCTGCTGGTCGGTCTCGACGTTGTCGCACGGGGTGCTTTCTTCCTCGCCGGCCTGGGCGCCCGATACGACAGCCAGCAGTACCAGCCATGCCATTGATTTCATCCGTTTTCTCCTCAACAAGGCTGACGAATCGGCTGGATTCTCGCTCAGCCGCCGACAAGACGATAGCTCCCTGAAGAAATGTTCATGAAACGGCCGGAAATGTCGTTATCGAGACTGTCTCTCATCGCCAGACGGCGCGCCAGAGGGCGCGATGTCGCGCATTGACGCTTTCGGCAAACCCCCTGTCGTTTTTGCATCGGGGCGCCTTTGGGCACAGGCATATGCTGGCCCCAAAGCGCCGGCAATAAGGTTTGGCGCAAACCCATTCAATAAAAGGGGACAGCCTGATGAGCCCAGCCGAACTTCACGCCGACAGCATCGTCATCGACGGCCTGATCATTGCCAAGTGGAACCGCGAGCTGTTCGAAGACATGCGCAAAGGCGGGCTGACTGCGGCCAACTGCACGGTGTCGGTCTGGGAAGGCTTCAAGGCTACCGTCGACAACATCGCCGCCAGCCAGAAGCTGATCCGCGATAACAGCGACCTGGTGATGCCGGTACGCACCACCGCCGACATCCGCAAGGCCAAGGAACTGGGCAAGACCGGCATTCTCTTCGGCTTCCAGAACGCCCACGCCTTCGAAGACCAGATCGCCTACGTCGACGTGTTCAAGCAGCTGGGCGTGGGTATCGTGCAGATGTGCTACAACACCCAGAACCTGGTCGGTACCGGTTGCTACGAGCGAGACGGCGGCCTGTCGGGCTTCGGTCGCGAGATCGTTGCCGAAATGAACCGCGTCGGCATCATGTGCGACCTGTCCCACGTGGGCTCCAAGACCTCCGAAGAAGTCATCCTCGAGTCGAAAAAGCCGGTCTGCTACTCGCACTGCCTGCCTTCGGGCCTGAAAGAGCACCCGCGCAACAAGTCGGACGAAGAGCTGAAGTTCATCGCCGACCACGGCGGTTTCGTCGGCGTGACCATGTTCGCGCCGTTCCTGGCCAAGGGCATCGACTCGACCATCGACGACTACGCCGAAGCCATCGAGTACACCATGAACATCGTCGGTGAAGACGCCATCGGTATCGGTACCGACTTCACCCAGGGCCACGGCCAGGACTTCTTCGAATACCTGACCCACGACAAGGGTTACGCCCGTCGCCTGACCAACTTCGGCAAGATCATCAACCCGCTGGGCATCCGCACTGTGGGCGAATTCCCCAACCTCACCGAAACCTTGCTCAAGCGCGGCCACTCCGAGCGCGTGGTGCGCAAGATCATGGGTGAGAACTGGGTCAACGTCCTCAAGGACGTGTGGGGCGAGTAAGCCGCTCTCCAAGCCTGAAAGCCCCTGCCAGCAACGCCGGGGCATCCCGATAAAAAATTTTATGGAGTTGAGTTTCCATGGCCAAGATCGCCCCGCAATTGCCAATCGAAGTAGACAGCGAGACCGGTGTCTGGACCAGCGACGCCTTGCCGATGCTGTACGTGCCGCGCCATTTCTTCGTCAACAACCACATGGGCATCGAAGAAGTCCTGGGCGCCGACAAGTACGCCGAGATCCTCTACAAGGCCGGCTACAAGTCCGCCTGGCACTGGTGTGAAAAAGAAGCCGAGTGCCATGGCCTGGAAGGCGTTGCGGTGTTCGAGCACTACATGAAGCGCCTGAGCCAGCGCGGCTGGGGCCTGTTCGAAATCCAGGACATCGACCTCGACAAGGGCACCTGCAGCGTCAAGCTCAAGCACTCCGCGTTCGTGTACGTCTATGGCAAGTGCGGCCGCAAGGTCGACTACATGTTCACCGGCTGGTTCGCCGGCGCCATGGACCAGATTCTCGCTGCCCGCGGCAGCTCGATCCGCACTGTGGCCGAACAGGTCTATGGCGGGTCGGAAGAAGGTCACGAAGATGGCCTGTTCGTCGTCAAGCCGTTGTAAGCCGGAGATAGCGTCATGGCATTCGAAGCAATGTTCCAGCCGATCCAGATCGGCAAACTGACCATCCGCAACCGTGTGCTCAGCACCGCGCACGCCGAGGTCTACGCCACTGACGGCGGCATGACGACCGACCGCTACGTGAAGTACTACGAAGAAAAGGCCAAGGGCGGTATCGGCCTGGCGATCTGCGGCGGCTCGTCGGTGGTGGCCATCGACAGCCCGCAGGAGTGGTGGGCGTCGGTCAACCTGTCGACCGACCGCATCATCCCGCACTTCCAGAACCTGGCCGACGCCATGCACAAGCATGGCGCCAAGATCATGATCCAGATTACCCACATGGGCCGTCGCTCGCGCTGGGACGGCTTCAACTGGCCGACCCTGATGTCGCCGTCGGGTATCCGTGAACCCGTGCACCGCGCCACCTGCAAGACCATCGAGGTGGAAGAGATCTGGCGCGTGATCGGCAACTATGCGCAAGCTGCCCGCCGTGCGAAGGAAGGCGGCCTGGACGGCGTGGAACTGTCGGCCGTGCACCAGCACATGATCGACCAGTTCTGGAGCCCACGGGTCAACAAGCGTACCGACGAATGGGGCGGCACCTTCGAAGGCCGCATGAAGTTCGGCCTGGAAGTACTGAAGGCCGTGCGCGCCGAAGTCGGTGACGACTTCTGCGTGGGCATGCGTATCTGTGGCGACGAGTTCCACCCCGATGGCCTCAGCCACGAGGACATGAAGCAGATCGCTGCCTACTACGACGCCACTGGCATGCTCGACTTCATCGGCGTGGTCGGTTCGGGTTGCGACACCCACAACACCCTGGCCAACGTCATCCCGAACATGAGCTACCCGCCGGAGCCGTTCCTGCACCTGGCGGCCGGTATCAAGGAAGTGGTCAAGGTCCCGGTGCTGCACGCGCAGAACATCAAGGACCCGAACCAGGCCACACGTATCCTCGAAGGCGGCTACGTGGACATGGTCGGCATGACCCGTGCGCACATGGCCGACCCGCACCTGATCGCCAAGATCAAGATGGGCCAGATCGACCAGATCAAGCAGTGCGTCGGTGCCAACTACTGCATCGACCGCCAGTACCAGGGCCTGGATGTGCTGTGCATCCAGAACGCCGCGACCTCCCGTGAATACATGGGCGTGCCGCACATCATCGAGAAGACCACCGGCGCCAAGCGCAAGGTGGTGGTGGTTGGTGCCGGCCCGGCCGGCATGGAAGCGGCCCGTGTGGCTGCCGAACGTGGCCACGACGTGACCCTGTTCGAGAAGAAGGAGCAGATTGGCGGGCAGATCACCATCGCCGCCAAGGCCCCGCAGCGTGACCAGATCGCCGGTATTACCCGTTGGTACCAGCTGGAGCTTGCGCGCCTGAAGGTCGACCTGCGCCTGGGCACCGCCGCCGACGTGGCTGCCATTCAGGACCTGCGCCCGGACATCATCGTGCTGGCGGTAGGTGGGCATTCCTTCCTGGAGCAGAACGAGCACTGGGGCGCCGCCGAAGGGCTGGTAGTCAGCAGCTGGGACGTGCTCGACGGCAAGGTTGCGCCGGGCAAGAACGTGCTGGTGTACGACACCATCTGTGAGTTCACTGGCATGTCGGTGGCTGACTTCATCGCCGACAAGGGCAGCCAGGTCGAGATCGTCACCGACGACATCAAGCCAGGCGTGGCCATGGGCGGTACTACCTTCCCGACCTACTACCGCAGCATGTATCCGAAAGAAGTGATCATGACCGGCGACATGATGCTGGAAAAGGTCTACCGCGAAGGCGACAAGCTGGTGGCGGTGCTGGAAAACGAATACACCGGTGCCAAGGAAGAGCGCGTGGTCGACCAGGTGGTGGTGGAGAACGGCGTGCGTCCTGACGAGCAGCTGTACTACGCACTGAAAGAAGGTTCGCGCAACAAAGGCCAGATCGACGTGGAGGCGCTGTTCGCCATCAAGCCACAGCCGATCCTCAGCCAGCCGGGCGAAGGCTACCTGCTGTACCGCATCGGCGACTGCGTGGCCCAGCGCAACGTGCATGCGGCGATCTACGACGCCTTGCGCCTGTGCAAGGACTTCTGATCGAGAAAAATCGTCGCCACCGGGCGCGGTCCCTGTGGGAGC
>NZ_NEJN01000022.1:0-25432 GCF_002113105.1 Pseudomonas sp. B22(2017)
AAATAGGCTGAGATGGCTGTGAGCTTGAATTGCTCTGTGTATTTGCCCATAGGTCCCCCAAGGGTTGGATTTTTTGTCCAACTTCTTGGGGGCAGTCCAAACTGTGGGAGCGGGTTCACCCGCGAAAGGGCCGGCACAGGTTAAAGAGAACCCTGCGACCACCTGCCACTGCGACCATCGTCTGCGCTGACGAAGCGGCACCTGCGTGCCAGACTGATTGATCGGGACCGCGTTATCTTTTTGCTTCGGAGTCTTCATGTCGTTGTCCAGCGGGCTGATCGCCGTGGTCGCCCTGGCCTATATGGCCATCATGTTCGCCATCGCCTTCTACGGCGACCGCCGCAGCACGCCGTTGCCGCCGAAGCTGCGTGCCTGGGTGTACAGCCTGTCGCTGGCCGTGTACTGCACCAGCTGGACCTTCTTCGGCGCGGTCGGCCAGGCCGCCGAACAGCTCTGGGCATTCCTGCCGATTTACCTGGGCCCGGTGCTGCTGCTGATCTTCGCGCCCTGGGTGCTGCAGAAGATGGTGCTGATCAGCAAGCAACAGAACATCACCTCGATTGCCGACTTCATCGCCGCGCGCTATGGCAAGTCGCAGTCCCTGGCGGTGGTCGTGGCGCTCATCTGCCTGGTCGGCGTGCTGCCGTACATCGCCTTGCAACTCAAGGGCATCGTGCTGGGCGTGAACCTGCTGATCGGCGCCAACGCCGACGCCACCGGCACCCGCGTACAGGACACCGCACTGGTTGTATCCCTGGTGCTGGCACTGTTCGCCATCGTCTTCGGTACCCGCAGCCTGGACGTGACCGAACACCACCGTGGCATGGTCCTGGCGATTGCCTTCGAATCACTGATCAAGCTGCTGGCCTTCCTCGCCGTGGGCATCTTTGTCGTCTTCAACCTGTATGACGGCTTCGACGACCTGTTCAGCCAGGCCCGCCAGTCGATCCACCTTCAGGACTATTGGCAGGAGACCATCAATTGGCCGTCGATGGTGGTGCAGACCGCCGTGGCGATGATGGCGATCATCTGCCTGCCACGGCAATTCCACGTCACCGTGGTGGAGAACATCGAACCCCAGGACATGCGCCTGGCGCGCTGGGTATTCCCGATGTACCTGGCGCTCGCCGCATTGTTCGTGGTGCCGATAGCCCTGGCCGGGCAGATGCTGCTGCCGGGCACGGTGATCTCCGATTCGTTCGTCATCAGCCTTCCTCTGGCCGAGGCACACCCGAGCCTGGCCCTGCTGGCATTCATCGGTGGTGCATCGGCGGCCACGGGCATGGTCATCGTCGAGGCCGTGGCGCTGTCGACCATGGTCTCCAACGACATGCTGCTGCCCTGGCTGCTGCGCCGTACCAACGCCGAGCGGCCGTTCGAGGCATTCCGCCACTGGATGCTCTCGGTACGCCGGGTGACCATCGTGGTGATCCTGCTGCTGGCGTATGTCAGCTACCGCCTGCTGGGCTCCACCGCCAGCCTGGCGACCATCGGCCAGATCGCCTTCGCCGCCGTGACCCAGCTGACACCGGCCATGCTTGGTGCGCTGTACTGGAAACAGGCCAACCGCCGCGGTGTGTTCGCCGGCCTGGCCGCAGGTATTTTCCTGTGGTTCTACACCCTGGTGCTGCCGATTGCCGCGCACAGCGTGGGCTGGTCGCTGCAGCTGTTCCCAGGGTTGGCGTGGCTGCACGGCAACCCGCTTGATCTGCCGATCAGCCCACTGACCCAGGGTGTCGTGCTGTCGCTGGCGGGCAACTTCACTCTGTTCGCCTGGGTCTCGGTGCTTTCGCGCACGCGGGTTTCCGAGCATTGGCAGGCCGGCCGCTTCATCGGCCAGCAGACCAGCGCCAGGCCCAGCAGCAAGCCGCTGCTGGCGGTGCAGATCGACGACCTGCTGACCCTGGCCTCGCGCTTCGTTGGTGAAGAACGCGCCCGGCAGAGCTTCATCCGCTTCGCCTACCGCCAGGGCAAGGGCTTCAACCCCAACCAGAACGCCGACGGCGACTGGATCGAACATACCGAACGCCTGCTGGCCGGCGTACTCGGCACCTCGTCGACCCGCGCCGTGGTCAAGGCCGCCATCGAAGGCCGCGACATGCAGCTGGAAGACGTGGTGCGTATCGCCGACGAAGCCAGCGAGGTGCTGCAGTTCAACCGCGCCCTGCTGCAAGGGGCCATCGAGAACATCAACCAGGGCATCAGCGTGGTCGACCAGAACCTGCACCTGGTGGCCTGGAACCGCCGTTACCTGGAACTGTTCAACTACCCCGACGGGCTGATCAGCGTGGGCCGGCCGATCGCCGACATCATCCGCTACAACGCCGAGCGTGGCCTGTGCGGACCGGGCGAGGCGCAGGTGCACGTGGCGCGTCGCCTGCACTGGATGCGTCAGGGCCGTGCGCACTCCTCCGAGCGCTTGTTCCCCAATGGCCGGGTGATCGAGCTGATCGGCAACCCGATGCCGGGCGGCGGTTTCGTCATGAGCTTCACCGACATCACCCCGTTCCGTGAGGCCGAGCAGGCCCTGCGCGATGCCAACGAACGCCTGGAGCAACGGGTGGCGGAACGCACCCAGGAGCTGTCGCAACTGAACCAGGCGTTGTCCGAAGCCAAGAGCCGTGCCGAAGCGGTGAGCCAGTCCAAGACCCGTTTCCTGGCTGCGGTCAGCCATGACCTGATGCAGCCGCTGAACGCGGCCCGGCTGTTCTCCGCCGCCTTGTCGCAACAGGCCGAGGGCATGAATGAAGAGGCCCGGCAGCTGGTGCAGCACATGGACAGTTCGCTGCGCTCGGCCGAAGAGCTGATCAGCGACCTGCTGGACATCTCACGCCTTGAAAACGGCAAGATTACCCCGGATGCCAAACCCTTTGCCCTCAACGAGCTGTTCGACACCCTGGGTGCCGAATTCAAGGTGCTGGCCGCCGAGAAGGGCCTGGAATTTCGCCTGCGCGGCAGCCGCCTGCGGGTGGACAGTGACATGAAGCTGCTGCGCCGGGTGCTGCAGAACTTCCTGACCAACGCCCTGCGCTACGGCAAGAGCCCGATCCTGCTGGGCGCACGGCGCCAGGGTGAACAGTTGTGGCTTGAAGTGTGGGACCGCGGCCCCGGCATCGCCGACGACAAGCTGCAGGTGATCTTCCAGGAGTTCAAGCGCCTGGACAGCCACCAGACCCGCGCCGAGAAGGGCCTGGGCCTGGGCCTGGCGATCGCCGACGGCCTGTGCCGGGTGCTGGGGCACAAGCTGGAAGTGCGCTCGTGGCCGGGCAAGGGCACGGTGTTCCGCGTCAGCGTACCAATTGCCCACCAGGCCGCACCGGCGCCCGCCGCCCCGGTGGAACAGGGCGGCCAGCCACTGGCCGGGCTGCAGGTACTGTGCGTGGACAACGAAGACAGCATCCTGATTGGCATGAACAGCCTGCTCAGCCGCTGGGGTTGCCAGGTGTGGACCGCGCGCAACCGCGCCGAATGCGAAGCTCTGCTGGCCAAGAGCATGCGCCCGCACCTGGCGCTGGTCGACTACCACCTGGACGACGGCGAAACCGGTACCGGGCTGATGGGCTGGCTACGCGCGCGCCTTGGCGAGCCGGTGCCGGGCGTGGTGATCAGCGCTGACGGCAGCAAGGAAACCATCGCCATGGTGCATGCCTCTGGCCTGGACTACCTGGCCAAGCCGGTCAAGCCGGCGGCCCTGCGTGCCATGCTCAATCGCCATCTGAACCTGGTTCAGTAAGCGCTTCGTCCGGCAACGCCTCGTCGGACAGCGCCCGCTCCAGCAGGTCGGCCGGCAGGCTCTTGCTGGCGCGGGCGCCCAGCAGCTTCAGCTGTTCGCTGCGGCTGACCAGGTTGCCGCGCCCTTCACACAGCTTGTTGCGCGCCGCGGCATAGGCCTTGTCCACCTGCTGCAGGCGGCTGCCCAACTCGTCCAGGTCCTGGATGAACAGCACGAACTTGTCGTACAGCCAGCCGGCGCGTTCGGCGATCTCGCGGGCGTTCTGGCCCTGGCGTTCCTGCTTCCACAGGCTGTCGATCACCCGCAAGGTGGCCAGCAAGGTGGTCGGGCTGACGATCACGATCTGCCGGTCGAAGGCTTCCTGGAACAGGTTCGGCTCGGCCTGCAGGGCTGCCGAGAAGGCGGCCTCGATCGGCACGAACAGCAGCACGAAATCCAGGCTGTGCAGGCCTTCGAGGCGGTTGTAGTCCTTGCTCGACAGGCCTTTGACGTGACTGCGCAGCGACTGCACATGCTGCTTGAGCGCAGCCTCGTCGTTGCCGGCGACGAACTGCTGGTAGGCGGTGAGGCTGACCTTGGCATCCACCACTACCTGCTTGTCGCCGGGCAGCATGATCAGAACGTCAGGCTGGAAGCGCTCGCCATCGGCGCTCTTCAAGCTGACCTGGGTCTGGTATTCGCGGCCCTTTTCCAGGCCGGCATGCTCCAATACCCGTTCGAGGATCAACTCACCCCAGTTGCCCTGGGTTTTCTGGCCCTTCAGCGCCTGGGTCAGGTTGGTGGCTTCGTCGGACAGGCGCAGGTTGAGTTGCTGCAGGCGCTCCAGCTCCTTGCCCAGCGAAAAGCGCTCGCGGGCTTCCTGCTGGTAGCTCTCTTCCACGCGTTTTTCGAAAGCCTGGATGCGCTCCTTGAGCGGGTCGAGCAACTGGCCGAGATGCTGCTGGCTGGTCTGGGCGAAGCGCTGCTCGCGCTCGTCGAAGATCTTGGTAGCCATGTCGGCGAACTGGGCGCGCAGGGTGTCGCGGGCTTCCTGCAGGTCTTCCAGGCGCTGCTGGTGGCTTTCCTGCTGCTCGCGCAGTTCGGCGTCCAGGCGTGCGGTCTGGGCCTCCAGGCGACGCAGTTCGGCTTCGCGGTTGGCACGTTCGAGGTTCCAGGCGTGAGCGGCATCACGGGCATTGTCACGGTCGATCTGCAGCAGTTCCAGCTCACGGCCCTGGGCGGCCAGCTGGGTCTGCTTGACGGTGTTGGCTTCGCTGAGATCGCTTATTTCATCGCGGCTGGCGTCCAGTTGCGCCTGCAGGCCGGCCAGGGCCAGCTGGGCAGCATTGAGGCGCTCTTCGAGCAAAGCCTGCTCGCCTTGCTGCGTGCCCTGGCGACGCTGCACCTGCATGACCCAACCCAGGCAAGGTAATGCACCTGCCACCAAGCCCAGCAGAATGCTGGCCAGATCCACTGTCATGCTTACCCCGAATGATCCTGGATGAATGCATCGCAGCTTATCAGCCTGAGCGGTGTGTTGCCTGTTCCGGCCTCTTCGCGGGTAAACCCGCGAAGAGGCTAGTGCTGGCAATACACCTCAGGCATGGAACCACTGCCGCAAAAGCCGCCGTGCTTCCTGCGACCCTTGCCCTGCCGCCAGCTCCAGCCAGTACCGCGCCTGCTCCGGCTCGTTGTGCTGGCACAGCCGCGCATACTCCAGTTGCGCGCGCCGATCACCGGCGCGGGCCGCCTGGCGCAGCAGTTCATGGCCAATACGCCGGTCACGGGCATTGCCGCAATCACGGCACAACATCTGTCCCAGGCGGCTTTGCGCCACTACCACACCCTGACGCGCCGGCTGTTTCAACAGGCGCCCGGCCAAGTGCTTGACCTGCGGCTTGTCACCCAGGCGCGGGTTGTCGAGCAGCCACAAGGCCACTTTGAGGGAGAAACGTTTGGGGGGAGGCGCAGGCGTCGATGCAGCAGGGCTGGCGAGGTATTTACCGCGGAACTTCATGAGCAACAGGATTGGCAACTCGAAAGGCGCGCCACTCTACCCTTTTTTTTGCGACATGGCCTTCCGATTTCTGCAGGATTGAAAAAATTTTCAATGATCTTTTCTTGACGTTTTCAAGTGGATGACCAACTGGCCTCCTGAAGCATGTAGATTGTCGGACAGTTCACTGTATTGCTGGCACGCCCGTCCTAGAGCAAGCGCCAGGGACAATCCACAGTTCCTGTGGATAACTCGGTGGACAACCCCCTGGCATCCCCCGCAAACCCCTATGAATTGGGGCTTTCGCTCAAACTGACGATTTTTTCACCAGCTAAAAATAGTGTTTTTTTTCATTGACTTAACCGGCCAGTCAAGGCATTGGCGAGGCTGTCATCGCATGCTGCAAGGCAGTTGCAAGCGCTGCTCCAAATGTGAACAAGTGCACCAAAAACCTTCAATTGAATGCACGAAATCGGTACATCAGGCCGGATACGGGGCTTTTGCAGCCCCTTCCCATCAGGGAAAATACGCGCCATACTGCGCGGCTAACCTGTATTAACACAAAGTCCTTGCCAAGCACCTGTATTTTCGCTAAGGTGCGCATCGTTAGTACCAAGCTGAAAGTCAATTCTGGCCTTAAGCGTCCTTGCAGACACACTCCTCCCAAGGGTGACGCTGCTGAAACCAGGACCGGCCCATTCGATGATTCACTCGCCAGCCCTGCGCTGTTCAAGCACGAATCACGTGACAGATTGATCAGGATCCCACCCCGACGGCCTAGAACCTTGGCCCCGGCGTGCTGCCTGTCCTCTGAAGTACCTACCAGTCAGCCCACGCGCCCACCTTTGATTGCGCTCCCTCTGGCTGCCCTGTTCCAGTCAGGTTCGTTCGTCCCTTAATAAAGGCGTCACTGGAACGTTTCTATCATGCACGGATCATAACCCCCGTGTTTAAAGCAGGAACCTCCAACAATATGCAAACTCATCATCAGATTCAGGCTGCCATTGGCACCCTCTCCCAGGCCTTCTCGCCGTTGAAGTGCCTTATCGTTGCCCCTCGCAAAGGCAGCTTCAGCTTCACCCTGGTAGACGAACACGGCGTCGCCTGCCACACCGAACGCCTGTACCCTGAACAGTACAGCCGCAGTGAACCGCTGCAGGCGGTCATCGCTCGAACCCGCCAGTCGCTCACCGCGTGAGCGGCGAATGCTGCGGTATTCAAGCGCTGAATCATCCCATCGCAAGCCTGCCTGAACGTTCGTGGCGTAATTGCCTTAAGGCATATAGCCAAGTACGTCAGGCAGCAATCGATTTAAAAACAGCCCTTTACACCACGATTATCACACTACACTTCAACTCGAGCGGTGCTTGCCGCTTCCGGCGGGCCTGATCACTCACCAGCTGCCAAGCTCCAGCGCCCGTCCGGCCCTTAACTGCTCGAGGGCATCATGGGTATCGCGGCGAATGAATTGTGTCAGTATGTGATCCGACCCACCCTGGTCTACCTGAACCGTCACTGCGCCAGCGCCGAAGCCTTGTTGCTTGGCATCGCCGCCAGCCAGTCGGCCCTGGGGTCGGCCTTGCACGACCGTCGTGGGCACGGTCTGTACCGTATTGGCGAACACCGTCACCAGGCTATCTGGGACGACTATCTTGCCCGTGACCCCGACCTGGCCAGCCTGGTCCGCGGCCTGGCCAGCCAGCACGCCTTCCTCGGCGGCCCGCACCTGGAACTCACCGTCAACCTGCGTTATTCAACCGCGATTGCCTGGATGCTCATCGAAGAGCAGGCCACGCCACTGCCGGCCGCCGATGACCTTCTCGCGCTTGCGCGAATCTGGCGACAGATTTTCAACCCCCAAGGTCGCCTGCGCGACTTCACACACGCCTGGCATACCTGCATAGATCAGAGATTGCCGCAGGCATCTTAAGACGCGTCCTACAACGCACCCGGAAAAAAGGGAATTTTGGTCGGATTGTCCTACAAAACCGCTCTATCTCCTGCGATTGAGGCTATAGCGCGGCGCGTGATTTGTTGGTAGCTTTTCGCCCCGGAGATCCCAAGGAGTTTTCTAATAATGAAAAAAGTAATGCTCAAAGCCTCCCTCGGCGTAGCCGTTGCACTTGCTTCCAGCCAACTGCTCGCCGCAGGTTTCGCGCTGAACGAACAAAGCATCAGCGGCATGGGAACCGGGTTTGCGGGACGTTCGTCTTCTGCCGAAGATGCCAGCACGGTGTATGGCAACCCTGCGGGCATGTCTCGCCTCAAGCGCGAACAGGTCACCGTGGGTGGCGCGGCTGTCATTGCCAAAACTGATATTTCGGGTCGTGGTAGCAATTTCGGGGGGGAAACCGATGGCGACATGGTCCCGGTCGTGGGTGTACCCATGGGCTATTACGTCAAACCGATCGATGATCACTGGAGCGTCGGTTTCGGCGTTTACGTGCCATACGGCCTGATCACGGACTACGGCAGCGACGACGCGGCACGCTACTGGGGCAAGAAGAGCAAGGTCGAGGTCGTCACCTTCCAGCCAACCATCAGCTATGCCTTCAACGACAAGGTGTCGATCGGTTTCGGTCCGACCATCAACCGTATCAAGGGTGAACTGGGCTCGAATCTGTCCAGCAAGGCGCTGCTGGGCCCGAACGGGCCGGATGGCGAAATCAAGATCAAGGGCGACGACACCGCGATCGGTTACAACATTGGCGTCCTCGTACAAGCTACAGACCGTACCCGCCTGGGCCTGACCTATCACTCGATGGTCGACTACAAGCTTGAAGGCGACACGCGAGTGTCGTACCCGATTGCAGCCCTCGGCCTGAACGGCAAATTCGACGCCAGCCTGAAAATAAAGACGCCAGAATCGGTGGACTTCTCGATCACCCATGAACTGGATGACCAGTGGACACTCTATGCGGGTAGCACCTGGACTCGCTGGAGCCGCCTGGAGAGCATCGTTGTCAAGAACGAAGCACCGGCGGGCTACCCACTGCAGACCATCACCGAAGAGCAGAACTGGCATGACACCTGGGCACACGCCATTGGTGCTGCCTACAAGGTGAACAAGGAGTGGACCCTGCGTGCAGGCTTCTCCGTCGACCAGTCGCCCACCAACAACCATGATCGCTCGCCGCGCATTCCTACCGGCGACCGCAAGGCTGTCAGCTTTGGTGCCGGTTGGAGCCCGAACGACGACATGACCATCGATGTTGCCTACTCGTATCTGTGGGAAGAGGATACCAAGGTGAACAATGTGTCCGGCTCGCCGACACAACAGGCGCTGAAAGGCACCTATCAGGCCAAGTATGAGAACAGTGCTCACGGTATTGGTGCATCCCTTACCTACCGCTTCTGATTCATACGCGTGACATGAAAACCGCCCTCGTGGCGGTTTTTTTACACCTTCACCAGCCAGTCATCGCCCAGGCATTCGCGCAGGTAGTCCATGAACACCTGTACTTTTGCGGTCATGGCAAAGCGGTCGGCCAGGCACAGATAGATATCCATCGGTTCGGTCTGGGCATAGGCCTGGCCGCTATCGCTGTATTCGAACAACGGCACCAGCACCCCGTTATCCAGATGCGGCCTTACGATGAACTCGGCAAGGCGGGTGATGCCGCCATCGTGCAGCGCCATCTGGGTCAGGGCATCGATGTCGTCGCTGATCAGGACACTACCGAACTCTGCCTCGAACCGCAGCCCGTCGCGCATGAACCCCCAACGCAGGAAGCGTCCATCCACCGGGTAGCGGAACACCAGGCAGCGGTGCTCACGCAACGCCTCGGGCGTGGCCGGCACTCCGGCGCTTTGCAGATAACCGGGCGAGGCACAGCAAACGAACGGGATGCGGGCGATATGCCTGGCCAGCAACTGGTCTTCTAGCTGTGGGGTAATACGCAGGCTTACATCCACATCCTCCCGCGCGTGGTTGACCCGGCGATCAGTCGTTACCAACTCTATCGAAAGCAGTGGGTAGCGGGCATTGAACGCAGGTATCAATGGTGCCAGGACATGGCGACCGAAGGCGGATGTCGAAGCAATGCAGAGCCGTCCTTGGGGTTCACTGTCGGGGGTGGTGACAGCCTGTTCGGCCATGGCCAGATCGCGCTCAATGTGCCTGACGCGTTCGTAATACTGGGTACCGGCGGGTGTCAGCGCCATGCTGCGGGTGGTGCGGCTGAGAAGGCGAACCTGCAAGTGACCTTCCAGGCGTGCCAGGTTCTGGCTGACCGCAGCCGGGCTCAGGCCCAGGTTGCGGGCACCGGCGGCGATACTGCCGGCCTCGACAACCTTGATGAAGCTGCGAATGGCGTTGAGCAGGTCCATGCTGAGCCCTTTGATTCGTAAGAATCTCTTTATAAAGAACTCAATACGACTGGTCTACAACTGTTGCCAGGTGCGTTGCTAACCTGCGTCTCTACTTACTTTTCAGGAGTTCGCATGAGCAACTTGTCCCAGGCACGCAGCCGACGCAAATTGCATCCCGCCGCCACGCCTTACGTTTTTGCCTTTTACATGTCGTCGATCATGGCGCTATTGATGTGTTTCGTGATCACGGCAGCGAATGCGGGGGTCAACCCTGAGTACCTTGGCAACGTGCTGAAGGCTTACCAGTTGGCGATGCCTGTGGCGTTCGTCTGTGTATTGATGGTCAGGCCGGTGGTTGTGCGGTTGGTGGCGATTACTGTGCATGCAAAGTGAAGTAACCCCAAAGCCCAGGCAAGCCCCCTGCTCTTGCTCTTGCTCTTGCTCTTGCTCTTGCTCTTGCTCTTGCTCTTGCTCTTGCTCTTGCTCTTGCTCTTGCTCTTGCTCTTGCTCTTGCTCTTGCTCTTGCTCTTGCTCTTGCTCTTGCTCTTGATCTTGATCTTGATCTTGATCTTGATCTTGATCTTGATCTTGATCTTGATCTTGATCTTGATCTTGATCTTCGCGACTTCAGGAGGCCGAGCAGAGGGCTTGCGGAGGGAGGTGACGGGCATGGATGCCCGTCAAGCGCTGAGGCCCCATGGATGGGGCCTGCAGCGCGTACTCCCGGGAGCAAGACCGGCGCGAGGGAACCCCGGAGCGCAGCGCAGGGGCCGGATGATGGGAGCGCAGCGTTTTTTGGTTACTTTTTGCCGCGTTTGGCAAAAAGTGACTCGCCGTAAGGGCGAAAAGGTGAGTAAGCGTCGCCATCGTAAATGGACTATACGCGAGATCAATACCAGTACTTTTCCGCTCTTCGCTCTTCGCTTTCAAGCGTGGGCATCAACAACAAGGTCAACATTCATTTTCGAAGGTGGCGCTTAATCACCTTTCCGCCCTTACGGCGGGTCACTTTTTGTCAAACGCGACAAAAAGTAACCAAAAAACGCTGGCTCCCATCATCCGGCCCCTACGCTGCGCTCCGGGGTCCCCTCGCTACGGGCCTGCTCACGGGAGTACGCGCTGCAGGCCCCATCCATGGGGCCTCAGCGCTTGACGGGCATCCATGCCCGTCACCTCCCTCCGCAGTCCCTTCGCTCGGCCTCCTGAAGTCGCAATCTGCAGCGCCTGCACTATCGCGCACTTAGAAGCAAAAGCAAAAGCAAAAGCAAGAGCAAGAGCAAGAGCAAGAGCAAGAGCAAGAGCAAGAGCTGCTAGGTTATGGCTGAGAGGCAATGGCCTTTTCGATGGCTGCCCGGAATGCTGGATCATCCGGCTTGGTCAGGCTGGAAAAGTTATCAATCACCTTGCCCTTGCGGTCCACCACGTACTTGTAGAAATTCCACTTCGGCGCACTGCTCTGGCTTGCCAGCTCCGCGAACAGCGGTATCGCATCCGCCCCCCGCACCGACTGTGTCTTGGTCATGGTAAAGGTAACGCCATAGTTGGCATAACATACCTTGGCTGTCTTCTCGCTGTCGGCGTCCTCCTGCTTGAAGTCATTGGACGGCACGCCAAGCATTTCCAAGCCTTGCCCGTGATATTCCTTGTAGGTCGCTTCAAGCCCCTCGAACTGCGGCGCGAAACCGCAGTAACTGGCCGTATTCACCACCACCAGGGGCTTGCCGGCAAAGCGCTCGCACAGGTCCACCTGCCCCTTGCCCCGCAACTCTGGCAGGCTGCCCTGCAACAACGCCGGGCAATCAGCAGCCCAGCTCGATGCGCTGGCAAGCAGGGCCAGCACCGGCACCGTCAACCAATGTGCACGCATGACTCTTTTCTCCCGCAAGACAATCCTCGAACTTGCAGGGTAGCGCCTAACAAACACTCATGCCCAGTTGCATCAACGCCATCCCGCCCTTGTGCCAGCCCCACCACACCAGCGCCAGCAACGACAGGGCGGCGAGGGCCAGTAGCCCTCGAGCCAGGTAGCGGTTCATGCGGCCTGGGCCTGCAGGCGGGCAACCGGGCGTTCGCGCACGGGCCAATTGAGGGCGGCAGCCAGCAGGCTGAGCAGGATGGAAATCTGCCAGACCAGGTCGTAGCTGCCGGTGCGGTCATACACCACCCCGCCCAACCAACCGCCCAGGAAGGCACCCAGCTGGTGGAACAGGAAGACGATACCGCCAAGCATGGACAAGTTGCGCACGCCGAATACGGTGGCAACGGTACCGTTGGTCAACGGCACCGTGGACAACCACAGCAGGCCCATGGCGATGCCGAACAGATAAGCACTGAATTCGGTCACCGGCGCCCAGAGGAACAGCACGATCACTACCGCACGCAGCAGGTACAACCCGGTCAGCAGGCGCGGCTTGGACATGCGCCCACCCAGCCAGCCGGCAGTGAAGGTACCGACGATATTGAAAAGGCCTACCAGCGCCAGCACCGTGGTGCCGGTAGTCGCGGCCAGATGCTGGTCGACCAGGTAGGCCGGCAGATGCACGCCAATGAACACCACCTGGAAACCACAAACGAAAAAGCCCAGCGCCAGCAACCAGAAGCCTGAGTGCGAGCAAGCCTCGCGCAAAGCCTGGCTCAGGGTCTGTTCGGCTCCATGAGTGGGCAGAGGCCGGTCGCGCAGCAGGCCGACGAAGGGCACGATCAGCGCCACCATCAGGCCCAGTACCAGCAACGCTGCGGACCAGCCCAGCCACTGGATAAGGCCGAGAGTGCCCGGCAACATTGCGAACTGGCCGAAAGAACCGGCAGCGCTGGCAATGCCCATGGCCATGCTGCGCTTTTCCGCCGGCACGGCACGCCCGACCACGCCGAGGATGACCGAGAACGAGGTGCCGGACAGACCGATACCGATCAGCAAGCCGGCACTCAGCGACAACGACCAGGCCGAGTCGGCCATGCCCATCAACACCAACCCGGCAGCGTAGAGAATACCGCCAATGATCACCACCCGCGCCGCACCCATGCGGTCGGCCAGGGCGCCGGCGAACGGTTGCGCCAGCCCCCAGATCAGGTTCTGCAAGGCAATGGCGAAGGCAAACACCTCACGCCCCCAGCCGAAGTCCGCGCTCATAGGCGCCAGGAACAGGCCGAAGCCGTGCCGCACACCCAGGGATAGCGCCAGGATCAGCGCTGCCCCCACCAATACCCACCCGCTGGTTCGCCACACCGAAGTCATTGTCGTTATCTCCAGCACATCGCAAGGTTTTACGGGTATATACCCGCTTATAGTCGTATCAATTTCAAGCCAGCTGGTTCAGCAAACGGACCAGTTCATCCCGCTGCCCTGCCCCCAGCCGCTCCACCAACTCTGCCTGTGCCTGTTCCCAGGCCGGATGGGCCGCGTGCAGCAACTGGGTACCGGCCTCGGTCAGCAGCACCACGCGGTTGCGTTGGTCGTCACCATCGGCCAAGGCCACCAGCCCTTCAGCCTCCAGCACCCGTAGGTTGCGGCCCAGGGTACTGCGCTCCAGGCCCATGGCCTCCGCCAGGGTGGTGATACTGGGACGATCGAGCCGCTGCAGATGACGCAACAGGGAAAACTGGGCGACATTGACCCCAAAGCTGGCAAGGGCCTCGTCGTAATGCCGGCTCACCCCACGGGCGGCGCGACGCAGATGGGTGCAGATGCATTCACTGGTCAACATGGATACGTGTATATACCCGCGTCATGTGTGTTGCAAGAGTTTTCACGACTGTCAGACACCTCAGCCTGGGTTCAGGCGCTTGCGAATCGGCTCGAACTCCACCGTGGCCTTGCGCGCCAGCGGGTCTGGAGCGCCCTGCTCGATTGCCTGCCAATAGCGCCACGGTACCCTGGTCGAGCCCAATTCGTAGTCCATGCCGTCCCAGTTATCTTCACGGAAGCTGTAGAAGGCCCAGTGCAACCGGTGGCGATCCAGCACGCTGAGCACGTCTTCCAGGTATTGCCGGCAGCCCGGCAGCCTGCGCATGCAGCCGAACTCGCCCACCACCAGCCGCGAGCGGGGCACGTTCATGGCCGCGGCCCAGTCCAGCGGCTGGCGCAGGTATTGCGCCACACGCTGGCCATCCCACTGCTGCGTCTGCCCCGCAAACGGTGCCGGGCCGGGATAGGCGATGGGTTGCTTGCGCGTCATGTTCGGTGCACTGGTCACCAGATAGGGCTCGTACATGTGCACGCTGTACAGCACCCGCTGGTCTTCCAGGGGAGCCGGCCAGTAACCGAAGGCATCAGCGGCGGCGAACCAGCCGGCATCGAGCATGACCGGCGTGTCCGCGTCCTCCTCGCGAATGGCCGCTATCAACTGCCGATACAGAGCCGGCAGATCACGCGCACTGCCCTGCTGCCCTGCATACCACTGCTGCATTTGCCCAGGGTCGGCATGCTCGGCCAGGCCACCGTGCTTCTCCGGGGCGGGCTCGTTGACCAGGTTGTAGGCGGCGATGGCCGGGTGACCTTTCAGCTCATGGGCCAGATCCCGCCAGAAGGCCGCAGCCTGCAACCAGTAGCGTTTGTCCTGCCAGAGGCGGTCGTCGAACTGGCCATGGTTGTTTTGCGACCAGCGCATGCCGGGTAGCGAGAGCGGTGCGATGACCACCTTGAGGCCGGCTTGGTGGGCGCGGTCGAGGGTGGCTCGCAGCGTTGCCAGGTCGGCGGCAGGCAGGCCTTGGTAGGCATCGGCATCGCCGAGGAGGAAATCGCGTTCCGCCGGCTGCCATTTGTCGTAGGACAGCCGCACCCAGGTCGCGCCATAATCGCTCAAGGCGTCGAAGTAGGCTTGGTCAGGTGGCAGCCGGTTGAAGCTGTTGCCACCGTGGCGGGGGGTGTTCCAGAAAGCCATGAGATCGGCTGCCACGGCGGCAGGCCCCATGGCCAACAAAAACGCAGCAAGAATGACATGACGCATGGTGCCGACACTCCTCGACAGTTTGCGGGAGGGGCAAGCATACGCCAGTGAAAAGATGCCGGTTCTTGCTGAGTTTTTCAGGAATTTACCGACACGTTAGGCTCAGAAACGCCCTACAGACACATCTGATTGCGCGGTCACTTGTAGGAGCGGCCTTGTGTCGCGAAAGGGCTGCAAAGCAGCCCCACAATTTCAGCGTTAGTGCATAAATTGCCGGGGCTGCTTTGCAGCCCTTTCGCGACATAAGGCCGCTCCTACAGGGCCCAGAGCAAGGCTCAGAGGCCCAACGCCAACCCCAGCACCACGGCCAGTTCGAGCAACTCCAGCATTGCACCAGCGGTATCGCCGGTAGTCCCGCCCAGGCGCCGGCACATCAGGTGCCGCAACCAGGCAAACACCGCCAACGCCAGCACCACGATCCACCCGCCCAGGACCAGACAGAAAAGCACACAGCCCAGCAGCACCCAGCCGGCCGCATGCCGGGGCAGGTGCTCGGCCAGCGCCTGCCCCAAACCGCCCTGCCGTACATATGGCGTACTCAGGAACAGCCCGAGCATCGCCGCCCGCCCGATCAACGGTGCCAGTAGCAACTGTGCGCCAATGCCCTGCTCGACCAGCACCCACAAAGCGCAGAACTTCAGCAACAGCACCAGCACCAGGGTGACCACGGCAATCGGCCCGCTACGTGGGTCCTTCATGATCAGCAAGGTGCGTTCGCGGTCACCGAAACCGCCAAGCCAAGCGTCGGCGCTGTCCGCCAGGCCATCCAGGTGCAAGGCGCCACTGAGCAACACCCACAACGTGAGCAGCAGGGCCGCGTGCAGCGGCGCAGGCGTGCCCTGCAGCAGGTAGCTGGCCAGCCACAGCAACAGGCCGAACAGCAACCCGACCAGCGGGTAGCAGAGCAGCGAGCGCCCAACCTCGCGCGGCGCCGGCATGCCCGGCAGACTCACCGGCAGGCTGCTGAGAAACTGCAAGGCAATCCACAATGGCAACATCTCAGCGCCCCTCGACCCACTGGCCGTCGTCACCCGGCACCAGTCGCATGAGCGCAGCGTGGCCGACTTCGACCTGCAGCAACTGCGCCCTTGGCAGACCACGGGCACGTGCCAGCAGCAGCCGCATCACACCGCCATGGGTGACCAGCAGCACGCGCTTGCCAGCATGCTGGCGACCCAGGCGCTCGACAGCGGCCAGCACACGCTCGGCGAACGCCTCGACCGGCTCGCCATTGGGCGGTGTAAACGCGTAAGGGTCCGCCCAGAAGCGCCCCAGCGCGTCCGCCTGGTCTTCCATGATCTGCGCCGCACTACGGCCCTCCCAGTCGCCAAAATGCAGCTCCTGCAATGCCGCTTCGCGCTGCACAGGCAGGTTCAGCCGCTCGCCCAGTTCCTCGGCAAAACGCGCACAGCGCTGCAGCGGCGAACTGACCAGCACCTCCCACGGGCCGGCTTCGGCCACGGCTTCACGCATCTGCGCCCAGCCCTTGTCGGTCAAGGCATCATCAAGGCTGCCACGCAGGCCGCCCTGTTCCGTTTCGCCATGGCGCAGCAGGTCGAGGATCATGCCGGGCGGTCCGCCACCGCAGCCTCGGCGAAGGTCGCCATCTGCCCGTGCAACGCACAGGCCAGGCGCAACAGCGGTACGGCCAGGGCAGCCCCACTGCCCTCGCCCAGGCGCAGGCCCAGGGCCAGCAACGGCTCGGCCTGCAAGGCGTCGAGCAAGGCTTTGTGCCCAGGCTCTGCGCCTTGGTGGGCAAACACCAGCCAGGCCCGACACTGCGGGTTGAGACGCACCGCCAGCAGCGCGGCGACACTGCAGATGAAGCCGTCCACTAGTACCGCGATACCCGCCTGCGCGCAGCCAATGTAGGCACCGGCCAAGGCCGCGATCTCGAAACCACCGACACAACCCAGTGCCTGCAATGGATCGTTGGCGCTAAGGCCATGCAGGCTCAACGCACGCTCGATGACCTCGGCCTTGTGCCGCACCCCGGCGTGGTCCAGGCCGGTACCCGGGCCACTCAATTCAGCCGGCGGGCAGCCGAGCAACACGCTGGCCAGGGCAGCGGCAGCCGTGGTGTTGCCAATACCCATCTCGCCCCCGATGAACAGCTGCGCGCCCTGTTCGGCGGCGCGCAGGGCACTATCGCGACCGGCCTGCAGGGCGGCCAGCATCTGGCCCTCGGTCATCGCCGGCTGGCGGGCGAAGTTGGCGGTACCGGCGCCAAGGCGCAGGTGGCGCACGCCAGGCAGTTCCAGGTGGGGGTCGATGGTGCCCAGGTCGACCACTTCCAGACTCGCCTGCAGCTGGCGCGCCAGCACGCTGATTGCCGCGCCACCACCGACGAAGTTGCGCAGCATCTGCCCGGTCACCGCTTGCGGGTAGGCCGAGATGCCTTCCTCGACCACGCCGTGGTCACCGGCAAAAATGCTGATTGCGGCGTTATCCAAGGTCGGCCGTTCACACCCCTGCAGGCCGGCCAGCTGAATGGCCAATCCTTCCAGTTGGCCTAGCGAACCGGCAGGTTTGGTCAGCTGTTGCTGACGGGCGCGGGCCTGGTCCATGGCGGCGTTGTCGAGAGGTTGGCAGGCGTCACGCCACCAGGCTTGGGTCATAGTGCAGGTCCTTTGAGCATTAGGGGCAGGCCGGCCACAGTCAGCACCACGCGCTGACAGCGTTCGGCCACGGCCTGGTGCAGCCAGCCGGCCAGGTCGACATAGCGACGAGTCAGCTCGCCCATGGGCACGACGCCCAGGCCGGTTTCGTTACTGACCAGGATGACCGTGCCCGGCAACTGTTCCAGGCAGGCCAGCAGCGCATCACGCTCCTCGGCCAGGCGCTGGTCGTCTTCGAGCATCAGCAGGTTGGTCAGCCACAGGGTCAGACAATCCACCAGCAGGCAGCGCCCTTCGGCCGCTTCGGCGCGCAGTACCGCGGCCAGGGCCAGGGGTTCCTCGATCAACCCCCAGTCATCAGGGCGACGCTGGCGATGCAGCTGCACGCGTTCGTTCATTTCACCATCCAGCGGCTGGCTGGTGGCGATGTAGGTCACCGGCAGGCCACTGGCGCTGGCCAGCTGTTCGGCCAGGCGGCTCTTGCCCGAGCGGGCGCCGCCGAGGATCAGGTTGAGCATGTCAGGCCACCCCACAGAGCTGGCGCAGGCGCGCGGTGTCCAGGTGCTTTTCCACCAGGTCGGCCAGGCGCTCTATATCGCGTTCGCGCAGGGCCTGGTAATCGACGGCCTGCACATCATCCAGCCCAGCCCAGCGCAGCAGCGCCGCGCACGACTGGCTGCCTTCAAACAGGCCGTGCAGGTAGGTGGCAAGTATCTGGCCATCAGCGCTGACAGCACCATCGCAACGGCCATCGGCAAGTTGCACGGCTGGCTGCTCCAGAGCAGGCCCCGTGGTGACGCCGGCATGAATTTCATAACCGGCAACCGGGACTGCTTCGAGGTTCAGTGTGCCGGCAACGTTGCGCAGTTGCTTCTCGGCTTCGAGCACCGTCGCATAATCGAGCAGGCCAAGCCCCGGGCTGGAGCCGGCGGCCCCTTCGAGACCAAGCGGGTCATGCACTTCGCGGCCCAGCATCTGCAGGCCACCGCAGATCCCGATCAGCTTGCCGCCATAGCGCAGGTGCCGGTCGATGGCCTTGTCCCAACCGCGCTCACGCAGTTGCGCCAGGTCGCCGCGCACACTCTTGGAACCCGGCAGGATGATCAGGTCGGCGGCCGGGATCGGCTGGCCCGCGCCGATGAACTGCAGGTCCACCTGGGGGTGCAGGCGCAGCGGGTCAAAGTCGGTGTGGTTACTGATACGCGGCAGTGCCGGGACGATCACCTTGAGCACGCGCTCGGCCTTTGCCCCCTGGCGTGCGTCGATGCCGTCTTCGGCTTCCAGATGCAGATCGGTGACATACGGCAGCACGCCCAGCACCGGTTTGCCGGTGCGCTGCTCCAGCCAATCCAGCCCCGGCTGCAGCAAGGCGATGTCGCCGCGGAAGCGGTTGATGACAAAGCCCTTTACCCGCGCCTGCTCACTGGGCGACAGCAGTTCCAGCGTGCCGACCAGATGGGCGAACACACCACCACGATTGATGTCGGCAACCAGGATCACCGGGCAGTCCACCGCTTCGGCAAAGCCCATGTTGGCAATGTCACCGGCACGCAGGTTGATCTCCGCCGGCGAGCCCGCGCCTTCGACCATGACCACCGGCCAGGCAGCACTCAGGCGCTGGTGCGAAGCCAGCACCGCCTGCATGGCGATGGCCTTGTAGTCGTGGTAGGCCACCGCGTTCATGCTGGTGACGGCACGGCCATGGATGATCACCTGGGCGCCGGTGTCGCTGTTGGGCTTGAGCAGCACCGGGTTCATGTCGGTGTGCGGTTGCAGCCGGCAGGCCTGGGCCTGCACTGCCTGGGCCCGGCCGATTTCACCGCCGTCGGCGGTCACCGCGCTGTTCAGCGCCATGTTCTGCGGCTTGAACGGCACCACGCCGACGCCCTGGCGCAACAGCCAGCGGCACAGTGCGGTCACCAGCGTGCTCTTGCCGGCGTCGGAGGTGGTGCCTTGCACCATGAGGGTGGTCATGCCGTTTCCTTCTGATAGGCCGCCAGGGCCTGGGCCAGGCGCTGTTCGTCCGCCGCATGGGCAGGCAGCCCAAGGCGTACCGCCGACGGCTGCTCGAACAGCCGCACCAGGATGCCGCGGCGGGCAAGAAAGTCATGCAGTTGCGCAGCGTGCTCGCTGCGCACGTACTGGAACAGGTCGCAACCGCCGCTGGGCGCCAGGCCGGCGCTGCGCAACAGCATAGCCAGCCGCTGGCTGGCGGCAGCGCAGCGTTCGACCTGCACACGCTGGGCGGCGTGGTCGGCCAGGCTGGCCTGGGCCAGCACCCGGGTCGGGCCATTGACGGTCCACGGCCCAAGCAACTCGGCCAGGCGCAGCAGCAGGCTGCGTTCGGCGACAACGAACCCCAGGCGCACGCCGGCCAGGCCGAAGAACTTGCCGAACGAGCGCAGCACAATCAGCCCCGGGCGCTCGGCACAATCGACCACGCTTTGCGCAGGGGTGTTGTCCATGAACGCTTCATCGACCAGCAGCCAACCACCGCGGGCGGCCAGGCGCGCATGCCAATCCAGCAGGCGTTCACGCGGCACCCGGCGGCCGGTGGGGTTGTTGGGGTTGACCAGCACCAGTACGTCGAGGCTGTCGAGCGTCGCCTCTACCTGCGCTTCGTCCAGCTCCAGCAACTGGTGCCCCGCCCGTTGCCAGGCGTATGGGTGCTCGGCATAGCAAGGCGTCAACACCCCCACCCGGCCGGCTGCGCGCAACAGCGGCAAGGCCTGGATCGCGGCCTGGGAACCGGCCACCGCCAGCAATTGGCGGGCGCCGTAATACGCACGCGCGGCGTCCTCCAGGCCGTCCTCGGTCTCCGGCAGGCGGGCCCAGGCCTCCATGGGGATCGGTGGAATCGGGAAAGGCCATGGCGCAATGCCGCTGGACAGGTCGAGCCACTGCTCGCGGGCGATGCCGTATTGCCGTACCGCCCGCAGCAGGCGGCCTCCGTGTTCAAGCATTGATATAGGCCCCCAGGCAGATCACCAGCAGCCACAGCCATACGCCGCGCTGCACCAGGCCCCAGCCGCGCTCAATGGAGTCGGCGTCGGCCATTGGCCCGTCACCCAGGCGTGGCCGCTCATGCAGCTCGCCGTGGTACACCGCCGGGCCACCGAGTTCCACCCCTAACGCACCAGCACCGGCGGCCATCACCGGCCCGGCATTGGGGCTGTCCCACAGCGGGCCCTGCTTGCGCCAGCAGGCCAGGGCCAGGCGGGTCTTGCCCAGCAGCGCGTAGGTCAACGCCACCAGCCTGGCGGGAATATAGTTGAGCACATCATCGACACGCGCCGCACACCAGCCGAAGCGTTCGAAGCGCTCGTTGCGGTAGCCCCACATGGCATCCAAGGTGTTGCTCAGGCGGTACAGCACCACGCCAGGCGCGCCGGCGACCACGAACCAGAACAGCGCGGCGAATACCGCATCGCTGCCATTTTCCAGCACCGATTCGGTGGCCGCCCGGGCCACCGCAGGCTCGTCAAGTTCGCGGGTTTCGCGGCTGACCAGGTAGCCCACACGGCGCCGCGCTTCTTGCAGGTCACCCTGGCGCAAGGCACTGGCCACTGGTAACACGTGTTCACCCAGGCTGCGCAGCCCGACGGCGCAGTAGAGCGCCAGCACGTCGACCAGCCAGCCGATGTACGGCAGCCAGGACAGGATCAGTGCCACCAGGGTAAGCGGCACCACAGCCAGGAACCATGCGCTCACCCCGTGACTGCGCCAGCCGCGCCCACCGGCATTGAGGCGGCGCTCCAGGTTACTGGCCATGTTGCCAAAGGCCACCAGCGGGTGGCGCCGCTGCGGCTCGCCCAGCAAGGCATCCAGGGCCACCCCGGCCACGGTCAGCAAGGCCACGCTCATTGGCGCTCTCCCCATTGGTTCTCAAAGAGCATTTCACTCAAGGGCCGTTCCTCGGCCCAGTTTTCCAGCACCAGCATTGGTGCCGGATAGAACTCGGTCACCGGCCCCAGGCACAGCACCGCGACCGGCTTGGCCCCACTCGGCATACCCAGCAGCGCCGCCAGCGCCTGCGGGTCGAACAGCGACACCCAACCCATGCCAAGGCCTTCGCCACGGGCTGCCAGCCAAAGGTTCTGGATGGCGCAGGCCAGCGAGGCCAGGTCCATTTCCGGCAGGGTGCGGCGGCCAAAGATGTGCGGCTCGCGGTTGTCCATCAGGGCGGCCACCAGCAGCTCGGCGCAGTCATTGATGCCTTCCACCTTCAGTTTCATGAAGGCATCGGAGCGTTCGCCCAAGGCTTCGGCGGTACGCACCCGCTCTGCTTCCACCAACGCCTGGATGCGCGCACGCAAATCGCGCCGGGTGATGCGGATGAAACGCCAGGGCTGCATCAGCCCGACGCTCGGCGCCTGGTGCGCGGCGGCCAACAGGCGCCCCAGCAGTTCCGGGGCTACCTCGCCTCCGGCGAAATGGCGCATGTCACGGCGTTCACCGATGGCCCGATAGATCGCGGCGCGCTCGGCGTCGCTGTAGGCGTATTCGCTCATGGTCGCAACAGCGCCGCCGCCGCATCAGGGTTGGAGGGAAAGTAGAAGTGCACGTAGGAAGCCGTCAGCCGACCCAGACGGTACACCGCTTCGTTGCCGCGCCCGCCGTTGGGGCTCAGGCCACGTGCGATCGGCTCCAGTACGGTACTGGTCAACGAATGGTGATAGGTGTGACCGCGAAGGGTGCCTTCCGGCAGTTCCACCGCCTGCAGGGCCAAGGCAGCCAGGCGCTTCTGCATGGTCGCTTCGCCCGGCAGCAGGCCGAGCAGCTCGGCACGCTCGCCGGCCACGTCGGTCAGGGCATCGAGCAGGTACAGCATGCCGCCGCACTCTGCCAGCAACGGTTTGCCCTGGGCGTGATGGGCACGGATCGCCTCGCTCATTGGCGCGTTGGCAGCCAGGGCGTGGTGGTGCAGTTCGGGATAACCGCCCGGCAGATACAGGCTGTCCACTGCTGGTAGTTCGCGGTCATGCAGCGGCGAGAAAAACTCCAGCTGCGCGCCCAGGTTGCGCAGCAGGTCGAGGTTGGCGCCATAGGTGAAGGCAAAGGCCTCGTCCCGCGCCACGCCAATGCGCACACCGGTCAACGAGGCGACACTGGCTTGCGGCTCGGGTTCGGCAAAGGTCACTGGCGGCGGCAAGGCGGCATCGCAACTGGCGCCAAGCGCTTCGGCAGCGGCATCCAGACGAGCGTCCAGGTCGTTCAGCTCGCTGGCCTGGACCAGCCCCAGGTGGCGGCTGGGCAGCTCTATACCGCGCTCGCGGGACAAGCCGCCATACCAGCGCAGGCCTTCGGTCAGGCTACCTTCCAGCAGTTGCGCGTGGCGCAGGCTGCCGACCCGGTTGGCCAACACACCGGCAAACGGCAGGTCCGCCTGGTAGCGTGCCAGGCCCAGGGCCAAGGCGCCAAAGGTCTGGGCCATGGCCGTGCCGTCGATCACTGCCAGTACCGGCACGCCGAAGTGACGCGCCAGGTCGGCGCTGGACGGCGTGCCGTCGAACAGCCCCATCACCCCTTCGATCAGGATCAGGTCGGCCTCGCCGGCTGCCTCCCACAGAAGGCGGCGGCTTTCCTCGGCGCCGATCATCCACAGGTCGAGCTGGTACACCGGCGCGCCGCTGGCCCGCTCAAGGATCATCGGGTCGAGAAAGTCGGGGCCGCACTTGAACACCCGCACCTTGCGCCCAAGGTTGCGGTGCAGGCGGGCCAGGGCGGCGGTGACGGTGGTCTTGCCCTGACCAGAGGCCGGTGCCGCGATCAGTACCGCAGGGCAATGGCGCGACTGGCTCACAGTTCCACGCCCTTCTGTGCACGGATACCGGCCTGGAACGCGTGCTTGAGCATGCCCATTTCGGTCACGGTGTCGGCCAGCTCGATCATCTCGGGTTTCGCGGCACGGCCAGTGACGATCACATGCTGCATTGGTGGGCGGGCCTGGATGTCGGACAGCACCTGGTCAAGGTCGAGGTAGCCGTGCTTGAGGGCGATGTTCAGTTCATCGAGCACCACGAACTGCACGCTCGGATCTTGCAGCAACTGGCGCGAAACGGCCCAAGCTGCTTCGGCGGCGGCAATGTCGCGCTGGCGATCCTGGGTTTCCCAGGTAAAGCCCTCGCCCATCACGTGGTAGCGCACCTGCTCGGGGAAGCGGCGGAAGAACAGCTCTTCGCCGGTGCTGTTGCGGCCCTTGATGAACTGCACCACACCGCACTGCATGCCATGGCCCAGGGCGCGCGCGAGCATACCGAAGGCCGAGCTGCTCTTGCCCTTGCCGTTGCCGGTAAGCACCAGCAGCAGGCCGCATTCGTTGGGGGAATTGGCGATGCGTTCGTCGATGATCGCCTTCTTGCGCTGCATGCGCGCCAGGTGGCGTTCGTCGCGTTCGGTGGATTCGCTCATCAGGGTTCTCCGCTGGCTGTCGCCACGGCAACGACAGGTAAAAGGCGGGCAGACGGAGAACGCGCAGGGGCCGTGGCCGTACGCCACGGTGCACCGCGCATCACCCTCCGTGATGCCGTTGGCAGTATCAGGCCGGTCTCCGGGCTTGTGAGCGGGCCTTGGCCCAGGCCTGCGCGCCTTCCCGGGTGCTGGCACCCAGTGGCCCTGCGCGGCCGCGACTCACCTACCGTTGCGGGGGCAGCGCCGGAATCGCGCCATGCTGGCACCCACCGGCTTCCCAGTTTCACCCTGCCCAGTCGGGGCTGGCAGGGCACCTGAAACACGCGCGAAGGTTAGAGGGTTGGACCGGGAGCGTCAATCGAAGCGGGCCGCTTTGCAGCCGAACAGGCACCGCCCGGGTAATGGCCAATTCACCTTGTTGTGCCACACTGAATACAGTGATATCACATAGCCATCACTTTCAGCTGAACGCGATCACAACTACAACAGGAGAGCGCAGCATGCGAGGCCAGATCATCAACAACCCGCGCCTGGAGTTTCTTGCTCCGGTGCTGGAGCGCTGGGGCGACTGTATTGACCGGTTCAACCAGTTTGCTGGCGATGCCGAAGCACCTTACTGGCATGGCGCCGCCGCCAATACGGGGCTGCTTGCCGCAGCGGCCTGGCAAGCCGAACTGGCGGCGCTGCAGCAGTTTGCCGGCAAGAAGCAACGCGACGAAGGTGAACACGAAGGGCGCTGCGACCTGTCGATCAGCAGTGCCGATGAAGCGCTGTACCTCAGTGTCAGTCAGCGCTGGCCAAGAATCGCTCGGCTGGACATGGCCGACGCCCTGCAGCAGACCACTGCCCTGGCGCGCCAGGTGGCCTACCCCAGCCAGTTGAAAGCTGGTGCGCTGTTCATCAGCCCGTGGAAGGCTGGCCAGCATGCCAGCCCCGAGGAACTGCAGGACCTGGTCGACGATCTGCAGAAACATACCGCCTGTGCCATCGCCTGGTACTTCCCGTATGCCTACCGCAAGTTGCACAACGAGCTGGGGCAGTATTTCCCGGGGGTGGCGTTGCTGCTCAAGCAGGCTTGAAGCAACTTCGGCTCGGGCCGGGGCCGGAACTCGTTTCGCAAGCGCGACGTCGCTTCTGTGGGAGCGGGCGTGCCCGCGAAGAATCCAACGCGGTGGCTGGCACCGGCTACGCCGGTGTTCGCGGGCGCGCCCGCTCCCACAGAGCCCTATTTAAGTCTCCTGTCGTAGTGAAGCGAGCCACCGCAGGTGCCCCACGCCCAGCCTTCATGAGGAGCCAGTTCCGATTACTGGTATTACACGACTGCGGTTTCTGACGATTTTTGCTCTTGCTCTTGCTCTTGCTCTTGCTCTTGCTCTTGCTCTTGCTCTTGCTCTTGCTCTTGCTCTTGATCTTGATCTTGATCTTGATCTTGATCTTG
>NZ_NEJN01000042.1:0-521 GCF_002113105.1 Pseudomonas sp. B22(2017)
TCGTAACAAGGTAGCCGTAGGGGAACCTGCGGCTGGATCACCTCCTTAATCGACGACATCAGCCTGCTGATGAGCTCCCACACGAATTGCTTGATTCATTGTAAAAGACGATGCTGTAACGCGACCCTGTTATAGGTCTGTAGCTCAGTTGGTTAGAGCGCACCCCTGATAAGGGTGAGGTCGGCAGTTCAAATCTGCCCAGACCTACCATTACATGGTTCAGCCGTAGAATACGGGGCCATAGCTCAGCTGGGAGAGCGCCTGCCTTGCACGCAGGAGGTCAGCGGTTCGATCCCGCTTGGCTCCACCACTTGCTTTACTTGATCAAACTCAGAAATGAACATTCGCATCGAATGTTGATTTCTGACTTTTGTCAGATCGTTCTTTAAAAATTCGGATATGTGATAGATATAGACTGATGACCAGTTTCACTGCTGGTTAATCAGGCTAAGGTAAGATTTGTGAGTTCTGCTCGAAAGAGCAACATGCGAATTTTCGGCGAATGTCGTCTTCACAGTATA
>NZ_NEJN01000023.1:0-22659 GCF_002113105.1 Pseudomonas sp. B22(2017)
TACGGGTTCTTCCGTACGGCGTTGATGATGCTGGGTAGCAAGATTGGCCGGGGTACCGAGCCGCGCCTGAAACTGCACTGACAGGCACTTGCTCCTACAAGGGGTTTTGTTGCTGTGCGGAGCAGGCAAAAAAAGGGCATCTCATGCGAGATGCCCTTTTTTTCATGGTGGGTCGTGTAGGATTCGAACCTACGACCAATTGGTTAAAAGCCAACTGCTCTACCAACTGAGCTAACGACCCGGAAATGGTCGGGGTGAGGGGATTCGAACTCCTGACATCCTGCTCCCAAAGCAGGCGCGCTACCGGACTGCGCTACACCCCGTGATACTTAAAGAAAAAGGGCATCTCGCTTGAGATGCCCTTTTTACATGGTGGGTCGTGTAGGATTCGAACCTACGACCAATTGGTTAAAAGCCAACTGCTCTACCAACTGAGCTAACGACCCGGAAAATGGTCGGGGTGAGGGGATTCGAACTCCTGACATCCTGCTCCCAAAGCAGGCGCGCTACCGGACTGCGCTACACCCCGAGATTGGCTCCGCGACCTGGACTCGAACCAGGGACCCAATGATTAACAGTCATTTGCTCTACCGACTGAGCTATCGCGGAACTGAACTTCGGCACATCTTTACAGCTTCGAAGCTTGTGTTAGCTTCGGTCTCTTTGGCTATCCGCTTTCGCGTTGCAGCTGCTGAGGCCGGCTATTCTACATTCTTCGTTTTGCTTGTCAACCACTTTTTTTCATTCAACTTACTGATTTGTAAGTTGTTTTGCGGTCACCGATGTTGCTGGTGGTTCGCTTAGTGCCTGACAACGCGGCGTATATTAGGGGCACCCGATTTTAGATGCAAGCAAAAATTTCAAAAATTTCAGCTAGTTATCCAGGAAGCCGGAAAGGCCCGGATTTGCTGGGGCTGTGAGGGCCCCTTCGCGGGCATGCCCGCTCCCACAGGTACGGCACCGGTCCTCGGAATGTGTGTGAGGCCTGGGAGATACAGACAAAAAAAAAGCCCCGCAGATGCGGGGCTCATGATGAAGCAAATCAGCCAAAGACGATTTCGTCGCCTTCCACCTTGGCGGTAATCGCCGTCCCCGGCATGAACTTGCCTGCCAGGATCAACTGCGCCAACGGGTTTTCGATCCAACGCTGGATCGCGCGCTTCAGCGGCCGTGCGCCGTACACCGGGTCGTAACCCACGGCAATCAGCTTGTCCAATGCCTCCGGGCTCAGGCTCAGCGACAGTTCGCGCTCCAGCAGACGGCTGCGCAGGCGGCCCAGCTGGATTTCGGTAATACCGGCAATCTGCTCGCGGCCCAGTGGCTCGAACACCACCACTTCGTCGATACGGTTGATGAATTCCGGACGGAAGTGCGAACCCACCGCATCCATCACCGCCGCACGCTGTGCCTCGCGGTCACCCACCAGTTCCTGGATCTGCGCCGAGCCCAGGTTGGAGGTCATCACGATCACGGTGTTGCGGAAGTCCACGGTGCGCCCGTGGCTGTCGGTCAGGCGGCCGTCTTCCAGCACCTGCAGCAGCACGTTGAACACATCCGGGTGGGCCTTCTCCACCTCATCCAGCAGCACCACCGAGTATGGCTTGCGTCGTACCGCCTCGGTCAGGTAACCGCCCTCTTCATACCCCACATAGCCTGGTGGGGCACCGATCAGCCGAGCCACGGAATGCTTCTCCATGAACTCGGACATGTCGATGCGCACCATCGCCTCTTCGGTGTCGAACAGGAACTCGGCCAGCGCCTTGCACAGCTCGGTCTTGCCCACCCCGGTCGGGCCGAGGAACAGGAACGAACCACTCGGCCGGTTCGGGTCGGACAGCCCGGCACGCGAACGGCGCACCGCGTTGGCCACGGCGGTTACCGCCTCGTTCTGGCCGATCACACGCTGGTGCAGCAGCTCTTCCATCTTCAGCAGCTTTTCACGCTCGCCTTCGAGCATCTTGGCCACCGGGATACCGGTCCACTTCGAGACCACTTCGGCAATTTCTTCCTCGGTCACCTTGTTACGCAGCAACTGGTTTTCGGTCTTGCCGTGCTGGTCGACCATCTGCAGGCTGCGCTCCAAGTCCGGGATCACCCCGTACTGCAGCTCGGCCATGCGGCTCAGGTCGCCTTTGCGACGGGCGGTCTCCAGCTCCTGACGGGCCTGCTCGATCTTTTGCTGGATCTGCGCCGAGCCCTGCACCTCAGCCTTCTCGGAGGCCCAGATTTCTTCCAGGTCGGCGTATTCACGCTCCAACCGGTCGATTTCCTCGGTCAGCTTCTCCAGGCGCTTTTTCGCCGCTTCGTCTTCTTCCTTCTTCAGCGCCTGCGACTCCACCTTCAGCTGGATCAGGCGACGGTCGAGGCGGTCGAGCACTTCCGGCTTGGAGTCGATCTCCATGCGGATGCGGCTGGCCGCTTCGTCGATCAGGTCAATGGCCTTGTCCGGCAACTGACGGTCGGTGATGTAGCGGTGGCTGAGCTTGGCCGCAGCAATGATGGCGCCGTCGGTGATGGCCACCTTGTGGTGCACTTCATAGCGCTCTTTCAGGCCACGCAGGATGGCGATGGTGTCTTCCTCGCTCGGCTCCTCGACCAACACCTTCTGGAAGCGGCGCTCCAGGGCAGCATCCTTCTCGATGAACTGGCGGTACTCGTTCAGCGTGGTGGCGCCAACGCAGTGCAGCTCGCCACGGGCCAGGGCCGGCTTGAGCATGTTGCCGGCGTCCATGGCGCCCTCGCCCTTGCCGGCGCCGACCATGGTGTGCAGTTCGTCGATGAACAGGATGATCTGGCCTTCCTGCTTGGACAGCTCGTTCAGCAGGCCTTTGAGGCGTTCTTCGAACTCGCCGCGGTACTTGGCACCGGCAATCAGCGCGCCCATGTCCAGCGCCAGCAGGCGCTTGCCCTTCAGGCCGTCCGGCACTTCACCATTGATGATGCGCTGGGCCAGGCCTTCGGCGATGGCGGTTTTACCTACGCCAGGCTCACCGATCAGCACCGGGTTGTTCTTGGTACGGCGTTGCAGCACCTGTACGGTACGGCGAATTTCGTCGTCACGGCCAATCACCGGGTCCAGCTTGCCTTCTTCGGCACGCTTGGTCAGGTCGACGGTGTACTTGTCCAGCGCCTGGCGCGATTCCTCGGCGTTGGCGTCATTGACCGCCGCACCGCCGCGCAGGTTGTTGATGGCGTTTTCCAGGGCCTTCTTGCTCACGCCCTGGCTCAACAACAGCTTGCCGAGCTTGCTGTTCTCGTCCATGGCAGCCAGCAGCACAAGTTCGCTGGAAATGAACTGGTCGCCCTTCTGCTGGGCCAGGCGGTCGGCCTGGTTGAGCAGGCGCGCCAGGTCCTGCGACATGTTCACGTCGCCGGTGGGGTTCTGGATTTTCGGCAGCTGGTCGAGTTCTTTCACCAGTGCCTGGCGCAGGCTGTTGATGTCGAAGCCTACCTGCATCAGCAGCGGCTTGATCGAACCGCCCTGCTGCTCGAGCAGTGCCTGCAACAGGTGCACCGGCTCGATGGCAGGGTGATCCATGCCAACCGCCAGGGATTGGGCATCGGATATCGCAAGCTGCAGCTTGCTGGTCAAACGGTCTATTCGCATGGGGGTACCTTCCTTTTAAAGGGCAGGTCGGAGCGATGGACAGCGCCTGTTTGTGAAGAAACCTGCCTGAGATGACCTTATAGATAAGGCTGATTCTGGAAGATTCAAGCGTAGCGGGGTTGACCAGGATCAACCTGTTGGATTAGTGCTGGGCCATTCGCAGGCATGCCCGCCCCCACAAGTACTGCTCCGCTCTCAGGGCCTGTGATTATCCTGTGGGAGCGGGTTCACCCGCGAAAAGGCCGATGCAGGCTAGCGCGGTTCCAGCCACACAAGGGAAGCAAAACGCCCCCCCTGCGGAGTACGGCGATAGGAGAAGAACCGCTCATCGCTGACCGTGCACAAGCCACCGCCATGAACAGCGGTCACCCCACGCGCCGCCAAACGAATACGCGCCAGCTCATAGATGTCGGCCATCAACTTGCCCGGCCGGGCACCATCGACAAAGGCCCGGGCCGCTTCCGGGTGCACCGCCGTAAAGGCATCACGCACTTCCAGCCCCACTTCGAACGCCTGTGGGCCAATCGCCGGCCCCAGCCACACCAGCACCTCTTCGGGTGGCAGTGCCAGGCGATCCAAGGTGGCCTCCAGCACACCACCGGCCAGCCCGCGCCAGCCAGCATGCGCGGCCGCCACGCGGGTACCGGCCCGGTCGCAGAACAGCGCTGGCAGGCAATCGGCAGTCATCACGGTGCAGGCAATGCCAGGCTGGTCGGTCCAGCTGGCGTCGGCCTCGGCCACCACAGCCGGGTCGGCATTTGCCACCACCAGCCCATGCACCTGCTTGAGCCAGGCCGGCTGGATGGCGAATTCGTCGCTCAGGCGACGACGGTTTTCGGCCACCGCGGCAGGGTCGTCCCCTACATGGTCGCCAAGGTTGAAGGTTTCATAGGGCGGCAGGCTGACGCCGCCCTGGCGGGTGGTGACACAGGCGCGCACCGAGGCCGGGGCCGGCCAGTCGGGGAACAGCAGCGACTGAGTCAGGCCACTCATCCGATAAAGCTCTCGCGGTCCTGGTTCAGCAGCGACAGCAACCAGACGAAGTCATCCGGCAGCGGCGATTCCCATTCCATGCGCTCACCGGTGGTCGGGTGTACCAGCGCCAGGAAGCGTGCGTGCAGGGCCTGACGCGGGAAGGTCTTCACCGCCTCGACCATGGTCGGGCTGGCTGCCGGCGGGATGCGGAAGCGGCCGCCGTAGGTCTGGTCGCCGACCAGCGGGTAGCCGACATGAGCCATGTGCACGCGGATCTGGTGGGTACGGCCGGTTTCCAGCTTCACCCGCACATGGGTGTGCGAGCGGAAGCGCTTGAGCACACGGTAGTGGCTGATCGCAGGCTTGCCGCCGTCGGTGACTGCCATGCGCTGGCGCATGCCGCCGTGGCGGCCGATGGGCGCGTCGATCTTGCCACCGGCAGTCACCACACCAACCACGATGCATTCATAAATGCGGCTGACCGAGCGCTTTTGCAGCTGGTCGACCAGGTTGGTCTGCGCCTGCAGGGTCTTGGCCACCACCATCAGGCCGGTGGTGTCCTTGTCCAGGCGGTGCACGATGCCGGCGCGCGGCACGTTGATGATGTCGGGCACATGGTGCAGCAGCGCGTTCAGCAAGGTGCCGCTGGCATGCCCGGCAGCCGGGTGCACAACCAGGCCGGCAGGCTTGTTGATCACCAGGATCTGGTCGTCTTCATAGACGATGTCCAGCGCGATGTCCTCGGCCTCCCACTCGCCCTGGGCCTCTTGCTCGGCCTCCAGGGCCAGCACGGCGCCACCATGGACGGTGTCACGCGGGCGCAGGACCGCGCCATCGACCGTCAGGCGGCCTTCTTTGATCCAGGTAGTCAGCCGCGAGCGCGAATACTCGTCGAACAATTGGGCGGCGACCTGGTCGAGGCGTTGACCGCCCAGTTCGGACGGGACCTCTGCGCTAAGTTGAATGATCTCGGACATGCTCGATTCGGCGGGCGCACAGCCTTTGGTTTCGGCTGCGAGCTTGTGGTTAAATACGGCTTCTTTTGTCCCGGGGTTGGCCGGGGCGCTCATCATAACAGGACGGCACCGCCCAAGACAGCGGCCGTCAAAGGGACGCAAGCCGCCATGCAAGTGAAACACCTGCTGCTGATCGCCATCCTCGGGCTCACCGCGGCCTGTTCCTCCAATAAGGAAGTGATCGACGAGAACCTCAGCGAGGCCGAGCTGTATCAGCAGGCGCAAGCTGACCTGGACAACTCCAGCTACACCAGCGCCGTGAACAAGCTCAAGGCCCTAGAGTCGCGCTACCCGTTCGGCCGCTATGCCGACCAGGCGCAGCTCGAGCTGATCTACGCCAACTACAAGAACTCCGAGCCCGAGGCTGCCAAGTCGGCTGCCGAGCGCTTCATCCGCCTGCACCCGCAGCACCCGAACGTCGACTACGCCTACTACCTCAAGGGCCTGACCTCGTTCGACCAGGACCGTGGCCTGGTGGCGCGCTTCCTGCCGCTGGACATGACCAAGCGTGACCCGGGTGCTGCCCGCGACTCGTACAACGAGTTCGCCCAGCTGACCAGCCGCTTCCCCAACAGCCGCTACGCGCCCGACGCCAAGCAGCGCATGATCTACCTGCGCAACCTGCTGGCCTCGTACGAAATCCATGTGGCCGACTACTACCTGAGCCGCCAGGCCTATGTAGCCGCCGCCAACCGTGGCCGCTACGTGGTGGAGAACTTCCAGGAAACCCCATCGGTCGGCGACGGCCTGGCGGTGATGGTCGAGGCGTACCAGAAGATGCACCTGGACGAACTGGCCGCCACCAGCCTGGAAACCCTCAAACTCAACTACCCGGACCACCCGAGCCTGGTAGATGGCGAGTTCCAGCCAAAGCAGACCGAGTCTGACGGCCGCGGCTGGCTGTCCAAAGCGACCCTGGGCCTGATCGAGACCGACACCCCGCTGCCGCCGGGTGAAACCCGCGCGAACCAGGACGTGGTCAAGCAGTTCCAGGACGCACGTGACGAGATGCCGCGTGAGCTGCTGCCAACCGACGAGAACGGTGATCCGATCGTGCCGGAAGGGCCGAAGGAAGCCGAGAAGGACCGTTCCTGGTTCAGCTACATGACCTTTGGTCTGTTCGACTGATACGTAGCGGTACATGAAAGGGAGGCCCTGGGCCTCCCTTTTTTATTGGCCGCGTCCTAGACTGTCGGCTTCTTCAACCGACAAGCTGGACACCATGGTTCGCCTACTTTTCTGGATCGCCCTGATCGCCGCCGCGTTCTGGCTGTGGCGCAAGTTCAAAGCCAGCCAACAGTCGCACCCCGAGGCGAAGCTGGATGCGCCGCTGCAGATGGTGCGCTGCGCCCATTGCGGCGTGCACCTGCCCAATGACCGGGCGCTGCAGCAGGGTAACGAGTGGTATTGCAGCCAGGCACACCTGCAGCAAGGGCCGGGGCAATCCCGTTAGAAACTGGGGCTGCCTTGCAGCCCTTTCGCGACACAAGGCCGCTCCCACAGGGAATACGCAGCCCCTGTAGGAGCGGCCCCGGCAATCTCAGCTCAACCGCCCGGCTGGCGCATACGGCGCCGGGTCAATGATCGGCTCTGCCCCGGTCAACAGGTCGGTAAACAGCTGGCACGAAGCCGGCGCCAGCACCAGCCCGTTGCGGTAATGCCCGCAGTTCAACCACAACCCCGCATGCCCCGGCACCGGCCCGATATACGGAATACCTTCCGGCGACCCCGGCCGCAGCCCGGCCCAGTGCGCCACCACCGTGGCCCCCTCGAGCTCAGGCAGCAACTCCACCGCCGAGGCCTTCAGGCTCTCCAACGCCTCCTCGGTCGGGGTCTTGTCGTACCCGGCATGCTCCAGCGTGCTACCCACCAGAATATGCCCGTCACGCCGCGGGATCGCATAGCGCCCCTTGGCCAGCACCATGCTCGGCAGGAAGTCTTCGGCACATTTGAACAAAATCATCTGGCCCTTCACCGGCTCCACCGGCAGTTCCAGGCCGAGCGTACGCAGCAGGTCGCCACTCCACGCGCCAGCACTGAGCACCACCTCATCCGCCGCCAGAACGCCGTCTGCCGTCTGCACCCCGGTCACGCGACCGCCTTGCTGGACAAAACCGGTAACCTGGCAGTGCTCACGCAAGGTCACGTTGGGCAACGCCAGCAACGCCGCCTTGAGCGACTTCACCAGGCGCGGGTTGCGCACGTTGGCCACGCCGGCCATGTAGATGGCACGCTTGAAGCCCGGGCCCAGCACCGGCACCGCGTCATAGGCCGCCGAAATATCCACGGCACTCAGCGGCCGCTGCTCACGCTCGGCCCAGGCCAGCGCTTCGGCCTCGTCGTCCAGGTCGAGCCAGTACAGGCCGGTGGTGTGCACTTCGGGGTCGACGCCGGTGCTGGCGAACAAACGCTCGCCCAGCTGTGGATAAAAGTCTTGCGACCAGTGTGCCAGGGCGGTCACGGCCGGGCTGTAGCGCCACGGGTATAGTGGCGAGACGATACCGCCGCCGGCCCAGGACGATTCGCGGCCGACTTCACCCTGATCACACACCACCACCTGCCCGACCTTCGCCGCCAGGTTGAATGCCGTCAGCAGGCCGATCACCCCGCCACCGACCACCACTACTTGCTTGCTCATCTGTCGATCCAACACCTGAAGTAAATCCGCGATGCACCGGGCATCATTCAATCTTCAGCTTCCCCAGCAGTGCACGCTGCCTTCGACGGCACCCGGATTGCGCTGCACGCCGGCCTGGTCGAGCTGGAAATCGCCACAGCGGTCCTGCGCCATCAGCCCGCTCGGCAGCCGCCGGGCGCGCAGCGTGAAGGTGTCGCTGTCGCGCTGGGCCTGCAGGCTGTAATAGCGGGTACCGTCGGGCAAGGCAGGGTCGCCCTCGGCGTATTGGCCAGTGCGTACGCGGTGGCGCTCCAGGCGCAGGGCGGCGTCATGCAGCAGGCCAACCACTTCGCTGCGCGCGGCTCGCCGTAGCTGGTCGCTGTAACTGGGGTAGGCAATGGCTGCCAGAATGCCGGTCACGGCCAGCACAATCAACAACTCGATCAGGCTCAAGCCTTGCTGCATGTCAGTCTCCTCGCAATCTCTGCCGCCAGGCAATGCGCCGGGTTGTGTCGCCGGCCATGGCGTAGACCGCTTCCAGCACATGCCGTGACTGGGTTTGCAGGCTGACGGCGGTGACGCGGTACAGGGTGACCTGCTGCCCTTCCGGCATATGCGCCGCGTGTTCGCTGGTACCCAGATTCTGCAAATGGAAATAGCCGGTTCGCGTGCGCTGCCACTGCCCGCTCAGGTCATGCGGTCGAGCGGGTGGCGGGCACGCCTCGCAAGGGTCGGGGGGAGCCCGCTCGAGCTCGCCTGCCCCTGCCAGCAGCGTGGCCTCGGCCTGCTCCAGCGCCAGCAGGCCTTCGCTCAGATAGCCGGTCATTCGCGTTTGCGCCAGCGCATCACGCAGGGCAGACGCCGCAAGCAGCCCAAGCAGCAGGCTCAGGACCAAAGCCAACAACAGGACTATGCCACGCTGACGATTCATGGGTTCGGCACCGGGTTGCGGATTGCGACGCTCAGTTCATGGTGCTGTTCAAGTTCGAGCGTGGGTTCGTAAAGCGTCAGGGCAATATCCACCCCCTCACCCTGTGCCATTTGCACACGCTGCAAACGCATTGACCGCACATTTTCAACCAGCGGCTGGAAGTTGCTTTTGTTGCGTTTGAATTTCAGCGTATTGCCCTGGAGTTGGTAGACATATCTGCTGATGGGGTAAACCTGCGGGTAGCCCTCCTTCAACTCATCGTCCACAGACACTTTGCTAGTACAGTCCGTGTGCAGGAACCACTGCGGGCCCCCGGCTTGCCCAGGTAACTCCGCAACGACCAGGCTAAGGGTGGATGCTTCGACTTCCATCGGCCGGGCGAATGCGTGCTCTGCGCTCGAACTGCCGAAGTGCTTTGGCCGCAGTCGCAGGCAGCCAAACATCCCGGTCATGCGGATATCCTGGGCCATTCGCAGCAATGCCAGGCGTGCCTCATCCTGCATGCGTACTGCCGTGCTTTGCAGCCGCCAGGTATGGTGGGCCGAGGCGAATAGCTGGCTGGCCGCCGCCAACAGCAGCAACCCGATGGTCAGCGCCAGCATCACCTCAAGCAAGCCGAAACCACGCTGGCCCCGACTCATGGCCGCCCCCTTTCCTGCTCACTGTGCGCCGCCATTGCCGCCTTCCCATCGCGGCGCGCGTCCTCCGCAGCCTGCAATGCCTGCAGTTGCAGGCCTGCCGCTGCGAACATACCCACAGCCACCACTACCACCGCCAATAACACTTCCAGAAGCGTCATGCCCCGCTGTCTTGCGTGCATCCCTGCACCTCCTGCGACTTTTCCTGCAATTGCATTGAACCCGGGCGACTGGACCGCCGGTCCAACGACCGTGAAGCTACAGCCAAGCACTTCCAGGGAGGAATGCACGGTGAAGCAACGAGGTGTAACACTGATTCAAATGTTGTCGGCCCTGGCAGTGGCCGTGTTGCTGACACAGCTCGGCATGCCGGCCTACGCCAGATTGAGCGACGACTTACACAGGGCGGCAGCTGCGCGTGACTTGGCGCAGGCGCTGCGCAGTGCGCGCAGCCATGCCATGTTGCAAAGCCAGCCGGTGTTGGTGCAGGCGTTGGACGGTAACTGGGGGAATGGTTGGCAGGTGATGCTGGAGCATAACGGGCAGGTGCTGCGCGAGCAGCGTCTTTCACGGCCGCTGAAGATCACGAGCAATCGCGGTGAGCAGCTGAAATTCAGTGCGCAGGGTGTTCCGCTTGGGGCCAACGGTAATTGGTTAGGTTCAACGATGGAGATTTGCGAGCGCTTGACCGCAACTAGCCAGTATCAAGTTGTGATGGCATCGACTGGCAGGGTCAACGTACAGATGGGAGAGCCAAAAAAATCCCGATGCAAAGACACCTCCAGCTAGCATACGTGATCGTTGTGGGAGCGGCCCTTTCGCGACACAAGGCCGCTCCCACATAAAACAGCACCAGGTGGGTGCCGTTTCAGATCAGCGACCGAACCCGCAGTTCCTTGGGCATGGAGAAGGTGATGTTCTCCTCCCGCCCATCCAGCTCTTCAGCACCGGTGGCGCCCCAGGCCTTGAGCTGCTCGATCACGCCACGCACCAGCACTTCGGGAGCCGAAGCGCCAGCGGTGATGCCGACCCGCGCCGTCTGGTCGAACCAGCCACGCTGCAGGTCCTCGGCACCGTCGATCAGGTAGGCCGGGGTGCCCATGCGCTCGGCCAGCTCGCGCAGGCGGTTGGAGTTGGAGCTGTTCGGGCTGCCGACCACCAGTACCACGTCGCACTCGTCCGCCAGTTGCTTGACCGCGTCCTGGCGGTTCTGGGTGGCGTAGCAGATGTCGTCCTTGCGCGGGCCGCCAATGTTCGGGAAGCGCGCACGCAGGGCGTCGATCACACGACTGGTGTCGTCCATCGACAGTGTGGTCTGGGTGACGAACGCCAGGTGGTCCGGGTCCTTCACCTGCAGGTTGGCAACATCCTCCTCGTCTTCGACGAGGTAGATGGCGCCACCGTTGCTGGCGTCGTACTGGCCCATGGTGCCTTCGACCTCCGGATGCCCTTCGTGGCCGATGAGAATGCACTCACGGCCGTCGCGGCTGTACTTGGCCACTTCGATGTGCACCTTGGTCACCAGCGGGCAGGTGGCATCGAACACTTTCAGGCCACGGCCAGCAGCTTCCTGGCGCACGGCCTGGGAAACACCGTGGGCACTGAAGATGACGATGACGTCGTCCGGTACCTGGTCCAGCTCTTCGACGAAGATGGCGCCACGGTTGCGCAGGTCTTCCACCACGAACTTGTTGTGCACCACTTCGTGACGCACATAGATCGGCGGGCCGAAGACTTCCAGCGCGCGGTTGACGATCTCGATCGCCCGGTCGACCCCCGCGCAGAAGCCGCGAGGGTTGGCGAGTTTGATTTGCATGCTCGGCTCCAGGCTTACAGGGCCTTCACCTCGAGGATCTCCACCTCGAAGGTCAGGGTCTTGCCAGCCAATGGGTGATTGAAGTCGATGGTCACCTGCTCGTCATCGAACGCTTTGACCACACCCGGCAGCTCGGTGTTGGCGGCGTCGTTGAAGATGATCAACAGCCCTTCGGACAACTCCATGCCCTCGAACTGGGACCGCGGCATGACTTGCACGTTCTGCGGGTTTGGCTGGCCGAATGCGTTCTCCGGGGCCACCACGACGGTACGCTTGTCGCCGCCCTTGAAGCCGAACAGGGCGTTCTCGAACCCTGGCAGCAGGTTGCCATCGCCAACCTTGAAGGTGGCCGGGGCCTTGTCGAACGTGCTGTCGACGGTGTCGCCGTTTTCCAGGTGCAGCGCGAAGTGCAGGGTGACTTCGGTGTTCTGGCCGATACGGGTGTCAGTCATGGACCGGATCCTCGGACTTCTTGCTCTTGAACATATCCAGCGCCAGCATCACCGCACCAACGGTGATGGCGCTGTCGGCCAGGTTGAAGGCCGGGAAGTAATGGCGGTTCTGCCAGTGCACCAGGATGAAGTCGACCACGTGGCCGAGCACGACGCGGTCGTACAGGTTGCCGATCGCGCCACCCAGCACCAGCGCCAGCGCCACGGCCAGCCAGGTCTCGTTGCGCCCCAGGCGCTTGAGCCACACTACCAGCACGGCACTGACCACCACGGCGATCAGGGCGAACAGCCAGCGCTGCCAGCCGGAGCTTTCAGCCAGGAAGCTGAACGCCGCGCCGGTGTTGTAGGCCAGGGTCCAGCTGAAGTAGTCAGGGATGACGACAACCTGCTGGTACATGGTCAGGGCATTGTTGAAATACAGCTTGGTGGCCTGGTCGAGGACCAGTACCACCAGGCTCAGCCAAAGCCATGCAAGGCGCCCGAAGCGCCCCGCTACAGGGTTAGGCATAGTGGCGCACCTCGCCGGAACCGCTCAGGTTGTCGACGCAACGGCCGCAGATTTCCGGGTGCTCCGGGTGGCTGCCGACGTCGGCGCGGAAGTGCCAGCAACGGCCGCACTTGGTGTGGCCGGACTTGACCACTTGCAGCTTGAGGCCTTCGACTTCAGTGGCCACCGCTTCGGCCGGCGCTTGCGCGAATGGCACCACGCTGGCAGCCGAGGTGATCAGCACGAAGCGCAGTTCGTCGCCCAGCTTGCCCAGGTCGGCGCTCAGGCCTTCGTCGGCGTACAGGGTGACTTCGGCCTGCAGGTTGCCGCCGATGACCTTGGCGGTACGCTGGTTTTCCAGCTCCTTGTTGACCGATGCCTTGACGGCCATTACGCGGTCCCAGTAGGCGCGGTCCAGTTCGGTACCTTCCGGCAGCTCGCTCAGGCCTTCGTACCAACCGTTGAGCATTACCGACTCGTTGCGCTCGCCTGGCAGGTACTGCCAGATTTCGTCGGCGGTAAACGCCAGGATCGGCGCGATCCAGCGCACCAGCGCCTCGCTGATGTGGTAGAGCGCGGTCTGGCAGGAGCGGCGAGCGACACTGTTGGCGCCGGTGGTGTACTGGCGGTCCTTGATGATGTCGAGGTAGAAGCCGCCCAGTTCCTGCACGCAGAAGTTGTGCACCTTGGAGTAGACGTTCCAGAAACGGTACTCGCTGTAGTGCTCTTCCAGCTCGCGTTGCAGCAGCAGGGTGCGGTCAACCGCCCAGCGGTCCAGCGCCAGCATGTCTTCCGGGGCCAGCAAGTCGCGGGCCGGGTCGAAGCCGGACAGGTTGGAGAGCAGGAAGCGTGCAGTGTTGCGGATACGGCGGTAGGCGTCGGCGCTGCGCTGCAGGATCTGCTCGGAAACGGCCATTTCACCGGAATAGTCGGTAGCGGCAACCCACAGGCGCAGGATATCGGCACCCAGAGTGTTGTTGACCTTCTCCGGCTCGATGGTGTTGCCCAGCGACTTGGACATCTTGCGGCCGTTCTCGTCCACGGTGAAGCCGTGGGTCAGCAGCTCGCGGTACGGCGCGTGGCCGTCGATGGCGCAACCGGTCAGCAAGGACGAGTGGAACCAGCCGCGGTGCTGGTCGGAACCTTCCAGGTACAGGTCGGCACGCGGGCCGGTGGCGTGGCCGATGTCATGCGAGCCACGCAGCACGTGCCAGTGGGTGGTACCCGAGTCGAACCACACGTCGAGGGTGTCGGTGATCTTGTCGTACTGCTCGGCTTCAGCGCCCAGCAGTTCGGCGGCGTCCAGCTTGAACCAGGCCTCGATGCCTTCCTGTTCGACGCGCTTGGCCACTGCCTCCATCAGCTCGACGGTGCGTGGGTGCAGCTCGCCGGTCTGCTTGTGCAGGAAGAACGGGATCGGTACACCCCAGTTGCGCTGACGGGAGATGCACCAGTCCGGGCGGTTGGCGATCATCGAATGCAGGCGCGCCTGGCCCCAGGCCGGGACGAACTTGGTGTCTTCGATGGCTTTAAGTGCGCGCTCACGCAGCGGCTCGCCGGTGGTCGGCTGCTTGTCCATACCCACGAACCACTGCGCGGTAGCGCGGTAGATCAGCGGGGTCTTGTGGCGCCAGCAGTGCATGTAGCTGTGGCTGATGGTTTCGGTGTGCATCAGCGCGCCGACTTCGCTCAGCTTCTCGACGATGGCCGGGTTGGCCTTCCAGATGAACTGGCCGCCGAAGAATGGCAGCGAGTCCACATACACGCCGTTGCTCTGCACCGGGGTGAGGATGTCGTCGTTGACCATGCCGTAACGCTTGCAGGTGACGAAGTCGTCTTCACCGTAGGCTGGCGAGGAGTGCACCACGCCGGTACCAGCGCCCAGCTCGACGTAGTCAGCCAGGTAGATTGGCGACAGGCGGTCATAGAACGGGTGGCGGAAGTTGATCAGTTCCAGTGCCGAACCCTGGGCGGTGGCAATGACCGAGCCTTCCAGGCTGTAGCGCTTGAGGCACGACTCGACCAGCTCCTCGGCCAGAACCAGCAGACGCTCGCCGGTGTCGACCAGGGCGTACTTGAACTCCGGGTGGATGTTCAGCGCCTGGTTGGCCGGGATAGTCCACGGGGTGGTGGTCCAGATCACGATGGCAGCCGGCTTGGCCAGCGAAGCCAGACCGAAGGCAGCAGCCAGCTTGGCGTCATCGGCTACCGGGAAGGCAACGTCGATGGTCTGCGATTTCTTGTCGGCGTACTCGACTTCGGCCTCGGCCAGGGCCGAACCGCAATCGAAGCACCAGTTCACAGGCTTCAGGCCCTTGAACACGAAGCCTTGCTTGACCATCTCGGCCAGGGCGCGGATTTCGCCGGCCTCGTTGGCAAAGTTCATGGTCTTGTACGGGTTGTCCCAGTCGCCCAGCACGCCCAGGCGGATGAACTCGGTCTTCTGCCCTTCGATCTGCTCGGCGGCGTACTCGCGGCACAGCTCGCGGGTGCGGTCGGCGGACAGATGCTTGCCGTGGGTGACCTCGACCTTGTGCTCGATCGGCAGGCCATGGCAGTCCCAGCCCGGCACATACGGCGCATCGAAGCCGGCCAGGGTCTTGGAACGGACGATCATGTCCTTGAGGATCTTGTTCAGCGCATGACCGATATGAATCTTGCCGTTGGCATAGGGCGGGCCGTCGTGCAGGACGAACTTGGGACGATCCTTGCCAATTTCGCGCAGCTTCTGGTACAGGCCAATGCTGTCCCAGCGCTGCAGGATCTGCGGTTCGCGCTGAGGCAGGCCGGCCTTCATGGGGAAGGCGGTGTCCGGAAGGTTAAGCGTGGCTTTGTAGTCGGTCATTTCAGGCTCTTCGTTAGCGGTTGAGCGTGCCAATGTGCACGTGCGGCGGCGATATCCGCATCGATCGCCGACTTCAGCGCCTCCAGGGAGGCGAATCGCTGCTCTTCACGCAGCTTGTGGTGGAACTCCACCGTCAGGCGCCGGCCGTAAAGGTCGCCGGCATAGTCCAGCAGATGAATCTCCAGGTGCGGGCGCCCGTCACCGGCAACGGTGGGGCGCACGCCGATATTGCCGACACCCGGCCAGGCCTTGCCGTCGATTTCGATGCTGGCCAGGTAGACCCCGGACAGCGGCACGCGGCGGCGCTTGAGCTGGATGTTGGCGGTAGGTGTGCCGAGCTGGCGGGCCAGCTTCTGGCCATGCAGCACGCGGCCGCTGATGCGGTATGGGCGGCCCAGCAGGTGCTCGGCCAGCTCGAAGTTGCCTTCGGACAGGGCCTTGCGCACTTCGGTGCTGCTGACCCGCAGGCCGTCCTGGATCACCGTGTTGGCAGCCTCGACGGTGAAGCCGTACAGCTTGCCGGCCTCGACCAGGAAGGCGAAGTCGCCGGCGCGGTCGCAGCCGAAGCGGAAGTCATCGCCCACTTCGAGGTGGCGTACACCCAGGCCGTCGACCAGGATGGCCTTGACGAAGGCATCGGCGCTGAGATTGCTCAGGCGCTGGTTGAATGCCAGGCACAGCACCCGGTCGATACCCTCGGCCGCCAGCAGCTCGATCTTGTCGCGCAGCCGGGCCAGGCGGGCCGGCGCGGTGTCGGGGGCGAAGTACTCGCGTGGTTGCGGTTCGAAGATGACCACGCAGGTCGGCAGGCCCAAGGCCTGGCCGCGCTCGCGCAGGCGCGCCAGGATAGCCTGGTGGCCGCGGTGAACCCCGTCGAAGTTGCCAATGGTGGCGACACAGCCCCGGTGCTCGGGGCGCAGGTTGTGAAGACCTCGAACCAGCTGCATAACGCGCTTCTTGCTCATAAAGTGGCCGATTATAACCACACCCGGGCGCCGGTGACAGGCAGCAGCGCCCAAGGGCGGCGTGGAATGCGAAAAACCGACGCCTGACCCGCCCGATGCCTCAGTGCAAGGCCTTGCGGGCGAAATGCCGAGGCCGGAAGCCGCACAGGTACAGGCAGCCGAAATAGGTCACGACGCCCGCCAGTACCAGAGCCACCAGGCGCACCAGGCGCTCGAGCATGTTGCCCTGTTCCCAGGCTGGCAGATAATGCATGCCGGCCAGCAACACCGCCGACATCAGCCCCACCGCCAGCAACAGCTTGAGCAGGAATATCGCCCAGCCTGGTTGCGGCTGAAACAGCTGCTGACTGCGCAGTTTCCAGAACAGCAGGCCGGCGTTCAGGCAGGCCCCCAGGCTGATCGCCAGGGCCAGGCCGGCATGCGCGAACGGCCCGATCAGGGCCAGGTTGAACAGTTGGGTGCAGACCAGGGTGAATACCGCGATCTTCACCGGTGTACGGATATTCTGCTGCGCATAGAAGCCCGGTGCCAGTACCTTGACCAGAATGATCGCCAGCAAGCCCACCGAATAGGCGATCAGCGCCTTCTGGGTCATGGCTGCGTCGACGGCAGTGAACTTGCCGTACTGGAACAGCGCCACGGTCAAAGGCTCGGCGAGGATGGCCAGGGCCAGGGTGCAGGGCAGCACCAGCAGGAAACACAGGCGCAGGCCCCAGTCGAGGATCCGTGAGTACTCCTCGCGGTCCTTGTTGGCGTAGGTCTTGGCCAGGGTCGGCAGCAGTATGGTGCCCAGGGCCACGCCCAGTACACCGGAAGGCAGCTCCATGAGGCGGTCGGCGTAGTACATCCACGACACCGAGCCGGCTACCAGGAAGGAGGCGAAGATGGTGTTGATGATCAGCGAGATCTGACTCACCGACACCCCGAGGATCGCTGGCAGCATCTGCTTGAGCACCCGCCACACGCCGGCATCACGCAGGTTCAGGCGTGGCAGCACGAGCATGCCGATCTTCTTCAGCGCTGGCAGCTGGTACAGCAACTGTGCCAGGCCACCGGCCAGCACGCCCCATGCCAGGGCCATGATGGGCGGGTCGAAATACGGCGTAAGCAGCACGGCGAAGGCAATCATCGCCACATTCAGCAAGGTCGGGGTAAAGGCCGGCACCGAGAAACGGTTCCAGGTATTGAGGATTGCCCCGGCCAGGGAGGACAGCGAGATCAGCAATATATAAGGAAAAGTCACCCGCAACAGGGCGGTGGTCAGTTCGTACTTTTCGGCACTGTCGACAAAGCCTGGGGCGGTCGCCCACACCACCCATGGCGCCGCCAGGATGCCGATGGCGGTCACCAGCGCCAGAACCAAGGTCAGCAGGCCACTGACATAGGCGACGAAGGTGCGGGTCGCCTCCTCGCCTTGCTGGGTCTTGTATTCGGCCAGGATCGGCACGAAGGCCTGGGAAAACGCGCCCTCGGCGAAGATGCGCCGCAGCAGGTTGGGCAGCTTGAAGGCGATGAAGAAAGCATCGGTGGCGATGCCGGCGCCGAAAACACGCGCCAGGATGGTGTCGCGGACAAAGCCTAGCACCCGGGAAATCATGGTGATCGAGCTTACCGCAGCCAGGGATTTGAGCAGGTTCATCGAAAAGATTCACGCCAAGGGCAGAGGACGCTGCCAGACAGCGTCCGAATGTGCGATACTCCCGCGCCTTCGCAGGGGAGCCAAAAATTCCCGAGTTTACAGGTCGCGCAGCAGAAAGGAATATTTCCCTCTTGTTGGCGCACCGCTCGGCGGAACCTTGCAGGTGGCCTTGACATCCGTTCGACTGATCGGCATGATTCGCGGCCTATTTTGTTTGCTATTTACCTAAAGTCTTTCGAGGAGCTCGACGGTGGCCAACACACCTTCCGCCAAGAAACGTGCAAAACAGGCTGAGAAGCGTCGCAGCCACAACGCCAGCCTGCGTTCCATGGTCCGTACCTACATCAAGAATGTAGTTAAAGCCATCGACGCAAAAGACGCCGAAAAAGCGCAAGCCGCTTACGTTCTGGCTGTGCCTGTAATCGACCGTATGGCCGACAAGGGCATCATCCACAAGAACAAGGCTGCTCGTCACAAAGGCCGTCTGAATGGCCACATCAAGGCGCTGAAAGAAGCTGCAGCTGCCTAAGCGACGCGCTAGTCGAAAAACCGACCCTAGGGTCGGTTTTTTGTTGCCTGCGATTTGTGCAAGCATCCCGCCCAGTTGATTACGATCGGCTTTTTGTAGGAGCAGCCTTGTGCTGCGAATGGGCTGCATAGCAGCCCCAGGCTTCAGCTGGCAGCGGACATTGTCGGGGCTGCTACGCAGCCCATTCGCAGCACAAGGCTGCTCCTACGGAAAAGCGCAAGGCTGCACTTGGCAGCCCTGCCTCCACATCACTTGGCAATCTGAATCTTCGGCGCCCACTGCAGCCATTCATCCTCGGCCTTGTCGAACAAGGCGAACGTCTGCTGCGGCCGTGCCGGGTTGCCCATCTGCTCGCCATCCGGCGTGGCGAAGGCGATACCGCCGTCGATCATGGTCTCCACCGACTCGGTACGCACCGTAACCCCCTTGACCAGCCCCCAGTCGAAACCGAAGCCGCTGCTGTTCCAGAAGCGGCTGCCGCTGCGCACCAGGGCCGCATAGCGCGGTTCGATCAGGATATGGATCAACACGCGGTCAGCGCTCTGGCCCAGCTCGAAGCCCGTCACCTTGCCCACCGCAACCTCACGGTAGGTCACCGGCACGCCCGGCTTGATCGAGCCACGGCGCGGAGCGCTCAGCGTCAACGGCAGCCCGACTTCAGGCCCTGCCACCTGCGGGGCGTCGGCCAAGGCGATGAAATCGCGCTGCGGGCCACGGTCCTTGGCAGCCGGCTGCACTTCCAGGTACTGCCCACCCACCAGAGTGTCGAGGTTCTGCGTGCGCACCAGGCCAAAGGCTGGCTTGACCACCCAGAACTGCGTACCGACGCGGGCGATACGGTCCGCCGCTTCGGTAATGCGCGCCCGCAGCAGCACCGCCTGCAGGTCATCGGTCAGGTCGACGCTCTCGATGCTGCCCACATCCAGGCCACGGAAGCGGATCGCCGTGCCTGGCTTGAGGCCGTCAGCACGGTCCACACGAATGGTGATCAACGTTCCTGCGCGGTTGACCGCCTCCTGGCTGTCATGCAGGCGGAAGCGTGGGATGTGGCGTTTGAGCGGCACATCGGGCCGTGGCGTGTCGAACGCGATACCACCGGCCATCAGGGTTTGCAGTGATTCACTCTTGATCTTGATGCCCGACAGGCCGCCCGTCAGGGTGATGCCACTGACATTCCAGAAGCGTGACGAACCGTTGACCAGCTTTTCGTATTCCTTCTCGATATGCACACCGATCAGGATGCGGTTGCTGTTGCGGGCGAACTGGTAGCTCTGCACGCTACCCACCTTCACCTGGCGGTACATGACCGGGCTACCGACTTCCAGCGAACCCAGGGTGTCGGCGAACAGCACCATGTGCAGGCCTGGTGCCTTGAGGTCGAGCGGAGGCGCCTTGGCGCGGGCTTCGAACTCGCGCTCGGGCCGCGCGCCCTTTTCACCAGGGCGAATGGCAATGTAGTTACCCTTTACCAGCGCCTCCAGGCCAGTGATACCCGCCAGGGAAATTGACGGTTTGACCACCCAGAACTGCGTGCCCTCGACCAGGTAATCCTCGGCCAACGGGTCCAGCGTAAGCTCGGCCGAGGCACTGGCCAGGTTGTCTGCCATTGTCAGGGCTTTCAGCGAGCCTACCTGGATGCCCTTGTACATGACCGGTGTACGGCCCGCTTGCAGGCCCTCGTAATCGCTCAATTTCACCTTCACCCGGATACCGGCCTGGGCCGCATCAAAGTCCTCATACAGACGGAACGGCAGGTTCGAGTCGGTGGGTGGACTGTCCTTGCGGTGTTCCGGCGTGGCAAAGGCGATACCACCGGCGACAATGCTCGACAGCGATTCACTACGCACTTTCACGCCCGACAGCGAGGCATCGATGCTGACGCCGCTGGCATTCCAAAAACGCGTGTGCTTGCGCACCAGGCTGGCATAGGCCGGCTCGATGAAGACCTTTATCTCGACAGTGCTCTGGTCCTCGGACAGGCGGTAGCTTTTTACCCGGCCAACCTGGATCTGCTTGTAGAACACCGGGCTGTCACGGTTGAGCGACCCAAGCCGCTCAGCCTTGAGGGTAAGGTGCAGGCCCGGCTCGCTGTCCGACAGCGGCGGCGCAACCTTCAAGGCAGTAAAACGTTTGGTGCGCTCCCCCTCCCCTGGGCTGACGGCGATGTAGTTGCCTGACACCAGAGTTTCCAGGCCGGAAATACCCGCCAGGCTGACGCTCGGCTTCACCAGCCAGAAACGCGTGCCTTTGGTCAGATGCGGCTCGGCAGCCTTGTTCATCTCGATGGTGGCGATCACCCCCTGGTTCTCACCCTTGGCGTCGAGCACCAGGCTCTTGACCTTGCCAACCGGCATGCCCTTGTAGATCACCTCGGTCTTGTTGGCGACGATACCCTCACCCGACTCGAAGCGGACTTCAATTTCCACACCGGCATCACGGTAAGCCTGCCACGCAAGCCAGCCACCGATCATCAAGGCGATCAAAGGCAGGATCCATATGGCCGACCAGTTCGAGGCTGGGCGGGTTTTAGCCGTTGGCAGGTCACTCATGGTCGTCATCCGACTCCGTGTTATCCCAAATCAGTCGGGGATCGAAAGTTAAAGCGGCAAGCATTGTCAGGATCACCACAGTTGCAAAGGCGACAGCGCCCAGGTTGGCTTCGACACTGGCTATTCGGCCGAAATTCACCACCGCCACCAGGATGGCGATGACAAAGATATCGAGCATGGACCAGCGCCCAATGAATTCGATGAAGCGGTACATCAATATCCGTTGCCGTGCCGAAAGCGGCTGACGACGCTGAACGGAGTACAACAGCAAGCCGATGCCCACCAGTTTGAACGTGGGCACCAGGATACTGGCAATGAACACCACGGCAGCAATGGGCACCATGCCATGCTTGAGCAAGGTGATGACACCGGACATGATCGTGTCGGGGCTGCCTTGGCCCAGGGTGCTCACGGTCATGATCGGCAGCATGTTGGCCGGGATGTACAGGATCGACGCGGCAATCAGCAGCGCCCAGGTACGCGCGATGCTGTTCGGCCGACGGGCATGCACGATGGCACCGCAGCGTGTACAGGTTTGTGAAGTGCTGTCTGGCTGTTGCCGGTTCAGCTCGTGACATTCATTGCAGACAAGAATGCCTGCATCAATCGCCCGCATGCAGGTCCTCCCCTGATAGCGCACTCCAGATCTGGTGCGGTGACATCACCACCTCGAGCCACACCTGGATCAATAACAGGCTGATGAAGCAGAACAGCCCCAGGCCTACCGTCAGCTCGGCCAGGTCCACCAGCTTGACGATGGCTACCAGCACGCCCATGAAATAGACCTCGAGCATGCCCCAGTCACGCAAGTGGTGATAGATGCGGTAGAACAGCAGGCCGAAACTACGCCCCACGTTCAGACGGATACTCAAGAGCACGACCAGCTGACAGAGCAGTTTTGCCAAAGGGATGGCCATGCTGCACAGGAAAACCACGACGGCCACACCGCGCATTTCCGAGTTGTACAGGCCCAGCACGCCGCTCCAGACAGTATCGTCCGATGTCTGGCCAAGCAGGTGCAGCTGCATGATCGGCAGGAAATTGGCAGGCACAAACAGCAGCAAGGCGGTGAGCACCAGGGCCAGGCTGCGGTTGACCACATTGTGCCGATGGGCGTACAGCTCATAGCCGCAGCGCGGGCATTGGGCTTTCTCATCATGCTGGAGCACGGGCTTGCGCAGCAGCAGGTCACATTCATGACAGGCGACAAGCTCGTCCAACGGCAACTGGGCCAGGGTTTCAGGTTCGACAGGATTGGGCATATAGCGCTTCTGAATAGGTGCGTGGGCCTATTCTAGTGTTCTGGCTCGAATTGTGGGAGGCGACGATCGAACGGAGACCAGTGCGGGCGAGTCGAGGCGTCTAACCGCCGCGAACACCGGCGAAGCCGGTGCCATACACCGGGTAGTCTGCTTCGCGGGTGAACCGCTCCCACAGGTACTGCGTATGCCCGGGAATTTTTGCGCCACAAAGACAAAACCCCTACCTGCATGTGCAGATAGGGGTTTTGCGAAATGAATCTTGACGATGACCTACTCTCACATGGGGAAACCCCACACTACCATCGGCGATGCATCGTTTCACTGCTGAGTT
>NZ_NEJN01000043.1:0-514 GCF_002113105.1 Pseudomonas sp. B22(2017)
CAACGCCTTCGACCAGTGGGGCGTGGAGCTAGGCAAGGAGCTGGGCAAGGGCGTTTACCAACGCCTGGTCGGCAGCCTGGAAGAAAGCGCCGAAGATGGCTCTACCCAAGGCCTGATTAACTATTTCCGAGGCCTGCATCGGGGCTAATTTACCCTGAAAGACTGTGTTGCCGAAAAGTCGTGCGTAAGTAGATTTTTCATTCGGCTGTACCGAAAGGAGTAGCCGTCGTCCGGTCATCCCGTAAAGACGCCTGAATAACTTTCAATTGGTTAGTAATGGAGGTTTGGCAAGATGTATGCGGTGCAATACTAGAGCGCTTCTCATACAAATTTGGAAGCTTGATACTGAAGGGGTGAGGAACTGGCTTTATAAGATTTCATGGCATGGCGGGACCAAGACTATCCCGCCATGCGCTAGGCTCTGTACGAAAAGAGATGTCGCAGACACCGCATGGAACAAGCCAGTGAGACCATGGCGGCATAGCTTTTCGCGAGCTTGTCGAAGCGCGTCACG
>NZ_NEJN01000024.1:0-21439 GCF_002113105.1 Pseudomonas sp. B22(2017)
AAATAGGCTGAGATGGCTGTGAGCTTGAATTGCTCTGTGTATTTGCCCATAGGTCCCCCAAGGGTTGGATTTTTTGTCCAACTTCTTGGGGGCAGTCCACGATTCTGTAGGAGCGGCCTTGTGTCGCGAAAGGGCCGCAAAGCGGCCCCCGGCTTTCAAGCCGTCTCCACCACTTCCCTGCGCCGCACACCAACAACCTTCACCTCTCCCTCCCCAGTCTCCGGCGCAAAGCTGTCACTACGCGCCATCCGCCACATCCGCGCATAAAACTCGCTTTCAATCGAGCCACTGAGCAATTCGCCCGGCTTGAGGAACGTGTGCAGGTCCGAGAACAGCCCGATTTCGCTAGGGCTGATACGCCGCGCCAGGTGCTTGGGCTTGAGCTCCGAAGGGTGCTCCAGGCCCGCGGCAGCCAACATTTCGGCCAACGTATGCAGCGTGTTGCGGTGGAAGCTGGCCACCCGCTTGGCCTTGTCCGGCACCACCAGGGCGCGCTGGCGCAGCGGGTCTTGCGTGGCCACGCCGGTCGGGCATTTGTTGGTATGGCAGCTCTGCGACTGGATGCAGCCAATGGCGAACATGAAGCCGCGCGCGGAGTTGACCCAGTCCGCCCCGATGGCCAGCACGCTGGCGATGTCGAAGGCGCTGACGATCTTGCCCGCCGCGCCAATGCGGATGCCGGCGCGCAGGTTCAGGCCGACCAGGGTGTTGTGCACGAACATCAGGCCCTCGCGCATCGGCACGCCCATGTTGTCGCTGAACTCGCGTGGCGCCGCCCCGGTGCCGCCTTCCTTGCCATCGACGACGATGAAGTCCGGAGTGATGCCAGTGGCCAGCATGGCCTTGGCAATGCCCATGAACTCCCAAGGGTGGCCCAGGCAGAATTTGAACCCCACCGGCTTGCCGCCCGACAGCTCGCGCAGGCTGGCCACGAACTGCAGCAACTCGACTGGCGTGCGGAAGGCACTGTGCGCCGCTGGCGAGATGCAATCTTCGCCCACGCGCACGCCACGGGTTACGGCAATTTCGGGGCTGACCTTGTGCCCCGGCAGGATGCCACCGTGGCCCGGCTTGGCGCCCTGGCTGAGCTTGATCTCGATCATCTTCACTTGCGGCGAGCGCGCCTGCTCGGCGAATCGCTGTGGGTCGAAGCGGCCGTCCTCGGTGCGGCAGCCGAAGTAGCCACTGCCGATTTCCCAGATCAGGTCACCGCCATGTTCGCGGTGGTACGGGCTGATGCTGCCTTCGCCGGTGTCATGGGCAAAACGGCCCATGCGTGCACCGCGGTTCAGGGCAGCGATGGCGTTGGCGCTGAGGGCGCCGAAGCTCATGGCCGAGATGTTGAAGATAGATGCCGAATAGGGCAGGCGGCATTGCGGCCCGCCAATGGCGATGCGGAACGATGCCGGGTCTGGCGTGGCCACTGGCAGCATGGAATGGCTGATGAACTCGAAGCCGGGCTTGTAGGCATCGTTGAGGGTGCCGAAGGCCTTCTCGGCGCTTTCGTTCTTGGCCCGGGCGTAGACCAGCGAGCGCTGCGAGCGGGAGAACGGCAGCTTGTCGTCGTCGCCCTCGATCAGGTACTGGCGGATCTCCGGGCGGATGGTTTCGATCAGGTAGCGGATGTTGCCCAGGATCGGGTAGTTGCGGCGCACGGCGTGGTGGCTTTGCCGCAGGTCGTTTAGGCCGACCAGGCTGAGCAGCGCGGTGATCAGTGTCAACGGCCACAGCCAGGCATGCTGGGGTAGCAGCGGCAGGCTGGCGAAGGTGAACAGCAGGCAGAGGGCGAGGCAGGCGTAGCGGCTGGGTAGAGAGTGTTTCATGGGTCCATCGCAGGCAGGATGACCGGGCATAGGATAGGCAAAGGCGGGGAGGGGAAAACCTGGGTAATCGGTAAAAGACTGTTACCTGATTGTGGTTGTGTTGCCTGTGCTGGCCTCATCGCCGGCAAGCCTGCTCCCACCTCGACCGCACCGATTTTAAGCCATGCGCAGTTCCGGTGGGAGCTGGCTTGCCGGCGATGAGGCCAGCACAGGCGGCACAGTTCCTCCTCCACAAAAGTGTTAGCGAGGCAGCAACACGCTAACCCGCAACCCACCCCCCTCGCGGTTCGCCAACAGCAACTCGCCCCCATGGCTGGCAGCAATCCGCTGGGCGATGCTCAACCCCAGCCCATACCCCCCGGACGCCTGATTGCGCGACCCGTCACCGCGCACGAACGGGTCGATGATGGTCGCCAGCAGGCCCGGCGCAATCCCCGGGCCGCGGTCATCGATATGGATGAACACCCCCGTGGTCGCCTGCTCCAGCGTGACCGAAACCTCCTTGGCATAACGCAACGCATTGACCAGCAGGTTCTGCAGGCAGCGCTGCAGCAGCAGGGCATCGGCCTGCAGGCTGCCCGCCTGGCCATGCACCGGCAGTGGCTCTTCGGCAGTGGCCAGCTCCGCGCACTGGCGCACCACCAGCCGGTCCAGGTCTACCTGTTGCAAGTTCTGCTGCTCCCCCGCGCGCAGGTAATCGAGCACCTGGCCGATCATGTTGTCCATCTGCGCGATGTTCTGCCGCAGGCGTTGCCGGTTTTCGTCGTCCGGCAAGCGCTCCAGGCGCAGGCGCATGCGCGTCAGCGGGGTGCGCAGGTCGTGGGACACGGCGGCCAGAAAGTAGGCCTTGTCGTTGACCATCGCGATCAGCCGCTGCTGCATGGCGTTGAAGGCTTGGGCCGCCTGGCGCACTTCCTCCGGGCCATCCAGCGCCAAGGGCGGCTGCTCGAGGTTGCTACCCAGGCCGCGCGCGGCATCGGCCAGGCGCCGAAGCGGGCGCAGGCACAGGCGCACGGCTATCAGGCACACCAGCAATACCGCGACGATGCGCAGCGCGTACACCCGCAACAGGTAATCGCTGATCAGCACCCAGGCCGACTCGCCGCTCCAGCCTTGCAGTTCCTGGCCCTCGATGGTCAGCCAGTGCCCATCGGCCAACGGCACCGCAAACTGCAGATGCGCCTGGGCCGTGCGCAGGCCGAACAGGCTGCGCCAGACGATCGGCTGGCCCTGTTCGTCGGTCAACTGCACCTTCATCAGGCGCACGTCCTGGGCATGCCCCAACTCGTACTCGAGGGCCTGGTGCAGCAACAGCTCGACACGCCTGCGCCCGCGGCGCTCGTCCTGCACCGGCGTGGGCAGGGCTTCGCTGCAACGCAGTTGGTAATGCGCTGGCGCCTGCAGTGAACCGGCACGGCAGTCGGCCTGGGCGATCAACGGCGCGCTGCGTGCGGCAATCAGCCGGACAGGGGCCTCGAGAACCTGGGCAAAACGCACATCGAACCAGATGCTGCTGGACATCAACTGGATCAGCACGGTGCCGCTGACCATTATCAGCAGCAACTGGCCGAACAACGTGCGTGGCCACAGCCGGCGCAGCCAGCGCATGTCAGGCATCGGCCCCGTTGGCGGCGATGCTCAGCAAATAGCCTTCGTTGCGGATGGTGAGAATTTGCGCGGCACCCGCCGGCGCGTGGCGCAGGTGCTGGCGCAGGCGGCTGACGCACATGTCCACCGAACGGTCGTCTGGCAGGTGGTCGCGGCCGAACGCACTGCGCGTCAGCTGGTCGCGGGACACCACGCGGTTGTTGGCTTCCAGCAGCTCGCGCAGTACGCGGTAGTCGGAGCGGGGCAGGGTCAGGGTCTCGCCATCGGGGCGGGTGAGCAGGCGTTTCACGTGTTCCAGGCGGAAGCCGGCGAACAGCTGGGCATCTTCTACCGGCTCTTCGGCGGGCGCATCCAGGCGTTGCGGACGACGCAGCACGGCCTTGATCCGGGCGATCAGCTCGCGTGGCTCGAAGGGCTTGGCCAGGTAGTCATCGGCACCCACCTCCAGACCGATGATGCGGTCCAGCGTGCTGCCCTTGGCCGACAGCATGATCACCGCCAGCCCCGGCGTGGCTTGCAGCTGGCGGCACAGGCTCAGGCCATCTTCGCCCGGCAGCATCAGGTCCAGCACCACCAGCTCAACCTTGTGCCGGGCCAGGTGCTCGCGCATCTGCTCGCCGTCAGCCGCTGCCAGCACGTTATAGCCTGCATCTGTCAGGTAATCACAAAGAAGTTCGCGGATCTCGTCGTCATCGTCGACAACAAGCAAAGTTGTGCTCATGCAGAAAAACACCTGTTCGGTGAGGGCTGGTAGCGCTCGTTACGTTCGATTACATCCCCGTACAAGCCGGGTCTGGAGCCCGGGGGGCCGATCCCTAGAATCCTAACAAAAAATCATCTGCAAATACGAAGTCTTCCCAAATGAACTCCGAGAGCACCTCGAACACCTTCCCCTCCATCAGCCGAGGCGGCACACGCCTCAAACCGCTGGCCCTGTTCATTGCCGTGGCCGTCAGCGGTGGCGCGATGGCTGCCGACAGCAAGCCCCTGGAACTGGAGGCCACGCAGATCGAAGACAGCGCCCTGCTGCCTGCCGACGAAGCTGGTCAGCTGGGTTACACCGTCGAAAGCACCCGCAGCTCCACCGGCCTGGCCCTGACGCCGCGCCAGACGCCGCAGTCGGTCACCACCATTACCCGCCAGCAGATGGATGACCGCGACATCCACACCATCGAGCAAGCGCTGGAAACCACCCCAGGCGTGACCGCGAGCAAGTCCGAAGTGGGCGGGCGAACCGACTACCGTGCCCGTGGTTACTCGATCAGCAACTGGAAGGTCGATGGCATGCAGTTCCAGGGCGGGTCCGATTTCAGTGGCGGCGGCAACGCACTGAACATGGACCTGTACGAGCGCATCGACATCGTGCGCGGCGCCAACGGCCTGCTGGGTGGTACCGGCGACCCGTCGGCCACCGTCAACCTGATCCGCAAGGCACCGACCAGGACGTTCGGCGGTAGCGCCTATGCCACCTACGGCAGCTGGGACAAGCGCCGCCTGGGCGCCGACCTCAACTTGCCGCTGTCCGAAGACGGCCGTCTGCGTTCGCGCTTCGTGATGACCCAGCAGGACGCTAACTCATTCCGCGACAACCAGTCCGAGCGCTCCCGTGCAGCGCTGGCCAACTTCGAGTTCGACCTGGACGACGCCACCACCCTTGGTGCCGGCTACCAGTACGAGTACAACAAGATTGTTGGCGGTGGCTGGGGTGCGAACATCCCGATCTGGTACAGCGATGGCAGCAAGACCGACCTGCCGCGCAGCACCAACGTGGTACCCAGCTGGAGCTTTGGCGAGTACACCACCCGCACCGCGTTCGGCTCGCTGGAGCACCGCTTCGACAACGACTGGACGCTGGACCTGAAAGCCGCCCAGAGCACCGCCGAAACCCTCAACCACCGTGGCCTGGCCAAGGTCAACTCGGCAGGCCGTGGCAGCTACGGCGGCTACTGGGACCAGGATGGCAGCGGCGCCGTGCTCAACGGCCTGCACAGCTCCACCGACACCACCCAGCAGTCGGCGCAGATCGACCTGTCCGGCCCGTTCCAGCTGTTCGGCCGTACCCACCAGGCGATGGTTGGCTACAACGACAGCCGCACCGTGGCCTGGTCGCCGGAATACACCTGCACCATGGTTGGCGACGGCATGGCCAGTGCGCCTGCGCTGGGTTGCCAGTTCCGCGCCAACAACGGCTTCCCGCTGACCGACTGGCGCAATGGTGTGGATGACGACTACAACATCATCGCCTCGCGCACCGGCCGCCACAGCAAGACCACCACCCGCCTGCAGGGCATGTACGCGGCAACCCGCCTGAGCATCACCGACCCACTGTCGGTCATCCTCGGCGTGCGCACCAGCGACTACTCGGCCACCACCCGCAGCGTGGCTGGCGCACGTACCAGCCAGGAAGAGAACGGCATCGTCACCCCGTACCTGGGCGCCGTGTACGACCTCAACGACAACTACTCGCTGTACGCCAGCTACACCGACATCTTCACCCCGCAAACCGCTGAAACCAGCAGCGGCAGCAAGGTCGAGCCGATTCGCGGGCAAAGCTACGAGACGGGCATCAAGGGAGAGTGGTTCGATGGCCGCCTGAACGCCTCGGCGGCGTACTTCCGCACCAAGCAGGAAAACAAGGCAGTGCTCGACGGCGACCTGACCACCCCCACCGGTGGCGACGCCTACAAGGCCGGTTCCGGCCAGGAAACCGACGGTATCGACCTGGAAATCGCCGGCGCCCTGACCCCCAGCTGGAACGTGTACGCCGGCTACACCTACCTGCACTTCCGTCGCGTCGACAGCGACGGCCGCAGCGACCCATCGCACCTGTTCAAGGCCTCGACCACCTACCGCCTTTCCGGCCCGCTCGACCGCCTGACCCTGGGCGCCGGGGTTACTGCGCAGAGCAACATCCGCGCAATCTCCAGCCCGGCGGGCCAGCCGAGCAATGGTGTGAGCAACGGTGCCACTGACGTGAATTGGTCCGGTTATGCCATCTGGAATGCCATGGCCAAGTACCAGCTGACCGACGACACCAGCGTCAGCCTCAACGCCAACAACCTGTTCGACAAGCACTACTACACCCGCTACGGGTTCTATGCCGGGGCGATTTATGGTGACCCACGCAACCTGTCGCTGACGGTCAGCACAGCGTTCTGATCAGGCTGGCGCAGTCAGGTGTAGGAGCGGCCTTGTGTCGCGAAAGGGCTGCGCAGCAGCTCCGGCAATTTGTGCATTTACGCTGAAGTTCTGGGGGCTGCTGCGCAGCCCTTTCGCGACACAAGGCGGCTCCTACAAGGGACCGCGTAAAGCTCACTTGGGCCCTGTGTCCTGCTCTTGTTCAATCGGTTTCTCCAGCCGGTCCTCGAAACTGTCCCAGTCCTCACCAAACAGTTCCACCGGGTGCATGGTCCGACTCGCCCCATTGCCACAGGCCAGTGACTTGGCCGGGCAGTACAGGTCGCAGCCCCAGCAGATGCGCTCCGGGTGGCTGGGGTTTGTGGGGAATTTCTTGGCCATGGTCAGCTTCCCTCAGGACTATGTGCCCAACCTATACCTCGGCCCGCTACTCAGCTTGATCGACATCAATATCCAGGTGACCCTCAGCGGAGCGTATATTCCGGATCCAGATATATGCTTGACAGATATCTGGATCCGGAATAATTTGTAGGCACCTTGGTACGCCGGGACAACACAATGCGGGTGATAACGAAAGCGGCGGTTACCAAAGCCATCGAAGCTCACGCCCAGTGGAAAGCCCCCCTGAGCCTGTGGCTCACGACCTTTGATAGGGCGACGCTGCGCTTCGAGTCTTTTGAGCAGCTAAGGAATACGTGGTCTACCACCTCTGGCTGGAACGTTGACCGCATTCCTTGTTCAAAACTCAGACCCTCCAGCCGAAAAGGGCCGCTTGATGTCTATGTGTTCGATATCAAGAAAAACGAATGCCGTCTGATCGCATGGCTCAACACACGAACGGGCACCCTCTATATCAAGGCCATTCTGTCGCACGCGGAGTACGACAAGTGGTGCAAGAGCGATGTCAGGTAGCCGCCTGGCACTTGCCCAAAACCTACCGATTCGACAGGTGATAACCATGAAGCGGGATAAAATCGAAGCCAATGGACTAGATGCCTTCATCGCTAATATTTCACCCATGCTGGATGGCCTGAACGCCCAGATGGCAACCATGGCCCAGCTTCTTGCTGCCTGCCATGACCCCATCAAGGACGATGCTGAGCTCCAGGCGCGGATGGCATTGATCGATGAGCTCTACTCGCATGCCGACAGCGAAGGTCACGCAGCAGCGCGCTTTGCGGAGATGGTGGCGGATCGTGTCTACGAGTATGAGAGTGAGTCGGTACTCGTGCCGTTTGCGAGCCAGGCTGAAGCGTTGGCCTTCCTGCTGTCGGACAGGGGTGTGAAGCAGAAGGACCTTGCCTCGATAGCAACCCAGAGTGCGGTTTCAGAGATTCTGAACAACAAGCGGAAGATGACGGTTGCCCAGATAAAGGGCTTTGCTGAGTTTTTCAGCGTACCAGTTGAATTTTTCATGCATGGGGTGGTTTGAAATCGGTAGAGGGCGCAGGGATCGCGGGGCACAGAAGGCAAAAAAGGCTCACCTTTCGGTGAGCTTTTTTGATACTGCGTATGGTGCGGCACCAGACGTACGGTCACAGCCGCCTGGGGTAGTATTTCCGGCTGCCTGGAATTCTGTGGAAAATTAAGCGTATCTCAAAAAGTCACTATAAATCGTTCGGCTGGTCATGGCTTTCTGTGGAATCGAATTCGGGATTTATTGGCTTGTTTAGCTGCACGACGTCGCCTGATAAAGCGATATATAGTCGGTGCTTAAGTAGGATCTGTGAGTGCCCGCCACCACAATCGATGGTGACAGGCACTAAGCGTATAAACCAGGTAATCTGTTTCAGATGCTCATGCGAGAATATAAGAGAAATTTGAACTCTAACATAATGTGCTCTCGACGGCTTTGATTACATCATCTCCACGTCTAATGTACATCGGGAAGCCGCTGACGTTAAGAATTTTGCTTTGTAGCTTGACTACTAGCTTGTCATCTTCGATGGATAGATCAAAGATCCCAGACTTTTCTCTGAGTATCGTTTTTGAGAGGATTTTTATTTCTTGTGTTGTTGTGCCGGAATTAAGTTTAGCCATCGCAGGTGCTGCAATGGATAATAGTAAGTCACGTAATGATTCTGCTTCGCTAATTTGGTCCGCCAGAGACGCAAACTTAATGCATCTAACCATTTCAGGGAAGTTTTCATAAATATCTTTACTGTCGAGAGTGTCGAGGTGAGAAATTTCATCAACGGCAGCGCTTGGTTTTCCTTCCGAGGTAAGTCGATCTGCATGCTTGTAATAAGACTCTACCGCACCTTTTCGCAAGATGAAGCATCCTGCCAGTTCTAGTAGGTCGAGTATCGCTTCGATTCGACGTTTTATTGTGGTCCACTCTGCTCCTGATTTAAGCTCGTTTAACTTGCTGTCATCAATTTCGAATAATGAGCAAAAGCACGCTCGTTTTTTTGCTTGTGCGTCACTAATGTCTTTTCTGTTAATCCAATAAGGATGACTAATTGCGATGGCAGAAATGTCATCCCAGGACTTGATCACTAGATTGCAGAAATCATTGTACACAGTAGTAGCAAGCTGCGTGGCCGACTTAGCTCCAGTCCCGGTTGCTTTTCGATTAGCCTCTTCGCAGTCCTTGAGGAAATAATTTGTAAGATCTAAGCCGTCAGCAAAAGTATCTGCATCTGCTAAAACTATTGGCGTCTTTCCTAAGAGTTTCATGAACTTCGAAACTACAGGCATCTGGCCCGTGCCGATCACTGGTAGGATCTGAGAGCCAGCAGCCTCTAGATGTAGTTCCAATTTTTGAGAGATGAAACTGCAAAGAAGCATATCTGACGGCCCCTCAACGAGCAGCGGTCTGCGACAGAAAAGTGAAAGCTTGTGCTCTTGGCCCAAACGAGCTACCAAAGTTTGCAGTTTTTGATTTTTTAACTCTTCGGCAGAAGGATCAACTTGGGCAGGTGGGAGGCTGAGGTCGTGGCAGAATAGTAATGATAATAGGTCGTCGCACTTTAGTACTCTTAACATTTCTGTTGAGTGGGTAGCTATTACAATTATTTTTTTGAAACTTCCTTCTGAGGGGTGACCAGATGCCGATATTATTTCATTTAGTAAGAAGGCTTGGAGTTGTGGGTGTAATGAGACTTCAGGTTCGTCGAGTAGCAATGCTCCGACATCATCATCGTATAGGGCGGCCAAGATCCCAACGAGGTGAAGTAATCCGGAAGCTTCTCTTCCAGATGAATATGGTTGATCTTCTCCGTCTAATCTCGCGAAGGAAACTTTTAAACTCCCTCCATCCCATTCTATTAATATGTCTCGCTTGAAGAGCTTCCTAAGCCTTTCTTGCACTTTAATAAGTATGTCAGCTCTTTCAGACAGGGTTTGAAAATCTCCCTCTAGGGTCTCAATGTTATGTCGGCGAACAACATCACTCTTGCTTCCGAATTGGGCGTTATTATATAACGGATTGCCGCCATGGTGACCGTTGAAATCTGACCTGTACTGCTCAAGTAATCCCATTCTGCCCGCAGAGAGAAATCTGACTTTTTTGTCTTTGGTATGTGGACGTAATGAGTTTTTAAGGGCCCTTAGTAAATGCGTCTTCCCGCTCCCGTTAGGTCCTATTAAAACAGTTAGCCCGCTCTGCAAGGTAATGGATCTATCGTAGTTCCCATTGTGGCTTTCAACATTTACATTTAACTTGATTGGGAATGTCATTGCTCGTCTCTGTTGTCGATGGCAAAGGGTTTAGGGCTGACTATTGTGCTGCCGGTTGTGGGTTAATTTATTGATTTCGTTTTTACTCGCTGGCGCCGTGCCCTTCCGAGCGGCACCATTTGACGAATGCCTACAAACGTTCACAGTCTGCTGTAGCCATACGATAGTGGCCACTGCCGAACATGTTTTTCTGCGAATGTGGGCCTTGATGCCTGTCGTAGCCTAGATTACGCCTCCCACTACCTACCAATGCCATGGCGGTCATCTAAATATCCGTTCTCCGATCCCAGCCCCACGTCATCCCGCCGAGAATGTTGAGTGTTATCAGGGGGCAAGGCCCCTGCGACCTGTGGGGAATGCCCTCTACGCGGGACTGGCGGCTCCTTACGACCGGGAGCAAGGGCATCTCATGATCCGGCCTCCTGAACACCGCTACCGGTGGGCGGGTGGAGGCAGCACTGGCTGACGAGACCAGTGCCTGAAGATCCTGAGCCAGGTGCAAGCAGCAATGCGATGACCGGGGCATGCCTGACTGTCAGTCAGGTGCAGTCCATTCCTTGGCCTGCGGCACCATCATCTACATGGCTGTTGTTGGTGACCTCGGCATTTGTCACGCCGATTGTCACGAGGGGGTATGCCGCAAAGCCATGTGCGATCAAGGCCGCAGCAGTGGAAGAAGTGCCCGTCTCTTCCCTCAGAAAGAGACGGGCACAGGTTGGCGCAATAGTCGGTCAAGCGGATAGGTGCTGCACGGCAGCGAGGTACGGTGTATCTGGCGCACGAGCGCCATATGTGTAAGAGCATCCATCACATGGGTAGTGACCGGGCGAGCTGCCGGATGCGAATCGCCTTTGGGGAAAACCACCGCGAAAGCGATGTGACCTTGCAAATTCGCGGACATGGTCGTCGTGCTGCATTCATTCGTGAAAACGACCAACAGGTCCGACCGGCACGCGATGCAGGTCGCAGAAGAGCGGATGAAGGAGTTCAAACACGAGCTGCGGAAAATGGGGTACAGGGTTTAGCTGCCAGGCGCTTGAGTGATCACGATCTGCGGCGGTGAACCGGCATCGTTCGAGGGCAGGGTGAGGCTTGTGCGAAAGCCGAGCTTGTCGAGCATGTCCATCATGGCATCGAGGGTGAACTTCTCGATCTTGCCATTTGCAAGCTCGGATATTCGGGATTGGGTTACGTTCAGCCTGACCGCAGCATCATGCTGCTTGAGGCCCATTTTTTTGATGCAGTCGGTGATGAAAATGGACAGGTCCATTTTCAAGGCCATTTTGCTGGCCGTGTCTGCATCGTGGGTGGCGTGGAAAGGGCTTTCGTGGAATTGAAGCGCCATCGGCTTGCCTCAGCAGGAATATCTAAAATTTACGATAAATCGTGGCGGGGCCAAGTGGGCGAGTCAAAGCGTTTATGTTGGAAGACGTGTCTGGTCTCAGGCTGCGCTCTTCTTTGGGATCGTTGGGGGCCGCTGCGCAGCCCATCGCAGGCAAGCCAGCTCCTACATCGAGCGCATCGGCCTCAAGGCCAAGGCTGATGTGGTTGGGCGACCCTGGAAACAAAAAAGGCCCACCTTTCGGTGAGCCTTTTTTGATACTGCGTATGGTGCCGGCACCAGGAATCGAACCCGGGACCTACTGATTACAAGTCAGTTGCTCTACCATCTGAGCTATACCGGCAATGGGGCGTCATTATAACGATCGGTTGGCGCCTGTAAACCACTTCGTTGCGAATGTTCGCAAATGACCTAAGTCACCGACCTGAAAGAAGAATTTTCCTACCAGCCGCGATGGATGGTGGTGACGCTCGGCTCGGTTTTGCCCGGGTTGAAGAACAGCTTGTCATTGTCGCAGCCGCGCTTGCGGCAGGGGCTTTCGGTGCGCAGGGGCAGGCCGTTGTCGCCGCCCAGCTGCATGCCGGGGTGGTTCCAGCCCAGGCTGCTGGTGGAGTGGGGAGCGGTGCCGCTGGCGCAGCCGGTCAGGGCCAGGGCGAGGGTCAGCAGGGCGAGGGGCTTGGCTTGGGTCACGATGGTCGGGTCCGTTAGTCCATTGTCGGTTCTGGCGCAACGCCAGAAGGTCGCGGGGCTGGCGGGCAGCGCGCGACGTCACTTTTTAATCATTTGGGGGGCGGATGATACACCGTTGGGCGGGATCAGCGGTGAGGCTTTAGCTTTTTGTTGCTTGTTCTGGCCTCTTCGCGGGTGAACCCGCTCCCACAGGGATATCACTGTTCTCAAGCCTTGTGAGATTCCTGTGTGTGGGTTTACCCGCGAAAGGGCCATCAGCTGTACGAAGATTCTGAACTTTAGGGCTAACAGCTTCAGGGTTTGGTGGCTTCGGAACTATCCTACGCGCGCCGCCGAAGTATCGCTGTTGTCGGGGAAATGGCTCACGGATACCGTTTTCGGGTCGCTCTGGCGACCGGGTGTGAGAACCCGATTTTGAACGTATCGGCTGCGTAATGGCGACCGTGCGCGGGCAGACCTTGGTCTGGCCGAGCTTCCTATGTTCACTCGGTTTCTCACCTCGTGCACGGTTGCCGCCTTTGTTCCGTGAGAAAGAATGAACACGGCAACTCCTTTGAACTAGGGAGTTTGAAAATTGAAAACGATCGATACTGATCCCCGCAGCCCAAAGCCAATCACCACCGCAGGCGTGGAAACCTTCCTCGCAGCCGGTAACCCATCCCTCAATCTGCTACGCGTGGAGCCTGGCGTCCCCGTCGATGCTGCCTATGAGCATGTCTCGATCCTGATGGGCTACATCAAGCATCTGGTGCGCGAGGGGGATATGGAGGATGACCATAAATTCCTGGGCGCCGCCGATTATCTGTGCGACATGGCCAAGGCGCTGATGAACGATATCGAGATTGCCAAGAACAAGGTGCATTGAAAGTCGTAGGAGCGGGTACCGCATCGCATGGCACGGGCTTCGCCCGTGTTCGCGGGCACGCCCGCTCCCACAGGAATCGCGTAAACCTGCAGATTTCTGAGCAAGAAAAAGAACCCACAAAGACCGTGCAAACAATGCTTGCGCCAACCACAAGAAATGTTTATGCACAAGTGGCATCGGCGACTTGCGCGAAAGGCATGCCGGATCGATACACCGCCGGTCTTTGCGCAAACGCCTGTTTTTACTGGACTTGACGCGCAAGCCGGAATAAGCCAAACGCTTGAAATAGCGCTTGGATCCAACAGGTAATCACAAGCTTGTTCACAGAGTTATCCACAGGTTGTGCTGCGGCTAACGGTCGCGTTCGGCAAGGATTAGCAGGTTGCGCGGGGTGAGTGGGTAGTCGCAGAACAGGCCAAGGCGCACGTTGTAGCCTTGTTCTTCGAGGAACAGGGCGCGATCGAGTACCAGCCACAGCTCCAGCGGCCGGCGGAACAGGTTGCGCACGCGCTCCAGGTTGCGGACCTCGGCCAGGCGCTGCCAGCCGGCGGCTTCCAGGGCTGCCCAGTCCGGGTTGCCAGTCAGCTGCAATTGCTTGAGTTCGGCCAGGTCGCGGCAGTACTGCTCGAAGGGCTTCTCCAGCCAGGCCACGGGTAGCGACGGTGTCGGCAGGTACTCGTCGGTCTGGCGCTGCTGGCGTTGCAGCAGGTCGAAGCCCAGGCGCCGGGCCATCGAGGTGTCGCGCTGGCGCCGCACACGGGCGCCGGCGGTAACGGTTTCGCTCAAGGGCAGGCCCAGGTCGTCCAGTGACAGCCGCAGGCTGGAGGCTTGGGCGGCTGTGGATAACGCCTGGTAATGCTGCGCCGCGATGCGGTTGTAGCAGCAGGGGGCCACGGCCAGTTGTCGGCAACCTTGCTGGCTGGCCAGTTGCATCAGGCGCACATGCAGGTCGCCACAGGCGTGCAGGGCGACCACGCTTTTGTCACCAGCCAGGTGGCGGGCGCTGTCGTTGGCCATCACATTCTGGTGCACATGCTGCGCCGGCAAGTGGTGGTGCGCGCTCAGGGCCTGGCCGGCGGCGACCAGTTCGGCATCGTATTCCAGGCAGGTCAGGTGTTGTCCGGGTTGCAGCAGGCGGCGGCCCAGGTGGCCTTTGCCGGAACACCAGTCCAGCCAGTGGCGAGGCTGTTCGCGGAAGGCCAGGTGGCTGGCGAAGGCTTCGATCTGTTGCCATTTGCGGCCGGGGACGGCTACGTCGAGGCGGTGCGCGGCGGGGGGCAGGTCGGTTTCCGGGAGGTTGCCGAGTGCCGAAAGCTGTCGGGCTTGCTGGGCCAGTTGCGGGAACGGGGCGGGCAACGGGGCAGGCAACGGGGCAGCGGTGGTGTCGGTTTCGGCGTCTGCCAGGGAGCATTGGCGCAGGTGGGCGGCAAGCTCGGGGTGGGCGGTTTCCCAGGCCAGCTGCAGGCTGGTGAAGGGGCGGGGTTTCCACAGCTGCTGGTGCTCGATCAGGAACTGGTCGAGGGCCTGGAAGCGGGTGCTTAGGTGGGGGCTGTGGAGGTGGTTGGGCATGGGGGAGAGTGTGTTGGTTTTTAGGGCCTCTTCGCGGGTGAACCCGCTCCCACAGGTATAGTGCACAGCTTTAGGGCTGTGGGGACTCTGTGGGAGCGGGTTTACCCGCGAAGAAAGCTAAGTGGTCTCAGCGGCCCTGGCAGGCATCCACGCGCAACCAGCGCTCCAGCAGCTTGAAGCCCTGCACCAGCACGAACGAGATCACCAGGTAGAACACCCCGGCGGCAAAGAAGATCTCTACCGGCAGGTAGGTGCGGGCGATGATGGTACGGGCCATGCCAGTCAGTTCCAGCAGGGTCACGGTACTGGCCAGGGCACTGGCCTTGAGCATCAGGATCACTTCGTTGCTGTACGCCGGCAGGCCGATGCGCGCGGCGCGTGGCAGCATGATGTAGAACAGCGTCTTGCCCCGCGACATGCCCAGCGCCCGCGCCGCCTCGATCTCACCCTTGGGGATCGACTGCAGCGCTCCGCGCAGGATCTCGGCGATGTAGGCAGCAGTGTGCAGGGTCATGGTCAGCACGGTGCACCAGAACGGGTCGCGCAGGTACGGCCACAGCGAACTCGAACGCACCGCGTCGAACTGCGCCAGGCCGTAGTAGACCAGGAACAGCTGCACCAGCAGCGGCGTGCCACGGAAGAAGAAGATGTAGCTGAACGGCACCGCGCGCACATACCAATGGCGCGAGGAGCGGGCGATGCCCAGCGGGATGGCCAGGATCAACCCGGCAACCACCGCGATGGCTACCAGCTCCAGGGTCAGGGTCGCACCCTGGGCCAGGCGTGGCAGCCATTTGATGATGACTTCCCAATTCATTATTCGGCCCTCGCAAAGCCGCGAGCGGCGCGTTTTTCCATGAAGTGCATGCCGGTCATGGCAATGATGGTCAGGCTCAGGTAGATGCAGGCCGCGACCATGTAGAAGGTGAACGGCTCTTTGGTCACGGTCACGCCGATTTGTGCGTGGCGCATGATTTCTTCCAGGCCGATTACCGACACCAGGGCGGTGTCCTTCATCAGGATCATGAACAGGTTGCCAAGGCCGGGCAGGGCGATGCGCCACATCTGCGGCAGGATGATCCGCGACAGGATGCGGCCCTTGGACAGGCCAAGCGCCAGGCCGGCTTCACGGTGGCCCTTGGGGATCGCCAGGATGGCGCCACGGAACACTTCGGTGGCATAGGCGCCGAAGCACAGGCCCAGGGCGATCACGCCCGCAGCGAACGCGCTGAGCTCCAGGCCCGGCATGTTCAGGGCTTCACCGAGGGCGTTCATCAAGCCGACGGTGCCGAAATAGATAAGCAGTACCCACAGCAGTTCGGGCACGCCGCGAACCAGGGTCGAATAGAAGCCACCAAGCCATTGCAGCGGCTTGATCGCGGAAGTCTTGGCCAGGGCGCCGAGCAGGCCCAGGACAAGGCCCAGCAGCAAGGCGCAAAGCGCCAGTTTTACGGTCATCAGGGTGCCGGCCATCATGGCCGGACCGAATCCGTGCAGGTCGATATTCATGGGCAGGTCATTCTAGGGACTGGCGCGCCGCAAGGGCGCGCCGGTCGGGGCGGATCATTCGATGCTGAACGGGAAGTACTTGTCGTTGATCTTCTTGTACGTGCCGTCGGCCTTGATTTCTGCCAGGGCCTTGTTCAGGTCGTCGCGCAGCTTGGTGTCACCCTTGCGCACGGCAATGCCGATCTTGTCGCTGTCCATCACTGGCTCGCCCTTGAACTCGAAGTTCGAGCCGTCTTTGCTCTTCAGCCACTCGTACTGCACGTACTTGTCGGCCAGGATGCCGTCGATGCGGCCGGAAACCAGGTCGAGGTAGGCGTTTTCCTGGGTGTCGTACAGTTTGATCTCTACGTCGTTACCGTAGTTGTCTTCCAGCCAGGTGCCAGCCAGGGTGGCGCGCTGGGTACCGATCACCTTGCCCTTGAGCGAGGCCTTGTCAGTCTTGAAGTCGACGTTTTTCGGCGCGATGAACTGCAGCTTGTTGGAGTAGTACGGCTCGGTGAAGTCCACGGCCTGTTTGCGCTCGTCGGTGATCGACAGCGACGACACCAGGAAGTCGAACTTCTTGGCGTTCAGGGCCGGGATGATGCCGTCCCAGTCGGAGGTGACGACCGAGCACTCGACTTTCATCTTGGCGCACAGGGCGTCGCCGATGTCTTTGTCGAAGCCGACCACGTTACCGCTGGCATCCTTGTTGTTGAACGGTGGGTAGGCGGCTTCGATACCCATGCGCAGTTTTTCTGCGGCCAGGGCGTTGGCCGACATCACCAGCGTGGCAGCAGCTGCCAGGAGGAACTTCTTGTAAGTGTGCATGTATTGCTCCGTTAGCGGTGGCTGGACATGAATTGCTTGCAACGCGCCGAGGTCGGGTTCTCGAAGACCTGCTGCGGCGATCCCTGCTCTTCGACCAGGCCCTGGTGCAGGAAGACGACTTCACTGGACACATGGCGGGCAAAGCTCATCTCGTGCGTCACCAGCAGCATGGTACGGCCTTCTTCGGCCAATGCGCGGATAACGTTTAGCACTTCCTGGACCATTTCCGGATCGAGCGCCGAAGTTGGCTCGTCGAACAGGATGACCTTGGGCTTCATGGCCAGGGTACGGGCAATGGCGGCGCGCTGTTGCTGGCCACCGGAAAGCTGGGCGGGGTAGCTGTGGCGCTTGTCGTAGATGCCGACCTTGTTCAGCAGGGCTTCGGCGGCTTCGATGGCCTCGGCCTTGCTCTGGCCGAGCACGCGGCGTGGCGCCTCGATGATGTTGTCGAGGATCGACATGTGCGGCCACAGGTTGAAGTTCTGGAAGACGAAACCGATCTCGCTGCGCAGGCGGTTGATCTGGCGGTTGTCGGCGGCGACCAGGTCGCCGTTCTTGGCGGCCTTGAGCTTGAGGGCTTCACCGGCAACCAGGATTTCGCCCTGGTGCGGGTTTTCGAGCAGGTTGATGCAGCGCAGCAGGGTGGATTTGCCGGAGCCGGACGACCCCAGGATGGAGATCACGTCACCGTCGCGTGCGGTCAGCGAAATGCCCTTGAGAATTTCCTGCTCGCCGTAGCGTTTGTGCAGATTGCGGATTTCCAGCGCGGGCGTGGCCTGAGCCATGTGCGGTCCTCATGTGTACGGGTGCGTTCCCAGCTGTTGGCGGCCTTCCTGGCGTGCGCCACGCTAGCATAGCGGCATTATCACGGCCAACAGGGTCGCTGGGGACTCGGGGCGCTGGTGGGGCAGTTTGTCGCATCGTTGCAGCGCAACGTCGCGCGGATGTCCGCGAAGGTGTCGCCCAGCACCAGAGCCTTGATGAAAAAAGGCGCGATGGTGCCAGCTTTGGCCCGCTCATGGAAGCGGTTTTAGACCTTTCGCGGGCACGCCCGCGAACGGGGGCGGCCAGGTCTTTAGGTTGTACCTCTAGGTTGCACTTTTTTGCATTGCAGCGGTGCACAGGTGTTACCGGGGAGCACCTTTGGTGCGTTTGTAAGTGGGTATTTCAGTAATCCGATGATTTGGTGGTCTTTCGGTCAGCCATTGGCCGAAAGCCCTCCAAACCGCGCGGTAAAAGGCCTGTCGGCATTTCTGACGAATGTATTCTGCACATGGCGCGCTTATTGCCAGCAGGAAACCGCCGATTGCAGCGACGCCCGGGTCAACCCCGGGCGCGCTCCGTAACCGCAGTCGGAGTGGTCCACTCCTTACAAAGGTAGTTTCAATGAGCGGTAACAATTCCAATGACCTCGCTCAGGGGCTCAAACAACGGCATGTGACCATGCTGTCCATCGCTGGCGTCATCGGTGCCGGCCTTTTCGTTGGCTCCGGCCACGCCATCGCTGCTGCCGGCCCAGCCGTGCTGCTGGCTTACGCTGCCGCCGGTACGCTGGTCGTGCTGGTCATGCGCATGTTGGGTGAAATGGCGGTCGCCTCGCCTGACACCGGTTCGTTCTCTACCTATGCCGACCGCGCCATCGGGCGCTGGGCCGGTTTCACCATTGGCTGGCTGTACTGGTGGTTCTGGGTACTGGTGATTCCGCTGGAGGCCAACGCCGCCGCGGCCATCCTGCATGCCTGGTTCCCTGCGGTCGACCTGTGGGCGTTCTCCCTGGTCATCACCTTGGCGCTGACCCTGACCAACCTGTGCAGCGTGAAGAACTACGGCGAGTTCGAGTTCTGGTTCGCTCTGCTCAAGGTTCTGGCGATCATCGGCTTCATCGCTGTGGGTTGTGCTGCCTTGTTCGGCTTTGTGCCGAGCAGCCAGGTAAGCGGTGCCAGCCACCTGTTCGACACCCAGGGCTTCATGCCTAACGGCCTGGGCGCGGTGCTGGCAGCCATGCTGACCACCATGTTCTCGTTCATGGGTACCGAAATCGTTACCATCGCCGCCGCCGAGTCGAAGGACCCGGGCAAGCAGATCAGCCGCGCCACCAACTCGGTGATCTGGCGTATCTGCCTGTTCTACCTGGTGTCGATCTTCCTGGTCGTGGCCCTGGTACCGTGGAACGACCCGGCCCTGGCCGAGACCGGTTCCTACCAGACCGTGCTGAGCCGCATCGGCGTACCGAATGCCAAGCTGATTGTCGACATCGTCGTGCTGATCGCCGTGACCAGCTGCCTGAACTCGGCGCTGTACACCTCGTCGCGCATGCTGTTCTCGCTGAGCAAGCGTGGTGACGCCCCGGCCATTGCCCAGCGCACCACCAAGTCGGCTACCCCGCATGTGGCGGTTCTGCTGTCTACCGCAGCAGCGTTCCTTTGTGTGTTCGCCAACTTCGTGGCCCCGGCCCAGGTGTTCGAGTTCCTGCTGGCCAGCTCTGGTGCCATTGCGCTGCTGGTGTACCTGGTGATTGCCGTATCGCAGCTGCGCATGCGCGCCCAGCGTGAGGCTCGCGGCGAGAAGATCACCTTCAAGATGTGGCTGTTCCCGGGCCTTACCTGGGCGACCATTGCCTTCATCATTGCCATTCTGGTGGTAATGGCGCTGCGTGAGGACCACCGCGCCGAAATCATCGCGACCGCGCTGCTGAGCATTGGTGTGGTGGCGGCTGGCTTGCTGGTGCACCGCAAGCGTGAAGCTGCCGGGCGGGTGGCGCTGGATAACTGATCCGCGCTGGCTGAAATGAAAAGGCCGCGTCCTGTGAAGGGCGCGGCCTTTTTTGTTGCCTGTTCCGGCTCTTTCGCGGGCTTGCCCGCTCCCACAGGGACGGCATTGCCTTTAAGCCTGGGGTGTACCTGTGGGAGCCGGCTTGCCGGCGATAGGGCCCGGGCAGGCTACACAGCCCTGTCAGCCAAATTGTTTCTGCTGCTGTTGCTGCTTGGCAACCAGCTCCGAAGCCGCCACGTAGGCGGCCTGGAACTCATCGCTCTCCAGCCAGGCCATGGTGGCTTCTTCGTCGGCCCCATCCAGCCATTTGCGGTAGGCATTGAACACCAGCACGATGTAATCGGTGGCGTGTTCTTCCTTGTGTCCCTTGAGCACAAGGGCCAGCAGCGGGTCTACCAGGAACACCGAAATCATCGGTACCAGGCCGCCTTCCTGGGCTTCCTTCATCTTCTTGAACAGCGGGTCGTAGCTGCCCGACTCCATGGCCTTGTTGTACACCTGCTCGATGCTGGCGCTGTCACCGGCACTGGCCTTGACCGCCTGGCCGCTGCGTACCATGCGGTTCTGCTTGGCCTTGCTGGCGGCGCGCTTGGCGCGTTTCTGTTGCTTGGTTGGGGTGGCCATGGTGAATCCTTGGTGGGGCGGAAATTGCGCGTATTGAAGCGCAGCAGGCACGCCGATTCAACTGGCCTGCGGCTCTGCCTCATCTTCCTCGAAGCCGCGGGACGCTCGCCCGACCAGTAGCGCATCCGGCGCATGCGCCACGCTGCGGTCCTTGCCCGGGTAGTCCAGCGAATGCAGGAAGTGCCGGATGCAATTGATCCGCGCACGCTTCTTGTCATCGGACTTGATCACCGTCCAAGGTGCATCGGCCGTGTCGGTATGGAAGAACATCGCCTCCTTGGCTGCGGTGTAGTCCTCCCACTTGTCCAGCGACTTGATGTCGATGGGGGACAGCTTCCAGTGTTTGAGCGGGTCGTCCCGGCGCGAGATGAAGCGGCGCAGTTGCTCTTCGCGGTTCACCGAGAACCAGTACTTGAACAGCAGGATGCCGCTGTTGCACAGCATCCGCTCCAGCTCCGGGGCCTGGCGCATGAACTCCAGGTATTGCAGTGGCGAGCAGAAATCCATCACCTTCTCGACCCCGGCGCGGTTGTACCAGGAGCGGTCGAAGAACACCATTTCACCTGCCGTGGGCAGATGCTGGATGTAACGCTGGAAGTACCACTGGCCTTTTTCCTGCTCGGAAGGCTTTTCCAGGGCAACGATGCGCGCACCACGCGGGTTGAGGTGCTCCATGAACCGCTTGATGGTGCCGCCCTTGCCTGCGGCATCGCGCCCTTCGAACAGGATCACCACGCGCTGGCCGGTTTCCTTCACCCAGCTCTGTACCTTTAACAGCTCGATCTGCAGCGCGTGCTTGGCCTTTTCGTAGTCCTGGCGACGCATGCGGGTGCGGTAGGGGTAGCTGGCCGGCAGGTGGGCCGAGGTGCTGTCTTCGTTGCTGCCCTTGGGGGCGGTGGCGACTTCCAGTGCAGCAGGTTGCTGGCTGATCCTGGTGATCGTCGGCTCCGGCTTGCGCTGGCGTGGGCGACGCGTGCGGGCTGGGGTGATGGCGGGCTCGCTGGGGGC
>NZ_NEJN01000025.1:0-15851 GCF_002113105.1 Pseudomonas sp. B22(2017)
AAGGGGTGGGGCGATGTCTCCCACGGTCTGTACTGCTGTGAACAGTCAGAATCGGGCATTTAGTCCCACCACCCCTTCAAGTCTAACCATACAAGCGGGCGAGCCCGCGAAAGGGCCCGGACAAGCAGCAGCAAATTCAGGGCTGTATCTGGTCTTCCAGCTTCATGGTCAAGGCCAATGTACTGCCCATCTGCACCGCCCGGTCACGCCACTCCTGGTAGCGTCCCTCCTCGCGGCTGCTGAAGTGCACCGCCAGCTCTTCGGCCGCCTGCACCACCCCCGCAGCTGCCGCCAGCTCCAGCCAGTACAGCGCGGCTTTCAAATCAGCCTCCACGTACAGCCCGTGCATCAACCGATAACCCACCTCGAAACGGCAGCGTGCCTCGCCCTGCTCGGCCCCGCGCAGGAACCACTGGTAGGCCTGTACAAGATCTACCTGCCACTGCAGGCCACCTTCACACACCTCTTCCTCGTACAGGTCACCCAGCGCGGCAGCGGCATGCAGCATGCCCCGCTCGAAAGCCTGCCGGTAGCACTCCGCCGCCTGTAGGTAAGAGGGTTCGATACCTTTGCCGAAGTAATGTTGCTGCCCAAGGTTGAACCACGCCGCGGCATTGCCTTGCAGGGCCGCCATGCGCAACAGGTGGCCGGCCAACACGGTGTCAGCACGCCAGTATTTGCCGTTGAGCCAGATCCAGCCAAGGTCGTTGAGCGCCGCCACGTTGCCTTGCAAGGCCTGGCGGCGCAGGTCGACGTAAACCGTCTGCAAGTCGCTGGCTTCGTCCAGGCGACTGACCAGCAGCGAGCGCTGGCTGGGCAACCCTATCCCGGCAAACAGTCGCTGTCGCCTCCCGACAGCGGCCGGTGGGGCAATGACCCGCTCGGGCAAAAGGCGGGCAAGCAGCGAATGGATATTGCTGGCAGCAGACATGTTCATCCTCATTGAACGACACACAACCCCAACCTTCGGCTGTGATGAGGCGTGATTCTGCGTGACGTAACGTCAAAACCTGTCGCGAACGATTCGGCACCAGGCAACCAAATGCGACTTCCTTGATCTGAGCAGGCTGTGGCCAATTGCCATGACCCACGCCTGCCGCCATCCTATTGTGGCAAGCCTAGACAAGGACGTTATCTTTTGCCGTTCGCCACCACTCGCGCCACCCTCAGCCGACAGTGGGCGCTGCTGCGCCAGTTGCCCAGCCGTTCCCCTGGCATTACCAGCGCCGAATTGGTCTGGCGCCTGCGTGACGTGGGCTTCACCGTCAGCAAACGCACTGTCGAGCGTGATCTCAATGAGCTGTCGCTGATATTTCCGCTGGAGCGCAATGACAAGAGCATTCCGTTTGGCTGGCACTGGTCGGCGAGCGCAGTGGGCGACTTGCGCGGCAATTTCGACTTGTTGACGCACCTGCGCGGTGATGCGCTGCAACCGGCTCGGGGTGAGGGGGTGGAGTTGGTGGCGCGGATCAGCGATACGCTGGCGCGGCAGTTGCGGGTTGCGCCGTTGAGTAGCGACATGCAGCTGACGGCGTTGGAGCACGGGCATCGGTTGCAGGCCACGGTGAGTGACGGCTGGCCACTGCGCTGGTGGCTGTTGAGCCATGGCGATGGGGTGGTGGTGGAGCAGCCTGCCGGCTTACGGGAAGAGATTGGCAGGATCCTTAGTAATGCTGCGGCCCAGTATCAGAATTTTTAGGCTTGAGCCGGGAGGTGGTTTGCAGACTGACAGGTTGACCCTGCCTACAGCCCCCATTGTCTATTCTCGCTGGGTCAACACACGCCCATAGAAGTCGCGTGCGGCGCCATCAGGATAACAACGGGACAACCTCTGATAATTGTCAAAACTGGTATTTTTACCAGTTGCTCAAAATACCGACTCTGCTCATGCTGAACCAGAAATTTGGTCGCACGGGGTTAGACACAATGAGTCGCACTCAAGCTCGCAAATATTTCCATCAAGATCAAAAGCTCAATACAATATTGACGCAAAACGAGTCCTGGATAGCAATATATGCCAACACTCAGCTAATTAGCGAATATCTGTTCCATAAAGGGACGACACCGAACACACTCATTCCCGGCACTGATGCTAGCGCAAGTGTCATTACCGTGACAAATGCTGATACACTGATAGTGCTAAGTTATACGCCTTATGGCAACCTGGGCAACCACATTCTCGCCAGTGGCAGATTGCGATACAATGGAGAGCTGCTAGAAAAGTTAACGAATTGTTATCTGCTCGGAAATTATAGGCTATACAGTGCTCCGTTGATGCGGTTCCTTTCTGCAGACGCGTACAGTCCCTTTGCCGCTGGCGGTATCAATCCCTATGCCTATTGCGAGAATGACCCAGTAAACCACGCAGATCCGAGCGGGCACGGTAGAATTCCTAACGCTAACTCTCGCCCATCAAGTCCTACCAGAATTCTACTTAACAAAGTTGCTGCCAAGCTGAAGATACTTGAAAAAAATAATAAGCTTGACTCCCAAAGGAAAAGCTTCAGCACAACCCCAGTTAACTTTCCATACGAAAACTTCAAACCTGCAGAACAACGAATCAATGCAAACAAGGCGTTAATTGATTCAATCAAGAAAAGCAAATTACCAAACAAAAACGACGCAATTGATCTCGTAGCCGCATCCACGTGGGCAATCGCAGACAAAAATAATTTAGGCACAGCACACGTGACTGGCATCCGCCGCAATACCCTTTATGGGAAACACATAATTAAACTAGCAAATGAACTAAGCAGAGAATTAAACCAGACCATCAAAAAAACCATTGGCGAACATACTGCAACATCAATTCCAAACTCACAGCTTTTGAATCCAGCCTTCATTCGGCAGCCATGAGTTTTTAAGTTCGGCGCCGCAAGCTGTGAAATATCTTCGGCTGTACTATGCGGATCACGCTCCACCCGCTCACTGCCTCAACGCACGTCTAAACCAGCCACCTTTTGTTGCTCCGGAACAAAAGAGTGCCGGAGCGGCTGGAGGACGGTAATGGCTTGATTTAAGAGTGAGATGGATAAATGGAACCATCAACGCTGCATCCCCCAGCGCCTCACAGACAACCGCTCCAGCGTGTTGAACACCAGCCCCTCCACCAGTAGACCGATCAGGATAACCACCGCCAACCCGGCAAACACCTTGTCGGTGTACAGCTCGTTGCGGTTCTGGAAGATGTACCAGCCCAACCCGCCTTTGCCACTGCTGGCGCCGAACACCAGCTCGGCAGCGATCAGTGTTCGCCAGGCGAATGCCCAGCCGATCTTCAGCCCCGACAGGATCGACGGCAGCGCCGCCGGGACAAGGATATGCAGTACCAGCCGCAGCCCTTTCAGGCCGTAGTTGCGCCCGGCCATGCGCAGGGTTTCCGACACGCCGAGAAAGCCCGCATAGGTGTTCAGCGCCAGCGCCCAGAGCACCGAGTGCACCAGCACGAAGATCAGGCTGTTGTCGCCCAACCCGAACCACAGTAAAGCCAGCGGCAACAGAGCAATCGCCGGCAACGGGTTGAACATCGAGGTCAGGGTGCCCAGCAGATCGCGCCCAAGCTGGGTCGACACCGCCAAGCTGGTGAGGCCGAAGGCCAGGATGATCCCCAGCAGGTAACCCTTGAGCAGAATCACCAGCGACACGCCAACCTTGGCCGGCAACTCACCGCTGACCATGCCGTCCCACAGCGCCGTGGCCGTCTGCAGGAAAGTCGGTAGCAGCAGATCGTTGCCCTGGTAGCGGGCAATGGCCTCCCACAGCACGGCGATCACCAGCAGGATGACCGCCTTGCGCAACCAGTCGTGCTGCCACAGGCGCTGAGCCAATGGCAGGTTGCGTTCCACAGGCACACTGAGCAAAGGCTCCAGCTGCACCTCGTATTCCTGGCGTACAGGTGTAGTGGTCATGGCTGAAGCTCCTGTCAGTAGGCGATACGGATATCGTTGAAACCAAGATCGTCGGGCTGTTCGGGGGCATCCGCCTCATCGAACAGCAAACGATGGATGCGCCGGGCACTGGCCTGAAAGTCGCTACCACTCAGGCTGCCCAAGTCGTACTGGTGGCTGTGCACTTCGGCCCGCACCCGCCCCGGGTGGGGCGACAGCAGCAGGATGCGGTTGCCGACCACCAGTGCTTCTTCGATGGAGTGGGTAACGAACAGCAGGGTAAAACGCACCTCCTCCCAAAGCAGCAGCAATTCTTCCTGCATCTTGCGCCGAGTCAGCGCATCAAGTGCCGCGAACGGTTCGTCCATCAGCAGGATCTTCGGCTGAGTGGCCAAGGCCCGGGCAATCGCCACGCGCGCCTTCATACCGCCCGACAGGGTGTGTGGGTAGGCATCGGCGAAGGCGGCCAGGCCGACTTTTTCCAGGTAGTGCAGTGCCCGCTCCTCGGCCTCGGCGCGTTTCAGCTGGCCCGACACCAGCAGAGGGAACATGACGTTCTGTTTCACCGTCTTCCATGGCGGCAGCTGGTCGAACTCCTGGAACACCACGATGCGGTCGGGGCCCGGACCGCTGACTGGCTGACCTTGCAGCAGAATCTGCCCCTCCTGGGGCGAGATAAACCCGGCCACGGCCTTGAGCAAGGTGGACTTGCCGCAGCCGGAGGGGCCGAGCAGCACGAAGCGGTCGGCACGGTCGACTTCGAAGCTGACCTGATGGGTGGCCCGCACCACGCGTTGCGAGGTGCGGTATTCGAGGCTGAGGTTATTCACCTTGAGCAAAGGCGGCGCTGCGACACGGCTCAGGTTGCTGGCCGTGTGGCCTGGCAATGGGGCGGTCATGATCGGTCAGCTCCCCTGCTGCGGGCGTTCATCCTGGAAGAAGTAGTCCTTCCACGATTCCGGCTTGTGCTTGATGGCGCCTACCCGATAGAGGAAGTCGGCCAACTTGTAGGTGTTCTTTGGCGTGACGGTGAATTCGTACTGCGGGCTGTCGATCAGCTTGATCAACGTATCGCGGTCGATCTTGGCCTTGGTCACGCGGATGTAGGTGTCGGCGGCGGCCGCCTTGTCCTTCTGGGCGAAGTCCGCGGCTTCGGCCAGCGCATCGACGAAGGCCTTGTAGGTCTTGGGGTTGTCCTTGCGGAATTTTTCAGTGGCGAACAGCAAGGTCGGCGAGTTGGGGCCGAGCAGGTCGTAGCTGTTGAGTACAACGTGCACGTTCTTGTTGGCGAGCACCTGGTCCTGGAACGGCGGGTTGGAGAAGTGTCCGTTGAGTTCGGTGCCGCCGGCCAGCAGCGCGGCAGTGGCATCCGGGTGCGGCACGGCCAGGGTGTACTTGTCGAGGCGGTTGTATTCCTTGTCGCCCCATTGCTGGGCGGCGGCGTACTGCAGGAAGCGCGACTGCACCGAAACGCCTACCGCCGGTACGGCGATGCGGTCCTTGTCGGAGATGTCGGCAATGGTCTTCACATTGGGGTTGCTGCTGACCAGGTAGTACGGGAAGTTGCCCAGCGAGGCCACGGCCTTGACGTTCTGTCGGCCCTTGGTACGGTCCCACACGGTCAACAGCGGGCCGACGCCGGCACCGGCGATGTCCACCGAACCGGACAGCAGTGCGTCGTTGATAGCCGAACCACCCGACAGCTGGGCCCAATCGACTTCGATGTCGATGCCCTGCTCCTTGCCATGTTTTTCGATCAGATGCTGGTCACGCACTACGTTCAGCAGCAGGTAGACGATACCGAACTGTTCGGCGATGCGAATCTTGCCTTCTGCTTGCGCCGTGGCGGGGGCCGCCAGGCTGCCGACGACAAGGCTTGCGCCCAGGCCGATGCTTGCCGCCAGGCGGCTGATGGATTTACGCATGATGGGTTTCCTCAGTCGTCAGAACGGGGCATCGCCCTGGATGGTGGTGCGATACAGCTTGCGCCGCAGGTGTGCGGGGCAGCCAGTGGCCAGGTGGATCAGCGAGCGGTTGTCCCAGAACACCAGGTCGTGAGGCTGCCACTGGTGGCGATAGATGTTCTGCTCCAGCACGCTCAGGGCATACAGCTGTTGCAGCACGTCGCGGCTTTCGTCACTTGGCAGGCCGACGATACGGGTGGTGAAGCCTTCGCTGACGAACAGCGCCTTGCGGCCGTTTTCCGGGTGGGTACGCACCACCGGATGGATGACTTCCTGTACCTGCGCCAGCTGCTCGGCGGTCAGGGTCGGGCGCCAGTTGCCTTCGAACTTGGTCTCGGCGTAACGGGCGGTGTAGGAGTGAGCGGCACTGCGGCCCTCGACCACCTTGCGCAGGGCCGCGGGTACAGCGTCCCAGGCCTTGTGCATGTCGGCGAACAGAGTATCGCCGCCCTCGCCGGGCAGTTCCTGGGCATGCAGCATGGAACCGAGGCTGGGCAGTTCCTTGTACGACAGGTCCGAGTGCCAGAACTTGCCGGCATCACCCAGGCCGATGTTCTGGCCATTCTCGATGATGTTGGAAACGATCAGGATCTCGGGGTGGCCGGCGAGCAGGAACTGCTTGAGCACATGGATCTGCAATGGACCAAAACGGCGGCTGAAGGCGATCTGCTGGTCGGGACTGATGCGTTGGTCGCGAAACACCAGCACATGGTGGTCGAGGTGGGCGCGATGGATACGGGCAAAATCCACGGCGTTGACCGGCCTGGCCAAGTCCAGGCCGATGATCTCGGCACCTACAGCACCGGAAAAAGGGCGGATTTCGAAGCGTTGCGGCAGTGCGCTGTCGATGATCGACAAGGCGTTCGAGGCGGCTGACATTTTTCACTCCCACGCAGTGCGCGACTTCAATGGCGCGCAACGATCAGAAACGCACGGGGATTTCCCGTGTGGGTTCAAGTCGTGCGGCGCATCGATTGGTCGACGGGTACGCAGTGGAAGCGACTATAAAGTCATAAGGGTTTTATTTTAAATACCGATAAAGAATAACCATAGCACGGCTGTCAGAGGCGGTGCGCAATCAGATCAACCCGCCCTGCTCTTCCTCATCGATGAGGTTGTTCAGGCTGCTGAGCGCCTTGCGCGCTGTAGAACGGTTGAGCAGCTTGGCCTGCGCACCGGGGGGCAGGTCGGTGATCTTGAACACACCCTTGGCAGTCAGCACATCGATCAAGTCCTCGAGCACGCGGATCATGTCGAGATCGCTTTGCTTGAGCTGGTTGAGGCTGTTTTCCACGACGTCATCGGCAAACCATTCCTGGATATCGGCATGGTCGGCGGGGAGCATTTCGGTGAACTGGTCAAAAGCGGCTGCTTCGACCCGCTGCAACTGGCCAGCGGCATCGCGTTGCACGTAGAACATGGCGGTGTCCCTCGTCACATTGGTTCCTGGGTGGTAGACAGCAGCATAGGCAAAGATCACCGGGCACGCAGGCCCGGCGCCAGAGTATGCGCTGTCATGGAGTTGCGGGAAAGGCCCAGGCACGCGTCCTGTAGGAGCGGCCTTGTGTCGCGACAGGGCCGCAAAGCGGCCCCACGGTTTCGGCAACAATGCCGGAGACCTGGGGGCCGCTCTGCAGCCCATCGCGACACAAGGCCGCTCCTACAGGGACAGCGCCAGCCTGAAGCCGGTGATGGCGATGGGCTGCAGGGCAGCCCATTGGCGCATCAGCTGTCCTTGTTGTGGACGATGATGGTCGGGTCAGCACCGCTGATCAACGAGTTGATCGTGGTGTTGGACCAGTTCACCCCTTCCAGCTTGATGGTCACGTCGGCATTGGCGATACCACCGGCGGCATTGAGCTTGCCTTCGCTGCTGACCTGCAGCGTCGTCGTGCCTTCCACCGTGGTGAGCTTCAGGTAGTTGTCGATGGTGCTGCCCTTCTCGCCCTGGAGCAGGTCCTTCAGGTCGATGCGGTCGCCTTCGGCCACCTTGAAGTCCTTGATCACGTCATTGCCGGTATCGCCAGCCTTCCATACGAAGGTGTCGGCACCGCTGCCACCGGTCATGGTGTCATCGCCCTTGCCGCCAAGCAGGATGTCATTGCCTTCACCACCGAGCAAAGTGTCCTTGCCCAGGCCACCGATCAGGATGTCATTGCCCTTGCCACCGTCGAGGGTGTCGTCGCCGCCCTGGCCGAACAGGAGGTCATTGCCCGCGCCACCGTTGAGAATGTCATTGCCATCGTTGCTGCGCGAGACATCGAATTCGCTGACGTGCTCGACGATGTACTTGTGCAGCACGCGACCGTCGACATCACCCAGGGCCACACCCAGCTGGCCTGCAACATAGCTCTGTATGGCTTCGACACCGTTGCCGGCGACCGAACCGAAGCTCACCAGGTCACCGAAGATGATGTCGTTGCCATCACCACCGTTGACGGTGTCATTGCCCGGCACGGTGGCTTCGGTGTGGCCCAGGATCGCTTCCGCCAGTTTGCTCGGGTCGATGTTGGTCTGCGGCTTGCTATCGGTGTCGTAAGGCTTCAGGTCGTTGACATTGACCGCGCTGTTCAGGCCGATGGCTTCCACGCCAGACAGGTTGGACAGCAACAGGAAGCTTTGTTGCGAGTTGTAGTCCACATAGTAGTAACCGCTTTCAGCGTAGGAGAACTCAAAGGTGCCATCACCTTGGGCATGCAGCTGTCCAGACGCACCATTGTCGTTGGTCCAGCCCTTTTTGCCCCAGTACTCGGCGGTCATGTTGCCTTTGGCATCGATGCTGAAGCGGTTGTCGCTGCCCACCATCTTGTTGGTGACCACATCGCCCAACTTGTAGCCGATCGACTTGAGCACGGAATCCACCGTGGTGCCGATGTTCCTGAAGGTGCCCTCACGTTCGCCAGCCTGGTACACGTTCGGCTGGCCGTCGGTGATGAAGAACGTCTGGCGGCTGCCGGTGTTGCCCGCATCCATCAATTGCTTGAACCAGTTGGCGGTGGTCTTGAACGCATCCTCGTAGTTGGTCGAGCCGCTGGAATAGAGTGTATTGAGCGCACTGTAGAGCGTGCTCAACGCGTTCTTGTCGCCCAGGTTGACCGAAACCGTACTGTTCACCTGGGTGGAGAAGTCCACCAGCAGGATGTTCACTGTACCGGACTGCGCGCCCTTGACGCTGTTGGCCAAGGTATCGAACACCGACTTCAGCGAGTTACGCGCGGCATCGACCGCGCTGCCCATGCTGCCTGAGGTATCGACGATGAACGCAATGTTGTAGTCCTGACCCGGCGTCACATGCAGGCCACTGATGTCGGCAACGATGATGTCACTGGTGGTGGTGCCGGTGAAACTGTCGCTGTCGGTAGTCAGGTTGCTGGCGGTGTAGGTGTCCGGATAGACAGTTACCTTGATCGTGCCTTCGGTGGAGGCTTTGCTGCCGCCCACGCTTTCGGTAGCGGTCGAGGTGACCTTCACATCGAAACTGCCCTGGTAGTACGCCGGCGGCTTGATGCTCAGGCCGTTGAGGCTCCAGCCGGTGACGTCAACCGAAGTGGCGCCGACGGTTATGGTATGACCAGCGCCATCGCTGAGCACCGAACCTGCCGGAATGCCGCCCAGCTTGACGCTCAGGCTCTCGGAGCCGTCAGTGTCGGTCAGGTTGGTGGAAATGCCGACCAGCTTGACGGTGCCGTTCTCCGGCCCTTCGTTGAGCTTGTAGCCGTCGTAGTAGCCTTGGCCATCACTGCCATGGAAATCGGACACGGAAAGCCCGGCGTTACCCATCGCCGCAACGTTCGGGTACATCGGGATGGCCGAGCTGCTCAGGTCGGTCACCGGGCCGTTACCGACCTTGACGTTGATATCCAGGCTGCCCGGGCCGGACTGGTTGGCGTGGTAGATCTCCAGGGTGTAGTAGCCGCTAACAGGCGGCGAGAAGCTGCCGGAGATCGTACCGCCCGCCCCCCAGGTGGCGCCGACCACGCTGGTTTTGCCGATGTAGACCTGCAGGCTGTCATCGGCGGTGCCGCTGAAGGTGTAGGTCTGGCCGGCTTCCAGGTAGATCAGGCCGGAGGTCTTGGAGCCCGTACCGGCGGCAACGCTGCCGCCCGAATCGGCGCTGGTAACCTGCTCGGTCTTGCTGGCACTGCCAGAGTTGGCGAACACGTTCTTCAGCGCAGTACCGCTGATGCCGTTGCCGTTGGTGCCCAGGCCCGTGAGGCTGTTCCAGGTTTCCTTGGTCAGGCCAAGCGATTCGGGGGTGTTGCTGCCGATGTTCAGGCCAGGCTTGTCGGCTACAGGTGCAATATCGACCTTCAGCGTGGCCTCGCCACCAGCAGCGGTACCGTCGGTAGGCTTGTACTTGATCTGGGCATAGTCGGCCTGCTTGTTGCCGACGCCCGTTCCGCCATATCCGTCGATACCCGACTCGTTGGGTTTTGGCACGAACCGCAGGTTGCCGGCGGCGATGTCAGCCTGGCTGACGGTCTGGTTCTGGGCGACGTTGACCCAGGCGGTGCCGTTGAAGAGCTGCAGGGAACCCGCTGGCAGCTGGGTGAAAGTCACACCCAGGCTCGACAGGGCGCTGTCGACGTCGGAAATGTTGAAGTCGTTCCAGGTCAGCACCAGCGGCGTGTCTTCGACGCCAGTGACGGCGCCGCCAGTGGCGACCGGTGCGTCGTTGACAGCGATCACATTCACCGTGGTCGTGGCGGTGTTCGAGGTATTAACGCCGTCGGTCACCGTCACGGTGATGATGCGAGGCGTGGTGCTCGGGTTCTCGCTGCTGTTGATGAAGGTGATGTTCTTGATCGCCTGGATATAGTCGGCCAGCGACGCAGCGCCGCTCAGGGTCAGGACTACCTTGCCGTCTGTGCTGTTGGCGTTGATCGTGATGCCGTTGACACTGTTGCCCAGGTTCAGCGCATCACCCGGCTGGCGGTTGGTCAGGGTGACCGTCGCGCCCGTCAGCTGCGAGCTGTCGAAGTCGGTGATAGTGACGTCCACATCGCCGATCGACACACCACTGCCTGGCTGGTTCTCGGTGAAGGTGGTCTGGTAGTCGGCTCCGGTCTTGCCGCTGGAGTCGTTGCCATCCAGGTCCAGAACCGGAGCTGGCTCGAATATCTGGGTGGTCACGCTGCCGGCGCTGGAGCTGATGTCGAGCTTCTCGAAGTTACCGCCAGTGGCCGAATCGATCTTGACCGTGAAGTGCTCGGTACCCTCGGTGGCGTTGTCCTTGAAGGTCGGGACGGTGAACGTTGCCTGCGAGCTGTTGGCCTTGATCACTACGGTAGCCACGCCGGTGTAGTCCGTGCCATCGGCCGCGGTGCCGGTGTAGGTCAGTTTGACGGTGACGTCGGTCTCGGCCTTGTTGGTCAGGTTCAGGACGTACGTGGCATTACCACCTTCGGCGACCGCGGCGGTGCCGCTGATGCTCAGGGTGGTGGTCTGGATGGTATCCGTGACAGCAGTGACCGCCGCCGTATCGCTGACGTTCAATTTCTCGAAGTTGCCACCGCTGGTTTCGGTGATCTTCGCCGAAACGTTGCCTGCATCGATATAGACGTCATCGGCTGGCGCCGGAACGGTCACGGAGCCGGAGAGCTTGCCCGCATCGATGCTGATCACAGCGCCGTTGCTCAGCTTGATGGTCATGTCGGTGCCAGCCTTGTTGGTCAGGGTGGCGGTGTAGGTGATCTGGCCACCTTCTGCGACGGTTGGCGTGGCGCTGAGGCTCAGGCTAGTGTGGTCGATGGTGTCGCTGACCTTGGTTACCGCATAGGCTCCACTGGTAGCCAGCAGCTCGAAGTCGCCGCCAGTGGTGCCATCGATCTTGGCCTGAACGGTACCCGCATCGATGTACACATCGTCGCTCGGCGCGTCGATGGTGATCGAACCTTCTTTCTGACCCGCCGCGATGGTGATGGTCTCGCCGTTGCTCAGCTTGACGTTCAGCGCAGTACCCGCCGGGTTGGACAGCGTAGCGGTGTAGGTAATCTTGCCGCCTTCGGCCACGGTATCTGTCGCGGTCAGCGTGAGCGTGGTGACGTCCGGGGTCGCCGGGTTGTCGGTGACAGTAGTCACTGGCTCGCCAACGGCCACGGTCTTCTCGTAGTTACCACCCGAGATGTCGGTGATCTTGTTGGTCAGGTCCAGGTTGGTGTTATGGACGTTGTTCGGCGCGGTGAACGGCACCGACGCCGACGACTCACCCACCGGAATGGTGATGGTCTGGCCGTTGGCCAGTTTTACCACCAGGTCCGAACCGGTAACTTTGTGATTGACCGATGCGGTGTAGGTCACCACACCACCTTCAGCGACGGTCGAGGTCGCGGTCAGGGTCACGGTAGTGGTGTCGATGGTATCGGTGACCTTGGTCACAGCCGCAGTGCTGCTGACGTCCAGCTTCTCGAAATCACCACCGGTGGTACCGGTAACGGTCACGCTCAGGTCTTCGGCATCGACATACACATCGTCGCTCGGCGCGTCGATGGTGATCGAGGCTTCCTTCGAACCGGCGGCGATGGTGATGGCTTCGCCGTTGCTCAGCTTGACGGTCAGCGCAGTACCCGCCGGGTTGGACAACGTTGCGGTGTAAGTGATCTTGCCGCCTTCGGCCACGGTATCTGTCGCAGTCAGCGTGAGCGTGGTGACGTCCGGGGTCGCCGGGTTGTCGGTGACAGTAGTCACTGGCTCGCCAACGGCCACGGTCTTCTCGTAGTTACCACCCGAGATGTCGGTGATCTTGTTGGTCAGGTCCAGGTTGGTGTTATGGACGTTGTTCGGCGCGGTGAACGGCACCGACGCCGACGACTCGCCCACCGGAATGGTGATGGTCTGGCCGTTGGCCAGTTTTACCACCAGGTCCGAACCGGTAACTTTGTGATTGACCGATGCGGTGTAGGTCACCACACCACCTTCAGCGACGGTCGAGGTCGCGGTCAGGGTCACGGTAGTGGTGTCGATGGTATCGGTGACCTTGGTCACAGCCGCAGTGCTGCTGACGTCCAGCTTCTCGAAGTCGCCGCCGTTGGTGCTATCGATATTGGCCTGAACGGTACCCGCATCGATGTACACATCGTCGCTCGGCGCGTCGATGGTGATCGAACCTTCTTTCTGACCCGCCGCGATGGTGATGGTCTCGCCGTTGCTCAGCTTGACGGTCAGCGCAGTACCCGCCGGGTTGGACAGCGTTGCGGTGTAGGTGATCTTGCCGCCTTCGGCCACGGTATCTGTCGCGGTCAGCGTGAGTGTGGTGACGTCCGGGATCGCCGGGTTGTCGGTGACAGTGGTCACTGGCTCGCCAACAGCCACGGTCTTCTCGTAGTTACCACCCGAGATGTCGGTGATCTTGTTGGTCAGGTCCAGGTTGGTGTTATGGACGTTGTTCGGCGAGGTGAACGGCACCGACGCCGACGACTCACCCACCGGAATGGTGATGGTCTGGCCGTTGGCCAGTTTTACCACCAGGTCCGAACCGGTAACTTTGTGATTGACCGATGCGGTGTAGGTCACCACACCACCTTCAGCGACGGTCGAGTTCGCGGTCAGGGTCACGGTAGTGGTGTCGATGGTATCGGTGACCTTGGTCACGGCTGCGCCGCTGTTTACATTCAGCTTCTCGAAGTCACCACCCGTGGTTTCGGTCACTTTGACCTGCAGTACTTCAGCATCAATGTAGACATCATCGCCTGGGGCGTCGACGATGACCGAAGCCTCCTTCGAGCCGGCGGCAATGGTGATGGTTTCACCGTTGCTCAGCTTGATCACCAGATCGGTGCCGGCCTTGTTGGTCAAGGTCGCGGTATAAGTGATCTTGCCACCCTCGGCAACCGTCGGTGTCGCGCTCAGGGTAAGGTGGGTAATGTCCTTGGTGCCTGGTCCGTCGGTCACGGTCGTCACCGGCTCGCCAACGGCTACGGTCTTCTCGTAATTGCCGCCCGAGATGTCGGTGATCTTGTTGGTCAGGTCCAGATTAGTGTTGTAGGCATTGTCTGGCGCGGTGAAGGGCACCGACGCCGACGACTCACCCACCGGAATGGTAATGGTCTGACCGTTGGCCAATTTCACCACCAGGTCAGAACCGGTGACCTTGTGGTTGACCGACGCGGTGTAGGTCACCACACCACCCTCGACCACGCTTTGCGTGGCCGTCAAGGTCACGGTGGTAGTGTCGATGGTATCGGTGACTTTGGTCACGGCCGCCTTGCTGCTGACATCCAGCTTCTCGAAATTGCCACCCGTGGCATCGGTGATGGTCACGCTGAGGTCTTTGGCATCGATGTACACATCGTCCCCTGGGGCGTCGACGATGATCGAAGCTTCCTTCTGGCCTGCCGCGATGGTAATGGTTTCGCCGTTGCTCAGTTTGATGACCAAGTCAGTGCCGGCCTTGTTGGTCAAGGTGGCGGTGTAGGTGATCGTGCCACCTTCGGCCACTGTCGGTGTGGCAGAAAGCGTCAGGCAGGTAATATCCTCTGAGCCTGGGCCATCAGTAACCGTTGTGCTGACTTCCGATTTGTCCAGGGTCAGCTTTTCAAACTTCCAGGCATCTGCACCGCTGACCGAGTCGATCGCATTCACTACAGGCTGAGCACCTACATAGACATCATTAGGCGCGGTAACGGTGATCGAGCCGGTGTTGCTGTTGGCCGGCACCACAACTACGGTCTTGCCGTCGCTGAGGGTGAAGTACAGCGGCGAGTGGTTGTTGATCGGCAGGCCGTCTTGGCTGGTCAGCGTGACGGTATAGGTAATTTCGCCACCCTCGGTGACGGAATCGGTAGCCGTCAGCTTGGCCACTACTTCGTTGATGGTGTCAGTCACTCCCACCGACGCGGCTCCGCCAAATTGCAGATTCTCGAAGGTGCTGCCTGCGGTATCGGTCGCCGACTTGAGGCCGACACTGATAGTGCCGGCGTCTTGGTAAACGTCGTCGCCCTGTACGGCATGGGTGTACTGCGCACTGGTTTCTCCCGCCTTGATCGTGACCTGCGCATCGTTGCTCAAGGTCACGACAAGATCGTGCGCCAGCACGGTGTTGACCTTCACGGTAAAGGTCGGGTTCTGGTTCTCGAGGACCGATACCTGGTCGGCCTCGATGCTAACCCACACAAGGTCACCACCAGAGCCTGGGGTGCCGGATTCATCAGTCACGGTGGTAGTGACCTCGGTTTTGTCCAAGGTCAGTTTCTCGAACTTCCATACATCAGCACCGCTGACCGAATCGATCGCATTGACTACCGGTGGATTGGCGCCCATGTAGACGTTGTCCGGCGCGGCAACGGTTATCGAACCGGTTGTACTGTTGGCCGGTACCTCAATAACGGTCTTGCCATCGCTGAGAGTGAAATACAGCGGCGACTGGATGTTGAGCGGCAGTCCATCCTTGCTGGTCAGCGTGACGGTGTAGGTAATTTCGCCACCTTCGGTTACGGACTCAGTAGCGGTCAGTTTGGCGACGACTTCACTGATGGTGTCCGAGATCTCAACGGTAGCCGGGCCTCCGAACGCCAGCTTCTCGAAGGTGGCACCCGAGACGGTGGCATCTGTCACGCTGAGCGTGACGGAGCCGGCATCCTGGATGATATCATCGCCTTGGGCTGCGGTCTTGTATTCCACTTCGGTCTTGCCGGCCTCAATGGTCACGGTATCGCCGTTCGACAGAGTAACTGTCAACGGACGGTCCAGTGCCTGGCTTACCTTCACAGTAAAGGACGGCTGCTGGTCCTCTGTCACGTTGCCATTACTGACGATGCTTACGGTGACGGTATCGATACTGTCATTGATGACAGTCGATGCAGGCGTCGGGTCTGGCGTCAGCTGCTCGAAGTTGCCGCCGGTGGCACCGGTAATCGTGGTGCTGACAGTCGAGCCGTTGTTGTAGACGTCATTGGCCGGGGTCTCGAAGTCGACGCTGCCCTGGGTCTTGCCGGCTTCAACGGTGATGGTCTGGCCGTTGGACAGGGTCACGGTCACCGGGGTCTGAGCCGGGTTGCTCAGG
>NZ_NEJN01000026.1:0-14500 GCF_002113105.1 Pseudomonas sp. B22(2017)
CAGAGTCACGGTCACCGGGGTCTGAGCCGGGTTGCTCAGGGTCACGGTGTAGGTGATCACCCCGCCTTCGGTCACCGACGGAGTGGCCGTCAGGGTCGCGGTGGTGTTATCGACCGTATCGTTGATCGTGGTCTGCGCCGGGGTCGGGTTCGGCGTCAGCTGTTCGAAGTTGCCGCCGGTCGCACCGGTAATCGTGGTGCTGACAGTCGAACCGTTGTTGTAGACGTCATTGGCCGGGGTCTCGAAGTCGACGCTGCCCTGGGTCTTGCCGGCTTCAACGGTGATGGTCTGGCCATTGGACAGAGTCACGGTCACCGGGGTCTGAGCCGGGTTGCTCAGGGTCACGGTGTAGGTGATCACCCCGCCTTCGGTCACCGACGGAGTCGCCGTCAGGGTCGCGGTGGTGTTATCGACCGAGTCGTTGATCGTGGTCTGCGCCGGGGTCGGGTTCGGCGTCAGCTGTTCGAAGTTGCCGCCGGTCGCACCGGTAATCGTGGTGCTGACAGTCGAACCGTTGTTATAGACGTCGTTGGCCGGGGTCTCGAAGTCGACGCTGCCTTGGGTCTTGCCGGCTTCAACGGTGATGGTCTGGCCGTTGGACAGGGTCACGGTCACCGGGGTCTGAGCCGGGTTGCTCAGGGTTACGGTGTAGGTGATCACCCCGCCTTCGGTCACCGACGGAGTGGCCGTCAGGGTCGCGGTGGTGGTGTCGACGGTATCGGTAACCTGAGTAACCGCTGGTGTTTGCGGCACAGTCACTATCAGCCCGCCGCCCCCGGTGGTGCCCGTTACGGTCGCCGAAATCTGGCCGCCGTCGATATACGGGGTATCGTTCGCGGGGACCACGACGTTTACGCTCCCAGTGGTCTGCCCGGCCGGAATGACAATCACGGCACCGTTGGACAGGGTGACCACCAGGTTTGTGGTCGGCGCCTGGCCAACCGTAGCGGTATAAACGATTACGCCACCCGCTTCACTGATGGAAGAGGTAGCGCCCAGAACCAGGTCGGTAGCAACATTGGTATCGGTCGTCGGAGTAGTCACCTGGTTGTTGCTGGTGGTATCCAGCTGGCCAACCTCTTCGCCATCGAGCACGGCAGCAAAGCCCAGCCCATCAGTCGGAAAGCCTACGGTAGGGTCGACCCGGCCTGCGGTTTCTTCGAGCATGACAAAGCTGTGGCCACCGCCAAGTGCACCACCACCGCCCGCCGACGACGGGCCAGCCGCAGTTGCTTCAAGCTCGGTAGTCGGGTCGACACCGGCGGCGATCGCCTGTTGCAGCTCTTCCACTGACGGCGCGGCCTGCGCGGTAGCCTGACTCAGGTCGGTGCTGCTGTCAGGCGCATCAGCGCTCCACTGGCTGTCTCGACCCAGGTCAAGCAAACGGCCGTCGGCCAGCTCCAATGTAACTGCACCGCCTGGGCCGGTGAGCACTTCTTCACCAGCCAGCAGGCGGTCCCCTTCGATCAGAACACGCCGAATGCCCTCTGGGGATACCGCAATAACCTGGCCAACAAGACTTTTGACGATGGCTACAACGCTGCTCATTGGACTCTCCGTGTGACCCGATAGGTACTTCCCTGCCAGAGCGGCACTCGCAGACCACTTCAGGCGGAAATATGTTGATGATCTTTCGACGCTTACCGGCGTCAATATTCCGTCTATAACTTATTGGAATTTACCAAATGCCAAACTATTGACCTGCATTCTGCCATCCTAAACAATCGCCAATGTAATGTCACATTGATATTCGCATATTAACCATGTGCTTTCTGGGGACAAGTGTCATACATCACCTAAAGCGCGCGCAACGCGACATTCAGAGCATCTTTCTCGGCGCTTAGGTGATGGTATCGGATGGGTCAGGACACCCTTTCATCGGCAATTGTCAAAATTCGAGCGTCAATTTACAAATCACCTTCAGCTCGCTCAAATAATAGCTTTGTCACAAGCACAAACCTTGCCTAAAGGGGGCCCGACGGTGACTGAAGGCCGCGCAGAACCTGGGCCTTGTGACTGTTCGCGACTCTCGGTAGCCAGTACAGTTGCACAATAAGGGTGCCAATTTGCCGCAGATCAAAGAGATAGCGAACCACAGCGTAAATACTGCCAGCCCTAATACGAGAAAGCGTCACCGTTTGTATAGACCAGGTTTGTCAGAGAACGCTTTTCTAATAGATGAATTTTGCCTAATTAGTCGCGCAAGTTCGTCAACAAATCAGCGCCTGTTTCTTGACCATGGTGCAGAGCGATACCGCAATACCTCTGTCGCCAGCTGGATGGCAGGCTATGCTGAAAACTGATTCGATCTGGATGCTGACTGGATCAAAAATGAAACATCCACCACCCAGCACCGTCTGCCAGGAATGAAGACCGCAGAACTGTTTACTCAATACCGATTCAAGGCGACCATTAGCCGGTTGCCCAAGCGCCAGGGTGCCGTAGCCTCATGACCACTGCCTGGCAGCACGGGTGAGCCAGCCTGAACGGCGGCACACCCACCCCACCCACCACAAGGATGAAGAGAGCGCCGCGTGGAATCCGAAGTCAGTCGAGTCCAACTCAGCCACGATCCACGCAGTCAGCATGACGATCCCCTGCTGGATAGTCTGTTGAGCCTGTGTGTCCTGCACCAGAAACCTGCAAGCCGGGTCATGCTGACCACCGGTCTGCCGTTGCCGGCCCAGCGCCTGAGCCCCGAGTTGCTGCCCCGCGCTGCCGCCAGGGCCGGGCTGCAGGGGCGCCTGCTGCAGCGTAAGCTGGAGCAGATCCCGAGCATCGCCATGCCAGCCATGTTGCTGCTCAAGGAAGGCCGCAGCGCCGTCCTGCTGGGCTGGGAGAACGAAGACACCGCACGCCTGTTGCTTAGCGAGAGCGATGGCGGCGAGGTGCATGTCAGCCGCGAAGCCCTGCAGAGCGATTACAGTGGCCGGGTATTCTTTGCCCAGCCGCAGCACAAGTTCGACGTCAACCACGGCAACCTCATCCCGCGGGCGAAGTCGTGGTTCCGCGATACCTTGCTGCGCAGCAAATGGCTGTATATCGACGCCATCGCCGCCAGCCTGGTGATCAACCTGATCGCCCTGGCCGCGCCACTGTTCGTGATGAACGTATATGACCGGGTGGTACCCAACCAAGCCACCTCGACCCTCTGGGTACTGGCCGTCGGCATCGCCGGCGCCTACATTTTCGACCTGATCCTCAAGGGCCTGCGCGGCTTGTGCCTGGACCTGGCTGGCAAGAAGACCGACCTGATCATTTCGGCAACGCTGTTCGAACGTATCGTCGGCATGTCGATGAAGTACCGCCCTGCGAGGGTCGGCAGCTTTGCTCAGAACATTCATGAGTTCCAAGGCCTGCGTGACTTCCTCGCTTCGCTGACCCTGACCAGCCTGATCGACCTGCCGTTCACCGTCCTTATTCTGATTGTCATCGCCATCATTGGCGGGCACCTGGTGTGGATCCCGATCATCGCCTTCCCACTGGCCCTGGGCATCGGCTACGCACTGCAACGGCCACTGATGGCGACCATGGAACGGACCATGGCTCTGGCTTCGGAGCGCCAGTCCAGCCTGATCGAGACCCTTGCCGGCCTGGATGCGGTAAAGGTCAACAACGCCGAAAGCGAACGCCAGTACATGTGGGAGCAGACCCTCGGTACCCTCAGCCGCCTCGAACTGCGGGTGAAAGTGCTGTCGAGCCTGGCGATGAACATCACCCTGCTGATCCAGCAACTGGCAGGCGTGGCAATGATCTGCGTCGGCGTATACCTGATCATCGACGGCAACCTGAGCATGGGCGGCCTGGTAGCCTGCTACATGCTCAGCGGCCGCGCCCTCGGGCCGCTGGGCCAGCTCAACGGCCTGCTCGCCCGCTATCAGCAAGCCAAGGTGACCATGGTCTCCACCGACCACATGATGGAACTACCGCAAGAGCGCAACTTCGAAGAACGCCCGCTGAGCCGCAAGGTGCTGCAGGGCAGCGTCGAGTTCCGCGGGGTCGATTTCACCTATCCGAACCAACAGAACCAGGCCCTGAAGAACATCAACCTCACCATCCGCCCCGGCGAGAAGGTGGGCATTATCGGCCGCAGTGGCTCGGGCAAGAGCTCGTTGGCCAAGCTCATCGTCGGCCTGTACGAGGCCGACGGCGGCTCGCTGCTGGTCGACGGCGTGGACATTCGCCAGATCGACGTCAGCGAACTGCGCCACAACATCGGCTACGTGCCGCAGGACATTCAGCTGCTGGCCGGTACCCTGCGCGATAACCTGGTCAGCGGGGCCCGCTACATCGAGGATGAGTTGATCCTGCAGGCTGCTGAACTGGCAGGCGTACATGAATTCGCCCGGTTGCACCCGGACGGCTACGAGCTGCAGGTGGGTGAGCGCGGGCAGAACCTGTCCGGCGGCCAGCGACAGAACGTCGCCCTGGGCCGCGCGCTGTTGCTCAACCCGCAGATCCTGCTGCTGGACGAACCGACCAGCGCCATGGACAACACCGGCGAAGAACGCCTCAAGCAGCGGCTGCAGGCGGTAGTGGAAGGCAAGACGATGCTGCTGGTCACTCACCGTGCCTCGCTGCTGTCACTGGTGGACCGACTGATCGTGATCGATCGCGGGCAGATTGTCGCCGACGGCCCGAAAGCCGCGGTCATGGATGCGCTGAAGAAGGGGCAGATCAGTGTTGCATAAGCTGGATGTAGGGCAGTTCAAGGAAGGCCTGCGGCGCTATTTCAAAGGGTCCGATTCACTGGGCGGGCAGCCGCTGCCAGAGGTCAACAAGGCCCTGATCGAGGATGCGCCGCGAGTCGTGCGGCTGACCATCTGGGGCGTGATCCTGTTCTTCGTGTTCCTGATCGTGTGGGCCAGCGTCGCGCCCATCGACGAAGTTACGCGGGGTGAAGGCAAGGCCATTCCGTCGTCCAAGGTGCAGAAGATTCAGAACCTGGAGGGGGGTATAGTCGCCGAGATCTTCGCCAAGGAAGGGCAGATCGTCGAAGTGGGCCAGCCATTGCTGCGCCTGGATGAAACCCGATTCGCCTCCAATGTGGGTGAAACCGAGGCCGACCGCCTGGCCATGGCTTTGCGCGTCGAGCGCCTGAGTGCCGAAGTGGGCGACACCCCGTTGAAGATCGATGAGGAACTGCGCAAGGCCGCGCCAAGCCAGGCAGCAAGCGAAGAGTCGCTGTACCAGAGCCGGCGCCAGCAACTGCAGGACGAGATTGGTGGCTTGCAGCAACAACTGGTCCAGCGCCAGCAGGAGCTGCGCGAGTTCAGTTCAAAGCGCGCCCAGTACGCCAACAGCCTGGAACTGTTGCGTAAAGAGATCAGCATGTCCGAGCCACTGGTGGCAACCGGCGCAATCTCGCAGGTTGAAGTGCTGCGCCTGCGTCGTGCCGAGGTGGAGAACCGCGGTCAGCTGGACTCCACAGCGCTGGCTATCCCGCGTGCCGAGGCGGCCATTCGCGAGGTGCAAAGCAAGATCGAAGAGACCCGTGGCAAATTCCGCAGCGAAGCGCTGACCCAGCTGAACGAAGCGCGCACAGAGCTGAACAAAGCCACGGCAACCAGCAAGGCGCTGGATGATCGCGTGCACCGCACCATGGTTACTTCGCCGGTACGCGGTATCGTCAAGCAACTGCTGGTGAATACCATTGGCGGGGTGATCCAGCCGGGCAGCGATATCATAGAAATCGTGCCGCTGGACGACTCACTGGTCGTCGAGGCGAAGATCCTGCCCAAGGACATCGCCTTCCTGCACCCTGGTCAGGAAGCGACGGTCAAGTTCACGGCCTATGACTACACCATCTACGGTGGGCTGAAGGCCAAGCTGGAGCAGATCGGTGCCGACACCATCACCGATGAAGACAAGAAGACCACCTATTACCTGATCAAGCTGCGCACCGACCGCAGCCACCTGGGCACTGACGAGAAGCCGCTGCTGATTATTCCGGGGATGGTGGCGACGGTCGATATCATGACCGGCAAGAAGACCATCATGAGCTACCTGCTCAAGCCGATCATGAAGGCGCGTTCGGAGGCGTTGCGCGAGCGTTGACCGCCATTCCTACCGTGTTCGCTATAGGAGCGGCCTTGTGTCGTGAAAGGGCTGCACAGCAGCCCCAGCGATTTTTGCGTCTTTGCTGAAATCCTGGGGCCGCTGTGCAGCCCTTTCGCGACACAAGGCCGCTCCTACAAGGGACCGCGTACCGTCAGCGCCAGGGGGCAGGCTCACCAACCAACTGCCCCTGAATCCCGCCTACACCCATCTCCCGCAACACCAACCGCTCACCTTCCGTCTCGACCCGCTCGGCAATCAGCGGCAGGTCGATACTGTGTGCGGCACGCTGGACCGCTTCGATGAACAGCCGCTTGTGCTGCTCTTGGTCAATGTTGCGGATGTAGCTGCCATCGATCTTCAGGTATGCCAGGCCCAGGTGCGCCAGGTTGCCGATCATGCTGAAACGCCCACCAAAGCGTTGCAGCGCCAAGCCGAAGCCAAGCGCGTGCAGGCGCCGGGTGAGTTGTTCCAGAACCGCCTGCTCAGGCAACTGTTCCTCGCCAATTTCGAAAACCAGCCGCGGACCAAGCGCCGTGTTCTGGCCCAGAAGCTCGAAGACACGCTGCAGGGCCTTGGGGTCGGCCAGGGTGGTGGCGGACAGGTTCAGCGCCAACACCTGTTCATGCCCTCGAAGGTGCGCCAGCACCTTCTCCAACACCAGCACATCAAGCCGCGGCATCCAGCCGAAGCGCTCCAGCCAGGGCAGGAAGCGGCCTGCCGGCAGCGCCTCGCCCTGGCCATCCTGCAAACGCGAAATCACCTTGTGGTGCAGTACCCGTTGTACAGAAGCGCAATCTACGACTGGCTGGAAGAACAGTTCAAATTGCCCATTATTGAATGCCTGGTCCAGCCGCTCATGCCAGACATGCTGACTATCCGCAGCAACTGCGGCCACACCTTGTTCAAGGCATACCCAACCCGGTGTTGGCTGGTTCTCGGCGCGTGCCAGCGCCTCGTCGGCAAGCTTCAGCAATGCCTGTGGTGAATCACCGGGGTTGAACGGCGCCAGGCCGATACAAGCCACCGGGTCTATATCACTAGCGCCTGTTTCGTGCAGGCTGTGCAGCGTTGCTTCCAAGGCCTGGGCAAGCTGTACCGCCTCTTCATGCACCATGCCCGGGGCCAACACGGCGAACTCGCCCCCGCGGCTGCGGGAAATCAGGTCGTTGGTTTCCGGGTAGCTGGCACAGGTGCGACGCAACTGCTCACCCACAGCCTGTAGCAACTGGTCGGTACGCTGGCCGCCAAGACGGGCGTTCAACCCCGCCAGCCCCTGGACCCGCAGCAACAGCAGGTAGCCGGCGCGCGCTTCTTCCAGGTTGCTCACCCGGGTGTTCAACTGCATCTCGAAATAACGGCGGTTGGAGAGCCCGGTCAGGCTGTCCTGATAGGACTCGGCACGCAGCCGCTCGCTGCGCTCGGCCTGCTCGGTGAACAGTGCCTTGAGCTTCTCGACCATCTGGTTCATCGCCTGCACTACCCGGCGCAGCTCCGGTGTGCGCGGCAACTCAGGCAGGCTGAGGAATTCGCGGCGGGCAATGGCGTGGGACTGCTCGACCATGTAGTCCAGCGGCCGCAACTGGCGACGCAGGAGCAAGGCGCCGAGTACGGCGCTGGCCGCGCCACACAGCAGCAGCCAACCCAGGCTGCCCAGGGCGCTTTGCCAGAGCTTGGCAATGGCGAACATCGGGTGGCTGATCACCTCAACACGCGCAGCCTGCTGCCAGCCACGGCTGACGATGGCGTCGCCGCCGGCAGCTTCCAGGCCGATCAGGCCCACGAACCAGCGCGGTACACCGCCGGGGTCCGGCTCGGCGTGGCGCTCTACCAGCACAGCATTGGAACCTAGGTCGACAACCTTGATACTTGAGTAATAACCACTGTCAAAGATCGAACTGACCATCAGCTCGACCATCGCCGGGTCATCGATATTCGGCGTCAGCGACAGCGCCAGCGCTGTCGCCGCATCCTGGGCGTGCGAGCGCAACTGGTTGACGTACTGGCTGCGCGAGCTTTCCAGGCTGACCATGAAACTGCCACTGAAGGCGACCACCAGGAACAGGCAAATGGCCAACAGCAATTGTTTGAACAGTGACATCTGTGCTCCTTCAGTAAACCGGCTCGGCCGGGAACCCTTCGGCCTGCATTTTCTTCAGCAAATCCTGCCAGCGTGATAGCCGCTTGGTATCGCCGACCTTCTTGTTGCCTGCGGCGCCCGTCAGCCACAATCCCTCACCATTGAAGGCGTACACCGGCAGCAGGTCGGTACGCTGGCTGGCCGGCTTGATGGCATCCATTAGGCTGTCGAGTACCAATGGTTGAGCCTGTGGGCTTGAATAATAGGTCAGGACCATGTGCGCCCGGTTCTGCCGCAGCGCCTTTACGTAGGTAATGCGCAGCTTTTCACTGGGAATACCCATGCGCCGCAGGCTGAAATACTTGGCGATGGCGTAGTCCTCGCAGTCCCCTGCACCCTTGATCAGCGCCTGCACCGGCGTGGCCCAATAGTCGACCTCGTGCCACAGGTCGATGTCCTCTACATAGCGCAATTGCTGGTTGAAGAAGCGGTTGACCACCTGCAATCGCTCAAGCTCCGTACCCTGCTTCTGCGTAGCCATCAGGCTCTGCCAGGCATCGATACGGCCCTGCCCGGCGCCCAAGGGGCCATACAGGGCCTGCGACTTGCGGCTGATCTGGGAAAAGTCCCAATCCGCGTACAGCCCGCCCAGCAGCAGGCTGCCCAGCAGCGCAGCAAGGCCGACACGTTGCACAACGGTTTTGAGCATCCAGGATATCGCCACTGCGAAGCCCTGTTCAGGCCAGTCGAAAGCAGCGATGGTGCGGCTTGCCACGGCAAAAGACAATGGCACCCTGCAATCATGCACCCGCCGGTCACTCGACCTACACTTTCTGGTTATAACCTTTTATAGGCCGCTTCCTTTGACAGGCGACTTCATCCACCATAGCCGCGCTTTTGGGGCGCCGGTTCCATTACCGGTAAAGGTTTGACACCCCCAAGAGCTGTTACTAGTGTCATTGGATCCAACTTTAGTCATCGTTGAGGCAGACGTCGCGTGGCCGAGAAAATCAAATTGAGCAATGTGCTGGCCAGCGAGCAACTGTTGCCGCACCAGGCCCGTGGCGTAATCGAAGAACGCCTGCGCAGTGCCATTCTTGATGGCCGCTTGCCTCCAGGTACTGCCGTAAGACAACAAGAGCTCGCCACCTTGTTCGGTGTCAGCCGCATGCCCGTGCGCGAGGCCCTGCGCCAGCTCGAGGCGCAATCGCTGCTGAAAGTGGAAATGCACAAGGGTGCGGTGGTTGCGCCGTTGATCGGCGAGGACGCGGTGGACACCTATGCCCTGCGCGTGCTGCTCGAGACCGAGGCGCTGCGCCAGTCCATTCCGCTGCTCGATGCCAGCGACATCGCCAGCGCCCGCGGGTATATCCAGCAACTGGAAAACGAAACCCGTCACGCTGAAATCGGCCGCCTCAATCGCCTGTTCCACATGTCGTTGTACAACAAGGCGCCGAACAAGAAACTGCTGCGCCTGATCGAGGACGAACTGAACGAGGAAGAACGCTTCCTGCGGTTTCATCTTTCGTCCATGGGCCTGGGCAAGCTCACCCAGGACGATCACAACGCACTGGCGGATGCGGCTGGCGACAAGCTGGTGGACGAAGCGGTAGCGGTGCTGGAACGGCACCTGAATAACGCATCGCGGGTAATCCGCAAGTATCTGGATACGCAACTGGGGCGCTAGCGAGTAGTGACTGCACGCATGGTGCAGTCGGCTGGGTTGCAAATTGATCGGCTACCGCCAACAATGAGACTAATTATCATTCATGTCCATTGATAGCAGCGCCCTCACCCATGCCCAGCAACGATTCCGTGCAAACGCTCTACAGTGACCACCACGGCTGGTTGCATGCCTGGCTACGCAGCAAGCTGGGCAACGCCGCCGATGCCGCAGACCTGGCCCAGGACACCTTCGTACGCCTGTTGCAACGTCGCGAACATCTGCAACTGAACACACCCCGGGCTTTCCTGAGAACGGTTGCGCGTGGGCTCGTGATCGACCACTGGCGGCGCGAGGAACTGCACAGGGCCTATCTCGAGGCGCTGGCACAGTTGCCGGAAGCGCAGGCCCCTTCGGCCGAAACCCGTGAGCTGCTGCTGGAATTGCTGGAGCGCATCGCGCGCATGCTCGAAGGCCTCAAGCCCAAAGTACGTCGTGCATTCCTGCTTGCCCAATGCGAGGGGCTGAAGCACCAGGCGATCGCCGACCAGATGGGGATCTCGGTGCGTACCGTGGAGCGCTATATCGCCGACGCGCTCTACCATTGCTACTTGCTGCGCTACGCCGACGAGTGTTGACGCAATGACCGCTTCACAGCCCGGCGCAACAGCAGTCAAGCAGGCCATCCAGTTGATGCTGAGGCTGCGCGAGAGCGGGCATGCCCCTGCCCTGCAACAAGAGTGCAGGCAATGGCGCACTGCCCACCACGAACACGAGCAGGCTTGGCAACGAGTAATTCACCTGCATCAGGACCTCGACCTGCGTGCCATACCCGGTGCCGGGCTGGCTTTGCAAACCCTGGAGACCAGCCAGCGCCGCCTGCATCGTCGGCAGGCGCTGAAACTGCTTGGCGGCGTTGCCATGGTAGGGACGGCGGCATGGCTGGGAAAAGACCTCGATACGGTCAACGACTGGACATCAGACTACACCACCGGCACGGGCGAACGACGCAGCTTTGCGCTTCCCGATGGCTCGCAGATGCAACTCAACACCCGCAGTACCGTCGACCTGGCCTTCAATGACCAGCAGCGCCTGGTCCGCCTGAAGCAGGGGGAAGTGATGATTGCCTGCAACCCGCAGCGTTCCTTGCTTGTAGAAACTCGTGACGCGTTACTGGAAGGGTTCGAAGGACGCTTTGTGGCGCGTCAGGACAGCGACTGCACGCAGGTCAGTGTCAGCCATGGCAGGGTGGCGATACACCGGCCTGACAATGGCCAGCTGCAATGGATCGAAAGCGGCCAGAACTGGCGTCTGGATGCGTTAGGCACACACCGGCTCGAGCAGGTGGACATGGATGCGATGGCCTGGACAGAAGGCCTGATCGTCACCCGGAACATGCGCCTTTTCGACTTCCTTGCGCAGGTCAGCCGTTATCGCCATGGTTATCTGGGCTGCAGCGACGACATTGCCGATTTGCGCCTGTCGGGTGTATTCCGCCTCGAAGACCCGGAGCAACTGCTACAGCTGCTACCACGGACGCTACCCGTACGGCTTCGCCAACGTACACGCTGGTGGGTGCGCGTGGAGGGGCTGGCCTGAGCTGACGGCGGCTTTTGCGTTCAGGGCTGCTATGCAGCCCATCGCCGGCAAGCCAGCTCCAACAGAGATCGCACAAGGCCTGAGGGCTATGCAATACCTGTGGGAGCTGGCTTGCCGGCGATGGGGCGCGTAGCGGCCCCAATAACTTTTTTGACGGGTTTTGAATGTCGGTCCGGCTAGGACAGTAAGCGACACCTCCTGCTCTCTCACTTCAACGGACCCCACATGCCTACCGCTCCCGTGCATATGCGCACATTCAATGCGAATGATTTTCGACCTGTCTTGCACTCAGTGCTTTTACGCAAAGCAGTCCGGGCTGCCCTGTTTGGCACCGTCTTGGGCCTGACAGCCGTAACACAACTTTCCATAGCAGCTGAAACGGCCCAGGTGAGCCACCGCTATGCGATCCCGGCAGGTCAGTTGGATGATGTGCTCAACGAGTTCGCCCGCCAGGCTGGCATCACCCTGTCGAGCACACCCCAGCTCACCCAAGGCTTGCAGTCGAACGGCCTGCAGGGGCAGTACTCTACCGATCAGGCACTGCGCCAGTTGCTAAATGGCAGCGGCCTGGAAGCCGTCAACCAGAACGGCCACAGCTACGTGCTGCAGGTACAACCCCAAGGCGCTGCATTGTCATTGCCAGACACCGATGTCCGTAGCTTCACCCTTGGCAATGCATTGGGCAGCATGGAGGGTTACAACGCTACCCACAGCCAGGTGGCGACCAAGACCAGCATGCCGCTGGTAGAGACATCACAATCGGTCTCGGTGGTTACCCGTCAGCAGATGGACGACCAAGGCTCACAAACCGTTGCCCAAGCCATGCGCTACACACCTGGGGTACTGACCAACCCCTATGGGGCGACCCACCGTTATGATTATGTAGCCATGCGAGGCTTCAACGACGGCTCGGTAGACAACATTTACGTGGACGGGCTCAAGTCGATGGGAGACAACGGGACCTACAGCACCATGCAGGTGGACCCATACTTCCTTGAGCGCATCGATATTCTCAAGGGACCGTCTTCAGTACTGTATGGCCGTAGCTCGCCAGGAGGCCTGGTGGCACTGACCACCAAGAAGCCGCTGTTCACCCCCTACCATCAAGTCCAGGCCACCCTCGGTACCCAAGGCCAGCGTGGCATGGGTTTCGATTTCAGCGGCCCCGTGGATGACCACAAGCGTATCGCTTATCGCCTGACAGGCCTGGCGGATGCTTCCGATACGCAGTTCGACCACAACAAGGAAGAACGCTACGCCATCGCGCCGGCCGTCAGCATCGACTTCAGCGAAGACACTTCGCTGACCCTGCAGGCCTACCTGCAACACGACCCCAACGGCGGCTATCACGGCGGTAACCCCGCAGATGGCATGCTGCACAAACGCAACGGCTTGCGCCTGTCGGACCACTTCTTCGAGGGCGAGCCGGGTATCGACAACTACGAGCGTACCCAACAGTCCTTCAGCTACCAGTTCGAGCATCGCTTCAACGATGTGTTCACGGCACGCCAGAACTTCCGCTATCAGGATTCCGACGTGTCGATGGACCAGGTGTATTCCGCCGGTTGGGCGGATGCCGACAGCAATATCCTCAACCGCGCCTATACCGGCGGCGACGAACGCCTGCATTCGTACATCATCGACAACATGCTGCAGGCGGAATTCTTCACCGGGGCCGCCAAACACACCTTGCTGCTGGGCGCCGACTACCAGCGACGCAAGGCTGACGTGGCCTGGCGTTATGGCACAGTCGATCCGTTGGATGCAGGCAACCCGCAGTACGGCAACGGCAACCTTCAGGTGCTGGGCGAGAACCGCTACCAGCGGCGCTTGCAGCAAACGGGCGTTTACCTGCAGGACCTGGTGGAGCTGGACCAATGGCGCTTCTCGTTGGGGCTGCGCCAGGACTGGGTGAAGGTGTCCGAGGAGAATCGCGACAGCAACACCAAGGTCAGTGACCAGCGCTCCAGGTTCACTACCCGCGCAGGTGTGCTCTACCTGTTCGAGAACGGTATTGCGCCCTATGTCAGCTACTCGGAGTCGTTCAACCCCAATACCGTATCCGACCAGCAAGGCCGCCCTCTGGCACCGACCGAGGGCACTCAATGGGAGGCTGGTATCAAGTATCAGCCGCCGGGTAGCGACAACCTGTTCACCGCATCGGTGTTCCGCATCGAGCAGGAGAACCTGGCCTCGAAGCAGCCTGACGAGGATTTCTATCGCCCTGTAGGGCAAGTGCGCTCACAAGGGCTGGAACTGGAGGCCCATGTGCAACTGACCGAAAGCTTGAAGCTGCTGGGCGGCTATACCTTTACCGATATCGAGTACGCTAAGTCGATGCCCAGCCTGGTGTCTGGCAACCTGGATAACAAGGGCAATTCGCCAACCCAGGCACCGAAACAGATGTTCTCGCTTTGGGCTGATTACAACTTCCACCAGGGGGCCCTGGATGGCCTGCGCTTGGGCGGTGGGGTGCGGTATGTGGGGTACAGCTGGGTGGATGCGGAAAACAGCATGAAGGTGCCCTCCTATACCCTGTTCGACGCCTCGATCGGCTATGACCTGGGCAAGGTCGGGCTGCGGGGGATGGATGTGCGCTTGAACGCCAACAACCTTACCAATGAAAGCTACATCACTTCGTGTGCCAGCTTGAACTACTGCTACATGGGTGAAGAGCGCAATGTCAGTGCCACGGTCAGCTATCAGTTCTGAGCTGATTGCGACGCACACAAGCCCTGGGGTCTTTGGGCCCTGAAAGACAAAGCCCCTGTCTGCATCGCAGACAGGGGCTTTGGATTTGAATCTTGACGATGACCTACTCTCACATGGGGAAGCCCCACACTACCATCGGCGATGCATCGTTTCACTGCTGAGTTCGGGATGGGATCAGGTGGTTCCAATGCTCTATGGTCGTCAAGAAATTCTGTGTGCTGGCCCGTCCCTCGGACGTACCTGCGAATCTCTGTAGTTCCTACTTAAAGACAAAACCCCTACCTGCATGTGCAGATAGGGGTTTTGCGAAATGAATCTTGACGATGACCTACTCTCACATGGGGAAACCCCACACTACCATCGGCGATGCATCGTTTCACTGCTGAGTT
>NZ_NEJN01000027.1:0-3287 GCF_002113105.1 Pseudomonas sp. B22(2017)
GCAGATAGGGGTTTTGCGAAATGAATCTTGACGATGACCTACTCTCACATGGGGAAACCCCACACTACCATCGGCGATGCATCGTTTCACTGCTGAGTTCGGGATGGGATCAGGTGGTTCCAATGCTCTATGGTCGTCAAGAAATTCTGTTGCCAGAATGTCCAGATGGACAGCCCAGCGAATTCGGATATGCGATATTTGTGATGTTGCGAACTTTCGGTTGCTTCGTCTTCACCACCGCAATCTGCGTTAGCAAATTGCTTGGGTGTTATATGGTCAAGCCTCACGGGCAATTAGTATTGGTTAGCTCAACGCCTCACAGCGCTTACACACCCAACCTATCAACGTCGTAGTCTTCGACGGCCCTTCAGGGGATTCAAGATCCCAGTGAGATCTCATCTTGAGGCAAGTTTCCCGCTTAGATGCTTTCAGCGGTTATCTCTTCCGAACATAGCTACCCGGCAATGCCACTGGCGTGACAACCGGAACACCAGAGGTTCGTCCACTCCGGTCCTCTCGTACTAGGAGCAGCCCCTCTCAAATCTCAAACGTCCACGGCAGATAGGGACCGAACTGTCTCACGACGTTCTAAACCCAGCTCGCGTACCACTTTAAATGGCGAACAGCCATACCCTTGGGACCGGCTTCAGCCCCAGGATGTGATGAGCCGACATCGAGGTGCCAAACACCGCCGTCGATATGAACTCTTGGGCGGTATCAGCCTGTTATCCCCGGAGTACCTTTTATCCGTTGAGCGATGGCCCTTCCATACAGAACCACCGGATCACTAAGACCTACTTTCGTACCTGCTCGACGTGTTTGTCTCGCAGTCAAGCGCGCTTTTGCCTTTATACTCTACGACCGATTTCCGACCGGTCTGAGCGCACCTTCGTACTCCTCCGTTACTCTTTGGGAGGAGACCGCCCCAGTCAAACTACCCACCATACACTGTCCTCGATCCGGATAACGGACCTGAGTTAGAACCTCAAAGTTGCCAGGGTGGTATTTCAAGGATGGCTCCATGAGAACTGGCGTCCCCACTTCAAAGCCTCCCACCTATCCTACACAAGCAAATTCAAAGTCCAGTGCAAAGCTATAGTAAAGGTTCACGGGGTCTTTCCGTCTAGCCGCGGATACACTGCATCTTCACAGCGATTTCAATTTCACTGAGTCTCGGGTGGAGACAGCGCCGCCATCGTTACGCCATTCGTGCAGGTCGGAACTTACCCGACAAGGAATTTCGCTACCTTAGGACCGTTATAGTTACGGCCGCCGTTTACCGGGGCTTCGATCAAGAGCTTCGCTTGCGCTAACCCCATCAATTAACCTTCCGGCACCGGGCAGGCGTCACACCCTATACGTCCACTTTCGTGTTTGCAGAGTGCTGTGTTTTTAATAAACAGTCGCAGCGGCCTGGTATCTTCGACCGGCATGGGCTTACGGAGCAAGTCCTTCACCCTCGCCGGCGCACCTTCTCCCGAAGTTACGGTGCCATTTTGCCTAGTTCCTTCACCCGAGTTCTCTCAAGCGCCTTGGTATTCTCTACCTAACCACCTGTGTCGGTTTGGGGTACGGTTCCCAGTTATCTGAAGCTTAGGAGCTTTTCTTGGAAGCATGGTATCAACCACTTCGTCGCCTAAAGGCAACTCGTCATCAGCTCTCGGCCTTGAAATCCCGGATTTGCCTAAGATTTCAGCCTACCACCTTAAACCTGGACAACCAACGCCAGGCTGGCCTAACCTTCTCCGTCCCTCCATCGCAATAACTGGAAGTACAGGAATATTAACCTGTTTTCCATCGACTACGCTTTTCAGCCTCGCCTTAGGGACCGACTAACCCTGCGTCGATTAACGTTGCGCAGGAAACCTTGGTCTTTCGGCGTGCGAGTTTTTCACTCGCATTGTCGTTACTCATGTCAGCATTCGCACTTCTGATACCTCCAGCAAGCTTCTCAACTCACCTTCACAGGCTTACAGAACGCTCCTCTACCGCGTCATCAAAGATGACACCCGTAGCTTCGGTGCATGGTTTGAGCCCCGTTACATCTTCCGCGCAGGCCGACTCGACTAGTGAGCTATTACGCTTTCTTTAAAGGGTGGCTGCTTCTAAGCCAACCTCCTAGCTGTCTAAGCCTTCCCACATCGTTTCCCACTTAACCATGACTTTGGGACCTTAGCTGACGGTCTGGGTTGTTTCCCTTTTCACGACGGACGTTAGCACCCGCCGTGTGTCTCCCATGCTCGGCACTTCCAGGTATTCGGAGTTTGCATCGGTTTGGTAAGTCGGGATGACCCCCTAGCCGAAACAGTGCTCTACCCCCTGGAGTGATACATGAGGCGCTACCTAAATAGCTTTCGAGGAGAACCAGCTATCTCCGAGCTTGATTAGCCTTTCACTCCGATCCACAGGTCATCCGCTAACTTTTCAACGGTAGTCGGTTCGGTCCTCCAGTCAGTGTTACCTAACCTTCAACCTGCCCATGGATAGATCGCCCGGTTTCGGGTCTATACCCAGCGACTAAACGCCCTATTAAGACTCGCTTTCGCTACGCCTCCCCTATTCGGTTAAGCTCGCCACTGAATATAAGTCGCTGACCCATTATACAAAAGGTACGCAGTCACCTAACAAGTAGGCTCCCACTGCTTGTACGCATACGGTTTCAGGTTCTATTTCACTCCCCTCTCCGGGGTTCTTTTCGCCTTTCCCTCACGGTACTGGTTCACTATCGGTCAGTCAGTAGTATTTAGCCTTGGAGGATGGTCCCCCCATATTCAGACAAAGTTTCTCGTGCTCCGTCCTACTCGATTTCATTGACAAGAGATTTTCGTGTACGGGGCTATCACCCACTATGGCCGCACTTTCCAGAGCGTTCCACTAATCTCAAATCAACTTAAGGGCTGGTCCCCGTTCGCTCGCCACTACTAAGGGAATCTCGGTTGATTTCTTTTCCTCAGGGTACTTAGATGTTTCAGTTCCCCTGGTTCGCCTCTTGCACCTATGTATTCAGTACAAGATACTCAGCTTATGCTGAGTGGGTTCCCCCATTCAGAGATCTCTGGATCACAGTCTGTTTGCCGACTCCCCAAAGCTTATCGCAGGCTACCACGTCTTTCATCGCCTCTGACTGCCAAGGCATCCACCGTATGCGCTTCTTCACTTGACCATATAACCCCAAGCAATCTGGTTATACTGTGAAGACGACATTCGCCGAAAATTCGCATGTTGCTCTTTCGAGCAGAACTCACAAATTTTACCTTAGCCTGATTAACCAGCAGTGAAACTGGTCA